>NZ_MIEH01000009.1 GCF_001754075.1 Merdimonas faecis | reverse complement strand
AGAAGGTCGGTAGGCATGGATAATATTTCTTATATGCAGTTTTGAAGGTATATGAAAATATATCTTATTTATAAATATTCCTCCTTAGCTCAGTCGGTAGAGCACTCGGCTGTTAACCGAGTTGTCGTTGGTTCGAGTCCAACAGGGGGAGTTTTTTGGCTCCGTGGTCAAGCGGTTAAGACATCGCCCTTTCACGGCGGTAACACGGGTTCGATTCCCGTCGGAGTCATTTGATATGCCGATGTGGCTCAATTGGCAGAGCAGCTGATTTGTAATCAGCAGGTTATCGGTTCGAGTCCGATCATCGGCTTAGTTCCTATGTGGGACTTAATGATTTTGGACCTTTAGCTCAGTTGGTTAGAGCAATCGGCTCATAACCGATCGGTCCTGGGTTCGAGTCCCCGAAGGTCCACTATCCTGGCCCAGTGGCTCAGTTGGTTAGAGCGCCGCCCTGTCACGGCGGAGGTCGAGAGTTCGAGTCTCTTCTGGGTCGTTTTCTTTGGGGTCTTAGCTCAGCTGGGAGAGCATCTGCCTTACAAGCAGAGGGTCATAGGTTCGAGCCCTATAGGCCCCATTAACAATTTTATAATAATTGTTGTGCCGCAGTGGCGGAACTGGCAGACGCACAGGACTTAAAATCCTGCGGGACTAACCTCCCGTACCGGTTCGATTCCGGTCTGCGGCATTCGTGAAAAGAGAGAGAAACGTTGAATTTACAGCGTTTCTCTTATTTTTTGCTTCAAAAATTTGAACAGCTTATGAAGAAATCCCCAGTTTTTGAAAAGCAAGATGGTCGTTCTTCCTCTTGAAATGTCTTTTGATTTACATAATGCAGAAATAAGAAAATTTGCGTATCGTTTTTTAATTGTATAATCTGAAAAATAGAATTATACTGTAAGTAATGAGAGGTAAATATGTTGGAATTTTATAAATGGGGTGACTGATGAATGAAAAGTGAAAATCAAGATGAAGATAAACATAATGAAGAAGATTCTTTGATATTAGCCAAGCTAGTTTGTACCTGGTATGTAGGTGCTGTTGTAGGATTTGGGGTAGGCGGTTTAAAGGGAAGTTATTATGAGAGGAGGAGCACCTATGGATAGCATAAAGTACTTAATGGTCATGTGGATCGTTGCAGTCATATTTATCGTGATCGGAATTTACGTAATGAGCAGGGGGAAACCCATGTGGCTATGGGCTGGCTCTAAAATTTCCGAATCAGAAATAAATGATGTGAAGGGTTATAATCAAGCAGTAGGGAAGATGTGGTGTGTATTTTCAATCCCGTTGTTCATTGGTGGAATTGTAGAATTTCTTTTGCCGGTTTATTCCATTATAATTTTTGCATTTGCTACTGTTATAAATATTGGTTTGAGTGTTTGGATTTATCACAAAATAGAAGAAAAATATTTGTCCAAGTAAAAATGAATAGGGGACTTACTGTTTTATATAAGGTGGTTTCACAGGGGATATGGCTGTATACGCCACATATAAAAGCTTCAACCTCATTATTTCGTGAGGCTGAAGCTTTTTTACTCATATGACAATATTTTGTGTCAGTTCATACCTGTGTGGTTACTATTTGCTACTGCATATTGTTTTAATAATAAAAAGAACAGAAGCAGGCTTATCGTAAGAAGAATGTGAGAAACACCGGCAATTCCTGAAATGGAAGAGTTTGCAGCTGATGAAAGCTGGATATTCAGAACCTGTATAATCCCCCGGGCCAGCAAAGTAGCGGTAAATAAGATCAGTGAAAGATTCTGTAAAATATAGAACTTTTTTGCCTTGGAATCTTTCAGAAGATCCGGATTAATGTTCACAAATAATGCCAGGATAAGAAACAGCAAAACGCCTAAGACAAAAAGATGGGTATGTACGACTGCAAGAGTGGTCTTTCCGGTAAAAGAGTTAAACTTTGTGAACTCTCTGTAAAATACTCCGGCTGCCAGTGCAAGGATAAGGTACAGGAATGATGTATTAATTAATTTTTTCATTGCAGTTCCTCCTCAAATCAATATGTTTGTTCAGTATATTGCGGATATGCAATATATTCGATGCTATCATAAACTTTTTGCCGGCTTCTGTCAACGTAAGAGCCGGGCACATTTAGGGAAAAGGAATGTCCCCATTTTTCCTTGCCCTTTATTATAACGTAAAATATAATAGGAATGTCGGCACAAACGGCACTACATGCAGGATGTTAAAGACAAGGAGAGCAAGAATTATAAAAAACAGGCGCTCATTCTTTGCTATGCTGTCTGTGGAAAGGAGGGCGCATGATGGGAAAGCGCACGGCAAAGACCGTAAAAGAAGCAGTCAGCTATATTGAGGAGCATTTAGATGGAAAGCTTACCCTTCCGGCAGTAGCAGAGGGGATCCATTATTCGAAATACCATCTGCACCGGATGTTTCGTGAGACCACAGGCATGACGATGCATGATTATATCCTGCGCAGACAGATGACAGAGGCGGCCAAGCTTCTGGTGTTTTCCAGGCGGCCGGTCATTGAGATCGGGTACGTTTGCGGCTATGAGAGCCAGCAGGCGTTTACAGCGGCATTTACAGCTATGTATAAGATCCCTCCGGCAGAATACAGGAGACGGCAGACGTTTTATCCCCTGCAGCTTAGGTTTTGGATCCGGGAGGAAACGGGCATAGAGGGGATAGAAAAATCGGACGTCCGCCTGGCGGAGATGGATGATATTCCGGAATGGATGGAACTGGTGTGGCTGGTGATCGACGGCTATCCGTATTTAGATGAAACGGATTATATCCGGAAGCTGAAGAGCGCTATCCGCCAAAAGCGGGCGCTGATCCTGAAGAAAAAGGAAGAGACGCTTGGTGTGCTGTGCTTTTCCAGAAAAACTGGGGAAATCGAATTTCTGGGCGTACATCCCCAGTATCGAAAGGCAGGGATCCAGCGGCTTTTTCTGGAAGTTCTGCTGGAAACCTATCTGCCGGAACAAAAGATCAGTATCACCACCTACCGGAGAAGAGACCGGGCAGATACAGGATACCGCAGAGAACTTCTGGAACTGGGATTTGCCGAGCGGGAGCTTTTGGTAGAGTACGGTTACCCGGTGCAGAGATTCGTGTACCCTCCAGATATGAAGGAGGATACAGCTCATGCAAACACAACAGGAAAAGAAACAACATTCTAAACACATCATTTTTCTCTTTTTTCTAAGTCAGAGTATTACGCTGTTTGGCTCGACCCTGGTTCAGATGGCGGTGGTCTGGTATGCAACTCTTTACACATCTTCTGGCATATGGGTAGCAGCCTTTAGTGTCTGTTCCTATCTGCCCCAGTTTCTGGTATCATTTCCAGGCGGCGTGTGGGCGGACAGGTACAACCGGAAGCGTCTGATCATGGGAGCGGATCTGGGGATCTCGGCTGTCACGCTATTGGGAATCCTGATACTGCCACGGCTTAGCGGTACAGAAGAACGGCTGGCCCTGCCTCTGGCGATGCTGCTGATCCGTTCTGTGGGCGCCGGAGTGCAGACACCCGCCGTCAATGCAGTGATTCCGGAGCTTGCGCCGAAAGAGGAACTGATGCGCTGCAATGCGGTCAATGCATCGATGCAGTCACTGGTACAATTCGCGGCGCCTGCGGCAGCAGGCATCCTTCTGACAGTCAGCACGCTTAAGATCATACTCTGGATCGACATCCTGACCGCAGTGTTAGGTGTGGGGATCCTGTCATTTCTGCCAGTTCCGGCAGAGAAAGAAGTTCCAGGAAAGCAATCAATCATATCAGAAGTAAAACAGGGAGCTGTTTATGCCATTTCTGACCGTACGGTAGGGAGAGTATTGACAGTATATGGCCTGTTCACCTTCTTTTGCGTCCCGGCAGGATTCCTGGCAGGGCTTTTGGTAAGCTGCGTCTATGGAAATACATACGGATATCTGGCAGCGGCGGAACTGGCGGGCTTTGCAGGAATGATGGCAGGCAGTTTCTTTGTGAGCATCTGGGGGAATGGCTGGAAACGAAGAAAAATTCTTAAGACAGGTCTTCTGATATTTGGAATGATGTCGGCAGGAATGGGGATGACAAAACACTTTGCCGTATACCTTGTTCTGATGGGGATATACGGAATCGCACTGACCGTAGTGCAGACGTCAGTGACCACGATCCTGCAGGAGACTGCCAGGCCGTCTATGAGGGGCAGCGTATTTGGAATGATGGGGGCTATGTATGCCGGATGTATGCCGCTTGGGATGGCAGTATTCGGGCCGCTTTCAGATCTTATGCCTTTACAGTGGCTGATGGAGGTTTCCGGGATTTTTCTTGTTGTGTTGTCCCTGCTTTTTTTCACAGATGAAATCTCTTGACTTTTAAATCTTACAAATGTAATATTAAGACAACATGAATAGAATAGCAGAAAGGAAAAGAAGATATCATTAGTGAAAAGGAGGCTGACATGAAGAAGCAAAGGAAATGGTGGATCCCTGGCACAGCAGTCTTGTGTGTGGCTGTCGGGGTGGGTATAAGTCTATTTCTCAGATATAGAGGAAAATCTCCGGAAGAACTTTTAATATCCTACATGGACTGCATATCAGCGGGAAAGTATGAAAAGATGTACGAAATGATCGATGCAAAGGCTTCGGGAAACATCTCTCTTGAAGATTTTACCAGACGCAACCAGGCAATCTATGAAGGCATTGAAATGCAGGATATGAAAATCTCAGAGATAGACTGCTCGGAAAAGGAAAAGACGGTAAAATATACAGCCTCCTTTGACACTGCTGCAGGAAAAGTCAGCTTTGAGAATGAGGCATCCTTCACCAGGGGGAAAGAAGGATGCCTGCTGGTGTGGGAGGACTCTCTGATTTTTCCGGAACTGGGCGCCAGGGATCGGGTAAGTGTTGCTGCGATCCCGGCAGAGAGAGGAGAAATCTTGGACCGGAACGGCACGGTGCTGGCGGGAAAGGGCCTGGTATCGTCTGTGGGGATCGTGCCGGGGAAACTTGAGGACAGGGAAAGTGCCATCTCCGAAATCTCGGGTCTTCTTGAAATGGACCAGGAGCAGATAGAAGAAATGTTGGCGGAGGACTGGGTGACAGAGGCCACCTTTGTTCCCCTGAAGACGCTTCCCAAGGTCCAGGAGCTTGAGCTTGGAGCTCTGGAGCCGGAGGAAGATGTGGTAAGAGAAAAGGGCCGGCAGCAGCGCCTGCTGGAAATTCCGGGAGTCATGATCTCGGACAAGGAAGCCCGGACGTACCCGCTGGGAGAAGCGGCCGCGCATCTGGTAGGGTATGTGCAGAGCGTAACAGCGGAGGATTTAGAAGAACATGAAGGAGAGGGATACCGTACGGACAGCGTGATCGGAAAGATCGGAATAGAAGCCCTCTATGAGAAGGAGTTAAAAGGCCGGGACGGATGCCGTATCTGCGTGGTGGATGACCAGGGAAATGAAAAAACAGTTTTGGCGCAGACTCCAAAGGAGGCCGGGACGGATATCCGGCTGACGATTGATGCCGGACTGCAGAAGTCCTGTTATGAACAGTTTCAGCAGGATCCGGGATGCTCCGTGGCGATGGATCCAATGACGGGAGAAGTGCTGGCGCTGGTGAGCACCCCCTCCTATGACAGCAATGATTTTATCCTGGGGCTTACAGATGAACAGTGGACTGCATTAAATGAGGATACAGGGAAGCCATTATACAACCGGTTCCGGGAGGCCTGGTGTCCGGGATCTTCCATCAAACCGATCATTGCGGCAGTCGGGCTGAAAACGGGAACGCTGGATCCGGCGGAGGATTTTGGAAATGTGGGGCTGTCCTGGCAAAAGGACGCCTCCTGGGGAGACTTTTATGTAACGACGCTGCATGCCTATGAGCCGGTGACAATGAAAAATGCGCTGATTTATTCGGATAATATTTATTTTGCCAAGGCAGCCCTGAAAATTGGTGCGGAAAATCTGGAAAATTCCCTGGATGAGCTGGGATTCGGGCAGGAGATTCCGTTTGAGATCCTTATGACGCCCTCCAGCTATTCGAATACCGGGAAGATCGAGTCCGAAGTCCAGCTGGCGGACAGTGGATACGGACAGGGAGAGCTTCTTATGAATCCGCTGCATCTGGCAAGTCTGTACACTGCTTTTCTGAATGATGGGAATGTGCTCCGGCCTCGTCTTCAATATGAGGAGAAAGCGGAAGGGGAGATCTGGCTGGAGGGGGCATTTTCACCGGAACATGTGGCACAGGTACTGGAAGGCATGGATGGGGTAGTCAACGATCCGAACGGAACCGGCTACGGCGCGCACCGGACGGATATCCGCCTGGCCGGCAAGACCGGGACTGCAGAGCTTAAGGAATCCCAGGAAGACACCTCCGGGACAGAGATCGGATGGTTTGCCGTATTTACAGAAGAAGTGGAAGCAGAGCGGCCGCTCCTTTTAGTCAGCATGGTGGAGGATGTGAAACAGATGGGCGGAAGCGGCTATGTAGTTGCAAAGGATAAGGTGATATTAGATGAATATCTTGGAAGGTAATCGAAAGAAGATGCTGCTCCTTTTTCTGTGTCTTCTCCTTATTTTCGCCGGATGCAGCCAGAAGGGGCAAAAGGGAGAAGAAATGGCAGAAGAAAGGACACAGGAGACAGAAATCGAAAAAGAGTCCGAAAAACTGGCGGAAGGATACCGGGAGATCTACGAAGCAGCAGCAGAAGAAGGAACTCTGGATACATTGGAAACAAAACAGCAGATCCTGAGTTGCCTGGAAAAGGAGGGATATGCGGCTGTAGACCGGGAGGACCAGCTGGATATGGTAAATAGTGACAAGATGGAGGCCTTTTGTCTGGATGCACAGGCCGGGAAACAGGCAGAAGTGGTGCTGTTATCCCTCATCGAAGAGGGTGGTTTTGTGCGTTATGATCTGACAGCGGAGGATGGAAAGATCCAGGTGCACTTAAGCACACTGGGCTGGAAGAACCAGGAACCGAAAGTTTATTATCACCATGCGTTTACCGCTCATTCCTGGAAGTACACGGACAAGGGCTATTTTTTCCTGGAAGAATATCAGCCTTCCGGCTATGATAGTGCACCGGGCCAGATTGGTTTTCGGGTAAAGCCGCTTGATGAGACTTGCCGCGAGTTGAACCGAAAATATGTCTGCCCTGTGGGATACGAGGGAAATAACCTGCTGATCACAGACTGGAGTGAGCAGGATTATACAGGAGTGGACTTCTATGATCTGTATGAGGACCTGTACTACGAAAAATATGGGGAAAGTGTGCCCTACGAACGGGGAGAAGGCGTGGAATATCAAGTGCCGGCGGAAGAGATAGAGGATGTGCTTAAGGATTATTTTCGGATCAGCAGTGAGCAGATCCGGGTAAATATGGTGTACGATCCGCAGCAGCAGACATACCGATACCGTCCCAGGGGCATGAATGACGGAACGCTGCCTTATGGGCCTTATCCGGAGGTGACGGGCTATGAAGAACAGGAGGATGGAACGCTGAAGCTTTATGTGGAAGCAGTCTGGGAAAGGAAGATGAATGACCGGGTTGTTTCCAGTGAATTAGTGGTGCGCCTGCTGGCGGACGGAAGCTTTCAGTATGTGTCCAATCATGTGACCTCTTTTGATGAAGCACTGGCATTTTCCTGGTATGAACCAAGGCTTACGGAAGAGGAGTGGCAGTACTATTACGGGGACAGTTAAGAAGAATTAAGCTATCATTTATATCTGTGTAAGATTTTGCTTTCAGAATAATACCTGTAAGATCAAAGGTCCCGTGGGGATCGAAAAGAAAGTGCAGGTGTAGAATGAAAGAGAAAAATATATTGGAATTTTTAGAGAGGACGGTGGACAGATATCCGGATCAGGTGGCTGTAGATGACGGGCAGATCATTCTGACCTGGAAAGAGCTAAAGGAGCTTTCCATGAGATTTGGAACTGCGTTTTCCAGGACTGTGAAAGAGGGAAAGCCAATCGTGTTTTTAATGGAAAAAAGCGGACCTGTCCTTGCGGCAATGTATGGAGCGGTATATGCAGGATGCTTTTATGTGATCATAGATCCGTCCCAGCCGGCTGCCCGGATCCGGGACATCCTTCAGGTATTGGAACCGTCGCTGGTGGTAACGGAGGAAGGAAATCTTCCGCTGCTTAACGAAGCAGGATACGGAGGCGGCTGTGAGCTTTTGAAGGATTTGTTCCAGGAAAAGATCCAGGAGGAGAAGCTTAGGCGTATAAGGGAGAACAGCTGTGGAAGTGATCTTTTGTATGGAATTTTTACCTCAGGGTCTACGGGAAAGCCAAAAGGAATTACCGTAAGCCATCAGGCGGTGATTCGGTTTATTACACATTTTACCAGAATGTTTGAGATCATGGATCAGGATCGGATTGCGAATCAGGCGCCTTTTGATTTTGATGTATCTGTAAAGGATATTTATTCCAGTATGATGACCGGAGCCAGACTGGTGCTGATCCCAAGAAAAATGTTTATGACTCCGTCAGTACTGCTGGATCACCTCTGCGAGAAAAAGATTACAATCATGACTTGGGCGGTATCCGCACTCTGTCTTTTGTCTTCGCTGAAAGGACTGGATTACAAGAAACCGGAGACCGTGAGAAAAATCCTGTTTAGTGGAGAGGTTATGCCTGAAGGACAGCTGAAACGATGGATGGAGGCACTGCCGGACACGGAATTTATCAACCTGTACGGCCCCTCAGAGATTACCTGTAACTGTACTTATTACCGGATACCGGGGCAGAGACAGCAGGAAGGGAAACTTCCGATCGGGCATCCGTTCCCGGGCAGAGAGGTGTTTCTGCTGGATGAGAAGGGGAAAGAAATCAGGGAAACGAAAGCAATGGGAGAAATCTGCGTTGCGGGAGAATCATTGTCAGAGGGCTATTATCATAATCAGGAAGAGACGGATAAACGATTTTTTATTTATACGGCAAAGAACGGTGAAAAAAAGCGCTGTTACAGGACCGGAGATCTGGGCTGTTACGGAGAAGAAGGAGAACTGTATTTTGGAGGCAGAAAGGACTTCCAGATCAAGCATATGGGACACCGTATAGAATTGGAAGAAATAGAAAGGAGACTGGAAAAAATACGGGGACTTGTAAGGAGTTGCTGTGTTTTAGATGAAAAAAAGAGCCGGATCGTGGCATTCTACGTGGGAAATGTAGAACCGGCAGATATCCGGCGCGGTGTTAAGACAGAACTGCCGGTCTACATGTCTCCGGGACGGATCGTCCGGGTAAGAGAGATTCCGCTGAATAAAAACGGTAAGCTGAACCGGGAGTATTTCCGGAACTGGATCAGGGAGGAACGGGCATGAAAAAAGAATTATTAGAATCCTGCGCGGCAATGTACCGGACGCCGGCCTATATCTTCGATACAGATTGTTTCAGGCAGACGATCAGAAATCTCAGAGACTCTTTTGGAAAAGACGTGGGGCTTTGCTATGCGATGAAAGCCAATCCCTTTCTGGCAGACCGGGCGGAGAAAGAAGCGGACCGGATCGAGATATGTTCCATGGGAGAATTTCAGATTTGCCGCGAGAAACGGATCGAGCCGAAGAAGATGCTGATCTCCGGGGTGATGAAAAGCCCGGAGGACCTGGCTGAGATCCTGGGATACTGTGGAGAAGACAGTCTTTATACGGTAGAATCCATGCGGCAGGCCGATTACCTGGAATCCTGGAGCAGACAGAGGGAAAAAAAGATCCGGATTTTACTGAGGCTTAGCAGTGGGAATCAGTTTGGCATGGATGAGGATACGCTTATACATCTCCTGCAGAAGATTCAGAATCATCCTTACCTGAAGATCCAGGGAATCCATTATTTTTCCGGGACGCAGAAGCAGATTGCAAAAACGGTGGGAGAACTGAGAAAGCTGGATGATCTGTTAAAGAGATTGGAAAAAGAGTATGGGATACAGCTAGAGGAACTGGAGTTTGGCCCCGGTCTTGCCGTTGCCTACTTTGACGGGCAAAAAGATTGTATCCGGGAAGAGATCCGGGAATTGTCCCGGGCTATCGGAGAGCTTCGCTGGAAGGGAAAGGTGACCCTGGAAATGGGAAGAGCCATGGCGGCCTCCTGTGGAACCTACCTGACTACCGTGAAAGATACGAAACAAAACGGAGGAAGAAACTACTGTATCGTGGACGGCGGGATTCATCAGATCCATTACGACGGCCAGATCCGGGGCATGTATCCTCCGAGCCTGCAGGTGCTGGGCGAAATGAACGGGCACCGGCAGGCGGAAGATGGAGAAGATCCTGCAAAAGAGTGGTGCGTCTGCGGGGCATTGTGTACAGTCAATGATATTCTGGTACAAAAGATAAAACTCAGGAATTTGAAAGAAGGAAGTATCCTGGCTTTTGAAAAAACCGGTGCCTATGCTATGACAGAAGGAATGGGGCTGTTTTTGAGCCATGCGCTTCCAAGGATCATTTTTTACAGCAAAAAAGAAGGCTATACGCTGGCAAGAGATAGTCAGCCGACTTATATATGGAATATGGAGAGGAGATTATAATGAACACAAAAGATACATTGTTAGATATTTTAAATGACATTGATGACAGCATAGACTGGAAGGAGCAAAAAGGGCTTGTGGATGAACGTATCCTGGATTCTTTCTGTGTGATCACGCTGATCAGTGACCTGGAAGATGCATACGGGGTAGAAATCGAAGCAGCAGAGATGATCCCGGAGAATTTTAACAGCGTAGATGCAATCTGGGATATGATAACCAGGCTGCAGGAGAAACTGTAAGATGGCATACCATAAACCTACATACCTGTTTCTGTTTCTGCCGATCCTCCTTTTGATCTATCAGATCGCGCCAAGGAAATTCCGGCGGGGAGTACTCTTAGGGGCCGGATATCTTTTTTTCTGGTCTATCAGCGGGAAGCTTGTGCTCTATTTGATCGGAACCACGATATTTACTCATTATATCGGGATCTGTCTGGAACTTCAGGAAAGCAGAAAGAAAAAGCGTCTGGTGCTGGCTGGCGGAGTCCTGCTGCTTCTGGGAGTCCTGGGATATCTGAAATACTATAACTTTTTTGCAGAGAATATAAGCCGTATGCTGGAGGCAGCAGGAAGTGGAATGATAATCCCGGCACGGCATCTGCTGCTCCCGATAGGAATATCATTTTATACGCTGCAGGCAATAAGCTATATAGCCGACGTATACTGGAAAAAAATCCCGGCAGAGAAGAATCTGATGAAACTTGCATTATTTCTGGGCTTTTTTCCACAGATCATGGAAGGACCGATCAGCACTTATGGACAGACAGCAGAGGCAATCTTTAGATGCGATCCTCTGAGGCTTGAGAATCTGTCATCTGGCGCTGTAAGAATCCTCTGGGGACTATTTAAGAAGATTGTCATTGCAGACCGTCTGTATACATTGGTGCAGGCTGTGTTTGATAACCACGAAAATTTCGGAGGCGTGATCGTGTTCATAGCGGCAACAGCATATACAGCACAGCTGTATATGGAATTTTCAGGATGTATTGATATTGTGATCGGAAGCGCCAGAATGTTTGGAGTAAAGCTTCCGGAAAACTTCCGTCAGCCCTTTGCCTCCAGAAATGCCGCCGAGTTCTGGCGGCGGTGGCACATTACGCTTGGAGAATGGTTCAAGGCGTATGTGTTTTTCCCGGTATCTGTATCCGGACCCGTTAAAAAGTGGAACCGGTACGGCAGGAAAAAATTCGGGAAATATATCACAAAAGCAGGTGCCTCTGCGATGGCATTATTTCCGGTATGGCTGGGAAATGGATTATGGCATGGCGCAAGGTGGAGTTATATCTTCTTTGGCATGTATTATTTTGCGGTCCTGATGGCCGGTATTATGGCAGAGCCAGTAAGAAATAAGATCATAAAGACACTCCACATTAACGAAGATGCCAGTTGGTTCAAAGCCCTGCAGATTGGAAAAACATGGATCATCATTATCATCGGCGAGATGTTTTTCCGTGCAAATGGACTGCGGGCGGGCATACAGATGTTCCAGAGTATGTTTGGCAGGCCGTCGGGCAATCTTATGACCCTGGGGCTTGACACGGCGGACTATGTAGTGATTTTGTACGGCTGTGCCGTCGTAGGACTGGTGGGAATTTTAAGAGAAAGGAATCTGCTGGATGGACACATGCTTCGGAACTTAAAGCTTCCGGTCAGATGGGCTATTTATTACGGCCTGATCCTGGCGGTGCTTATCTTTGGCGCTTATGGCGTGGGCTATCAGCAGGTGGATTTGATATATGCGGGCTTTTAGAAGATGTGTGTTGTTTTTTGTTATACTGATATTGATGCTTTATGGTTTGTCCCAGATCGTGAATGTGCTTGTAAAATCCGGGAGCGACCTGATCCAGAGCAGGAACAAAAGTATTGCCGGAATCCAGAATGAGAAGGAGGATTCGGTTGATGTTCTGGTGCTTGGAGACAGTGAGAGCTATACTTCTGTCTCTACCGTAAAACTGTGGAACCAGTACGGAACAGCGGCATACATCGGAGGACAGGCAGGTCAGAACATCCAGGAGACTTACTATATGCTGCGGACCGCACTTCAGAACCAGTCGCCAAAGATCGTAGTATTGGAGACCAATGTATTGTTTCGGGAGCAGAAAGGAGTGAAGGGAATACAGGAAGGCCTGATCCAGAAAGCAAACTATTATTTTCCGATCTTCCGGTACCATGATTTCTGGAAGCCGGTATTGTTTGGAAAAGAATATGCCGAAGAGAGCTTTAAAGGATTTATGCTTCGGGAGACGGTGGAGTCCTATAAGGGCGGAGAATATATGAAGGAAACCAAGGAAAAAGACAGGATTTCAGAAATGGTGAAGCATTATATGGACGAAATCCTGGAACTGTGCAAGGAAAAGGAGGTATCATTTTTCTTATACAGTGCCCCGTCTCCGGTAAATTATAATTATCGACGGCATAATGCATTGAAGGAGTATGCCCGAGAAATTGGGGTTCCCTATGAAGATCTGAACCTGAAGGCAAAAAAGATAGGGATTGACTGGGAGATGGATACGATGGACCGGGGGGATCATCTGAACCTCGCAGGAGCGGATAAGGTGACAGAGTACCTGGGCAGAATCTGGAAGGAGACGTTTGATCTGCCGGACCGGCGGGAGGATCCGGAATATTCACAGTGGCAGAAGGAGGCCCGGGAATATACGCAGAGAGCAGAATATAAGCTGCAAAGGATGCATAAGTAAGCGGGACTTGTTTGAAAATAGAAAAAATAGTATAATAGTCAGCAGTGATTTTACAGGAGGAAAGCCATGTCAAAGTCTGCTGACAGATACAATGGAGACAGTCTGATATCGCTGCAGAAACGTTTGGTTTCTGCAGCTTTCATACTGCTGCTCTTTTTTTTATGCCTTGCACAGGCGTTAACAGAAGAAGATCCGAAGGCGAGGGCAGAGGTTCAGAAGGTGATAGAATATCCCGGGGATTCGGGGATGACGGAGGAACTCTATCCTTTGAGGATCATGCTGGAACAACTGCTTTATGGACAGGAGGGGACCTGGAGCATTTACATAAAGGATCTGGAAACAGATGAGGAGCTCTCCATGAATCATCAGGAGATGTATGCGGCCAGCCTGATCAAGCTGTTCGTCATGGAGAAAACTTATGAAGATTATGACACGGTCCTGGAAAATGATATGCGGTATACCGGAGATCTGGCACAGAGTCAGGAGAAGATTGTAGATGTGCTGACAGATATGATCCAGGTGTCGGATAATGAAGCCTTTAATGAGCTGGTACGCATTCAGAATGAAGGACGATCTTTTTCAGAAGGCTGTGTGGATCTCAATGACTGGCTGGAGGAGGAAGGATATGAGGATACCGGTATCTATCATACGCTGGAACCTTCGCCGACAGAGGAAGAAAGAATTTCAGAGGAGAAGAACCATACATCCGCCAGAGACTGCGGGCAGCTTCTGGAAGCTATTTATCGGGGCGAGGCTGTGTCGGAGACAGCATCCCAGGATATGCTCATGCTGCTGCTGGGGCAGGAACGGGATTATAAAATTCCGGCCGGAGTACCGGAACATGTAACCGTGGCAAATAAGACCGGGGAGACGGACACCTGTCAGCATGATGCGGCTATCGTGTTCGGAGAGTCGGGCGACTATATCCTGTGTGTAATGTCAGAAGGACTTACGGATACAGAGGCGGCCGCGGCACTGATCCAGGAGATATCAGCCGGGGTCTACGCCTGGATGGAGCAGTAAAAGGAGCTGCTTTTACAAAGATTTAACAAAAACCAGGGGAGACGGACGGAAGCGTTTTCTGCTAGAATGAAGGAAGAAGGACGAAGGTCCAAAAGCAGAAAATGTGTAGAAAATCTACAAGGAGTTTGTTATGCAGAAGACGATAGAACAGAGGATCCGCAGCGGCTACGGAGACATGCGGAAATCGGAGCAGAGGGCGGCGGATTATATTCTGGATCATCTGAATCACGTGCGGGAGCTGTCGCTGGACCGCCTGGCAAATGAGGCTGAGGTCAGCCAGCCTACGGTAATCCGCATGTTAAAGGCACTGGGGTTTAAAGGATACCGGGAGTTCCGCGACCAGTTGTTAAGAGAGTATGCCAGGGATGAAGAAGGAGAGGGGAGAACTACACCTCTTTACGGTTATCCGCTGCACAAGGGTGAAAGACTGGAGGATATTCCGCGGAATATGACGGCTATGACAGAGCGGATGCTTCAGGAGACGCTGAAAAATTTTTCGGTAAAGACATATAAGCAGATCGTAGAAGTGCTCAAGCATGCCCGGATCATTGATATTTACAGTGTGGAAAATTCTGAGGTCACGGCTCAGGATTTTGTGGCCAAGCTGCTCTATCTGGGATTCTCCTGCCGGCATTTTGGAGATCATTACTACCAGAGGATTGCAGCAGGAAGCCTTACCAGTGAAGACGTGGCGGTGGGAATCTCCTATTCCGGGTCATCAAAGGATACGGTGGACGTGATGAAAACGGCAAAAAAAGCGGGGGCTACCACGATCGTGCTGACAAATTTCAAGGATTCCCCCATCAGCAGATATGCAGATTATCTGATCTGTACCAGCCAGGAGCAGCTGTTCTATGGAGATGCCATATTTTCCAGAGCCAGCCAGCTCTTGATCGTAGATATGATCTATATGGGGATCATTGCATCGGACTATGACTATTATGTCCGGCAGCTGGATTCCTGCGAGAAGGTAGTGCGGGAGCATGCGTACGAGACGTAGAATTTCTACAAATAACAGAATGTTAAGCCTGTGTAAAGTTTACAATCTCTTTACACAGGCTTTCTTTTTTTATGATGGAAAAGACGAAAATCAGATTGCTATAATCCGGGGTGTCCAGACGAGAGAAACTGTGAATGATGTATTGTGAAAAAGGAGAAGGAGATTAGATCATGCTTGAACTTAAAGATGTGAAAAAGAGTTTTGACGGTGTAACAGTTCTGGAAAATATGAGTCTGGAGATCGAAGACGGAGAGATCGTTTCAATCTTAGGACCATCCGGATGTGGAAAGACTACTTTATTAAATCTGATCCTGGGAATCCTTGATGCGGATTCAGGCTCCATTATCTACAATGGAGAGGACATGACCAGAGTTCCGATGGAGAAAAGAGGGTTTAACATTGTGTTCCAGGACTATGCATTATTTCCGAACTTAAATGTTTACCAGAATATTACATACGGCCTGCGGAACAATCCGAAGATTTCCACAGAAGAAGAGGTAAAAGACCTGATTCATCTGCTGGGGCTGGAGGAGCATCTAAATAAGAGGATCGGCCAGCTGTCCGGAGGACAGAAGCAGAGAGTGGCGCTGGCAAGGACCATGGTGATGAAGCCGAAGATCCTGCTGCTCGACGAGCCTTTAAGCGCTCTCGACGGAGTGATCAAAGAGTCTATTAAAGACCGGATCAAGACAATCGCCAAGGAATTTCACCTGACTACGATTATCGTAACCCATGATCCGGAAGAGGCGCTGACTCTTTCTGACCGGGTCATGATTATTAATGAAGGAAAGATCGCACAGTTTGGAAAGCCGGAAGAAATCATTAATACACCGGAAGATAATTTTGTAAAGAAATTTATCTTAAATCAGCTGGAAATTAAGAAAAATAACATTTATACCCTGTTTGCCTCCCAGTTTCAGGAGCAGGTCCAGGTATCATAGAGGAGAAGAGCCATGCCAAGAAGAAATAGAGAGATCAAACTGATATTTACTGTGCTGGCAGTTTTCTTTGTGGCCTTCCTCGCGGTGCCGATGATCCAGGTACTGATGAAATCTGTCATGACAGACAGCGGGGCGGGGATGACGCTGGCAAACTATGCAGAAGTCCTTACCGGAGAAGATTTTTTAAAGGCACTGGGAAACAGCTTTGTGATCTCCACATGCAGTGCGGTGCTGACAACAACCCTGGCATTTATCCTGGCATACACGGTGCATTACACCAATACCGGAAAGGGTTATAAAGGACTGATCACAAGAGCGGCTGTAATTCCGATGCTGATCCCGACGATCACTTATGGATTTGCGATCATTTATACATTTGGGAAGCAGGGACTGCTGACCCGGCTTGTGGGGACGCAGTTTTTTGATATCTACGGATTCAATGGACTTCTGATCGGATATGTGATCTATACACTTCCCATATCCTTTATGCTGATCCACAATACCATGGGATACATAGATAAGAAGTTTATGATCGTGTCCAGACTGATGGGGGATTCGCCTTTCCAGACCTTTAAGATCACGATCCTGAGGCCGCTGCTCGGGACCCTGGCAACTTCCTTTATCCAGACATTCTTCCTGTGCTTTACTGATTTCGGTATCCCGGCGTCGGTAGGGGGAAGCTATGAGGTTGTAGCAAGCGTTCTGTATACGGAAATGCTGGGAAGCGTACCGGATTTTGGAAACGGGGCCGTGGTAGCGTTAGTAATGCTGGTGCCTTCTATTGTCAGCATAACGGTGCTCACGATCCTGGAGCGTTACAATGTGCGCTATAACAAGATCTCCCAGATCGAACTGAAGAAAAGCCCGGCAAGAGACTGGATCTTCAGTATCGTAAGCGGAGGTATCCTGGTCAGTGTGCTGTCAGTGTTCGTAGTAATCTTTGTAGTGCCTTTTGTGGACGAGTGGCCCTACCGTATGAACTTTACAACAGAGCATCTTGGAGAAGTGTTCTCAGATTATACATTATCCAGCGTCTATACCAACTCTTTGCTGGTGGCACTGGTAACGGCGCTTGTCGGAACGCTGATGTCTTATGGAGCAGCCCTGGTTACCGCAAGAAGTACAGTAAACGCAAAGCTGAAGGGTGTGATTGAGAGTATTGCTCTGGTTACGAATACAATTCCGGGTATGGTGATCGGTCTTGCATATTTGTTCTGCTTTTCCGGTACCTCCCTTCAGAATACATTTGCGATTCTGATCATCTGTAATATGGTGCATTTCTTCTCGACGCCATATCTGATGATGAAGAATTCGCTGTCTAAGATGAATGCCTCCTGGGAGACGACAGCCATGCTCATGGGAGACAACTGGGCAAAAACTATCGTTCGTGTGGTAACGCCAAATGCGATGGCTACACTGATCGAAGTGTTCAGCTATTACTTTGTAAATGCTATGGTAACGGTCAGTGCCGTGATCTTCCTGGCAGGAACCCGGACCATGGTTATCACAACAAAGATCAAAGAGCTTCAGTATTTCAATAAGTATAACGAGATTTTCATCTTGTCGCTTTTGATCTTATTTACGAATGTAATCGCAAAATTTGTATTTCAGAAATTGGCCAATAGAAGCCAGAGGAAGGAGAATTTAGTAGACATGAAAAAAATCAGAAAAATGGGATTAAAGAGAGTAGCAGCATTTTCACTTGCGGCAGTAACAGGCATCAGCGCACTGGGACTGACCGGATGCGGCGGCGGAGCTTCCGCGGAGGATCAGGTGATCATTTACTCCAATGCGGACGATGAGGCCGTAGAAGCGATGAAGAATACGCTGGATGAGAATGGATATGAGGGACAGTATGTGTTCCAGACCTTTGGAACCTCTGAACTTGGAGGAAAGCTTCTGGCAGAAGGAACGAATATCGAGGCAGATATGGTAACTATGAGTACCTTCTATGTAGACAGCGCTCAGGAGCAGAACGAAATGTTTAAGGATCTGGAATTCGATGTAGATACGATTGATGAATTCCCGTCCTACTGTGCACCGATCACGGCACAGGAAGGAACGATCATTGTAAATACGGAAGTTCTGGAGGAGAATGGCCTTCCGATGCCTGCGTCCTTGAAGGATCTGGCAAATCCGGAATATGAAGGGTTCATCTCCGTTACTGATATAGCTTCTTCTTCTACAGCATGGCTGTTGATCCAGGGTCTGATCTCCGAGTATGGAGAGGACGGAGCAAAAGAAGTCCTGACCGGCATTTACAAAAATGCAGGCGACCACATTGAGGACTCTGGATCTACGCCGCTGGAAAAAGTCCGTGCAGGAGAAGTGGCGCTTGGATTTGGTTTGAGACAGCAGGCAGTAGCCGATAAAGCGGATGGACTGCCGATCGACTATGTGGATCCGGCAGAAGGAACCTTTAGTTTAACGGAATCTGTAGCAGTAGTAGATAAGGGTGATGAGAGCAAAGATAAGGCCATGGAAATGGCACAGTGCATCATCGAAAACGGAAGAGAAGAGCTTCAGTCCTACTATCCGCTGGCACTTTACAACGGAGAAGAGACAGATGCGGAAAACAAATCTGCAAATCCGAAGGTATTCTCAGAGCCTCTGACGGTAGATCTTCTGGAGCAGCATCAGGCACTGTCTGAGGAATGTAAGTAAAAATACAATTTTCGATACAAGAAAATAATAGAGAGGAAGTAAGTAACAAAATGAAAAATTATAAACTGTTGACACCGGGACCTCTGACCACAACGGACACGGTAAAAAAAGAAATGATGTTTGACCACTGTACCTGGGATGATGATTACAAAAAGATCACTCAGGAGATCCGGAAAGGCCTTCTGGAGCTGGCCCACGTATCAGAGGAAGATTATACGGTTGTCCTGATGCAGGGCAGCGGAACATTTGGGGTAGAGTCTGTACTGACCAGCATCCCGGGAGAAAATGACAAGGTACTGATCTGTGCAAACGGTGCATACGGAGAGCGTATGGAGGATATGGTCAGGCATGCGAAAATGTCCTATGCGATCTATCATGAGCCGTGTAATAAGATCCCGGATCCGGCAAAGGTAAAGGAAATCCTCGAACAGGATCCTGCAATCACTCATGTGGCGATGGTACACAGCGAGACTACGTCTGGAATTCTGAATGATATCCAGTCTGTGGCCAAAGTAGCAAAGGAAGCAGGCAAGGTATTTATCGTAGATGCCATGAGCAGCTTTGCAGGCGTAGATATTCCCGTAGGGGACTGGGGCATTGATTTCCTGGTGAGCAGCGCCAACAAATGTATCCAGGGCGTTCCGGGATTTACCTTTATCATTGCAAGGAAGGATCTTCTGATCGCGAGCGCCGGAAATGCAAGAAGCCTGTCTCTGGATCTCTATGACCAGTGGAAGACTATGGATGTAGACGGCAAATGGCGTTTTACTTCTCCGACTCACGTGGTACTGGCATTTTATCAGGCTATGAAGGAGCTGGAGGAAGAAGGCGGCATTGAAGCAAGAAGCAGAAGATATTATGAGAATAATCGCCTGCTGATTCAGAGGATGGAAGAAATGGGAATCCATTCCTATGTGGATAAAGAATGGCAGGGACCGATCATTACCACCTTCTTCTATCCGGAAAACTGCCACTTTACATTCTCACAGATGTATGAGTACATCAAAGAGAGAGGCTATGCCATCTACCCGGGCAAGCTGACAGAGGGCGAGACCTTCCGGATCGGAAATATCGGTGAGATTTATGAGGAAGATATTGAGAAGGTGTGCAGTATTATTAAAGAATTTTTGGAGGCGTATAATCATGAATCATCTGTCGCTTAAGCAGATTGAAGCAGTCGTATTTGACTGGGCAGGCACCACAGTTGATTTCGGATGTTTTGCACCGGTGCAGGCATTCGTAGAAGTGTTTAAACAGTATGGCGTGGAGCCTACAATGGAAGAAGTCAGGGAACCTATGGGTATGCTGAAGATCGATCATATCCGTACCATGCTGAAGATGCCCCGCATCCATCAGTGCTGGGTGGAAAAATATGGGAAAGAGCCGGGAGAGGAAGAAGCACAGCAGCTGTTCTCCATCTTTGAAGAGAAGCTTTTAAGCATCCTTCACCTGTATGCGGATCCGAAGCCGGGCGTAGTAGAGACGGTAAATGCACTGAAGGAAAAGGGAATCCGCATTGGTTCTACCACCGGATATACGGATAAGATGATGGAGATCATCATTCCGATCGCCAGAGAAAAGGGCTACGAACCGGAATGCTGGTTCAGTCCGGACTCCACCGGACAGAAAGGACGTCCTTATCCTTATATGATATTCCGGAATATGGAGACTCTTGGAATTGATGATGTTAGAAAGGTGCTGAAAGTAGGCGATACCGCGTCCGATATCAAAGAAGGAAAGCATGCAGGCGTGTGGTCTGCAGGCGTTATCGTGGGAAGCTCTGAGATGGGACTGACAGAAGAGGAGTACGAAGTACTTTCGCCGGAAGAAAAAGAGGCGAAATGTAAAGAGACAGAAGAAAAGTTCCGGAAAGCCGGAGCAGACATTGTCTTCCGCACATTAGAGGAACTGAAAGAGGCTCTGATATAGATACGTTGCTGAAATATCCAGAATTTATCTGTTTTTCATGTGTATACATGAAACGGATAAAATCTGGATATTTTTTGCGTTATAATCAAATGATAAGGTTGAAAAATGGGTAAAATCAGGATATAATATGGATAGAAAGGGGATGGGGATATGACAATTCAAGAGATGCAGGAGAGAAAAAGAGAACTGGGATATACCTATGCACAGATCGCGGATCTGTCGGGGCTGCCCCTTGGAACCGTGCAGAAGGTCCTGGGAGGTATTACGCTGACGCCAAGGTATGAGACCATCATGGCGCTGGAGCGGGTGCTGGGGGAACAGCCATCCACCATGCGGGAATCAGCGGCACCCTATTTTGTCAAGAAGCAGGGGGAATATACCCTGGAGGATTATTATAAGATTCCGGATGATATTCGTGTGGAACTGATCGATGGGGTCATCTACGATATGTCATCCCCGACCTCTGCACACCAGATTATCGGAGGATTTATACATAGCAAAATGCTGCAGCATGTACTGGATAAAAAAGGAACATGCCTGCCAATGATCGCACCTATTGATGTACAGCTGGACGGCGATGACAAGACCATGGTGGAGCCGGACGTGGTCATTGTCTGCGACAGGGACAAGATTATCAACCGATGTATCTATGGGGCCCCGGATTTTATCATTGAGGTGCTGTCGAAGTCCACAAAAAAGAAAGATTCTGTGATCAAGCTCAATAAGTATCTGAATGCAGGGGTGCGGGAATATTGGATGATAGATCCCATGAAAAAGAAGGTCATCGTCTATGATTTTGAACATGAGGAATATCCGGTGATCTATGGCTTTGATGCGAAGATTCCGGTAGGGATATGGGACGGAGAGCTTGTAATTGATTTTGCAGAGGTCTATGAGCATGTGAGATTTCTTTATGAGAGAGGAATAGCGGACATATGAAAAACTCCCGGGACAGTCAAAGCCCCGGGAGTTTTATATAAGCGGAGACGGTGGGATTCGAACCCACGTGCCGGTTACCCGACAACTTGATTTCGAGTCAAGCTCGTTATGACCACTTCGATACGTCTCCAAGCCACGCATTTCATTATAGCACAGACCTGGAGGAAAAGGGAAGTACCAATTTGCGAAAAAAAGCCGGTGCAAACAAGCACCGGCTGGAAGAGGGATGAAAAAATAAATCTATATAAATGTTAGTTATTGTTAGGCGAAGTCCGGTAATCATACAAAAGTTTTAATGGTTAAGTACGACTACCGTCTTCTGTAATTGATGATTTTATTATAGCGGAGAATTGTGGCGGAAGTATGTCAGAATCTGGAAGAGTTTCTAAAATTTCTTAAGAAAATCTGTACTTCTTGAAAAGATTTTTGATTTAATCTGCCAGATCCGCTATTTCTCCCATATCGGGAAGCCATATGTTCTGTGGATCGATATATTCACCGCTAAAGCTTTCCTGCTCCAGATGTGTGGACGGGAGTGTGCCGTCCAGCTGCCCGCGGATGCTCTGGGCACGCAGCAAGCAGAAATTACGGAAGGTTTCTGCACCTTTCTGGAAGTCTTCATAAGAGCAGAAGGCAGAGGGGTCTTTTTTGACGTAAGGCGCAATCATTTTTATAGCCCGGGCGGTTTTTTCTTCGAACATCCCGCTTTCGAAATATTCACGGATCAGCTTATCAAAGTAAGCATGATACTGATTAAAATATTGTTCATTTTGCATCAGGTTATGGTAAAGGGGCCGCTTGACCATGACGTCCCGGGAGGAGGGGGTGTCAATGGGATAGTTGATATATAGCCCGGCGTCATTGATTGGTTCGGGCATGCCCAGCGAGTAGGTGGCAAAGGCCAGGTTGTAATCCCAGGGAAGGATCTGCAGAAGCCCGTTTTCTTCGTAAAGGAAGTAATTGTGCCCGGTACGTCCCAGATAGCTGTCCAGATTCACACAAAAGACCTGGACAGTGAAGTAGCGGAGTACCTCATCTGTGCAGATGGCAGTTCCCAGATCTTCCCCGGTGTCAAGGATTTTCAGCGCCTGTATAAGCCGGGACTTGTCACGGTCGTCGGGCTGGAATTTGGCATTGCGGAAGATATTGTCATAATCGGCAGGATCCTCCGAAATGTATTGGAGAGCCACATCGGCATTTTCATCGCTCAATGATTTATAGTCCGGCTTGTAGAGCTGGCCGTATCCGGGACCGAAATTTCTTTTGGCAAAGGCTTCTTCCGGTTCTTCGACAGCAAGAAACAGCCCATGCGGCTTTCCATTTACCGTAACCCATGCGTAACTGCAGAGAGGGGACGGCACCTCCATGTATTCCATCATATCGTATGCAATATAATTTTTCAGGTAGCTGTTGTCCTGAAAGGAGGCGTCCAGAGACAATTTGTCCAGTCCATAATAGGAATTGCCTTTCTGAAAATGGTCAAACTCCAGCTTCAGGCTGTATCTTTCCAGTCCATATTCCTCTACCAGACGCCGGGAATTATTTCCCTTTGCACGGAGACCTGTATCAGGAAACCATTCTCCGTCTATGACAACATCACATTGAAAGTAAGTTTCCAAGGGAGCAGCTTCAAGAAATGTATTCCAGTCATCAATCTGCAGGTCAATGGTATGTACCCTGCTGTCGTCAAAAAGGCGGCTCTCATATTCGGGAGAGGAACTCACAGGCTGTATGCCAAGTGATTCACCCTGCATAAACAGGGCCGTCAGTATGACAGCCGCAATCATGGCAGATATGCAGATTTTATGGATATATCTGTGACGGATCATAGTATTTACCCCATATAATCGCCGTTATAGGAAACAAGTACCGCATGGCTGACGCCTTCCATACGGGCAAGGTCGTTGACAAAAGAGGCGGCGCCTTCAGTCAGGCGGATTTCATAGTTCAGTTCAATACAGCCAGAAGATACGCTCTTGCTTTTGAGAACGCAGGCTTTCGTTTGTTCCTTGATCATTGAGAGCGCCTGCCCTTCTGCTTCATCGCTGGCACAGTGTACCACAAGAATATAGGGAGTGTCTGTGTCCTTCCTGCTGGAAAAAACCAGAAGAACCAGACCGATAAACATGCTGCCAAATACTGCAAGAGGAAGAAATCCGGCCGCAAGGACGATTCCGGCTGCAATACTCCAGAAGAGAAAGGCAATATCCATAGGCTCCTTAATGGCTGTACGGAACCGTACGATGGACAGGGCTCCAACCATACCAAGCGACAGGATAATATTGCTTGTAACAGCCAGGATCAGGAGAGTTGTGATCAGGGTAAGGGCGATCAGAGTGACTCCAAATCCGGCAGAATACATGATCCCGCAATAAGTTTTTTTATAAATATAGAAGATAAAAAGCCCCAGGGCAAAAGCCAGCAGTATGGAAAGTGCCATATCCAAAACAGAAATGGCGCTTACATTTTCCAGAAAACTGGATCTGAAGATATCCTGAAATGTCATAGTGTACTCCGTTCCGCCGCCTGCCGGGCGGCATTTTTAAACAATTCGTTAATCACAGCGGCGGCACGCTGCATATTTTGAGTAGGCGCCGGCGGCACGCCCCGGAACCTGTACTGCCATTCGGACGATATCCGGAAGGAAAGCATCGTATTTGACCTCCAATATGGTATGTCCGGGATCGGCGGGGATTTCCCGGCTTTGGGGAAAGAGGAATCTTTCCGGGGACAGCCCTCTGCGGATATGGCGGTCCAGTGTGACCCGTACATTTCCGGGAGGATATACAAAAGCTTCTCTTTCGTAGCTGACCACTGTACGGGGAGTCAGAAGCTGGCCCTTCAGTTTGCTGTAAAACTCAACAAGCAGTCCATTCGGGCTTTCCAGAAGAAAATCATGCCTCCCCTCGAGGATCATCTGCACCTCTTCTTCGGTGAGGCTCGCAGATCGTTTGGCACATAAGGTGTTTTTCTTTATTTTCTTCTCCAGCCGGAAAAAATCTGCAGAATCTCCATAATATCTGATCCGGAACTTTTCCCGGTTGTCTGTGCCGTTAAGTTTTTGGCGCAGCGCGCGGTCATCGGGAGTATCAAAATACAGGCTGCATACCCGGTAAGTGCCGGAGGGCCCGGCATGGCTGTCCCTGGGGAAAAGCCTGCCGAGCCTGCCGGAGAGGACTGCGTCTTCAGAAGGGGAGATCAAATGCTTATATTCATGTCGGAATCTAAGGGGAGGCCTGTTAATCGTCATAGCCGGAGTCCCCGTCGTATCCTGAGTCTGAGTCGGAATCATAGCCAGAATCCCCCCCGGAGGGAGCTGCCGGCGCTGATGTCTGGGGAGCTGCCGGTGTTTGGGAAGCTGCCGGTGCAGAATAATCGGTAACGCCATCATTATTGGTTCCATAGTCTGTGTCGTTGTAGTCGGTGTCATTGTAATCGGTGACGCCGTCATTGTCCGGGCCGTAGTCCGTATCGCCGTAGTCTGACCATCCGTAGTTGCTCTCGCCATTAACATTTACCGGGGAGGTCAAATTTTGTGCGGAGGTGTACTCCTGTATACCGGCTACGATGTTTTTAAGAAAGTTTTCTTCCGGCAGTACAGAACCTGCTTCTATCTCCAGGGTGATTTCCCTTGCCGAGCCATCGGTCTCTTCAACGAAATATCCGGCCTCATTGATCTTGGCTACCAGGTCGCTGACTACCTGACGGCAATCCTTTCCGCTATAATCTGCATATTCTGCAACAATCGTATTTCCATCATCATTTTTACCTTCCACCTTTGTGACAAGTCCTTCGTCGTCATAGGAAATGTCAATCTCTGGATTAACCTTTAAGGTAAGAACTCCGCCGTCTGCCTGCTGTGAGTTTTCAGTGGATGTGCCGGTGCTGGCAGAGGCCTGCTTTGTGCTGCATCCTGTGAGGATACCGCCGATGAGGCTGATTGATAATAAGGCTGCTAAGGTCAGGGTTATACTTTTTTTCTTCATAATCATTCGCTCCTTTAGAATTTTTTTGTTTGGTTATGGTGGAGAATACGGAGGCAGGGATGAAAAAAACGGGGTCTGAGCAAAAAAATTAAGATATTTTTTCACGAATAGCTAGGATGAGATAATTTACGCCGTTTTTACAAAGACATAATGCAGATTTAACAAGAAAACGATATATTTACAAATAATTGTGCATTTTAACCCCGAAAAGAAGAACATGCTTTTCGTATTCTATATAATGAGGAGGGCAAACGAATGAGGGAAGGGCATGAGATCATAGACAAGGTATATGCAGCTAAATCTGATCCTGATGCAGCGGACAGCCTGATACGGCAGTATATGGGCTTTATACGGTCGGAGACGGCAAAATTTCTTCATCGTCCGCCGGAAGAAGGCAGAGATGAGGAGTTCAGTATAGCGATGCTGGCTTTTTATGAATCTATTCTTGGATACGAAAAAGGAAGAGGGGTATTTTTATCCTATGCAGCAAGAGGAATCAGGAACCGTCTGATAGACCATTACCGGAAAGAGAAAAGACATGCGAATCTGTCCTCTCTGCATGAACCGGTGGAAGACGATGCGGAAACATTGAAGATCGACCGGCTGGAAGATTCAAAAAACCATATCCAGGATCTGCACGACAGAAATGCAGCCAGGGAAGAGATTGATGAGTTTGAAAAAAAGCTGTTGGAGTTTGGCCTTTCTTTTTCTGATGTGGCAGACAACTGTCCGCGTCAGTCCAGAACCTTTGCCGCCTGTCAGAAAGTGCTGGCAGCTGCCAGATTGGAACCGGAGCTTTTGCAGGAAATGATAAACAGCAAAAAGCTTCCGATGACAGCGCTGGCAGCGGCATCCGGAGTGGAGAAAAAGACGTTAGAAAGACATCGGAAGTATCTGGTGGCGGTGCTGCTGGCCTTTACGAACGGATATGAGATCATCAGAGGTCATTTATATCAGATGTCATCCTCTGAGGGGGCAGACAAAAGAGAAGGAAACCGCCGTGGGAAATCGAAACAGGGCAGAAAGAATGGTGAAGAATAATGGAAAAGAAGACAACCTATTTAGTTATGGAAACACATCCTGCCTACGCGATTCTCTTAGATAATGAAGGAAGGTTTGTGAAGGCGGCTAATTGTGGATATGAAAGAGGTGACCGGCTGGAGTCGGCGGTACTGCTCCGGTACCCGCAGGATGCAAGAGCAAAAAGAAGGCGTAGGATCCGGATGGCAGTCAGTCTGGCAGCCTGCATTTGTCTGGCCATCTTTGGGGTGGAACAGTACAGGTATGTGTTTGTTCCCTATGGTAAAATACAGATGGAGATTAATCCCGGGGTGGAGATGGAAGTCAGCAGATCTGGCCGGGTTGTGGAACTGAACGGGACAAATGCCGATGGGAAAAGCTTGATAGATGGATATGAATATGAGGGAAAAGACAGATATGAAGTAGCGGATGAACTGGCGGACCGGGCGATTGAGATGGACTATTTGGCAAACGGAGGAGAGATTGTTATTACGGCTGATGCACAGAGTGCCAAGTGGGTGCAGGTTTCCGAACGGGAAATACAGGAGGAACTGGAAGGACACCTGGCAGAGTATGATATCAGTATCGTAATTTCTACGGCCTCGGAAAAGATGATACAAGAAGAAACGGAATCTATTACAATCCCAGGGCCGGCTCAGGAAACACAGCAAAGCGTACAGCCGTCCGGAGAAGTCGATGATGGCGACAGCGGCTATGGAGATGACAGCTATGGGGATAATGGGTACAGCGGCGATTCGGGTTATAGCGACGGAGATGACGCTGGAGACAGTGGTTATGATGATGACGGAGATGATTAAAAAAGTTGTTGACAAATAGAGAAAATTGGAATATAATTTATTTTGCTGTGAATGAGTCACAGCTTTGTGGGCGTAGCTCAGCTGGATAGAGCGTTTGGCTACGGACCAAAAGGTCGGGGGTTCGAATCCTCTCGCCCACGTATAGAAGAGACTGTCCTGAATAATATTCAGAGGCAGTCTTTTTTTTGTGTAAAATTGGATAGAAAGTTAAAGCGCCCCTGCACTTCCACGCTGGAAGAACAGGGGCGTTAACTGTACTTTATTTAATTTACACATGCGCCCGGAATACTCCGATTCCAAGGGCTCCAGGGCCGGTGTGGCACCCGATGCTCATAGTCAGTGGAGCGGAAAGAAGCTCCATATCCGGGAAATGATTTCGCATTTCTTCCTGGAAGTAGGAAAGCTTTTCCGGATCTGTAAAGGTAGTAGCGATACCCGTTTTCAGCAGCCCCTGGCTGTGAAGATCCGCAAAACGGGTCTGGATGTCTTTTTCAACAGCCTTGCACATGGCTTTGAAGGCGGCCTTCATTCCACGGGTTTTGGTACAGGCATCCAGCTTGTCTCCCTGGATGGTGAGGACCGGCTTTAAGTTCAGGACGGTACCTACAGCAGCGGCGGCAGGAGTGATACGTCCGCCTTTCTTTAAATATTCCAGGGTATCTACCGCAATATAGATGCTGGCATCCAGGCTTTCTTTTTCGAGAATTTCTTTGATTTCTCTACCGTTCTCGATGGTTTCAGCAAGAACCTTTGCATCATAGACGGACTGTGCCTGCGGGACAGAGATCCGGTGGTTGTCTACTACATGAACTTTTCCGGCAAATTCATCCTCCTGTGAAAGCATGACAGCCGTCTGGCAGGTATTGCTAAGGCCGCTGGACATCGGAATGTACAGGACTTCATTGTAGGATTTCAGGAGAGTTTTCCATGCTTCAATGATAATGCCTGGAGACGGCTGGGAAGTGGTTGCCGAAACTCCCTGAGAAAGTCTTTCATAAAATTCTTCCGGAGTAATATCCTGACCCTCATAATAAGTTTGCTCGTCTATCAGGATCGGCATAGGGATTACATGGATTCCAGCCTCTTTTCCGGCGGCAGGCATAATCCCGCTGTTGCTGTCGGTCATAATCGCAATTTTTGACATTTCAATTTCCCCTTCTGTGCAAAATATCGCAATTTTTCTTACATGTTGATTGTTATTTTAACAGGTGTTAAAATTATAGCAAACGTATACATGAATAACAAGAAACAATAAATGGAATGTGTAAGTTAATTATACAAAGAAGGAAAAATGTAAAAATGGAAGACAAGCGTATTCGCAAAACAAAGAAAAATTTGAAATCAACGTTAATCAAAATGCTTTCCGAACTGTCTTTTTCGCAGATTTCGATCACAGAATTATGCAAAAGGGCAGATACAAGCCGTATTACCTTCTATTCTCATTACAGCGATAAATATGCATTGGTAGATGAGATTTTCGAAGATATGCTGGAGATCGGTACAAAAGACTATTATCGGAGACAGAAGGAAAATAACCCACAGGGAGGACTGGTACAGGGATATGTGAATATGCTGGACAGTATTCTGGCTGTATATTATGATCAGTTTGAGTTTTTCCGGCATACGGATCCGGATAAAAATCCCTATCTGGCATTTGCTTTCTATAATATTGTATTGGATACGGTAGAGCAGCATACGAGCCATATTCAGAAAGGGAGCCTGAAGCTGAAGTATTCCGCCAGAAAAATTGCCGGCTTTGTTTGTTTTGGACTGCTGGGATTTATTAATGAGTGCCATCAGGAAAAGACGCCGCTGGAGCAGCTGAAGAAGGAGTGTAAGAATCTGTTGACGGATATTTTGAGGTCAGATGTAGTGGTGGAGCAGAAAGGGTAATCAGAAATCCTTCATCGACTTCTCCCCCTTTCTGTGATATGATAAAAATTGTATTATCGAACAGAAAGGGGTATTTTCATGGAAAATACGTCTGAAAATAAAGAAATTACAAATGGAAAAGAGCGGGTAAAAAGGATTTCTCTTGGCGTCCTGGCCCATGTGGATGCCGGGAAAACGACCCTTTCCGAGGCGCTTCTCTACTTAAGCGGAGCCATTCGTAAGGCCGGCAGGGTGGACAGCCAGGATGCGTTCCTGGACACCTACGAGCTGGAAAAGAAGCGTGGGATCACCATCTTTTCCAAGCAGGCACAGATGGAGTGGAAGGACAGTAAGATTACGCTTCTGGATACTCCGGGGCATGTGGACTTTTCAGCAGAGATGGAGCGTGTCCTGCAGGTACTGGACTATGCGGTTCTGGTAATCAGCGGGGCGGATGGCGTGCAGGGGCATACCAGGACGCTTTGGAAGCTGCTGGAGCGCTACAATATCCCGGCTTTTTTATTTGTCAATAAGATGGATCAGGCCGGAACGGACCGGGAGAAGCTGATGAACGGACTAAAAAACCAGCTTGGTGAAGGCTTCGTGGACTTTGGCCGGGATCAGGACCGGGAAACGTTTTTGGAGGAGCTGGCCGTCTGCGATGAAAATGTGCTGGAGCATTATCTGCAGGAAGGAGAGGTCAGATCAGAAGAGATCCGGCGGATGATCCGGGAGCGGAAGGTGTTCCCCTGCTATTTCGGCTCAGCGCTTAAGATCAATGGAGTGGAAGCGCTGCTGGATGGAATAGCGGCCTATACGGAAGAAAAAGAGTACCCGGGGGATTTCCGGGCGAAGGTATATAAAATTTCCAGGGATAGCCAGGGAACCCGGCTGACTCACATCAAAGTTACCGGCGGAAAGCTGAAGGTCAAGGATCTTTTGGACGGCATGGATCAAAAGGAAGAGCCATGGGAAGAAAAAGTAGATCAGATCCGCCTGTATTCCGGAGAAAAGTATGAGATGCTCCAGGAGGCGCAGGCGGGAATGGTCTGTGCGCTTACAGGGCTTACTCATACCTGGCCGGGGGAAGGCCTGAGCGGGGAGGAAGATGCGGAAGATCCGGCTCTGGAGCCGGTGCTGGAATATAAGGTACAGCTTCCGTACGGGTGTGATGTTCACCAGATGCTTCAGAACCTAAGAAGGCTGGAGGAAGAAGAGCCCATGCTCCGGGTAGTCTGGGAAGAAGAGCTAGGTGAAATCTACGTACGACTGATGGGAGAAGTCCAGATTGAGATCCTGAAAAGCCTGATTCAGGAGCGATTTGGCGTAAATGTCACCTTTGATGCCGGGCGTGTGGTGTATAAAGAGACCATCCAGAATACGGTGGAGGGCGTGGGGCATTTCGAGCCGCTGCGTCACTATGCGGAAGTCCATCTGTTGATGGAGCCGGGAGAGAGGGGCAGTGGTCTGGTGCTTGAAAGCGCCTGCAGTGAGGATGAACTGAACCTGAACTGGCAGCGGCTGATCCTGACCCATCTGGGAGAGAAGGTTCACCGGGGTGTACTGACCGGATCCGCGGTTACAGATATGAAGATCACGCTGATGTCCGGCAAGGCCCACCTGAAGCATACGGAAGGCGGGGACTTCAGACAGGCGACCTACCGGGCGGTCCGGCAGGGACTGATGCAGGCGGAGAGTATCCTGCTGGAGCCTTACTATGAATTTTTGCTGGAGGTGCCAACGGAAATGACCGGACGAGCCCTGACCGATATCCAGAATATGGGCGGTGAATGTGGACTGCCGGAACAGGAGCAGGAGATGACAGTTTTAAAAGGCCGGGCTCCGGTGGCGGCCATGCGGGAGTATCCCCGGGAAGTGGCGGCTTACACCAGAGGAATGGGGCACCTGACCTGTACCTTCTGGGGATATGATCAGTGTCAGAGCCAGGAAGAAGTAATCAAGGCGGCAGCCTATGATCCGGACCGGGATGAGGAAAATCCGTCCGGTTCTGTCTTCTGCTCTCATGGTGCAGGATACTACGTGCCATGGCAGGAGGTACCGGAGCATATGCATCTGCCAAGCTGTCTTGGGAGGGAACCGAAGGGGCCGGAAGAAGGCCGGACGATAGAGAGACGAAAGACCGCTGCCTGGGGTGCGGAAGAAAAAGAGCTGGAAGAAATCTTTATCCGTACCTACGGAAAAGTGGAGCGTAAACGGCAGGATGGCTGGAAACGGCAGGTTCGGAGCCTGGATGATGGAGAAAAGAAAAAGAAGGATCCGGCGGAGACAGAATATCTGCTGGTCGATGGTTATAATGTAATTTTTGCCTGGGAAGACTTAAAAGAACTGGCAAAGGTTAATATCGAGGGGGCCAGGCACAAGCTGATGGATGTGCTCTGCAACTATCAGGGATACCGGGGCTGCCAGGTGATCCTGGTGTATGATGCCTATCAGGTGGAAGGAGAACACCTGGAGATCATGAAATACCACAATATCCATGTGGTCTATACGAAAGAGGCGGAGACGGCGGACCAGTACATTGAGAAGGTGGTCCATCAGATCGGGCGGAAATACCATGTTACGGTTGTGACCTCTGATGGTGTGGAGCAGGTGGTCACTCTGGGGCAGGGGGGAACCCTGATCTCGGCAAGGGAGTTCCGGGAGGATGTAAAGATCATGGAACAGCAGCTGCGGGAAGAGTATCTGGAGCGGCATGGCAGCAGCCGTAATTTCCTGTTCGACCATCTGGATGAGGAGCTTGCAGCCCATATGGAGGATGTACGGCTGGGGAGAAAGGATCTGGAAAATTAACTCGTATTTTACAAGAAAATGATCCTGCATTTACAGGACAGAGGTATGATTGGAAAAAAGTCTGAAGGAAGAGGAAGTATCTATGGGAAATGATAAATTGACAAAAATGGAAAAATACTGGATTTTGTATGATGTGGGAAATTCAGCATTTACGCTGCTGGTCTCCACCATTATCCCTATCTATTTTAATGCACTGGCGGGAAATGCAGGGATTTCTGAAGTGGATTATCTGGCATACTGGGGGTATGCGGCGTCTATTTCTACAGTGATCGTAGCCATTTTGGGCCCGACCATGGGAACGGTGGCAGATACCAGGAATTATAAGAAGCCATTGTTTGTATTTTTCATGATGATCGGCGTAATTGGCTGTGCGGCGCTCTCTGTTCCCACGTCATGGATCGTATTTTTAGTAGTCTTTGTGATCGCGAAGGTGGGGTATAATGCCAGCCTGATCTTCTATGATTCGATGCTGGTGGATGTGACAACGCCGGAGCGGATGGATAAGGTGTCTTCCCACGGTTATGCGTGGGGATACATCGGAAGCTGTATTCCTTTTATCATTTCTCTGGTGTTTGTGTTGATGTATGAGAGTATTGGGATTACAATGAATACAGCGATGATGCTGGCGTTCCTGATCAATGCGGTGTGGTGGGTCTTAATGACTTTGCCGCTTCTTAAAAACTACAGGCAGAAAAATTTTGCGGCGCCGCCGGAGCATCCGATTAAGGACAGCTTTATAAGGCTGGGTCATACACTGCGGGATATCAAAAAGGAGAAAAAGATATTTTTATATCTGCTTGCGTTTTTCTTCTTTATTGACGGTGTATACACGATCATCGAGATGGCAACCGCATACGGAAGCGCCCTGGGACTGGATACGACAGGGCTTCTGCTGGCGCTTCTGGTAACACAGATCGTAGCATTTCCGTGTGCGCTGATCTTTTCCAGGTTTTCCAAACGGTATGAGACCACGAAACTGATCAAGGTCTGTATCGCAGCCTACACTTTGATCGCTTTATTTGCCATTCAGCTGGATAAACAGTGGGAGTTCTGGTTCCTGGCTGTGATGGTGGGGATGTTCCAGGGAGCGATCCAGGCGCTGGCAAGATCCTATTTTGCCAAGATCATTCCGGCAGAAAAGTCAGGAGAATATTTTGGGATCTACGATATCTGCGGGAAAGGAGCATCCTTTATGGGGACGACCTTAGTGGGTATCGTGGCACAGATCACGAACGTAGCCAATGCCGGCGTGGCGATCATCGCGGTAATGTTCGTGATCGGCTTTGTATTATTTAACAAAGCAGCAGCAGTCAAATAATAGATAAGGGTTCAGATTAAGAAAGGGGATTATAAATATGCCTGCATTTTATGCACATGACAGATTTGGGAAGAAAGTGGCGGAGCGTCTGCCAAAGACGCTGCAGCAGACGGTGAAAAGACATTACCGGCAGTACAGGATCGGACTGCAGGGGCCGGATCTGTTTTTCTTTTACCAGCCATACAGGCCAAACCGGGTGACAAAATATGGAAATCATCTCCATGATATTTCCGCAATGCCCTTTTTCGAGCACGCCCAGAAAGTGGTGCGTAAGAGGGGAGAGAGCAGCCGGGAGTATGCCTATCTGATGGGCTTTGTATGCCATTTTATCCTGGACAGCGAGTGTCATCCGTATGTGGAGGAATATATTGAGAAAAGCGGTGTACAGCATCTGGAGATCGAAGAAGAGTTTGAAAAAAAGCTGATGCGTAAGGACGGGAAGGATCCCTTTTCCTATCCGCTGGCCCGTCTGGTGCCGGTGGATATCGCTACGGCGGACGCTATCTGGCCTTTCTATGAGAATATCAGCCGGAAGATCGTACTTAAGTCCCTGAAGTGGCTGCGTCTGATAAAGCGCCTGTTTACGGCGCCCGGAAAGGCTAAGTATCACCTGGTCAATACCGGACTGCGGATGACCGGGCATTATGCTGGCATGAAAGGCCTGCTGAATCAGAGAAAAGATAATTCGAAGTGCAGGGTAAGCAACGAAGAGCTGATGAAGCGGTTTGACTCGGCTGTAGATCTGGCAGTACGGATGATCGTAAGTCTGGATGAGAGCATCTGGACCAGAAAGGAGCTGGATGAACGGTTTGACAGGACATTTTCGTAAATATCTGACGCTTCTTGTCTGTACTCTTCTGCTGAATGTCTGTACGGCCTGCGGTATCGAACAGGCATTTACAGAGGAAGTGCCGGAGGAATCCGTATCCGTCACCCAGGTAGAACTGGGAGAAATCCCGGAGTATCAGGGTTCTCCTTACATAGAAGTAGAGGAAAACGAACCGGACTTTACAGAGGAAGAGCTGACAGAGGTTTCTTATGAAAGCTATGGGGAGCTTGACGAGCTGGGGCGGTGTACTACGGTTGAGGCCTGTATCGGGACAGATCTGATGCCAAAGGAAGAACGGGGGAACATCAGCGAGGTGAAGCCTACCGGATGGCAGTCTGTCCAGTACGATAATGTAGAAGGCGGTTCCCTTTACAACCGGTGCCATCTCATCGGCTATCAGCTGACCGGAGAAAATGCAAATGAGCAGAATCTGATCACTGGAACCCGGTATATGAATACAGAAGGGATGCTTCCCTTCGAAAATGAAGTGGCAGAATATGTGGAAGAGACGGATTACCATGTGATGTATCGGGTGACCCCGGTGTTCGAGGGGGACAATCTTGTGGCTTCCGGTGTCTGGATGGAAGCGGAGTCCGTAGAAGACGGAGGCGAAGGCGTGTCCTTTAATGTTTATGTCTATAACGTACAGCCCGGGATTGAGATTGATTATACCCAGGGCAACAGCAGTGAGGCTGACGATGCCAGGAGCGGCAGCAGCGGGGACGAAGATGTACAGGCGGACAGTGGCGAAGAGACACAGACGTATATTCTGAATACCAATACGCACAAATTTCATAAACCAGACTGCAGCAGTGTGGGAGATATGAAGCCTCAGAACCGGCAGGAATTTGAAGGTACCCGGGGGGAAGCGATCAGCCAGGGCTATGATCCCTGCGGGAGCTGTAATCCGTAAAGCGGTGCGACAGTTTTGAAATCAGGAAAAAATAGTTTGACAATTGCGTTGCTGTGATGCTATACTACAAAAGTAAACCGAAGACGGGGAAGTTAGGCAGTCAAACGGTCTAAAGCGAATCCGGGAGGGTGGAAGCCGGAAAGACGACAGTGGCGGCAAGTGGGCCCCGGAGGGCGAGGTGAAGGGTAGGAAGCCTGGTAGCCAAGACGCATAAGACCAGCGTTATCCGGTCAGGAATGTGATGGCATTCTGGAATGAGAGGGTACGGAGTATCGTGCCAAACAAGGTGGTACCGCAGGTTTTATACCTGTCCTTGAAGAGATTCAGGGGCAGGTTTTTTGTTTTTCGGAGAAAGGAGAAAAAGATGGGCGACAGTTTTACATTATATGATCTGAAGGTGGAAGTGATTGGCTCTGAAAGGCCAATGGTGTGCAGTCATAAAGAAGGAGATTATTTTCTGGTGATCGGCGAAAACCTGGTGTTTCCGCAGACCCATTCCTTTTCCATGTATTCACTGGCGGCGCTTCTTCCTTTGCTTCCGGCCAAACAAAGACCGCTGGATGGAAATGACTGGATGCTGTCAGACAGTGTGATTGCCTGTCCGGATCCAAATTGCGGGGCAAAATTTAAAATCACACGGATTGGGAAAAGGACATTCCGGCATGGCGAATGTACCGTGGAAAAAATCGCAGTTCGAGAATAAAAGGAGACGAGAAAAATGGAGCAGAAACTGAACTTAGGAGAGAACTATCAGATTAACAGAGTGATCAACGGATGCTGGCAGCTTTCGGAAGGGCACAGCATTAAAAATGACCTGGATTTTGATGATGTGATGCGGGCATTTCATATGCTGGCGGAAAGAGGATTTACCACCTTTGACTGTGGCGATATCTATACCGGGGTGGAAGAGTTCCTTGGAAAATTTGTCCGGGAATTGAAACACGGAAGCGGACTCTCGCCGGATCAGATCCAGATCCATACGAAATATGTGCCTGATCTCGATCTGTTAAGCCAGGTAGACTTTGCATATACAGAAAAAATTATTGACCGGAGCCTGAAACGTCTGAATCGGGAGATCCTGGATATGGTGCAGTTTCACTGGTGGGACTACGAGGTGCCGGGCTGCATTGAGACGGCAGAATACCTGGTGAGGCTGAAGGAAAAAGGAAAGATCAGGAATATCAGCGTAACGAACTTTGACACCAGACATCTGAAAGAACTGGTGGATGCAGGAATTCCGGTAACTACTACTCAGACGCAGTATTCTGTTTTTGACCGCAGACCGGAGAAAGGATATCTGGAATATTGTAAAGGCCAGGGGATCCCTATGCTGTGTTATGGTACTTTGTCGGGAGGATTTCTGGCAGAACGGTGGATCGGAAAGAGGATGGAAGAGCCGGAGACCAGATCCCAGGTTAAGTATCTGCAGGTTATTGAGGATTCGCTGGGATGGGACGGTTATCAGAAGCTGTTGAAGCTTTTGCAGGGAATTGCAGAGAAATATCAGGTAGGAATTTCACAGGTGGCATCCAAATATATATTAAGTCAGGAAGGTGTGGGTGCTGCGATTATCGGCATACGAAACAGCCGTCATGTGGAAGATAATCTGAAGATTTTCTCTTTCGAGCTTGAACAGGAAGAAATCATGGAAATCCGCAGGTTTCTGGAGGCATATCCAACGGTAGAAGGAGAGCCTTTTGAACAGGAACGGACGATCGGGTCAAAATACAGAAATATTATGTGGATGAATTTGAACGAAGAAGAATAGAGATAAACGTAAAAAAGCAGCACAGATAAAAAGGAGGAAACGTATATGGATGAGCAGCGCAGAACAGAACAAAAAGAAAGACTGGAGTTTCGTGGCGGCTGGGGAATGTCCTTTCTGCCGGCTGTGATTTTCTTGTTTTTTTGTGTCTTGTACTTTGTTATTTTTAAGGCCTTTGAGATGTATGCATTGGCAATGGGAGCATTTGTGGGGCTGCTGGCCGGCGGGCTCTTTGTAAAGAAGGGGCACTATGACAGGTTCTGGGATGCTGTCCATAAAGGGGCTGACGAGGCGGTTCCGATCGGTATCCTGCTTTTAATCATCGGCATGTTTGCGGAAATGATCAAGACGGCGAACCTGTCTTCCGGGTTTGTATGGCTTGCAGACTCATTTCATGTAAAAGGCGGCCTGTTTACAGCATTTACCTTCTTTGCTGTCTGTGTTATCGCTACCGCTACGGGGTCGTCTCTTGGCACGATGTTTACCTGTTTTCCGATTTTTTATCCGGCAGGGATCCTGTTGGGAAGCAGTGCGCCGGTACTGGCGGGAGCAATTGTAGGCGGGGCGATTTTTGGAGATAACCTGGCGCCGATTTCTGATACTACCATTATTTCGGCAGGGACCCAGGAGTACACAAAGAAACCCGGGACTGCGGATGTGGGAGGCTGCGTGGCTACAAGGCTCAAATATTCTCTGACTGCGGGCTCTATTTCCTTTGTTTTGTTCTGGGTGTTCGGAGGCGGCGGCACGGGAGGAAACGGAGGCGAAAAGCTGCTGGCGGAAAATATGGATCCTTCTACGCTGATCATGTTGATCCCGGTTGTAGTCATGCTGGCAGTGGCAGTGAAAAGCCGGAATATTTATAAGGCTATTACGGTTGGCCTTGTCCTTGGAAGTGTGCTTGGCGTGGCGTCCGGAATACTGAAGTTTTCAGATATTCTGTCTATTTCGGACGGAGCACCGGCCGGCTTTTTGACTTCGGGAATCAGCGGTATGATGGCAACGGTAGTGCTGGTACTTTCGGTATATGGAATCATGGGAGTCCTGACAGCAGCAGGAGTTATGGACCGGATTGCAGACGGCATTTTGAGAAGCCGCCTTGGAAAGACGGTCAGGGGTGCGGAGATCGCGATGATGCTTGGGATATCCCTGACAACATTGATCTTTGGGGGTGTGACAAGCGCTTCCATGGCTACTTTTGGTAAGATACAGAATGAAATCGGAAAAAGGGTAGGACTTCACCCGTACAGACGTGCAAATCTGCTGGATGGGTTTGCGAATGCTATCGTGCTGGTGATGCCTTTCCTGAGTGTCTTTGTATTTATAGGAACATCTCTGACGGAAGGCTATGATATGGCCGAACCGCTTACGGTGACACAGGTGGGCGGCAGTATGTTCTATAGTATGATGTTGTTCCTGGTTCTGTTATTTTCAGTAGTCACAGGCTGGGGAAGACAATACGAGGGGGAGAATGGAGAGCCATTGAATCGAAAATAAAAGGAGGATACTATGTATTATTCTACGACTTACCGGTCGCCGGTAGGGATACTTACCCTTGCCAGTGACGGAGAAGCACTGGCGGGTCTTTGGATTTCCGGACAGAAATATTACGGCGGTTCCCTTTCCGGCAAAATGACGGAAAGGGACGGCCTTTCTGTGTTTACAGAGACAAAGGACTGGCTGGACCGGTATTTTGCAGGGGAGAAGCCGGCAATCTGTGAGCTTGAGCTTGCTCCCGCAGGAACAGCTTTCCAACAGACAATCTGGAAATTGTTGTGCCGGATTCCGTACGGACAGGTGACTACTTACGGAGCGCTGGCGCGTCAGGCGGCAGAAGTACTGGGAAAACCTTCCATGTCCGGCCAGGCAGTAGGCGGGGCGGTCGGCCACAATCCGATCTCTATCATCATTCCCTGCCACCGGGTCATTGGGAGCGATGGAAGCTTGACAGGCTATGCGGGGGGAACCCATGTAAAGGCCAGACTTCTTAAACTGGAGGGGGCAGAGCTTCCGGAGCTTTGGAGTCATCGGTGCCGATGGGCAAATCCCCAAAATGAGCGTTATCTTCAGTATCATGATGAGGAATGGGGCGTTCCGGTCTATGAGGATCAGAAGCTGTTTGAAATGCTGGTGCTGGAGTCCTTTCAGGCCGGACTTTCCTGGGAATGTGTGCTGAACAAACAGGAGGCGTTCCGAAAGGCCTTCGATGGATTCGATCTTGAAATTGTATGCGGCTATGGGAAGGAGAAGATGGAAGAGCTGAAACGGAATTCTGGAATTATACGAAATGGACGAAAGATCCAGGCAGCGGTGGAAAATGCCCGGATCTTCCGGAAAATTCAGGAAGAGTATGGAAGCTTTTCGAACTATCTGTGGCACTGGACAGATGGAGCTGTTATTTATGAAAAAGGATGTTCCCGGTCAGAGCTTTCAGATACGATATCCGGGGATCTGAAGAAAAGAGGTATGAAGTTTGTGGGGACGACTATTATTTATGCCTATCTTCAGGCGGTAGGCGTGATATATTCTCATGAAGCAGGATGCTATCTGGAATATAAAAAGCAAGGATAAGGAGAGGAGGAGTAAGGAAATGGAACTTCGGGTTTTAAAGTATTTTCTGATGGTAGCGAGGGAAGAAAATATTACGAAGGCAGCCAGTCTCCTTCACATTACACAGCCCACGCTTTCCCGGCAGCTGATCCAGTTGGAGGAAGAACTGGGAGTTCAGCTTTTTCACCGTGGAAAATACCATGTGACGCTGACAAATGACGGCATGCTTTTGAAGCGGCGGGCACAGGAGATTGTGGCTTTGACGGAAAAAACACAGAAGGAATTTCAAAATAGGGATGAAGAACTGGCTGGTGAGATAGCTATTGGCTGTGGAGAAACCTGGAATATGACCTGTCTTTCCAAGGAAATGGCAGAATTTCGGGAAATCCATCCACTGGTGCAGTTTCAGATATACAGCGCCAATGCGGACGACATCAAAGAGAGGATGGAGAAAGGGCTTCTGGATCTGGGCCTTTTGATGGAGCCTGTGGACATTGGACGGTATGAATTTATCCGGATGCCAAAGAAAGAGCACTGGGAGCTGCTGGTGAGAGAGGATTCCCCGCTGGCCCGCCTGGATGCGGTGACTCCGGCAGACCTGAAGGGGACGCCTCTGATCATGGCAAGCCGCGAGAATGTAAAAAATGTACTGACGAATTGGTTTGGTGATGATTACGAGGAAGTGGAGGTGGCGGCATCCTTTAACTTGCTGCTCAACGCTGCCAATATGGTAAAAAACGGTGTTGGGGCGGCATTCTGCTTCCATCTTGACATGGAGTATGACGGCCTTCGTTTTGTACCGCTTGCACCCCGCCTTGAGACGGGGGCGGTGCTGGCCTGGAAGAAAAACCAGATTTTTTCCAGTGCAGCCACCCGTTTTATTGAAACGCTGAAACATTCTATTTAGGCATTTTTCACTATTGGAAACAAGTATTAGACAATGGGTTTGATTCCTTATAAAATGTAGGTGTTAAAAAGAACACCTACATTTTTTCTGGAATAAAGAGGAGGAATCTTTTATGAAAGCAGAACAGAAGCTTTATGAGACCGATCCGGAGTTTATGGAGAGGTTTGAACATTTTGCATATGAGGAAGTGGTGAAGGAAGAGGGGCAGACCCTGGATGAGAAGACCAGATATCTGGCTATCCTGGCAACGCTTCTTGGATGTCAGGGCCTGGATGTATTTAAGGCTACACTGCCGGAGGCACTGGATGCAGGTCTTTCTCCGGTGATGATCAAAGAGACTGTCTACCAGGCAGTAGACTATCTGGGGATCGGGAGGATGTACCCCTTCCTTGGCGCAGTAAATGAAGTGCTGGAGGAAAGAGGAGTGCAGCTCCCTCTTGAAGGACAGGCAACCACTACCATGGAAAACCGTCTGGAAAAAGGCGCTGCACTTCAGCTTGAGATGTTCGGGGAAGGTATGAGAGACGCCTGGAAAAAGGGGCATATCAACCGGTGGCTGGCGGCTAACTGTTTTGGAGACTACTATACCAGGACCGGACTTGACTTAGCTCAAAGAGAGATGATCACATTCTGTTTCCTGGCGGCTCAGGGAGGCTGCGAGCCTCAGCTTACCTCTCACGCAAAAGGCAATATGAATATGGGAAATGACGCGGCTTTCCTGACAAAGGTAGTATCCCAGTGCCTGCCGTATATTGGCTATCCCCGCAGCCTGAATGCCATTGCCTGCATTAATAAGGCTGCAGAGAACTAAAAGATAATGCCTATTTGATTTATTGCACATGGGCTATGTCAATTTTCTCGCTGCTGCGTATAGAGAGAAAGACGCCGCAGGAGCAGATGAGTATCAAGATAGTGATAGCAGCCAAAAGACAGAAGGCATCTTGGCTTCCCTGTTGTGTGGCAAGTGCCGTGTCGCCCGGAAGAGAAGCCTGGGAAGCCGCTACGATGGTGGTGACTACAGAAGTGCCGATGGCTCCGGCCAGCTGCTGCAGGGTGTTGATCACGGCATTTCCATCTGCATTCAGTTCCTGGGGAAGCTGGCGCAGACCGTTAGTCATGGTATTGCCTACGGAACATCCTTGTCCCAGTGCAAAGAAGATGTAAAAGCCGATACAGGGAAACAGTTCGAGCCTGCGTGTAAACAGAGTAAAATGAAGACTATTCTCCAGCCAAAATGATTAACGATAAATCCGCCAAGAGAGGGGCCGACTGCCGGCGCCATGGCAGTGATGAGAGATGCCGTTCCCATCATAACCCCCAGCTTTTCCTCCGGCACCTGCTCCATTGTGATGTTAAACATCAGCGGAAGGGCAATACCGGTACCAACACCCTGGATCAGACGGCCCAGAAGCAGCAAAGAGAATACAGGTGTTACAGCTGCCAGGACTGTTCCAATGATGAACAGGATGATTGCTGTCATAAATAGTGATTTCATACGGAAACGTTTTTTTAGAGAGGAATCAGAAAAATCATATACCGCAGACAGCAAAGTGACTGCGTAGAAGAGAGCATAGAGCAGTGTACCGCCTGAATGGGCGGTACTTTTTTTCTGTCCGATTGAAGCAAGTTTGACGAAAATGCAGTGACCGGTTTCCTGTGTCTGGGACTTATACTGGTGATCGTACTGACCTGGTTTCTGAGAAAACGGCTGGAAAGAGGATGGCTTTTCTTACACCGTGGAACAGCCGTGCTGGTGTGGGTCATGCTTGCTGTACATATCTGGATGCAGGCAGGTTAAATAAAGGTAACGATCTCGTCTGGCGGTATGCTTTCCCCTAAAAAAGAAGAGAAAGCATGTGCCTCAGATGAAAGAGACGCTCATTTCCCAGCCGTTTTTCCATCAGCTCTTTATTCGGATCCGAGTGTTCCAGCTCCCGGGCAAACCGCCAGGCGGTCTGAAGAAGTCTTTCGTGATCTGCTTCCGCCGGGTTCATCAGACATTCGGCGCGGAACAGTTCCCGGATCAGGATCACAGATACAAAGGAAAACTTCATCTTTCCCCAGGCATCCTGATCGTAGACTGCTCCGGCAAAATAAGTAAAGAGAAAATAGACCATCAGCTGCTCTGTGACCACATCAGAGAATACCTCCTGGAAAACAGGAGCGCCCGCCGTCGCATAGGACGAAATGCTTTTCGTGTTTTTCTGCATGGCAAAGCGAAGGATGGATTCAGCCTGCTTGCGGTAAGGAGGCCAGTCCGGGCGCAGAACCTCCAGCTGATCCAGGATGTCAAACAGATTCTGCAGTGTACGCTCTGCGGAATCCTTTGTAAACTCCATGCCAGAGAGCTTTCGGTCGAACCATTCCCAGACGGTGGGGGCTTCGTAGCGGGCCAGAAGAGCATCGGTCTTAAAAAGGGTACCGCGGGCGATATGGACCTGCAGGTCGTGAGCCAGGGCCAGAACGATGGCAAGCCGCAGCTTCATAGGACGGGACCGGTCCTGAAGGATCCGGAAGCATAAGTTACGGGCGTCCATCAGCTTGGTAAATAAGAAGAAATCAAAATCCGGGTAGGTCTCTTCTTTATCGGTTTCCCCGTGGAGAAACTTAACCGGCGCCTCTGATTCCAGGATTAGTCTGGCAGCAGCCGGACAGGAGAGGGACAGGGAGATTTCCCGCAGGCCCTCAAATTCCTCGATGTGGCGCGGATAGGTCCGGCAGGTCCTGCAAAATGCATGCTCTCCGCCGCCTTCCAGATAAAGGTCACATAGGTTTTCGTCATTTAAAAAGGCACAGCGGCCCTCATATTGGCGGAAACTTCTTTCTTTCCAGTCAATCTCATTGTGAAGGCGTGCACCCAGCGCGCCTTTTGCTTTGCGGTATTTTTTCAGAGAAGCCGGATCAATCTGGATCTGCCAGCCGGCGCAGCAGGTATCCGGACATTTGCCGCCGATACAGTGAAAGCTTTTAAAATAATGTGGAATTGTATATTGCATAGACTCATCATCCTCGTATATTTTTTTCAACACTCACTATTATAACCAGTTGTAAGGAGAGACACAATGGGGTCGATTTTCATTTTTATGGAAATATGATAGAATAAAAAGGACTTTTCAGTTGAGATACCTGTAAAACAGAAAAGGAGGCTTTTAGTAATGAATGAAACGATGTTCCGCACCATCCGCGGAGATATTACGAAGGTTACAGATGTAGATGCTATTGTTAATGCGGCCAATACCAGCCTCCTTGGCGGAGGCGGAGTGGACGGAGCGATCCACCGGGCGGCAGGGCCGAAGCTTTTGGAAGAGTGCCGCACACTTCACGGCTGTAAGACCGGGAAAGCAAAAATCACAGGAGCTTATGAGCTTCCCTGCAGCTATGTGATTCATACGCCGGGGCCTGTCTGGCAGGGCGGACATAAAAAAGAACGGGAACTTCTGGCGTCCTGTTATCAGTCCTGCCTGGAGCTTGCCATACAGCACGGCGCACGCAGGATTGCGTTTCCATCGATTTCCACAGGCGTCTATCATTTCCCGGTGGAAGAGGCTGCCGGGATTGCGGTCCGTACAGCAAAGCGATTTGTACAGGAACATCCGGGAGAACTGGAACTGATCGAATGGGTATTGTTTGATGACCATACCTGGAAGGTTTATGAAAAGGCCCTTCAAGGGTAGAAGGGAACGGATTCAAAAGAAAGGAGATCCCTATGGCAAATATTGTGGAGATGTTAGACGAACTGCAGACCAGAGCCCTGCGTGAAGAGGATATCAGGGAAAAGCTGCTGGCGACCAGAGACGACATTGATCCCCTGGGGACCTTCTGCCGCGTATGCAGGGAACTGGGATATGAGATCTATGAGATGGAACTGGTGTGTGCGGGAGAAGAGTTTCATGCGGCTATGAAGCGCAGCACCAACGGCGGCGGGGAGAACTCGCCCAAGCTTGCAGGGGAAGATGATTTTTATGAGCTGTTTATGGCGAGTATCGAGTGATAAAGGCGAAGGGAGAAGAAGCGAAAGGATATGAAGCAGGAGATCAGTATCAGCAGGATCAAAGGGGTTCAGATCGGACAGGCAGAGAACGCGGCGGCAGGTACAGGCTGCACGGTATTTCTTGCCAGGAACGGGATGAAGGCAGGTTTAGACGTGCGGGGAGGCGGACCGGCATCCCGGGAATCAGAGCTGTTAAAGCCGATGGCGGCAGCCCAGGAGATTCATGGGATTGTACTGGCAGGCGGAAGCGCGTTTGGCCTTGGAGCGGCAGACGGTGTTATGAAGTATCTGGAAGAAAAAGGGATTGGCTTTGACGTAGGCGTAACCAGGGTGCCTCTGGTATGCCAGTCGGATCTTTTTGATCTGACCGTTGGAGATCCCTTTACAAGGCCGGATGGGGCGATGGGCTATGAGGCCTGTAAAAACGCCGAAAAGGGCAATTATAGAGACGGGAACTTCGGTGCAGGCTGCGGCGCCACCGTAGGAAAGTTTGCCGGTATGGAATTTTGTATGAAGTCCGGGATCGGAAGCTATGCCGTGGAGATCGGCGCCCTTCAGGTGGGAGCTGTAGTGGCGGTCAATGCCCTGGGAGATATTTATGACTGGAAAACAGGAGGGAAGATTGCCGGACTCCTTTCTGAAGACAAGAAGTCTTTCCGGCAGACGGAAGAGCTGCTGTATGCGAGTACGCAGGTGGTGGAGAATAAGTTTACGGGAAATACGACGATCGGTGTGATCCTGACCAATGCGGAATTTGGCAAGGCTTCTTTATGTAAGATCGCAGGCATGGCTCAGGACGGATATGCCAGATCTATCCGTCCTGTACACACGACGGCAGACGGAGACAGTATCTATGCGGTTTCTCTGGGAACAGTGCAGGCAGACCAGGATCTGGTGGGAACTCTGGCGGCAGAGGTGATGAGCGAGGCCATTGTCCGGGCGGTCACCAGTGCGGACAGTGCATACGGATATCCGGCATATCAGGATCTGGCCGGGAAACAAGAATAGGCAGAAAGCGTTGCTTAACAAAAAGGAGAACGGTTGTCATTGCCGTTCTCCTTTTGCTTACATTAACCGATAGAGCTGTCTGGTTTTACAGAGCGGTCTTTTGTTTCCTTTGTTACAGGAACAACCGCATTTACAGAAGCGTTGTCGATCTCGATAGAATATGTTTTATGGATCATACAGTTGACAGGATCTTCCGTAGCAATCACCAGGGCAAGGCTGTGGCCTGGCTCTACGGTATATCTTGTCGCGCATAAGTATACGTGATAATCGTGATACTCGCCTTTTTTCAGTTCAATACTGTTTGCAGCTGTTTCCGGCTCATAGCCTGCTTCCGGATTGCAAAGATCTGCGAAAGCACGTGTGATGACACGGTACTTTTTGTGGACTGTAGAGAATTCAGCCTCATTAAATGCCGGAAGATCCCCGCCGTTTATGATGCCGCCTTCTTTTACCGTTTCCACCGGGATGATATTTCTCTCAGGATCCACCGTCTGGATACTGTCAAATTCTTTATCGCATACATCGCAGAGAAGAACTGCAATCTCCACGTCATCCATTCTTCCGGAAACTTTAGAAGAACCAAGCTGCATGGTCAGGGTATCTACATCATTTCTGTTTTCCGGGTTGAAATCATTTTCGATATCGCCGTCCTTTAACGCTGCTTTCAGATTCAGGCATACGGTTCCCTGGATCGTTACAGCTTCTTCAAATGGAGCTGTCACATAGCGCTGTGCCATATTGGTGGACTTTACGCCCATGACATCATCGAAGTTTTCGGCGCTGACGCCTGCCGCTTCCCAGTCAGTATCGATGACGGTAGTGCCGGTGCCTTCGCTTTCAAGCTTCATGGAGTGTCCGGTATCCCAGGAATCTGCAGTTTCCCATTTCTTCTGATCATAGTTTGTCTGTACGAGAACTTCCGGCATTGCCTCTGCGCCATTTTTTACGCCGTACAGATAATGGGAGATCCATTCGTTGACGATATCATCATAGAATCTGCCATTGATCAGAATTCCATAGTTTTTGTTTGGCATGGTAGGCGTGATATGCGGTCCCTGATGAAGGATTGTCTTAAAGGTCTGTCCGGACTGCTGGAATGCTTTCAGCATCATTTCGAACTGCTTTGTGGATACGTTTTCATCATTTAATCCCTGGACGATCAAAGCGCTGCATTTGATCCTGTCTGCATGTAAACGATAGTTTCCGCTTCCCCAGAAGTCAGCATCATAATCGAATCCGCATTTCAGCTGCTGAAGGCTCAGCTCATGATGAAATGCAGCAATATCATCCAGCTGCTTTTCTGACAACGTCTCATCGTTGTAGCGGCTGGAACAGTAGTATGCAAGATAGCTGTTCAGCATTTCCTTTGGCCAGTAGCGCTGTGCGCCCTGCATGTTCTGCTGGCTGTACCAGTCAGAAATTCCTGCAACAGGAACGATGGTCTTCAGGCCCTCGACACCGGTTGTTGCCACGGCAAAGGGCATGGTTCCTGCGTAAGATCTTCCAGTCATGGCGACATTGCCGTTTGACCAGTCTGCCTTCGTGGCGATCGTGCCTTCTCTGTCTGCGTAGGCTGTACGGTCGCCGTGCAGCCATTCTACGACAAATTTGAAAGCGTCTCTCTCGTAATCGGAACCGACAAAGTTGAAGCCGTCAGAACCCAGGGCTCCGAAGCCGGCGCTTACGATCACGGCAAAGCCGCGTACGAGATAATAGTTAAAATTATCAAGGTTTTCGTAAACCATGCTGTTATGATTTCCCTTATCCGGATAATACCAGTCGGAAGGATCTGCTTTCAGTGCAAGCTCCATCGGGCTGATGGAGCCGGTGGGAACACGTGGCGCTACCTTGTGATCCAGGTCGGCAAAATCAAATTTGCGGTATTCTTTATCCGCTACTTCTTTCATATGATCATAGCCATCGTCCTGAACACCGGCACAGTACGGTCTGGCCTCGAATAAGGATGCTGCTTTATAGTTCCCTTCGACCGCGCTTCTGGGAACCTGCACGAGCACCTTGATCAGGTCGCGCTTGCCATCCCCGTCCATGTCATAGTCTGATTCCACGTACACACAGTATCTTACGATATCCGATGTGGATGGATCATAGTTTTCACCTGTTTTTCCGTCTGTAAATGGGAAAACAGGCTGTGCCAGTCCGTTTTCAAATACCGGCACCTTGCTGTACTGCTTGTCTTTCATGATAAACCTCCAAAATTGTATGATATGTGTTCTGGTTGAACTCCTGACAAATAGTATAGATTTTCTTTTGAATATAGTCAATCATTCTGAGCAGTGAAAAATATTTCAACAAAAAAGGTATAGCCTTGCGGCGGACTGTTTTTGTTTAAGGTTTGTTTATCTTTTCCTGAATATTTATTTAAACTCAGGCTCCATAATAATTCCCAATAGAATCTTTAGAAATCTTTAAGATTGTTTTTCACAAAAATATAACAATTGAGGTGTAGAGTAATGGACAGTTTGATAATGGAAAGGAGTTATGATATGAACAGGGATAGGAAAACACTGGTGAGCATCGTCGTCCCCTGCTTTAATGAAGAGGAAGTACTTCCGATCTATATCCATGCAATGGAGAGAATTATCAAAGAGATGAAAACTGCGGAGGTGGAGATTATTTTTGTGGATGATGGCTCCACGGACCGGACGGCGGAGATCCTCGGCCAGTTCCATAAAAAGAGGAACAGCTATCGTTACCTGTCGTTTTCGCGGAATTTTGGGAAAGAGGCGGCTATGTATGCAGGGATGCAGGCGGCCAGAGGAGAGTATGTGGCCGTGATGGACGCAGATCTCCAGGATCCGCCGGAATATATTCCGCTGATGCTGCAGACATTGAAGAAAGGGGAGTATGACTGCGTGGCTACCCGGCGGGAAGACCGGGACGGAGAGGCGAGGATCCGTTCATTCCTTTCCGGCGCTTTTTATAAATGTATCAACCGGCTTTCGAAGGTGAAGATTGAAGAAGGAGCAAGAGACTTCCGGATGATGAACCGGAAGATGACGGACGCCATTTTATCTTTGGGAGAACGCAACCGGTTTTCCAAAGGCTTGTTTGGGTGGGTAGGATTTAAAACAAAATGGCTGCCCTACCATAATGTAGAGAGAGCGGCAGGCGATACCAAGTGGTCGATCGGAAAGCTGTTCCGGTATTCCCTGGACGGGATTCTGGGCTTTTCCACGATCCCTCTGTCCGTTGCGTCCTATGGCGGGATTTTTTTCTGCGGCGCGGCATTTGTCATGATGCTGTTTTTGGTGATCAAAAACATCTTCTGGCACGATCCGGTGGCAGGCTGGCCGTCCATGATGTGCGTCATCTTTTTTATCGGCGGTATCCAGCTTTTGTGTCTTGGCATTATGGGCCAGTATCTTGCCAGGGCTTATACCGAGATCAAAGACAGGCCAATCTATATTTTGAGGAGTTCCAGTGATGAAGAAGATCAGATTCAGCAGGAAACATTTGTTTCCGTTCATTCTCATGGTGATACCGATACTGTTTTTTCTGATGAAGATAAGCGGAGGATATCTGGCGGGTTTTGAGACAGACTGGCTGTCCCAGCATATTGTATTTCCGGAATATTTCCGGCAGCGCTTTTATGAAACGGGAAATCTTTTCCCGGATTTTGCCATGGAGATCGGAGGAGGGCAGAATATCTACAATTTTGGATACTATGGACTCTATAATCCATTGTATCTTCTTTCTTATCTGCTCCCTTTCGTGGATATGGCAGTTTATGTGCAGGGTATGATGCTTGCGACATGGATCGCAGACGGTCTGCTTTGTTATCTGTGGCTTCTCAGGGAAGATTTTCGGGAGGAAGAAAGCTTTTTTGCGTCTTTCATCATGATCATGGCGGGGCCGGTCGTATTCCATACCTCCATGCAGATTATGTTTGTCAGCTATCTGCCATTCCTCCTGCTGACGCTGATCGGATATGACCGGTACTGCCGCACCGGCAAATATGCCCTGTTGACTCTGGGTGTGTTTTGTATGGTGCTGACCAGCTTTTATTTTGCGGTGGGCGGGGTGGCCGCTCTTCTGATCTATGGACTGTGCGGATGGAAAAAGGAATGGGCATCGTCCCCGGCAGTATTGATACGCTCTCTTTGGAAGCAGTTTTATCCGGCCTTTTTTGGCGGCCTGTTGTCCTTTTTTTACCTGGTTCCTGTGTTCTTTGCTATGTTGGGTGGAAGAAGTGAAGGAAGCAGTTATGGCCTGAAGGAGCTTCTGACGCCTCAGATCAGCCTGTGGAATGTTCTTTATACTTCCTATGGCATGGGGCTTACGGCTATGGCAGTGGTGATCCTTGCGGTCAGCCTGTTTTACCGCCGGGGTAAGGAAAAATATCTGGCGGTCTGTATCGTGCTCCTTTTGGTGTTCCCGGCAGCAGAATTTCTGTTGAACGGAGGGCTTTATCTGCGGACAAAGGCATATATTCCCTTCCTGCCCCTGATTGCCTGGCTGGCAGCGGCGTTCCTGAAAAGAATACGGGAAAAGAGCCTGGAAAACCGGAGACTTTTGGCAGGTTACTTATTGGCGGCTATTGTCCTGGTCTATGGAAGCAAGGATGAAGGGATCACGGATCTGGAGCGGTATGTTGTGTATGCGGATCTGGTTTTGTGCGGATTATTTATCCTGATCGGTGTCCGCCTGTGGAAAAGGGCTGTGTGTGCAGGACTTCTGGCCTGTATGGCCGTTTCTTCGGTATGCCAGGTCCGGATGGCGAGAGAGTATCTGGTAGAAGCGGACTGGATGGAGGAGTTTCAGGACAGTGACCTGACGGAAGCCATGCAGCAGATCCGAAAGGAGGATACGGGACTGTACCGGACGGAGGTCCGGGGTACAAGAGCCCAGGAAAAGGCGGCGGATAATCAGTCGCTGGTATCAGGACAGAACGTGACTACGGTCTATTCTTCCATCAGTAATACGGATTATGAGACATTTCGGGAGGAGGTTTTACATCTGAATCGTCCGGCCAGAAATACTTTGATGCAGGAATCCTCAGATAATCCGATCTTTCTGGATCTGATGGGTGTAAAATACCTTCTGGTCAGGGAAGACAGTGGGGAAGTAGCGCCGGAAGGATATGAAAAGATTGGAGAAAAGGGGAATATAGACATTTATAAAAATGAAAGCACAACCCCGGTGGGTTATGTGACAGATCAGATCATCTCAGATCAGACTTTTGAGAGCCTCTCCTGGCCGGAAAGGCAGCTGGCTCTGTCAAGTTTTTCTGTGGCCGGGGACCGTGACAACGTGTCTTTGTCGTCTGAAATACGGGAAACAGATCTGACATCTCTGGAGCAGACATACGACATTTCGAAAGGCGGGGAAACACAGACGATCACACTGGAAGACCGGCAGGACGGCGATCAGTATCTCTTTCTGTGCTTTGATGTGGAAAATCATCACAAGTCTTCGGACGTATCTATTACGGTGAACGGCGAGACCAACAAGCAGAGCGCTACCAGGGGTTACGCCTATCCAAACGGAAACAAGACCTTTTATTATGTATGCAGTCTGGAAAACGCAGATGAACTGGAGATCACCTTCGGAGAAGGATCCTATGAAATTTCTCATGTGAAAGCCTGGTATGGAAGCACCGGAAGTGAAGGGACAGACAGCACAGCTACGGATAGCAGGGAGCAGATTGTAGACGCAAATCTTTCTTTGCGTGCGGATGGAGATAGCCTTGCGGGCAGCTTTACTACAGACACAGACGGATATCTCATCACTTCCATTCCCTACGACGACGGCTTCACTGTGCTGGTGGACGGGCAAGAGGAAAAAGCAGAGAAGGTGAACGGAGGATTCCTGGGGGTTCCGGTAGATGCGGGTAAACATGAGGTAGAGATCCAGTACCATGCGCAGGGGAAAACGGCCGGACTGGCGGTTACAGCCATAGCAGTTTTTTTGCTGGTGGCGGACTGGATGAAAAAAGATGGATATCAGCGGAAAAAACGGATTGCCTGTCCTGCCCGAATCAGATAGAATGTTCCATAGAAGATATTTTATGGAAAATACATCATAGATGAGTAGGGAAAGGAACAGATCGTATGCCAGTTTTTGATTTTAATAATTCACCAGAGGAGTCGCAGGCTCCAGAATGTACGTATGAAATATTTTATTCCAGCAATCCGGAGGCCTCCGCAGATCATCCCATGCTGGTGCTGGATAACAGGGAAGGACAGCTTAAACATCATTCCAACGGGACCTTTACCAATCCTATCCGGAAGACAGCCTTTGAATTTAAAGGCGAGGCGGGAACTGTCAGTGCAGATATCCTGAAGATCGACGCCAGATTCGTTAGCCTTCTGAAATGGCTGGGAGAAAATCATATCAATGTGCGCCTCTCAGGGGCATCCCGGGAGGATGGATACGCTGTTTATAAGATCCGGGAGATTGCGTTTGGAGGCGGTTCTAAGCTCTCGGCAGAGGATGGATTTTTGCAGTTTATGATTGAACGTCTGCTGTCCAGCGACGCTCCGTCAGAGGAACTGCCGGATGAGGATGAGGAAGAAAGCGGCGACAGCATGAAGCTGACCAGCATCCAGAGCATTACGGACTTCATGAACTGTGCGGGAAGGACATTGCCGGATAACATCCGCCTCTGGGCCAGGAGAAACCTTGCGGTGGCCCGGTCGAATGAGGTGTCCCAGGAAGAGAGGCGGCATGCGCAGCGGGCCCTCTCTATCATGATGAATATCCACTGGAAGAGTGACTATTTCCAGTCCATTGATCCGAAAGAAGCACGAAGGATCCTGGATGAAGAACTCTATGGCATGGAACAGGTGAAACAAAGGATTATCGAGACCATCATCCAGATCAACCGGACCCATACGCTGCCGGCCTATGGCCTTCTTTTGGTGGGGCCGGCGGGAACCGGAAAGTCTCAGATTGCCTATGCGGTAGCCAGGATCCTGAAACTGCCCTGGACCACGCTGGATATGAGCTCCATCAACGATCCGGAGCAGCTGACGGGAAGTTCCAGGATCTATGCCAATGCGAAACCGGGAATCATTATGGATGCCTTTTCCATGGCAGGAGAATCGAATCTGGTATTTATTATCAATGAGCTGGACAAGGCGGCGGCCGGAAAAGGCAACGGGAACCCGGCGGACGTTCTCTTAACCCTGCTTGATAACCTGGGATTTACAGACAATTATATCGAGTGCATGATTCCCACCGTAGGTGTATACCCCATTGCGACTGCAAATGATAAGGATCAGATCAGTGCGCCTTTGATGTCACGGTTTGCTGTGATTGAGATTCCGGACTATACGCCGGAGGAAAAGAAGGTGATCTTCTCGCAGTATGCGCTTCCTAAAGTCCTGAAAAGGATCGGTATGCAGGAAAACGAATGTACGCTTACGAAGGACGGGCTGGATGCGGTGATCGAATTGCATAAACATACCAGTGGAATCCGTGATCTGGAGCAGGCCGCGGAGCATCTGGCCGCCAATGCCTTATATCAGATCGAGGTGGATCATGTGCAGTCAGTCAAGTTTGATGCCGATATGGTGAAGGCGCTTCTTGGCTAGAGAAGTGATCTGGCTGTATGATATGGAAGAACCAGAGGAAGGAGCAGATGACGGGGCATGGGACTTGAATGGACTGCGTATTATCTTATCTTTGTAAATCTGGCGGCGTTTGCGGCCTTTGGCATTGATAAGCGAAGAGCCAGAAAGCATCAGTACCGGATCAGCGAGGAGGCGCTTCTGGGGCTGGCCCTTATCGGCGGGGCGGCCGGGGCTCTGGCAGGAATGTATTTCTTTCACCATAAGACAAAAAAGCTTTTGTTCCGGGCGGTCCCGGTGCTATTTGCGGCGCAGGCGGTGCTTCTTATTTTCTTTTAGTGAAAAGGGAGACAGCAAACATGGAAAATATTATAGGAATCACAGACTTTTCAGCAAAAGAACTGGATATCTATGCCAGGCTGACGGAAGCTCAGCTTTTAAATAAAGACTGCCCGCAGGACGGACTATTCATTGCTGAAAGTCCCAAGGTAGTCCTGCGAGCTCTGGATGCGGGCTATGAGCCTGTTTCCATCCTGGCAGAAGAAGGGCATATTTGCGGAGAGTCACGGGAGAGTACAGCAACCCGGGAGGTGATCGAAAGGTGTCCGGAGATTCCGGTTTATACGGCTCCTTTTGAAGTTTTGACGCAGCTTACCGGTTATCAGCTGACCAGAGGTCTTCTGTGTGCCATGCGCCGGAAATCGCTGCCGCAGGTACGGGATATCTGTAAGGGCACAAGGCGCGTGGCTGTCCTGGAAAATGTCATGAATCCTACTAACGTAGGCGCTGTCATTCGTTCGGCGGCAGCATTGAACATGGATGCGGTTCTTCTGACACCCGGATGCAGTAATCCTTTGTATCGCAGAGCTATCCGGGTCAGTATGGGGACGGTGTTCCAGACTCCCTGGACGTTTATGTCAGAAGAGGAAACAGGCGGCTGGCCGAAAGATGGGATGCGTTACCTGAAGAGCCTGGGATTTTCCATTGCTTCTATGGCGCTGCATGATGAGTCGGTGGACATAGATGACAGCCGTCTGAGAAATGAAGAGAAGCTGGCAGTCATCCTGGGAACAGAGGGTGACGGGCTTATGGATGAGACGATCAAGGCTTCCGATTACACGATCAAGATTCCCATGGCTCATGGCGTGGATTCATTGAATGTGGCGGCAGCCAGTGCGGTGGCGTTCTGGGAGCTGGGAAGAGCGGAGAGATAGGAAGCATGAATAAAAACGAAGATAAATGGGACCGTCTCCTGCAGATCCGGACGACGGGTAGGGATGATACCGGCGCAGACCAGTACCGGTATCCCTATGAGCCTACGCCTTATCCTGTACTGGAGAGGCTGGCGAATAGCGGATATACCCGGAAAGGAAATACGCTTTTAGATTACGGCTGCGGCAAAGGCCGGGTAGATTTCTTTCTATCCTGGCAATTAAGGTGCCGTACCATTGGAGTTGAATATGATGAGCGGATCTACGATAAAGCAGTGGAAAATCAGAAGACGGCTGTCTCGGCTGAAAGAACAACTTTTAAGCTGACAGATGCAGAACATTTTGCAGTGCCGGAGTCTGTGGACAGGATTTATTTTTTCAATCCCTTTTCTCTGGAACTGCTCCGGAAGGTTTTGGGTCGTATTTTAGAATCCTGGTATGGGGCGCCAAGGAAAATATTATTCTTTTTCTATTATCCGTCAGATGAATATATTTCTTATCTGATGACGGTAGATGAACTGGATTTTCTGGATGAGATTGACTGCAGGGACTTGTTCCCGGGAGATGACCCGCGTGAGCGGATCGTTATTTTTGCGTGCGGAGGAGAGGTATAGCTTATGGCATCAGAAAGAACAGAGGAACTTTATAAACTTCTGCTAAGTAAAGGGTATCCGAAGGAGCTTTGCAGGGAGATTGCATATCAGCATATGAATACAGATTATACGGCAACCAGGATGCTGGGGTATTTGTACAGGGTAAGCAATCCCCGGGTGGAAGATCTGGTGGATGAGATGCTGGCGATTTTAAGCGACAGGCAGCAGATCATTCAGAAGAAGGAGATGGAACAGGCCCAGGCAGTGATGAACGATGTTTACCGGAATGGGCTTTAAAAGGAGAAAAGGTTATGGCGCTGTATGCATTGGGAGACCTGCATCTAAGTTTCCAGTCAGATAAATCCATGGATAAGTTTGGGAAGGTCTGGAAGAATCATGAACATAAGATTGAAAAATACGTCAGTAAGATTGTAAAGCCGGAGGATACACTGGTGCTGACAGGAGACCATTCCTGGGGAAAGAGATTATCCGAATGCCTTGAAGATCTGGCGTTTATAGAGAAGCTGCCGGGGCGTAAGGTCCTGCTCAGAGGCAACCACGATATGTTCTGGGATGCGAAAAAGACAGACCGGTTAAACGAGGAATTTAAAGACAGACTCTTCTTTCTGCAAAATAATTTTTTTGCCTATCAAGATTATGCGCTGGTAGGAACAAAGGGATATACCTTTGAAGGCCCCTTCTATCTGGATTTCCGGGGACGAGTGGTCGGATGGGACGAGGAAAAGGAGGCCCGGGCCAGAAAGCTTGTAAAAAGGGAAACGGCACGCCTCAGGGAATCTTTCCGGCAGGCAAAGGAAGCGGGGTATGAGAAATATATCATGTTTCTGCACTATCCGCCGACCAGTATCCTGGAGGAAACATCGCCGTTTACAGAGATCGCGGAAGAATACGGGGTCACCGCAGTTGTATATTCCCACTGCCATGGAGAAAGCCGGTTCGGGGACAGCTTGAGGGGAGAATTTCACGGCGTCAGATATATGCTGGTCTCAGGAGATTACCTGAACTTTCATCCGGAGCTGGTGATGAAATAAGGGGCAGAATAAAAATAAAGCGTTGTATTCAAAAAGTTTCCTGTATGTGTTAAAATAAGCAGGAAAATATTTGGGAGGTTTCAGATATGAAAATAGCAGTGACTTATGATAATGGAAACATATTTCAGCATTTTGGAAGAACCGAGTCTTTCAAGGTATATGAAGTGGAAAATAATCAGGTCATTTCCAGTGAAGTGATCGGTTCTAATGGCGTAGGACATGGCGCATTGGCAGGACTCCTGGCGGAGCAGAAAGTAGATGTGCTGATCTGCGGCGGCATCGGCGGTGGAGCCCAGGCTGCTCTTGCAGAGGCAGGTGTGGAATTATGTTCCGGAGCAGAAGGAGATACAGATCAGGCAGTAGAAGCTTATCTGAATGGAGAACTGGTGTCTACAGGAGCGAACTGTGACCATCATCACGGAGAAGGCCACAGCTGTGGAGACCATGAGGAAGGCCACTCCTGTGGAGATCATGAAGAGGGCCATTCCTGCGGAGGCGGCTGTGGAAGCAGCTGCGGCGGAGGATGCGGCGCACAGCCGACACTGACCGGACGCAACGTAGGAAAGACCTGCCGTACCCACTATAAGGGAACCTTTAACGATGGAACCCAGTTTAACTCTTCTTATGACCGTGGGGAACCGCTGGAGTTTGTCTGCGGCGCCGGACAGATGATCCCAGGATTTGACGCTGCCGTTGCAGATATGGAAGTGGGACAGATTGTGGATGTGCATTTGATGCCGGAGGAAGCCTACGGTATGCCGGATCCAAACGCAGTATTTACTGCCCAGATCGCACAGCTTCCGGGATCCGAAGAAGCACAGGTTGGGCAGCAGGTTTATCTGACCAATCAGTATGGACAGCCCTTCCCGGTGAAAGTGGTGGCAAAGGAAGAGACGACGATCACTTTTGATGCAAACCATGAGATGGCCGGAAAAGAATTAAACTTCCGGATTGAGCTGGTTGAGGTAAAATAGTCTGATCAAAGAACATAGGATTTATAAAGGGGAATACAGGCAGGCGCCGGTATTCCCCTTTTGTACGTCTGGGTATCTATGCCAGTATCTTATTCCCGGTAGTCATTTCTGATAAACGGATCACTAATCTTGGTGTCTGTTAAAAGTCCGTATTTTTTCGGATGCCGGTAGGCATTGCCGTGTACTTCATTTTTTCGATAACTGCGAAGCTGTTCCAGATTCAGTTCTGCAATATATATCCCTTCCTGTCCATCCGCCTGCAAAATGCAGGTATCCCGTGAAGCGTCTGACTCGGGAAGATAGGCGATTCCATCAAAAACACTGGAATGTCCATTACAGTCGGGGACTGTTTCTGGATAATTACAGGTGGCGATCGCCGTCATATTTTCATAGGCCCTGGCACGGAGCTGGGAAAGCCGGTTAATCTCCATCGGACAGGCATTAGGAACCAGGATCAGCTCTGCTCCTTTGAGCATCAAAATCCTTGCGCTTTCAGGAAATTCCCTGTCATAGCAGATCATAGCGCCAACTTCCAACGGACCGCACGCTGTATCAAGGGTTGAGACATAAAAATCCTCGCCGGGTGTAAGATCATGCTCGGCTCCAAAGTCGCAGGTATGCACTTTGGCATATACAAATTTCCGCTCTCCGAATCTGTCAAAGAGAACAACTGTATTGCGGGGCGCGGTTTCGCATTTTTCAAGTAGGGTGATGCCAATAGCCATGTCGAGCTCCCTGGCTAAACGTCCGAAAGCATTCACAAAGTCGCTGTCTACAGAGAGTGCTTCTGCCTGCCATTCACTTACAGGACGCCCATAAATATGGTATCCATTACTCCACATTTCAGGGAACAGGGCGATATCAGCTTCCTTTCGTTTGGCTTCTTTGCAGCAGCGGAGACCTTTTTCAAGGTTCGCTTCCAGCGTGCTTTCGGGGGCAATCTGTAACAGGGCAATTTTTATCTTATGATCTTGGCTCAAGATAGTTTCCTCCTTTTTGAACACAAAGAAATTTGCAGCAGGTATGGGGGTCTATGCCATCATGATAACAGAGTCGGATTTAAGGAGCAATAATATATCAGGAACTTACAATTTCTACGGCGTTGTGGGAATCGTGAAGAGTGGGAAGAGTTGAGTGAATACTTTGACCGACGCATAAGCGGCACATAAGAAAAATGCTGTTTGCTATTCTTCGATAAGTAGTATCAAGTCTTTTCTTTGCTTTTCGGTTGCTATCACATAATAATTGATGATTTCGTGATTGTAATCATTTTATTCTTTGTTTTTAGATGTCAAACGACAATAATTCCACACACACAAGCATAAATTTGTGTGTAAAAATATTGAATATTTAAATCTAAATGTTATAATAAATACGGATACAAAAACAAATTAAGTGTGCGTGATTTTTAATATCGAAAGTTGGTGAATATGTGGATAATAGAAGGCTTGCAAAACAGATTATTATAGAAAAGGGAGGTATTGCCAAATCAGCAGATTTTGTTGCCGCAGGAATCTGTGCCGTCGATGTTGTGAATATGTGTAACGCCGGATACCTTGCTCGTATTCGACACGGATATTATCAACTTGCCGAGGAGGATATACCTTCAGAAGAACGACTACTTGCAACACTGATTCCAAAGGCAATTGTTTGTGTGGAATCAGCCCTTTTCCATTATGGCTATAGTGACTTTGCTCCTCGGAAATGGTCTATTGCGGTACCGAGATCTATGTCTCGAACAAAACTCGACGTAGATGTGTTGGCATTGCAAACTTACTATGTACAACCAGAGATATATGAACTGGGCAAAACAACTGACGACTTTAGCGGAATTATACTTCCTATATATGATCGGGAGCGTACAATTTGTGATTGTTTCAAATATCGTTCAAGACTGGACAATGAAACCTTTAATAAGGCATTGAACGCCTATGCAAATGATTCTAAAAAAAATCTACAAAACCTTTCAGGATACGCAAAGAAACTAAGAGTATACAAAAAAGTTACCGAAATAATGGAGGTGTTGCTGAATGGCTGATACTGCTGCATCTGTGCTTGCACGGCTAAAAAATAAAAGTAAGAAAAATGGAAGAAGCTATCAGCTGTGCCTACAGCTCTTTTGCCAGGAAGAATTCCTGCGTCGCTTGGAGAAATCAAAATATTCCGAAAACCTTGTCCTGAAAGGCGGGCTGTTTATTTACTCGGTTACCGATTTTGATAGTCGAGTGACTGTGGATGTAGATTTCCTGCTCAGGAGAGTTCCAAATACCCCAGAGCAGTTGAAAAAAGTGCTGGAAGATATCATTTCCACACCTACAGGTAATGAGTTTGTTACATTTGAAATTACGGGCATTGCTCCAATCTCCGTTACAAAGGAATACGCTGGAATCGGTGCTTCCTTGGTGGCAAGAATCAAGAACACCAAAACTCCATTCAGTATTGACTTTGGTGTGGGAGATGTCATCGTACCGAATCAGGAGAAACGTAGAATTCCAACTCAGTTGGAGGATTTTGTAGCCCTTACCGTAAATACATACTCTCTCGAAACAACCATTGCTGAAAAAATTGATGCCATTCTCAATCTGATGGAGTTCTCCAGCCGAATGAAGGATTACTATGACATCTATTATCTTGCAAATAAATTTGACTTTGATGGCGCTATCCTAACTGAAGCTTTGAGAAAAACCTTTGAAAATCGTGGCCACATATTTACTATTGAGCAATTTGAACAGGTGATGGCTTTCGATGATGACGAGGCTATGCAGAAAAAGTGGAAGGTATTCTGTCGAAAAATTGATACGAAGACAGATAGTTATAGTACTGTCCTGCGGACAATCAGGGCATTCCTAACCAAGCCAATCGCAGCAGTAATCAACAAGGACTCTTTCGGTGAACAATGGTTTGCGGCTACAAATGTATGGGAGCAAGGGGATAAGTATGATGGCTGAGAAGTTTATTAAGGAGCTTCATTTGACTTTAAAAAGCGGAACCAGCGATTCAAGAAAAGACTGGTTTGCAGCGGGGATTATAAGAAATTACCTAATGAGGTGGGCGGCATGGATACTGCTCTGCCCGAAGAAGTTGCCAGTAAGATGAAAGCATTGCTGACAACGTATAACGTATCGGAGGAAAAAATATATGAGTGACACAAAAGGTGTAATATATATTCTCACAAATCCCTCTTTCCCAGATTATGTGAAAATAGGATATGCAGATGATATTGACAAACGATTGAAACAATTAAACCGTAGTGAATGTATTCCATTCGCTTTCAGGGTATATGCCACATACGAAGTGAATTCCAGGTTGTCAGATTTAAAGCTTCATACAATTATTGATAAGTTGAATCCAGATCTGCGGTCCATAGATGATTTTAATGGACAGAGAAGAGTTCGTGAATTTTATGCTATGCAACCAGAAGAAGCTTATGCAATTTTGGAAGCAATGGCGGAAATTCATGATTGTAAAGAAAATTTGAAATTGGTTGTTCCAAGTGATATCGAAGCACAGGAAGAACAGTTGGCGCAAGAAATTGATACAGAAAGCCACGAAAAAGCAGAGAATTTTTCATTTTCTAAGTGCCAAATTTCAGTAGGAGAAGAAATAGAATACTATAATAATCCAGATATTAAGTGTAAAGTTGTTGGTGATAAAAAAGTGGAATATCAAGGAAAAGAAATGTCGCTGACAGCTGCTGCAAAGCGTATATCAGGGAAGAAATATTCTATTGCCGGCCCGAGGTTCTTTAAATATAAAGGCGAGTGGCTAAATGATATTAGGGCACGGATTGGATTTTAATTTTTATAAATGATGTTCCGATAATGTAAATTATCTTATCGAGAAGTTTAGCAAAGAGAGATAGAAGAAAATTACCTGGAGGTTGATTGCATGGAGAAGATTATTATAAATAAGATCCGATGCAAAAAGTGCGGTGATATAATAGAAAGCGCTCATCGCCATGATTTCAAGTTTTGTAAATGTGGAGCTGTGGCTGTTGATGGCGGCAAGGACTATCTACGGCGTTGTGGGAATCATGAAGAGTGGGAAGAGTTAAGCGAATACTCTGATTAACGCATAAGCAGTACATAAGAAAAAGGATGTATGCTATTTTTCTTTGCTGTTAGATGTCAAATGGCAATAATTCCACACACAAAAAATACAAAATGGAGGTATATAGAGATTATGATAAAATTACTATTCGTGTGCCACAGCAAGTGACGAAAATAGTGCTAAAAACCTTTAAAAATCAAAGATTTTTTCAAAATCTAACCTGAATTTGCGACACTTTTACGACAGATGAAGTCAAGCTATGATAAATACGTTGTGAAAGAGGTCAAAATACGATGAAAGAAAGAATTACGAAAAACGGAATTGATTATGTACTGGTTGGGGATTATTACATACCGGATTTGAAGTTACCGGAGGAAAAGCGTCCTATCGGAAAGTATGGACGTATGCATCGAGAGTATTTAAGAGAGAATAATCCGATACTGTTTAATGATTTGGTGCTTAGTTGCAAGCTCTGGACTTATCTTGCGGATATAAACAATCAGGCACAGGAAAGATTGCAAGTCATCATAAGTCAGATGTAAAAAGCTGAGTCTGTGACTGAGAAAATGAAAGCGGATAATCAGTGGGAATGGATTCAGAGAATGGGTAGCATCCACAATCGTGCAGAAGAAATTGTATTGAGCGAGTTGATATATTAAGTAATAATAGAAAAGAAGCTTATCCTTATCATTGTAATTATATTGAAAAAAACAGAGTTAAGTGATATGCTTATTCTGTCGAAAAATGCGAATTCCTCTCAGTATTTTTTGTGCTGAGAGGTTTTTTAATACGCTAATGTAATAGAGGTAAAATAATGCCAGTCACTAAGGAATTTAAAACAATAGATGAACAGATTTCAGGACTTCTTGGAAGAGGATTGAAATTCAAAAATAGAAAGAAAGCTGCGAAAGTTTTAAGTCAATATAATTATTTTGATGTGATTAATGGGTTTGAATCTATACTTTTAAAAAAGAATGTTCCTAATAAAGAGTATGAAAATGTGTATTTTGAAGATTTTCGAGATTTATTTTTCTTTGATATGAAATTAAAAAAATATACGTTATTTAAAATATTTGATGTGGAGGCCAGACTTCGAACATCAATATCATATAATTTTGCAGCTACATATTGCAAAACACCTGCGGATACTTTAAATTATATAAATCCAGCATGCTATAGTGCTCCGCCAGTAACAGATACCAATTTGACAAATCGATTTAATTCATTTGATTTGTTTAAAACCACACAGTATTGGCCAAATGGAAACGTCAGAAGCAGATCTTTTATTGATGAGTTAAAGCGAGATAAGGATTATGTGAATCAATATACCGATCCTCCGTTTTGGGTTGCGATTAAAGCTTTACCATTAGGGAGCTTGTATTATACATTTGTCTTTTTAGATGATACTGTAAAAGAAAAAGTGTTAAAAGATTTTGGCCTTGCACTGACGGATGCAAAGGCATTTGAGCAGGCATTGTTTATATTGAAAGAGATGAGAAATCAGTGTGCACATCTTGAATTGATTACTCGATTCAAACTAAAAGGAAGAAGCGGTGCATTAAATAATTATAATGATATTAGAACAATGGCTGCATTAGGGCGGGGAGATTTATCATATTTGGATGTATTAAAAATACTCAAAGTTTTTGGTTCAATATTTGATATAAAAAGACAAATCGGGAGATTTTATCTTATTATGTCTTTTAAAGGAAGAAAGTTCATTGCGGACAAGGCTTTGTCAAAGATGGGACGAAAGAAATTGTCTGTTTGGATGAAACGCTGAAGTGAAAAGTTT
>NZ_MIEH01000008.1 GCF_001754075.1 Merdimonas faecis | reverse complement strand
AACGTGCGCCGCCAGGCGCACGTCAAAAAAAGACCTTTGGCAGTTCTTGCTGCCAAAGGTCTTTTTTATTTCTTAAGCCTCCACACCATTTGCGGTCAGTGTCGCATTCAATTTCGCGATCAAAAGATCCGGATCAATTCCGTGGCCCATTGCACCCTGTTCAATGGTCTCCATCTGGGAATGTGGGCAGCCAATGCATCCCATTCCTGCTTCCATCAGGTCATCCACGATCTTTGGGCATGTATCATAATACTTTGTAAGCAATTCGCCGAAGGTCATATCTTTTGTTACCTGTGCCATCATGACACCTCCTTTACAATTTCAGTGTTTTCATTATAATCTCTTTTTTCCATTGTGTAAACATTTTATTCAAATTAATAGTTTAATCTGCTTTCTCAAAAGTCAATAATCATTTCGTTTTTTTTCGACAAAATTGCATTTTTATTATATCTTCACAAAACGTTCGTTCTTTTATTTACCCCGAGTAATCCCCCGTTTTTTGCTCTTTTTATGTGGATAATGTGGATAATTTTTTAAAAACATCGGTTTTTCCACCTTTTTTTGGCATTTCAATGTGGATAACTTGGAAAACTCCCGTTCCCAGATTTTTACAAATTTTTACAATTTTGTACATTTTGTACATTTCTTCTCTTTTCTCTCTTTTTTTTAATTTTTAACAAAAAGCTATTCATTCGTTTACATTCAGATCAATCTCCTGACAGTCAGGATATTGGTGTACGTGGCCGGAAGAATTCCAATTCCTCTCTGGCTGTTGATGGCGTTGACGATCTCCCCATTGCCCATGTAAATTCCCACGTGTCCGTCATACAAAATAAGATCTCCTGCCACCGCCTGATCATAGCTCACTGGCGTCCCCACATTTTCCATATCCCAGGTGGTGCGGGGCAGGCTGATCCCGAAATGTGCAAATACAGACTGAACAAACCCGGAGCAGTCCGCACCCTCGGTCAGGCTTGTCCCTCCCCATACATAAGGATTTCCGATAAACTGGCATGCGTAATCTACAATAGCCTGTCCGGTCTGAGCCTTTGCAGCCGCCTCTTCCGCTGCCTTTCGCGCCGCTTCTTCGGCTTCAGCCTGGAGCCTTGCAGCTTCCTCTTCCTTGGATTCCGCATAGACAAATGCCTCTTCTTCCTGCTGGCTCTCCGTCTGGCTCACCATTTCCCGGGCTTTTTGATCGGCATTCTTTCCTATTATTATATAATCAGAATACACATAGCCTGTCACGGTCCCGGACTGGATCTTCGTCCACTCGCCCACCGGTCCGATGATCTTCGCAGCATTATCGGGATACAGCTTTCCCAGCCACTCACTTTCTGTTGTCGGTTCGCTCCTGATATACAGAAACGTCTGGACATTGGCAAATGCCATATCTAAATACTCACCCTTCTCTGTCGGTACAAGATAATCCTCTACTTCGATTTTTTTATCTGACAGATAGCAGTCACTTAAAACTTCCTCAATCCCCGCCTGCGGCAGGATCTGTTCTGCTGCCGTCTGGTCAAAGGCTTGTACCGTGTGAGGAAATGCGGTCACTGCACCTGTAATAGTAACTAAGAACAATCCCTTCTTAAGATTAGAACCCATAAACTCCCTCCTTTATGTTTTCTTATCTTTTGTAAATATTACAGAATTGTTACATATGTTACGGCATTATTATACCACCCAAGAAAGTGTTGTCAACATGTTTCATAGGCGTTCTATCGTCATATTATGCACTGTACTTTCAAAATAATACTCTAAATCCGGCTCAAAATATTACAAAATGTTATATTTTGAAAATAATTGTTGACAGGACTTTATTCATTTTATATACTAATTATAGTAATTATTATTATTATCGAAAGGAGGAGCAAGAGTGGCAAATTTGAAATACAGCAAGCAGCGTGCATCCATTCTGGAATATTTATCCGGCACTCACTCTCATCCGACTGCTGATATGGTGTACCTGCATGTAAAAGAAGAATTTCCAAATATCAGTCTTGGAACTGTTTACCGTAACCTTAATCTTCTTGCAGATATTGGCGAGATCACAAAGATTCCGACTCCGGACGGCGGCGACCGTTTTGACGGACGGACAGATTCTCATTACCATGTGATCTGCAGCGGCTGCGGCAATGTTTTTGACCTGGAACTTAGTGACTCCTTTGATCAGTTCATTGATAAGACCGCCGGGGAACATTTTGACGGTGTCATTGAATCACACAATATATTATTTTACGGAAAATGTTCAAACTGCTGTAGTAATGAGAACAAAAAAGGTTTAAAATAAGGATTGACAGAAGTCATAACATGTGGTAATTTAATATTAGTAATTGTTACTAATATTAAAATAATAAAAATATATAAAGGAGATGTAAGAACATGAAGAAATTTGTATGTACTGTATGTGGTTATGTTTATGAAGGAGAGGCTGCTCCGGCTGAATGTCCAGTTTGCCACGCTCCGGCTGAGAAATTCAAAGAGCAGACAGGTGACAGAGAGTGGGCTGCTGAGCACGTGGTAGGTGTTGCTCAGGGCGTTAGCGAAGACATTCTTGCAGACTTAAGAGCAAACTTTGAAGGCGAGTGCTCTGAGGTTGGTATGTATCTGGCAATGGCCAGAGTGGCTCACAGAGAAGGATATCCGGAAATCGGCCTGTACTGGGAAAAAGCTGCTTATGAAGAGGCTGAGCACGCTGCTAAATTTGCAGAACTGCTCGGCGAAGTCGTAACCGACAGCACAAAGAAGAACCTGGAGATGCGTGTAGACGCTGAAAACGGCGCTACCGCTGGTAAGTTTGATCTTGCAAAACGTGCAAAAGCTGCTAACCTGGACGCAATCCATGACACAGTTCACGAAATGGCAAGAGACGAAGCACGTCACGGAAAAGCATTCGAAGGCCTGTTAAAGAGATACTTTGGCTAAGCTACGAGCCAGGCACTATATATAGAAGTTGCGCCTCTACAAGTTTACTTGTAAGAGGCGTGGCTTCTATATATTAGTATCCGGCGACAGCCGACAGCGAGGAAGCTTTTGCTTCCTGGCTGGCCTGGCGAGTTTACCTGCCGGGGGTAGTATTCGGCGACAGCCGACAGCGAGAAAACTCTTGCTTCCTGGCTGGCCTGGCGAGTTTACACATATTCACGAGAGGTTTTACAAATACTATTAAAAACGGAGGATATTGATATGTCTAAATATGCAGGAACAAAAACCGAACAGAACTTAATGGAAGCTTTTTCCGGCGAATCTCAGGCACGCAATAAATATACCTATTATGCTTCTGCCGCTAAGAAAGCCGGCTATGTGCAGATGGCAAACATTTTTGAGGAAACAGCAAACCAGGAAAAAGAACATGCAAAAATGTGGTTCAAGGAATTCCACGGCATCGGCGATGTGGCAGAGAACTTAGAGGATGCTGCCGCCGGAGAGAACTATGAGTGGACAGATATGTACAAGCGTATGGCTGAGGAAGCCAGAGCAGAAGGCTTTGAAGAGCTGGCTGTAAAATTTGAAGGCGTTGCCCAGGTAGAAGCTGCTCACGAGAAGCGCTACCGCAAGCTGCTGGAAAGCTACAAAGCAGGAAAGACCTTCAAAGACGATGCTCCTCTTGGATGGAAATGCAACAACTGCGGATTCATCTATATGGGCGATGAGGCTCCGGAAGTATGTCCGGTTTGTGCTCATCCAAGAGCTTACTTTGAGAGAAAAGTAGAAAATTACTAAGATTTGCTTCAACAGGCTGCAGGGAGAAATCTCTGCAGCCTGTTTTGTATATTCCAGTCTTCACTTCTACCGTCCTTTTTGCTAGGCATATTTTCGCCAGTCCTGATGATAGCCGTCCAGGAACGTCCCCATCCGGCGGATAGCATCGGATAGTACTTCTGCCTGTGGAAGCATGACGATCCGGAAATGATCCGGGTCATGCCAGTCAAATCCACTGCCTGGTACCAGCAGGATATGTGTATTGTACAAAAGATCTCGTGCAAATTTCTTATCGTCCGTAATCCCGAATTTTCTTACGTCCAGCCGCGGGAAAATGTAAAAAGCGGCGTCATTTTTTACAAAAGATATCCCGTCTATCTTCTGAAGTTCCCTTACAGCAGCTTCCCTTTGTTCATAAAGACGCCCGCCCGGCCTTACCATGGAGGCCGGTGTCTCCATATCCTGAAGCGCCGCCGGGATTGCCACCTGCGCCAGTGCATTGGCACAAAGCCGCATAGAAGTCATCTGGACGATTCCTTCCCTGTATTCGTCCGTCAATGCTCTTGGTCCGCTAAGCACCATCCATCCGCACCGGTAACCGCACAGACAATGAGATTTGGAAAGGCCGTTCATCGTAACCATCGGCACATCTTCTGCCAGGGACGCCGTGGACACATGCTGCTTCCCATCCATCACCAGGCGATCATAGATCTCATCAGAAAAAATCATCAGTCCGTTTTCTCTTGCCACCTGGATGATCTCAAGCAGGATCTCCTTCTGGTACAGCACTCCCGTCGGGTTATTGGGATTGATAATAACGATGGCTTTCGTCCTTGCAGTAACTTTCTTTTTAATGTCCGCAAGATCCGGCGCCCAGTCTGCTTTCTCATCGCATGTATAGAAAACCGGCTTTCCACCGGCCAGGCATACGGAATTTCCCCACAAAGAATAGCTGGGACTGGGAACTAACACCTCATCCGCACTGTTTAAAAGCGGGAGCAGTGCAAAGGAAACCACCTCACTGACACCGTTTCCGATGAAAATATCATCCGGATCTATCCCCTTTATCCCCTTACTCTTTTCATACTCGCAGATTGCCTCTCTGGCATCTCTTCGTCCTCGGAAATCGCAGTATGCCATTCCTTCTTCAGCGCAATCTTCCATCGCCCTTTTCACACTTTCCGGCACCTCAAATCCAAAAACCGCCGGATTTCCTGTATTCAGTTTTAATATATCCATTCCTTTTTTCTGCATTTCCAGAGCTTCCATGTACAACGGTCCCCGGATATCAGAATGTACGTGCTCCATTCGTTTTGCTTTCCGAAATGCTTCCATTTTTATTTCCTCCTGATATTGGTATAAAGTTCGAACCTTTTCTTTACATTTATGATAACGCCGGACTATAATATATTCAAATACCAATAATCATATATATGTTATATCGTTTTAACTATAACTTTGGGAGGTTTTATGTTTACCTGGAAGAAATATGTCTATGAAGTTTACCGGGAAAAAAGCTTTTCTAAGGCGGCACAGAATCTATATATCAGTCAGCCCTCCTTAAGCGCCCGCATCAAAAAAATCGAGGAGGAAATCGGCGTACCTTTGTTTGACCGCAGCACATCCCCGCTGCAGCTTACGGAGGCAGGACGGATCTATATTGATGCGGCAAAGGAGATCTTTCAGATTGAACAGCGGGTGGAAAATGCTATCAATAATCTGAATACTCTGAAATCCGGCCATTTATCCATCGGGGCCAGCAATCTGTTCGCCGCCTATGTTCTTCCCACTTTGATCTCGGGGTTTAAACGGAAATATCCGAGAATTGATATTCAGATCACCGAGGGAAATACTGATCAGCTGGAAGCCATGCTCAGCAGCGGATATCTGGATTTTGTCATTGACAATTATCACTATGACAGCACTCTTTACAATAAGGAATCTTACTGCCAGGAGCATATCCTGCTGGCAGTGCCCCGGCATTTTCCCATAAATAAAGAGCTGGAATCTTTCCAGCTCTCTTATGAAAATATTCAAAGCGAATCGGATCTGTCCGAAAAATGTCCGTCAGTTCCACTTAACTCCTTTTCCTCCCTGCCTTTTATCATGCTGACGCCGGGCAATGATACGCGCACCCGCGGGGAACATCTCTGCCGCCTTGCCGGCTTTAGCCCCAGAATCATCCTGGAGCTGCAGCAGCAGTCCACCGCCTATATGGCCGCCTCCACGCAGCTTGGCGCCACGTTTATCAGTGACATGCTGGTACAGCGCCTCCCGTCCTTTGAAAATCTGGTCTACTACAAGCTTTCCGGGCCTGATGCACTGCGCCAGGTATTTTTCTATTATAAAAAGCACAAGTACAAGACCCGGGTAATGGAGGAATTTATTGCCTTGATGCACGCCGGTACAGCCGTTCCACCGGACGGTACAGGAGTGCTTCCGCAAGGATCAGAAATACCACATTGACTACCGTAGCCGGAATGGAGGCGGCTGATCCTGCGGCAGCTGCCGCAAAGCCGCTTCCCAGGATCATCATTTTGACAATCCCCATAACAAACTCAATGAGGATATTCATGCATCCGTATAGCACGGTACAGATCATCGCTCCCCGGTATTCCTTTTTCCTGTCTCCCCCCGCCCTGTTTTTTAAGACTGCAAACAGAGCTCCGATAAGCAGACATTTGATGATCGTTTCCAGAAATACCTGTGGGACATCCTGCAGATAACCGTTCAGGATATCGAAGATCACCAGTCCGAGGGTACCTGAAACGGCACCCCTTTTTCCTCCCATAAGGAGCACACCCATGACTACAAAAATGTGGCCAAAGTGTACAAACGGCGTCCCTACTACTGCAGGAAGAGGGACCCGGAAGATCTGGATACCCAGAAAGGTAATCGCAGCAAAGAAAGCAGTTACTACCAGCTTATTGATCGATTCATCTCTCGAAATATTTTCTTCCTTCTTTATCATTTTCTGTCATTCCTCATTCTGTCATTCTGGCGAATCAGACCGCTGTCAGGCCATTTTCTTTTTCCCGATTCCTGTAATCAGGCCGGATTTAAGAAGTACCGGGCGCAGCGCATTATACATTGCGCACACCAGAACCGTGGAGATTACGGCATTGACAAACGTAGCAGCAGTGCTCCATTTTGCCAGGACCTCCGCCATCTGCTGCGGCTGCCCCAGAATATACATTTTGTAAAAATATCCTGCCAGCGGGTCTGCGATCACATTGAAGCCAAGTCCTGCTATTGAAGCGATCAGACTCCATTTCCATACATATTTTTTGTCAGTGCTTTCGTTGATCCTGGCGATTCTGTGAGCCACCAGTCCTACGATCAGGCCAATGCACAGCTTCAGGAAAAATGTCTTGGGCGCGCCGGTGATATAGATCGGATCCATGATGTCTGCGATTCCCATGCCGATGGCTCCCGCCAGTCCGCCATAGAGGCCGCCCAGAAGAAGCGCCGCCAGGACACAGAAGGCGTTACCGATGTGGATCGATGTGGCATCTCCGCCCGGCATCGGGATCTTTATCTGAAGATACGTAAAAGAAACATAACAAAGAGCTGCCAGAAGCGCTGTCTGCGCCAGTTTTATTACTGTTTGATTTCTTTTTTCCATATAGTCTCACTCCCTTTTTCGATTCTCATACATCGTAGCACCGAACTGTCTTCTTATAAATATCCAGTTATTTCATATTTAACCAGTCCAGTTTCTTAAATTTCTAAATAAATATGAAATTTTTGTGATTATGCTTGCTTTTTGAGAATATGGGTTATAATATACACATATGGATAATGTAGTTTCCAAAACTATGTGTTGTGTTTTATCAATATATATCTGAACAGGAGGAGTGTATTATGGCAGAAGTAATCAAAGAACATATTAAAGATCCGGGGAGTGCGATCACCCATTTTATCGGGATGCTCATGGCAATCTTCGCAGCAGTCCCGCTGCTTATCAAGGCAGCTCATGAGCCGGACCGGATTTATATCATTTCTATTACAATCTATGCGGCAAGCCTGATCCTTTTGTATGCGGCAAGTACTACCTACCATACCTTTGACCGTTCCAAAAAGATCAATACGATCCTCAAAAAAATAGACCATATGATGATCAGCGTACTGATCGCCGGAAGCTATACTCCGATCTGTCTCCTGGTTCTGCCCCGCAGGATCGGCCTGATCCTTCTTAGCATTGTCTGGGGAATCGCGATTATCGGAATACTGATCAAGGCATTCTGGATCAACTGCCCCAAGTGGGTTTCTTCCGTATTATACATCGGCATGGGATGGACCTGCGTTCTCGCATTTACCCAGATCCTCAACTCCATGTCTCCGGCAGCTTTCGGCTGGCTGCTGGCCGGCGGTATTATTTACACCATCGGCGGAGTTATCTATGCTTTGAAGCTGCCTCTATTCAATATGCGGCATAAAAACTTCGGGACACATGAAATCTTTCATCTGTTCGTCATGGGCGGAAGTGCCTGCCACTTTATCGTAATGTATGCATTCGTGTTATAAACATTGTAATGTGGATAACTTCAATTGGGGACGGGGGTTTTTCAGAAAACCCCCGTCCCCAATTGAATGACTTCTTCTTTCTTTTTACGACTCATATGTTTGATCTCATACTCCCGGCGCATCGCTTCCTCCCGAGAGGCAAATTCTTCATAATACAGCAGTTTTACAGGCCTTCTGGACTTTGTATACTTGGCACCTTTCCCTGCATTGTGGGCTTCAATCCTCTTTTTAAGATCGTTAGTCCACCCGGTATATAAGCTTCCATCTCTACATTGTACGATATATGTATAATTCATTTTCCACATTTTCCACAATATTTCCAAGTTATCAACATTAATTATAAAAGGTTTTCCACATTTGTCAATGCGAGGTCCCATTGGGGACGGGGGTTTTCTGAAAAAGGGACGGGGGATTTTCGAAAAACCCCCGTCCCCAATGCTACATATAGTCCAGCGGGTTGATTGGCTGTCCGTCCTTTCGCATTTCGAAATACACGTTCGTGCCTTCTACGCTGTAGTATTTTGTCGGCTTGCTTACATATCCGATCACCGTATTCGCCTCCACATAGTCTCCCACCTTCAGCGGGACGTCTTTCAGCTGTCCGTAAAGGAGTTCGTAACCGTTGCCGATGTCAATATTCACTGTCGTTCCAGTCTCTGCCATATTGTCGATAGACTTGACGATACCGGTCGTGCCTGCGATCACCTGATCGTTTTCGGCAGCAGATATAATGAGCGCCGGGTTGTATTTGTACTGATCCAGTGTGGAAAAGTATACCGTCTTGTCCATACTGTAGCTCATCAGCACTGTTCCGTTGACTGGCCATACCAGCTTGCTGTCCTCACCAAAGTTTAGGTTCACACCGGATCCTGAAGTGCTCTGCACACCGGCGCCTCCCGCTCCACTGCTTCCCGTTCCACTGCCGGAAGCACTTCCATCTGCGTCGGAATTTCCGCCTGCCGTTTCCTTTTCCGCCTCACCGGTGCCGGCGGCCCCGCCCTGCGTCTTATCCTCATTCTGGTTGTCAATCACCGCACTGTCTGCTTCCCTGGCATCATCTGCGCTGTCTTCTGTAATGTTATCCTTTGTCTCATTTTCTTCCGTCCTTGCAATCTCTTCGTTTTGCCGGGCTTCCCTACTATTCCCCAAAGTATATGTTCCTACAATAGCGATCGCTGCCACAAAGCACAATACTGCTGCGACGGTAGCTCCCCTCTTTTTTTGTGAAGGGCTTTGCTTTTTATTCATCTTATCACCACCTCTGACTATATTTTTGCCAGAAGCTGTGATAGTTATTCTGTGTTCTGTAAGATTTCTGCTACCTCTTTTTGTTCGCAGCCTTCAAAAAAATAATTTAAAATTTCATCATAGGTCTGGCCGTCTTTTGCCATCCGGTGCGCGCTGTACTGACTCATGCCAAGTCCGTGCCCCACACCTCTAGTGGTGATCCGCATCTTCCCGTTGTACCGCTGCAGGGTGAAACAGGAAGACGCCAGTTCATACTTCTTTCGAAATTCCTCTCCGCTCATATTTTCCTGGCCGACCCGCACATTCGTCACATATCCCGCTGTATCAAGCGCTGTTACCTCCGCATCCATGTCGTCCACCTCTACCGTCTGAAGCTGCTCCTCGGCCTCCACATCATCCGGGCACTCCCGGATCTTAAGATACGGGCAGTCTTCATTTCCCAATACCTCTTTCCCATCCCTGGTACATCCGATACTCAGCCGGAAAAACGGCACATAGGCCGGCTGTCCCTGCCAGGTCAGAATCTGTCCCTCCGTCTCCTGCCAGGCATCCTGGAATTTCCGGTAATAGATTCTATCCTTCCCGCCCCAGGCTTCCTGCATCTCCTCCCGGTTCCAGAAATTTCCCTGGACCGCCTTCTTGTTCCCGCCTGTTTGAATCTGCCGGTAAATGTCAGTCCGCACCAGCACAGCCTGCGCTTTCAGGGCCTCCTTTTCATAATCTGCCGGAATTTCCTTTGCCATAACGCCGATTCCATAATCCTCCAACGGCATTTCTATGACCTGTCCTTCTTCCGCCTCTTCACCTGACACCTCTACCTGGATATAGGTCTGATCTACCCTGGACTGTGCTGTAATGCTTGGCCCATTTATAAATACAGTCATCACGTAGGGGAGAAGAACGATGATGAGCAGACAGCATCCCATTTTCTTTAATTTCAACCACATGAAAAAGCCCTCCCATACACTGTATGGGAGGGCGTGTCTTTTTATACCTTTTACTCTTCTTTTATATCTCCTGCGCTTTTATACTTCTACAGTCACTGCGTCAAGATGCCAGATATCATCCACATACTCCTGAATGGTACGGTCAGAAGAGAACTTGCCGCAGCATGCGGTATTCAGAAGCGCCATCTTTGCCCAGCGGTCACGGTCGCGGTATGCGGCCTCTACCCGCGTCTGCGCCTCTGCGTAGGAACGGAAGTCCTTCAGGATAAAGTACATATCCGCACGGTTTCCGCCAATTGGCTTTAACAGAGAATTGTACAGATCACGGTACATCTCGCTGTCGCCGTGGGAATACGTGCCGTCCACCAGCTGCTCTACCACCCGGCGCACTTCCGGATCATTGTTATAGATCTCGTATGGATCATAGCCGCCATGGTTCTCAAAATTGATAACCTCGTCGGAGCTCAGTCCAAAGATAAATGCATTTTCGATGCCTACTTCTTCTACAATCTCCACATTCGCTCCATCCATGGTGCCAAGAGTCGGCGCTCCGTTCAGCATAAACTTCATGTTTCCTGTTCCGGATGCCTCTTTGGAAGCAGTGGAAATCTGCTCGCTGACATCTGCCGCCGCAAAGATCATCTCCGCATTGGATACCCGGTAATCCTCGATAAATACAACCTTCAGCTTGCCGTTGATGCTGCGGTCATTATTGACTACATCTGCTACCGAATTGATCAGCTTGATGATCTGTTTCGCACGGATATATCCTGCAGACGCCTTTGCCCCGAAAATGAAGGTTCTTGGATAGAAGCTGCGTTCCGGGTGCTCCTTGATCTGATTATACAGATACATCACATGCAGGATATTTAAGAGCTGCCGTTTGTACTCATGGAGACGCTTTACCTGTACGTCAAAGATGGATCTCGGATCCACTTCAATGCCGTTGTGCTCCAGGATATATTTTGCCAGACGCTCTTTATTTCTATATTTAATGTCCATGAACTCTTTCAGGGCCTCTTTGTCATCTGCCCACTTTTTCAGTCCGGACATCAGGGACAGGTCTGTCGCCCAGTCCTTGGTTCCGATCTTCTCTGTTACCCACTGAGCCAGAAGCGGATTGCCGTGCATCAGGAACCGTCTCTGGGTAATACCATTGGTCTTGTTATTAAACTTCTGCGGCATCATCTGGTAGAAATCTTTAAGCTCCTGATTCTTTAAGATCTCTGTATGCAGTCTTGCCACACCGTTGACAGAATATCCGGCTACAATGGCAAGATGCGCCATTTTCACCTGCCCGTCCCGGATAATAGCCATCTTACGGATCTTCTCCTCATTGCCCGGATACTGCTCCTGAATCTTTAAGATAAATCGGCGGTCGATCTCCTGGATGATCTGGTATACACGGGGAAGCAGACGTGAGAACAGATCCACCGGCCATTTTTCCAGAGCCTCTGCCATAATGGTGTGGTTGGTATAGGCGCAGGTTTTCGTGGTGATCTCCCATGCCTCGTTCCAGCCTAAGTCCTCCTCGTCCAGGAGGATTCGCATCAGCTCTGCCACTGCTACTGTCGGATGCGTGTCGTTCATCTGAATGGTCATCTTCTCCGGCAGCTTCATCAGGTCATCATGTTTTCTCTTATACTTGGCGACTGCCGCCTGCAGGCTGGCAGACACAAAGAAATACTGTTGTTTTAAACGCAGCTCTTTTCCTGCATAGTGGTTATCATTCGGATAGAGCACCTCAACGATGGTCTTTGCCAGGTTCTGCTGCTCCACTGCTTTATGGTAATCTCCCCTGTCAAAGGCGTTGAGCTGGAAGTCTACGATCGGCTCTGCATCCCAGATGCGCAGGGTATTGACCACATGGTTGTCATAACCTACGATCGGATAATCATAGGGGATCGCCAGGACGGACTCATAATTTTCCTGTACAAAATGAGTCTTTCCGGTCTTGTCATCATATTCTACACGGATATTTCCCCCGAAGCGCACTTCCTTTGCATACTCCGGACGGCGAAGCTCAAAGGGGTTGCCGTCTTTGAGCCAGTTGTCCGGCTTTTCTACCTGGTAGCCGTTTTCGATTTTCTGCTTAAACATTCCGTAGCGATAACGGATCCCGCAGCCGTAAGCTGCATATCCCAGAGTAGCAAGGGAATCTAAGAAGCAGGCCGCCAGCCGTCCCAGTCCTCCGTTTCCAAGGGCCGGATCCGGCTCCTGATCCTCGATCAGGTTTAAATCGATGCCAAGCTCATCTAAAGCTTCCTTCACTTCCTTGTAGGCTGTCATATTAATCAGATTATTGCCAAGAGCCCTGCCCATCAGGAACTCCATAGACATATAGTAAACCACCTTGGGATCCTCTTTGTCATAGGTTTCCTGTGTTGCGATCCAGTCGTCGATGATCGCTTCCTTCACCGCATAGGACACCGCCTGGTATAACTGCTGCGGGGTGGCCTCTTCGATGGTTTTCCGGAACAGAGTTTTTACATTTTCTGTAACTTCGCGTTTGAACGTCTGCTTGTCAAATCTCGGATTATACATTCTTCTCTTTTCCTTTCTTCTCTTTACCCGTCTTATCTTTTCTCCACACCAAGGACTACCTTTTCACCGTTGATCTTCCACTCCTTGACATAGCCGGCCGGTTCATGTTTCTCCACCAGCTCTGCCAGAGTCTCGTCACCGATAGTCTTCTCATTTTCTGCGAATACTGCTTCAGCCTTTTCGGTACCCTCGTAAGTGATCCGGATCTTGTCGGTCACCTGGAAATCTGCTTCCTTACGCATGGTCTGTACCTTGCTGATGATCTCGCGCACAAAACCTTCCTTCAGCAGTTCCTCGGAAAGATTGGTATCCAGCACCACTGTGATGCCATTGTCATTTTCAGATACATAGCCTTCCATCTGGCTGCTCTCGATCAGCAGGTCTTCACGGAACAGCGTGACTTCCTGGCCGTTTACATCAAGCTTTAAGGAACCATTTTCATTCAGCTCATCCATCGCCGCATTTCCGTCAAGGGATGTAAGTGCTGCCTTGATTCCACCTAAAAGTTTACCATATTTTGGTCCAACTGTCTTTAACTGTGGTTTAAATGTATATGAAGTAAAATCGCGGACTTCCTGTGTAAATGTAACAGATTTTACATTTAACTCTTCCTTTACGATCTCCTGATAAAATTCAGGAACTTCAAAATCCGCCTTCACATACATCTGTCCGATCGGCTGACGGTTCTTGATATTAGCGGTATTTCTGCAGGCACGGCCCATAACTACCAGCTTCAGCACGTTATCCATATTTGCTTCCAGCTCTTTGTCAATGTACTCTTCTTTTACAGCCGGGAAATCGCACAGGTGGATACTCTCCGGCGCAGTCTGATCGATGGATCTTACCAGATTCTGGTAGATCTCTTCTGTCATGAACGGGATCATCGGCGCAGCAGCTTTGCTGATCTCTACCAATGCTGTATAAAGCGTCATATAGGCATTGATCTTATCCTGCCCCATTCCCTTCGCCCAGAAACGCTCACGGCTTCTTCTGACATACCAGTTGCTCATGTCATCTACAAACTCCTGCAGCGCTCTTGCAGTCTCCGGAATCTTGTAGTCCGCCAGGTTCTGGTCTACTTCTGCGATCACTGTGTTCAGCTTGGACAGAAGCCATTTGTCCATGACGGATAATTTATCATATTCTAAGGTATACTTCGTAGCGTCAAACTCGTCAATGTTTGCGTACAGCACGAAAAATGCATAGGTGTTCCACAGAGTTCCCATGAATTTACGCTGTCCCTCTACCACTGCTTTTCCGTGGAAACGGTTCGGCAGCCATGGTGCGCTGTTTACATAGAAATACCAGCGGATCGCATCCGCACCGTATTTTTCCAGCGCCTCAAACGGGTCTACCGCATTTCCCTTGGACTTGCTCATCTTCTGTCCGTTCTCATCCTGCACATGACCCAGAACGATAACGTTCTTATACGGCGCCTTGTTAAAGATCAGTGTAGAGATCGCAAGCAGCGAGTAGAACCATCCTCTGGTCTGGTCCACCGCCTCGGAAATAAAGTCTGCCGGGAACTGTTTCTCGAATAGCTCCTGATTCTCGAACGGATAGTGATGCTGTGCAAACGGCATCGCTCCGGAATCAAACCAGCAGTCGATTACCTCCGGTACCCGGTGCATCTCTTTTCCGCACTTCGGACACTTGATGGTCACGGCGTCGATATACGGCCGGTGCAGCTCGATCTCGTCCGGACAGTTATCAGACATTTCCTTTAATTCGGCAATGCTTCCGATGGAGTGCTGATGTCCGCACTCGCACTCCCAGATATTTAACGGGGTTCCCCAGTAACGGTTCCGGCTGATGCCCCAGTCCTGAACATTTTCCAGCCAGTCGCCGAAACGTCCTTTTCCAATGCTCTCCGGGATCCAGTTGATGGTGTTGTTATTAGCGATCAGGTCGTCCTTTACCTCTGTCATCTTGATGAACCAGGACTCGCGCGCATAGTAGATCAGCGGCGTATCGCAGCGCCAGCAGTGAGGATAGCTGTGTTCGAACTTCGGCGCGTCGTAAAGAAGCCCTCTCTCCTCCAGGTCTTTGATGACCTCCGGGTCTGCCTTTTTCACGAACAGCCCTGCAAACGGGGTCGTCTCGCCCATATTTCCCTTTTCATCTACCAGCTGGACGAAAGGCATGTCATACTTCCGTCCCACCTTGGCATCGTCCTCACCAAATGCCGGTGCGATGTGTACCACGCCGGTACCGTCGGTCAGAGTAACATAGGTGTCACAGGTAATGAAAAATGCTTTTTTATTCTGCTTATCTGCACAGTCCTTTGCACACTGATACAAAGGCTCGTATTCTTTGTATTCCAGCTCTTTTCCTTTATAAGTCTCCAGCACCTCGTAAGCCGGCTTTCCTTCCTCGCCAAGCTTTCCAAGAACGGTGTCAAGAAGCGCGGAAGCCATATAATATACATAACCGTCTGCCGCCTTTACCTTTGCGTATTCCTCCTCCGGGTTTACACAGAGGCCGATGTTGGACGGCAGGGTCCACGGCGTGGTGGTCCATGCCAGGAAGTAAGCGTCCTCGCCGATCACCTTGAACCGCACGATAGCGGAGCGTTCTTTTACATCCTTATATCCCTGCGCTACCTCCTGAGCCGACAGCGGAGTTCCGCAGCGCGGGCAGTAAGGCACGATCTTGAATCCTTTGTATAAAAGGCCTTTTTCCCAGATCTTTTTCAGCGCCCACCATTCGGACTCAATATAATCGTTATGATAGGTTACGTAAGGATTTTCCATGTCCGCCCAGAAGCCGACGGTGGCAGAGAAATCCTCCCACATGCCTTTGTATTTCCATACGCTTTCCTTACATTTGTCGATGAACGGCTCCAGACCATATTCTTCGATCTGATCTTTACCGTCCAGCCCCAGAGCTTTTTCTACCTCCAGCTCTACCGGCAGGCCATGGGTATCCCATCCTGCTTTTCTCGGCACCTCATAACCTTTCATGGTGCGGTATCTGGGGATCATATCTTTGATAACACGGGTCAGTACATGGCCGATATGCGGCTTTCCGTTGGCTGTCGGAGGGCCGTCGTAAAACATATAGATATCGTTGCCGTCCCGTTCCTCCATACTTTTTTCAAAAATGTGATTTTCTTCCCAGAATTTTTCAACTTCTTTTTCTCTGTCCACAAAGTTAAGATCCGTGGAAACCTTCTTGTACATAAGAAACCTCCTTAAAAAATAAAACGCTTCCGCCCTGTATAGGACGAAAGCGAACTTTGCGTTTTTTACACCACCTAAACATACTGTCATATGTCTTCCCTGTAACGGAGGAATTCCGTCAGCGCTTACTGGGCGCTCCCTTCTTTCCAGGGGCCTTTCAGCGTCTGCAACTCGGAAGTGATATTCAGATATATCTTACTGGTACCGGCATCCCACCGCCGCCGGCTCTCTTGGACGTTCATATATATCCTACTGTCTTCGTCAAAGTTTTTATACACTTTCTTATTATAGACGTGAAAATACAGGAGCGTCAAGTAGTTTTTTTATCTCCTTCTCCTCCTTCTTCTCCGCCGTCTCTGCTTTCTTTTCCGGATCACGCGGATGAATAAGAGGATCAGGATCAGCAGAAGAACCACTGCCGCGGCCAGAATGGCCACGGATACCAGACCCTTTCCTTCTTTTTCCGTCTCTGCCTTTTCACCGCTGATATCCTTTACCTGCGCGGAATGATTCTCTATATAAGAATCGCTGACCTTTGCCCTGGCCGATCCCAGAAGCCGGTCTTCATAATAATAGTTAAGTGTTGCCTCTTTGCCGGTGCCCTCGTCGGGGATCAGCTCCATCTTCAGATCTTCAAATGATATCCCGGAAGGCAGCATCACATAGCCGCTGTTTTCTTCTTCCAGAATTTCCTCCACATCCTCCGATGTTTCATTGTCCGCCACGGAGACCTTCTGGAAATTCTGGAATACATACTCCAGAAGATTCCGGGTATCGGGATATACATTGACCCCGTGGGTCTTTAAGACTACACATACCAGCTGCATGTTTCCATTGTCCGCCATAGTGATCAGTGTGGACAACGCATCGGAGGTGTACCCCGTCTTGCCGCCGATGGCATAGGGATAATACTCACTTTCATTGGGAATCAGCATCTGATGGTGCTGCTGAAATACATGCTCTTCCGTGGTCCCGGATGCCGGGATCGTATACTGGGGCGTCTGGGCAATTGTAAAAAATTCCGGATACTTGAACAGCTCCCGGCCGATCAGCGCCATGTCTCTGGCGCAGGTATAATGATTCGGATCATGGAGTCCATTCGTATTGACAAAATTAGAATTTTCTCCGCCCAGCTCCTTACATACCCGGTTCATTTCTTCTATAAACCAGGTATAATCATGGCCGCTGGCTGTTCCCACATTTTCACCTACGGCATAGGCGACTTCGTTTGCGGATGCCAGAAGCGTTGCGTACAGTGCCTGCTCCAGTGTGAGCTGATTGCCTTCTTTCATTCCTATAGATGACTCATCCGGTTTCAGGAATGCCACACTTTCATGAGAAAAAGAAACCGGATCCGCAAGACTTCCATTCTGCAGCGCTACCAGCGTGGTCAGTACCTTTGTGATGCTGGCAGGATAGTGATGGGCGTCAATATTTTTGGCATAGAGAATGGCTCCTGTCCCTGCATCCATGACGATTGCTGCTTCTCCATAGGTTCCCGTCCCCTCCGGCCAGTTTTTCCAGCTATTGCTCTGAACCTCCATCTGGTAGACAGTGTCCAGCTCCTTTTTAAGGGCTTCCTCCGGCGTCAGTTCTTCTTCGCTGTCTGTCTCGCCAGACTCGCCGGAAGCTGCTGCATCGTCCTGGGAAGGTTCTGTGGCATATACAGGCCTGCCCGCACAGCTGACAAGAACTGCCGCAAATGCCAGCAACAAAAATCCCCCTCTGATCTTTCTTATCATCGGATATTTCTCCTTAACAAACTAATAGTAGATAAGTCCAGTAAACTAATTTGCTTATTAATTAATTTTTTTAAGATAATAGAACCCATATGCCGGAATATTGACTCCGATTGGCTGCAGTACCTTTCCGGTCAGCAGCTCTATATATTCTCCATCTGTCTCATTAATCCATGCTGTCTTATCGTATTCTGTAAAGTTAAAAAGTCCAAGGATCTTATCCCCGTCATAGTATCGTCCGATGCAAAGGACTCCGGCGTCCCAGGTCTCGATGGTCCAGGTGTCTGCATTGGTCATAAATGCCTTTTCACTTTTGCGAATCTTCTCCAGCTGCTGAAGCCTCTGGTATACCTGGCCTTCCACAGTATTTTCATCATCCACGTGTTCCGCCAGATCCCATCTCATAGGGCCTCTGTGGATATAGCGGGAATCATCCGCTTTGTTGGGATCTTCTTTATAAGAATAGTCATTGACCTGTGCAACCTCGTCCCCGCTGTAAAGCACCGGGATCCCCGACTGCATAAACATATAGGCGTGCAGCATGATATCTTTCTGGATGGCCTGCTCCATAGCTTCCATGTCCTGCTCAAATCCGGCCTTCTCGATGCCGCACATGGAGGCCGTGGTTCCGCAGAACCTGGCGTCTCCGGTCACCGGATCGGCGTTGTAAAGCTCTCCCCGGCTGCAGCTTTCTCCTGCATATCCCTGGAAATAGTCATTTAAATATTTCTTATGCGCCCTTTCATCAATGCCTTCGGCTTTCAGCGACTCATAATCCAGCCCCCAGCCAATATCATCGTGACAGCGCAGATAATTTAAGAATACATAATCTTTTGGCAGACGGTTGACAATATCAAGCTGCTGCTTTAAAAGATGGACGTTTCTCGTGGCAATGGTATGCCAGGTGGTTGCCATTGTAGTCACATTGTACAGCATGTGACATTCCGGTTTTTCCACCGTTCCAAAATAAGGCACCACCTTTTCCGGTTCCATAACTACCTCTCCCAGCAGGAGGATGCCAGGGCAGACAATCTCCCCGATCATACGCATCATCCTGACGATCGTGTGGACCTGGGGAAGATTCCGGCATTGAGTTCCCAGCTCCTTCCATATATATGGCACGGCGTCGATACGGATAATGTCAATTCCTTTATTTGCCAGATAAAGGAAGTTATACATCATTTCATTAAATACCCGGGGATTCTTATAATTAAGATCCCACTGGTACGGATAAAAGGAGGTCATGACAAAATGGCCGGCGTCCGGAAGCCAGGTAAAATTGCCTGGAGCCGTGGTCGGGAACACCTGCGGTACAGTTTTTTCATACATCGCCGGAATGGAATAATTATCAAAAAAGAAATAGCGGCTCATATATTCGCCTTCTCCGGCGCGGGCGCGCTTCGCCCACTCATGATCCTCTGAGGTATGGTTCATCACAAAATCCATACATACATTGATCCCTTTTTTGTGGCAGGCTGCCGTCAGATCCTCCAGATCTTCCATAGATCCCAGCTTCTCCTGCACCTTGCGGAAATCCGCCACCGCATATCCGCCGTCGGAACGTCCCTCTACCGTATCCAGGAACGGCATCAGATGGATATAGTTGACATTGCTTTTCTCGATATAGTCAAGTTTAGACTCCACGCCCTTCATATTGCCGGCAAAATTGTCAATATAGAACATCATGCCCAGCATCTCATTCGTTTTATACCACTCCGGGTTTTTCTCCCTTTCCAGATCCTGGGTCTTCAGATCCCGGTTCCTTTCCTCATAAAAACGATGAAGATTGTCACACAGTTCCGCAAACATAGAGCTGTTGTCATAAAGCTCCATATACAGCCATTTCAATTCATCAAAATGATGGCTGAACCTGCGGCCATAGCAGGCCTCCTCTTCCACGGAAAGCTGCGGTTTTACTGCTTCCCTTGCTTTAGGCGCCGCCTGTGATTTTGCAGATACATTCTGCGTCTTTACAGACGTCCGCATTTTATTAGTCCTATTTCTTGTTTTTTTCTTACTCATAGCCAATCCTCATTACATTTAGAATTTCACCGTGGATATCCGTTCCGGCAGCTTGTTCAAAGCTATCCACATACTTATCCACCGAATTATCCACATTTTGTGAATATTATACACCGGTAGGAAGGCGAATGCAATTGGGGACGGGGGATTTTTAGAAATCCCCCGTCCCCAGAAACGAAAAAGTGACAGGGGACGTACCCCTTCGCGCCTGGTGTACGTCCCCCTCCATTCTACAGAAACGATCTTTTTTCTAAGGTATTTAATATATTTCTTCCTTCGTCCGTGCCTTCGATGATCCGTCTTGCTCTTACGCTGTCGCCGATGTTTACGATCTCTACGCTGCTGTCATCCGCAAAGGCCTCCCGGATCTCGTCCAGTACCGGGGCGTTTGCTTTCATGCCCAGGCACACGAATCCGTAATCGAAGGGCAGCTCTTCCATGCCCTCTTTGGTTTCTACCAGGAAGGAATCCGGCCGCACTTCTTTGAGGGCAGTGTTTGGCATCTGGCGCACACCGTATTTATCCATCAGTGCAAAGGTGCCTACTTTTGAAACGGGATCTATGCCGTTTCCAATAGCCGGCAGCATTTCCACGATAGCGGTCTGTGCCCCTCTTGGTGCAAAGAATTCTACTACGTCCAGTCCCACGGCTCCGCCTCCGATGACTACGACCTTCTTTCCGGTCATGTCTTCCGGATAGCTGTTGACATTTTCTATCATGTCAAAAATGGAGTAAACCTTACTTCCCTCTTTTCCCAGATTATCATGAAGGCCTGGAATTGGAGGGAGCAGCGGAAGCGATCCTGTGGCATTAACGATGATATTCGGCTTCAGATTTTTCACAAAGCTGGCACTTGCATCTGTCCCGGTAAACACAAACAGGTTTTTCAGCTTCTGGGCACGGTGGATCAGATAATTCGGGAAATCCGCCAGCCTCTTTTTATCGGGGATCTTGGAAATCTCTGCTGCCAGGCCGCCCAGGTACGGTTTTTTCTCTATCAGAAATGTTGTGCATCCCACCTCCGCTGCGGTACAGGCGGCTTCCATTCCTGCGGTTCCGCCGCCGATCACAACAACATTACATGGCTTATTAATATGCTGCTTTTTATAAGAATCTCCTGTCGGTACTGCCGGATTTACAGTGCAGCGGATCGGACGGTTGATACCGATTCTGTTCCCCGCACATCCCACATTACAGGAAATACATTTCCGAATATCGCAGATATCCCCGAACTCTACCTTATTCACCCAGTCAGGATCTGCGATCAGGCCACGCCCCATGCCGATAATGTCAGCGTCGCCTCTTTCCAGGATTTCGTCTGCCACCTTTGGATCACGGATATTTCCGGTAGTCACGCATATTTTTCCGTAACGCTCTTTTACCGCTTTTGCCATATACGATCTCCAGCCGTCCGGCAGGTAGTTGGCATCGATCTGATACTGGATAGAACCGTTCAGTCCTGCCGATACATCGATCACGTCTGCTTCCTCCTGGAAATACTGCAGATAATCCAGCGTATCCTCCAGCGTATTTCCTCCCTCCAGAAACTCATCCGCACTGATCCGGACAAAAATCGGGAAAAACGGTCCTACCTGTGCACGGACCTCTTTCATGATCATGCTGGCGAATCTGGCCCGGTTCTCAGGACTTCCGCCGAACTCGTCTGTTCTCTTATTTGTAATCGGCGACAAAAACTGGCTGATCAGATAGGAGTGGCCCGCATGGATTTCCACCGCGTCAAAACCTGCCGTCTGCGCACGCTTGGCTGCCTCGCCGTACTTCTTTACGATCCGCAGGATTTCCTCCTTTTCCAGCGGACGGGGAATCTCTCCGCCTGCCTTTGACGGAATGTTGGAGGCTGACACAGGCTGCATATTGGTACGGGCCGATTGTGCGGACGCTCCGGCATGATTGATCTGGATTCCAATACAGGCTCCGTGCTTATGCACCGTCTCGGTCAGCATAAACAGCCGCGGCATAAAATGATCCTTGTCGATTCGAAGCTGGGTGGTCCCATTAGACCCTTCCGGCGAATCTACACTAGCATTTTCTACCATAATAAGTCCGGTGCCGCCCTTGGCCCTCAGTTCATAATAGTTGATATGGCGAAAACTCATTTCCCCGCTCTGCTCGCCATAGTTGGTTCCCATCGGTGTCATCATGATACGGTTTTTCATTGTCATACGACGGATCGTCAATGGTTCAAAAATATGTTTATAATCGCTTTTCATTTTCTTTCCTCCCGGATAATTATTTTCATTTATTAAAAGAGGTTGTGCCGAAAACCGGATTTGATATTTGATTAACAATCCGCTTTCTGCCCCGTATTATAGGGAAAAACATATTATAAAACAAATGCATTGTATTCAAAAAAATGATAGAAACTGACTATGATTTGTGATATTTTATAAAAAAGGATGTGATCGTATGAACCTAAACCAATTACACTATTTTGTAACACTTGCCCATATGGAACATTTTACAAAAGCCGCGGAGGAGCTTGACATCACGCAGCCTTCCTTAAGTCATGCCATGACTACTCTCGAGCAGGAGCTTGGCACAAAGCTGTTTCAGAAGCAGGGACGCGGAGTTTCCCTGACAAAATATGGACAGATCTTTCTGAAATATGCAGAAGAATCCCTGCGGATCCTGGATATGGGGGTCAGAAAAACAAAGGAAATGACCGGACAGACCGGAGGTGTCATTGACCTTGCCTACATATATACATTGGGAAGCGAGTTTGTTCCCAGGCTGGTCGGCGATTTTCTCCGTGCCCACGAAGAGTTGAGCATCCGTTTTCATTTTACCGTAGGAAATACCTCCGAGATCCTGGCCGGACTGAAGGATGAAAAATATGATGTGGCTTTTTGCTCCATGGCTGAAAAAGAGCCCCAGATTGAATTTACCCCTATTGCCACCGAACGCCTGGTACTGGTGGTTCCCAAAGGCCATCCCCTGTCTCAGCAGAAAAACGGCGTTTCCCTGGAGGAGGCAGCTGCTTATCCCCAGGTCTTTTTCACCAAAAGCAGCGGTCTTCGCCCCGTGATCGATCATCTTTTCGAGCAGGCCAAGATCCGTCCCAGGATTGCTTACGAAATAGAAGAAGACAGCTCCATGGCCGGGCTGATCGCCCAGAACTTCGGCATCGGAATCATGCCGGATATCCCCGTTCTCCGGACCTTAAATGTGGATATCCTTCCATTGAACCTGCCAAAACACCGGCGTTATGTCTACATGGCTCTGTGCAGAAATCATTATCACCCGCCAGTTGTAGATAAATTTATAAAATATGTGGAAAACTCCATTTCACTTTAATTGGGGACGGGGGATTTTTGAAAATCCCCCGTCCCCAATTAAAGTTTTGTCCCTTCCTTGTGGATAAAGTGGATAAAGTTTTTCACCGCCGGTATCATATACCGGTCTTTCAGGTATGCCATATACACGGTATGAACCAGATTCTCATCCTCTACCTTGAGTATGTGTACGTTTCTTTCATGGATTTCTTCTACGTCTGCCACCAGTGCAATACCAAAGGCTTCTTCCACCAGTGCGGAGATGGCGTTTTCGTCCGGGGATTCGCAGATGATATCGGGTGCCAGACCGTGTATGGCATAGAGGCGTCTGGTGTATTTCCCGAGGCCGGAGGTCCGGTCATAGCCGATGATCGGATATTCCGCCAGATCCTGAAGCGTTGCCTTCCCCCGGCGCGCCAGCGGGTGATCCCAGGGCGTGATGATCACCATATCCTGGTGGATGATAGGGATAAACTGGACCAGCGGCTCGTTTTCCACATAGGATCCGAAAATGATATCGTACTTTTCACTTTTCAGCCCCTCGATCAGCGGCGCCGTATGGAGCTGGTGAAAGCTGAAGGTTACGTTTTTATTCTTTTCCTTTTTCAGGAACCTGCGTACCATATGAGGAATGTAGTGGGCTGCCAGCGGAAATACATAGGCAATATCCACATGTCCTTCGTTTCCTGAGAGCTGCTGCATCTGTGTCCTGGCCACGGCCACATCCTTCAGGATTTTCTCTGTGTGTTCCAGGAACACACGGCCGTACTTTGTAAGCCTTACATTTCTTCCCTGCCGTTCAAACAACACGATCCTCAGCTCCTCCTCCAGCGTCGCCACCGATCTGCTTAAGGAAGGCTGCGAAATATTCAGTTCCTCTGCCGCACGGTGAAAATGCTGATACCTTGCGACTGTCTGAAAATAAACAAGCTGATTCAGCGTCATCTTTTTCTCCCTCCCGAATCTGGATTCTCCCTGATTTTAAAATCTTTTCTTTGTGCACATTCTACCATATTTGATAGTAAAATACTATCAAAAAATCTCAAAAGATATATTAGAACTATCAAACACCTTGCGATATAATAAACTCAAAGAGGTTGTCTGTTAATTAACAAACAAAAAATGCAGCACATGCAAAATGAAATTGGAGGAAATGAATCATGGCAGAGAGAATCACAGGACACACAGAATTAATCGGACTGATGGCTTATCCCATCCGTCACTCAAGCTCACCGGCAATGCATAATGAAGCTTTTGCCACATTGGGTCTGGATTATGCTTACCTGGCATTTGAGGTAGACAACGATACACTTGAGGATGCAGTCAAAGGCCTGCGCGCATTAAAAATGGTAGGATCAAATGTTTCCATGCCAAATAAAACGGTTGTCGGACAGTACTTAGACGAGCTCTCCCCTGCAGCCAAGATGTGCGGAGCGGTCAATACCATAGTAAATGACAATGGAAAGCTCATCGGCCACATTACCGACGGTATCGGATACATGCAGTCACTGAAGGATAACCATATTGATGTGATCGGAAAGAAAATGACCATCACCGGGGCCGGCGGCGCCGCAAAAGCCATCGAAGTACAGGCCGCTCTCGACGGTGTAAAAGAAATCTCTATCTTCAATATTAAAGATAAATTCTGGGAAGCCGCAGAAAAGACCGTGGAAACTATCCGGAACAATACGGACTGTATCGTCAATCTGTATGACCTGGATGACAAAGAAAAGCTAAGAGAAGAGATTGCCGACAGCTGTCTGTTTGCACAGGCTACCGGCGTTGGAATGAAGCCGCTGGAGGGACAGTCCGTGGTTCCGGATAAATCATTCTTCCGCCCGGATCTGATCGTTACGGATACCATCTACTCTCCGAGAGAGACGGCGCTGCTCAAGATGGCAAAGGAAGCCGGATGCAAGACTATGAACGGCCTTGGCATGATGCTTTTCCAGGGAGATGCTGCCTTCTACCTGTGGACCGGCAAGCATATGCCCATTGATCACATGAAAGAAGTGCTTGACATTAAGTATGACTAAAAGATAATGGAAGGAGAGGGAAAACTACATTATGAATAAAAAATATTTACCCAGCGCACTGATTCTTTACCTGAATTATTTTATCCACGGCATCGGCTGCTCCATCTTAAGCCAGCAGGTTGTCAAAGAACTTCTGGCAGACCAGTGGGGTATGGACGGCGTAATGGGCGTTACTGCCGTCGCCGCGGCCCTTGGACTTGGACGTCTGATCTCCCTGCCCTTTGCAGGACCATTATCCGATAAATTCGGAAGACGGATTTCCGTGCTGATCGGATGCTTTTCCTACGTAATCTTTTTCGTAGGGATTGCCTTTTCCCCGAATATGACTGTTGCCTATGTCGCCGCTGTCCTTGGAGGTATCGCAAACTCCTTCCTGGATACCGCTACATACCCGGCAGTCGCAGAGATTATTTATAAATACACCGGTATCGCTACCATGGGAATCAAGCTGTTCATATCCGTGGCACAGCTTCTGCTCCCATTCTTCCTTGGACTTTGCGTAGGAACATCTATGTCTTACCTGATGCTTCCTCTGATATGCGGCATCGTGATCGCAGTCCTTGGTGTTCTTGCGATCTTTGCTCCTCTTCCAAAGGTAGAGGGAGTCGGAAAGGGCGAATCCTTCCTGAACAACCTGAAAAATGCGCACTTCTCGCTCGAGAGTGTGGCCCTGATCCTGATCGGCTTTACCTGTACCGCCACCTTCCAGCTCTGGCTGAACTGTGCACAGACCTTTGGAACAGAAGTGGCCGGTATTGCATCTGAAGACGTGTCCATGATGCAGACTTACTATTCCGCCGGAACGCTGGTAGCATTATTTGTGACCAGTGTACTGATCACAAAGTTTAAACAGGTCCGTTTCCTGGTGATCTACCCGGTGATCTCACTTGTAATGCTGGTCCTTGTTTATCTCATCAAGAGTCCGATGATCTGCTACGTAGGCGCATTTGTTATCGGCTATGCAGGAGCCGGCGGCGTGCTTCAGATGGCAACCGCTGTTGCGAACGATCTGTTTCCAAAGATCAAAGGCACTCTTACCAGCCTGGTCATGATCGCCTCCAGTCTGTGTAACTATACGATCCTGACAGCCGCCTCCAACATGAGCGCATCCGGCGTCATCATCATGAATATCGTGATCACCGTGATCGGTATCCTGCTTGCAGTTTTTGTCAACGCAAGATATGGCGTGCTTCTGAAAAATGCAGGAGCATCTGAATAAAAATATATCATTAAAAAGGAGAATAACTATGAATCCGGTAAAAGTTAGAAATGTAGAAATAGGCACAGGACTTCCCAAGATCTGCGTCCCTATCGTAGGCGTAACAAAAGAGGATATCCTGGACGCAGCTAGGATCATCAAGACAACTGCCGCCGACGTAGTCGAATGGCGTGTGGACTGGTATGAGGATATTTTCGACTTCGAAAAGACAGCGGAAACCATGAAAGCATTACGGGATGTTCTCGGTGATACCCCCATACTTTTTACCTTCCGCACTTCAAAAGAAGGCGGAGAAAAGGCCATTGACACAGATGCTTACGTAGAATTAAACCAGAAGGCCGCAAAGACAGGACTCATCGATCTGGTGGATATAGAAGCCTTTACCGGCGACGATGCTGTCAAAGCCGTGGTAGATACCGCACACGAATGTGGCGTAAAGGTGGTTGCTTCAAACCACGACTTCCACAAGACACCGGAAAAAGAGGAGATCGTCTCCCGCCTGCGCAGGATGCAGGAGCTGGGCGCTGATATTCCAAAGATCGCCGTTATGCCGCAGAATAAGAAGGATGTGCTTACGCTGCTTTGTGCTACTGAAGAAATGGCCTCCGAGTATGCAGACCGTCCCATCATCACAATGTCTATGGCAGGAACCGGCGTTATCAGCCGGCTGAGCGGAGAGGTGTTTGGATCTGCACTGACCTTTGGCGCGGTAGGAAAGGCTTCCGCCCCGGGACAAATGGGCGCCGCGGACCTGAAAACCGTGCTGGATCTGCTTCATAACAGTCTGTAGCCGTAAATTTTCGCAGCCGGAGAAACGAGGTACAAAATGAAAAAATTATTACATGGCCTTGATGAGTATCTGGAAGAAGTACTGCTCGTCATCCTCCTTGCCTGCATGGCGGTTATCATGGGCATACAGGTTTTCTGCCGGTATGTGCTGTCCATGTCACTGTCCTGGTCGGAGGAACTGACCCGCTACCTTTTCATCTGGGCCGGATTTTTAAGCATCAGCTATTGTACAAAACGATGTATCTCTATCAAAATCGAACAGTTTGTAGCGCTCTTCCCCAAACGTGGGAAGGCGCTTTTCAAAGTTATCAACCACACGGTCGAACTGGTCCTCTTTTTCTATCTCCTGCCTTTTTCCTGGAGATATCTCTATTTGGCCATTGCTACCGGACAGACCAGCCCTGCTCTTGGCATCCCCATGTATCTGGTGCAGGCCGCCCCTCTTGCAGGTTTTCTTCTGGCAGCCGTAAGGATCCTGCAAAGATGGGTGATCGAATGGAAAACCGTGTGGAGAAAGGAGTAATACATGCCAGCCGTCGTTGTATTTATTATTTTTGTGATCTGTCTGGTAATCGCAATCCCGGTTTCCATCTCTCTGGGGATTGCATCCGTACTGCCGGGCACCTTTGATCCTTCGTTTACAGCCAGCGGAACATTTGTCGTCCGCTCCATGCTGGGCGGTCTGGACAGCTTCCCCCTCCTTGCGGTTCCTATGTTCGTATTGTCGGGAATCATCATGGCAAGAGGAGGCATTTCCCGGAAACTTTTTGACATATTTGCCTATTTCATGGGAGCCAGAACTGCGGGGATGCCCTGTGCCGTTATCGTCACCTGCCTGTTCTACGGAGCCATCTCAGGTTCCGGTCCCGCGACTGTAGCAGCCGTCGGCAGCATGACTATCCCCATACTCATAGAGATGGGTTATGACAAGACCTTTTCCACCGCCGTCGTGGCTGTGGCCGGAGGCTTAGGTGTCATTATCCCGCCAAGTATTCCATTCATTATGTACGGAAGCGCATCCGGAGCGTCTGTCAGCGATCTCTTCATCGCCGGCATTATCCCTGGACTGCTCATCGGATTCCTGCTGATGGTCTACGCCTATATTTACTGTAAAAAGCACGGCGAAGATCAGGAGCGGAAAATGAAAATGGTAAATGAGCTGAAGGGCAGAGGCTTCCTGTCCGTTTTAAAAGACAGCTCTCTTGCCCTGTTAAGCCCGGTTATCATCCTTGGCTGCATCTACAGCGGGATTGCCTCTCCTACAGAGGCTGCCGTGATCTCCGTATTTTATGCGCTGATCATCAGTCTGTTTGTATATCGCAGCATCAAAATAAAAGATATCTGGAGTATTTTAGTGGAATCCATCCGTACCTACACACCGATCCTGTTCATCCTGGCCGCATCCATCGCTTTTTCCAGAGTCCTGACTCTGATGCAGGTGCCCCAGGCAGTCAGCGACTGGATCCTGACCCACTTTACCAATCCGGTCGTCCTTCTGCTGGTGATCAATGTCTTCCTTCTGATCGTAGGCATGGTCATGGACACCACACCGGCCATTCTGATCCTGACTCCGATCCTGCTGCCGATCGTAACCGCCATCGGCATGGATCCGATTCATTTTGGTGTTATGATGGTCGTCAATCTTGCAATCGGTTTTGTCACACCGCCCATTGGCGTAAACTTATTTGTTGCTTCTTCTCTGTCTGATATTCCTATCATGCAGATAGCAGGCAAGGCAATGCCGATGATAGGGTATTTTTTAGTTGCTTTGTTAATAATTACATTTATTCCAGCAGTCAGTCTCATTCTACTATAGTCAGCATCCGAAGGGAGGATTTCATGAAAAAATGGATCTATACAGCTGTCCTGCTCCTTTTTGCAGGCGCACTGGCAGGCTGTGCAAACCAACAGAAGACACAGGAAGGGGAACAGCGCTATGCCTATCCTCTTGCCACCGCAAGTCCGGAGGATACCGTAACACAGATCTACGCAGAAAAATTTGTAGAGGAAGTAGACCGGTTAAGCGAAGGACGTATCAAGATCCAGGTCTATCCCAACAGTGTGCTGGGCGGTGACAGAGAGCTTCTGGAAAGCTGTTATGACGGAGATATTCCATTTATCATCCAGAACACAGCTCCTCAGGTGACCTTTATTCCTGATACAGCCATTTTTGACGCTCCCTGCATTTTCGAAGATCTGGAGGAGGTACGGAAAACCGTGGACGATCCGGAATTTTTTGCTCAGATCCAGGAATCCTACCGGGATTCCGGATACGAGCTTCTTGGATATTCCGACCAGGGATTCCGGGTTATGTCCACCAACAAAGAGGTAACTTCTTTTGAAGATTTCAGCGGGCAGAAGATCCGGACGATGGAAAACAGCTATCATCTGGAATTCTGGTCAGCTCTTGGAGCAAACCCCACGCCCATGAATTTCAGCGAGGTCTATATCGGCCTGCAGCAAAATACCATTGACGCCCAGGAAAATCCCTATGAGGTCATCGTTTCCAACAATCTCTACGAGCAACAGGACTATGTAGTGGAGACCAACCATCTGCCCCATCTGATCTCTCTGGTAGTCAGTAAGGATTTTTATGACGAACTCCCGGAGGAGGACCAGGAGATCCTGATCGAAGCCCAGGAGATTGCCAGGGAATATTCCCGGGAAGCCTCCGACGAGCGCATCAGCCAGCGCATTGAAACCATTGAAGAAAGCGGGACTCAGATCATCACTCTTGATGATGAGACACGGCAGGCCATGATCGATGCCTCCGCCGCTATTTATGAGGATATCCGGGAATCAGTAGATCCAGGCATCTATGAAGCATATATGGGGGACAGGGACTAAGCCAAATGGGGACGTACACTTTTTGCAAAAGTGTACGTCCCCATTTGGCTTAGTCCCTGTCCCCTTTCTTCTATTTTCTTCCCATCTCCGCCATGGCTGCCGCCACCAGCTTGATGGATTTCATTAATTTGTCTACTTCCATCGCCTCATTAGGCTGGTGCACAATATCCGGATCTCCGGGGAAGACCGGGCCAAATGCCACCATATTTTTAAACATCTTTGCGTAGGTTCCGCCTCCGATAGCCTTCGGCTTTGCATCCGCCTCTCCTGTGCCTTCCCTGTATACCTTCATCAGTTTCTGTACCAGCTCTGAATCCTGCGGAACATAGAGCATATCTGTATGTCCAAAATCCAGAAGCAGAAGTCCCGCCTCCTGGAGCGCACGATCCACATTCTGGTATATCTCATCTTTATCGCCGTTTTTCGGATAACGGATATCCAGATTAAAATACAGCTTCTCTGCATTTGCCTCGATCACGCCTAAATTTACAGTGGTTTCTCCCGTCTCCTCATCCTGATAACAGATGCCAAGGCTCTCTCCATTTGTTTCCCGGCCAATCTTCGTCCGCAGGAAATCAAAAACCTTCTGGTAATCTCCGCCGATCTTCAGATCCTTTACCGCATCCAGGAGAATAATGATCCCGTTGACTCCCAGCTCCGGAGTGCTGCCGTGGGCGCTGACGCCGTCTGAAACGATGACAGTATTTCCATTTTCGTGTCTGACCGTAACTCCTTTTGTGTCCGGGATCTCATGCTCGCCTTCCAGTACCAGACGGCAGTGCAGAGGTACGATATTGGAAGCAGTACCGCCCTGAAATTCCAGTACTTTAATCTCTCCCTGCTCAGGATTCCTGCATCCGCCTATTGCGGAAACCATTCCTTTTTCAAAAAAGATCAGCGGATATTCCGCATCCGGCGTGATCCCCATCACCGGCTGCTCTTCTCCCTTTTCTACGTAATACTGGATACAGCTGCTTCCCCGTTCTTCATTGGTACCAAAGATTACCCGGATCCTGCGGTCTAATGGAAGATTAAGGTCCCGGATCGCCTTCAGCGCATAGATCGCTCCGATGGTAGGCCCCTTGTCATCCACAACGCCCCGGCCGTACATCATCCCGTCATGGATCTCGCCTCCAAAAGGCGGGTACTTCCAGTCGTCGCCAGTAGGAACCACATCCATATGTCCCAGCACGGCTACCATTTCTTCCCCTTCGCCATATTCTATGTACCCGGCATGGTTATCCACATTTCCTACCCGGAATCCCATGCTTTTCCCAAGCTCCAGCGCAAAGTCCAGCGCTTTTTTGGGGCCCGGACCATACGGCGCATTTTCCTCCGGTTCTCCGGCCACGCTGTCAATCTGCACACTGCGGCGGATCCCATCCAGGATCTCCTCTTTCATTTCATCAATTTTCCTGTTCAAATTTGTGTCATTCATAGTATTTCCTCCTCATACCCTTTTCACTTTAAATGGAAAAATAATCCATCTTCTTATTTATTTTCCTCCACAAGCTCCAGAAAAGCTTCTGCATTTTCCCGGTTCGGCGTGTTCTTTGCAATACAGATACAGACAGGCTCATATTCAATCCCGGCCTCTTTCTTTAACCATTTGCTTTCCTCCAGGACAAATGCCTTCTCCAGAACATCTTTTCCATACTCATCGTAAAAACTTTCCGGACATATCACTACATCCACAGACTCTGTCCCAATCAGCGTACTAAAGGCTGCTTCTCCCTGATAAGCACCGGAGGTAATATTACTGTTGATCCGTACAGTCTGATTGCTTTTTTCTGCCCCCAGGTATTCCCGTATCTCTGATTCCAGACCTTCATAGTCGTCTGCCAATCCATCTACAACGACCAGATTTAAAAGAATCTCCTCATTCATCCCCCGATACATAGTAACGCCCAAATAAATTGCGGCAATGACAGCGACCGGAACCAAAAGCCAGATTTTGTAATACATCCAGAGATACTCCAGCTTTTCCTTTCCCGTCATCTGGCTTAGTTTTTCCTTTTCAAATTGTTTGCGCTCTTCCCTCGTCATCTGTTTTTCGTAACGTCTGTCCAGCATAAGCTACTTCCTCCATTGGGGACGTACACTTTTGCAAAAAGTGTACGTCCCCGTTCACACATTTTTCACATTTACTTGACCTTCTCAAGCCCATGTACCCAGTCTGATTTCAAGAAATAGATGAGAAACACCACAGAACTTAAAAGCCATGTCAGCGGATAAGCCCAAAAGATCACCTGGATGTCCGGAATAAACCGAACCACAATGCTGATATAGCTGACACGGATCACACACCAGCAGACCATCATGACAAACATTGGTACTACGGATTTTCCGGCGCCTCTTAAAATTCCTGCCATACAATGAGAAAAAGCCAGCAGGAAATAAAACCATGTAACAATCCTTGCCCAGGCTACACCATAACTTATAGCCTCTGCACCTCCTCCAAAAGCGCCGATCAGTACAGGCGCAAAAAGATTGATCACTAATCCTACCAGTTCTGCAATCGAAAGCGAGCACACTGCTCCGATAACTGCTCCCTTTCTGGCCCGCTCGTATTCCCTTGCGCCCAGGTTCTGGCTGATAAACGTGGTAAGTGCCAGAGCAAAACAGGTAACCGGAAGAAATCCGAAGCCTTCGATCTTGGAATAAGAACCGCAGCCCGCGACAGCTGTGGCTCCAAAGGTATTGATATGGGCCTGTACAAATACATTTGCCACGGAGATGATCGAATTCTGCACGCCGGCCGGCACGCCATTTATAACAATCTGCCTAAGCATATTGGTGTCTCCCCGTATTTCGGAAAGCTGCAGCTGAAATACTCCGTTCCCTTTTTTTAGCTGGTACAGACATAAAAAAGCGCTCAAAAACTGGGAAATAATCGTGGCAAGAGCTGCAGACCACACGCCCATTCTGAATATTCCCACAAAAACCAGATCCAGAACTATATTCGTGATCGACGAAATGATAAGAAAGAACAGAGGATGCTTACTGTCTCCCATCGCCTGCAGTATCCCTACAAAAAAGTTGTACATAACAAATGCAAGAGATCCTGCAAAATATACCCGGAAATAGGAAAGCGATTCCGGCAGAACTTCTGCGGGTGTTCCCATAAGTACCAATATCTTTGGTGCGGCTGCGATGCCGACGACCGTCAGGATCATTCCGCAGATCACTCCAAATACAATTGTTGTATGGATTGATTTTTTCAGATTTTCATTGTCCCCTGCACCAAAATATTTTCCTGTCACCACTCCGGCCCCAATAGCGATTCCATTAAAAAAGCCCACCAGAAGAAATATAAGATTTCCCGATGAACTGACCGCCGCAAGAGCGTTATTTCCAAGAAAATTACCGACTATCACCGAGTCGGCAGTGTTGTAAAGCTGCTGAAATAAATTTCCCCAGAAAAGAGGAATGGCAAAAGCCACCAGACGTTTCCAGATCGGTCCGCTGGTCATCAAGGTGGCAGAAGATGTTCCTGCCATAGAATTTGTCTTACCCATGCTAGATTCCCCCAAAATAGTACTATTTGACATACCCTGTCAGAAAATGGCGCCCCTCGCTCTTCCTATATTCTGCTCCTATCTCCGGCGGAAGTCAATCCTTCCGGTGTAGTTTCTTTCTCCACTTTATTTTCCGTGATATTGTCACAGAACTTCTTCTGTCTTTGTTGTATTCTCACAATATAAAATATATAATTTATTTAACTGATAATTTTGATGTTCACTAATATTAAAGGAGGAAAATCTATGCTAAAAGGAAAAGTAGCAGTAATTACCGGAGGAACCCGGGGAATCGGATATGCAACCGTTAAAAAATTTCTTGAAAACGGAGCAACTGTTGTACTATTTGGATCCCGTCAGGAAACAGTAGATAAAGCATTAACCTCATTGAAGGAAGAAAATCCTGACTGGCCTGTATCCGGTGCATGGCCGGATCTTGGAAATGCAGATGCCGTGGCAGAGGAAATTGGTAAGATCAAAGAAACCTATGGCAAAATTGACATTCTGATCAATAATGCAGGAATGTCGGACAGCAAACCCATCACGGATTACACCTCTGATCATTTTGAAAAGATTATGAAATTGAATGTTGGAGCAGCTATGAACTGTATCATGCCGACCGTAAAGATCATGAAAGAGCAGGGCGGCGGCTGCATCCTCAATACCAGCTCTATGGTCAGCATATGCGGACAGCCTTCAGGCGTGGCTTACCCGGTAAGCAAATCCGCCGTTAACGGAATGACCTGGTCTCTTGCCAGGGAACTCGGTCCCAGCAATATCCGGGTCAACGCAGTCGCTCCCGGCATTACAAAAACCGACATGGTAGCGGCTCTTCCAAAAGAAATGATCGAGCCTCTGATCAATGCCATCCCGATGAGAAGAGTCGGGGAACCGGAAGACATTGCCAATGCCTTCCTTTTCCTGGCAAGCGATATGGCAAGCTATGTAACAGGAGAAATCCTCTCTGTAGATGGAGCAATGCGGACGTAAAAATAGCACCGGGAAGGAGGCACCTCTTTCCCGGTTTCTTAGTTTGATATCTTTATGCTATCCTGAAAGCCGCGCATCTATTTTATCCAGCAATTTTTCTACATCTTCCGGAAGCCTGCCTGTCATTTTAATTAAGTTCGTTATATGTGTCGTGTCAATCTCCACAGCTTTCTCCATATGTAGTTCTGTAATCAGCGTTTTTAACTCCTGAAGTTTCTCTTGCGTCGCTGCTTCTGTAAATCTTCTCTCTTTGACCATTTCTGCCAATTCTGTCAATGCAAATACCGTCAGATTCATCGTGATAATCTTTGCAGGCACAAACTGGTTCAGAAGTTCTGCGGTAAGTCTGGCATTTTCTTTCCCTTTTCCTTCTCCTGCAATTCCATACATCACGATCGCATAAAACGGAAGCCTTGCTTCATTTAGTTTCTGTCCCTGCCTGGCCGCTACCGCAGCTGTATGTCCCTTTTTCATCAACTTCAACGTCTCATCACTGCCTGTCTCAAAGCCGACATAAAGCAGCCTAAGCCCTGCCTCATGAAGCTGTTTTAATTCGTAAACACTGTATCTTTGCAGACTGCGGACAGATGCATATGCCGCTACGCATCCACAATACGGAAAATATTTTCTTACAAGATTAAGGATCTTGAAAATCTTTTCAAATCCCACCGAAAGCGGATCTGCCCCCGTCAGAAACACCCGCTCAGTATATCCTTCTCCGTTCATCAGCTCATGCTCGATCTCTCTCAACGAAACTTCACTGTAAGTATCCGCTTTATACATAGAACAAAAGGCACATCGATTATACGGACATCCTGTTGTAACCGGAATTAAAGTTGTATGGATTTCGCTCTGAGGATAAAATACACTCTGGATTTCACTCATATATAATTCCACCTCTGCATCATTCAATATTCAATCATACTTCGTTTAGGTTTTTTAATAAAAGATCTTCTCAAGTTCCGGAACCAGGCTTTCCAAACCTTTCTGATCCTCTTCTGTAAACCGGCATGTCACCGGACTGTCTATATCCAGTACCGCCCGTATCCTTCCCGACTGATCATGCAGCGGCAGGACAATCTCCGAGCGTGAAGCACTATCGCAGGCAATATGTCCAGGAAACTGATGCACATCCTCTACCCGCACTACCGCGTCCCGCTCCACTGCAGTCCCGCACACACCTTTTCCCACCTGGATCTCCGTACAGGCAGGTTTCCCCTGGAACGGCCCCAGTATCAGCGTTTCCCCCTCCATAAGATAAAACCCTACCCAGTTGATCTCCTTAAGCCCCTGATTCAAAAGAGCCGATGCATTGGCCAGATTTGCAGTCATATGAGGACAGCTTTCGATCTGTCCGCTCAGCCGGATCCTCAAAAATTTGTAGAGTTCCCTTTTATCTTCCGGGAATTTACTTACCACATTTTCCATGCCATTTCTCCTTATCATTTCAATTAATCATTACATATCAATCTCTAATCTCTGAAGTTTCTCAGACAGACTATGGCAGCCTTTTCAAAATCTTTTTTTCATTTTTTCTTGAAAATCACTTAGTTTATAAGATCGAATCCTAGTTTTGACAATAGCAGGAATCAAAAATCCATTATTCACTAGTTTTGCACATCTGTTAATCACTGTTTTATTTGTCACACCAATCATCTTGCCTAGAATACAATCCCATCATTTTTAAAAAATAGTTGATCCAGATTTCCGGATGTGGAGGATTTTCCCTTCCTGAATAGTATAATGCAGGTAATCCCATTTGCAGAGAAGCATAATATTCATCCGGATCATATGCGAAATATTCTTCCAGAGAACCAATTCCATTAAAACCATACCCATAATAATCAAGGATATACCCTGACATTATCCTGGCAGTTCTTCCATTTCCGTCCTCAAAGGGATGAATCGTAACCAATTGGTAATGGACTACAGCAGCAATGATTAATGGATGATCATCTGTAGTGTTTACATATTCAACAAGTTCATCCAGCAGCTCCGGAATATCTATATATTCTGGTGCACCGGTTTCAGAATCATATACTGCAAATAGTACGCCCGGCGGCATCGGACCCCTTAGCCCCATTTTTTCTTTCGATGCACCTTTTTCTATAATCGCCTGAACTTCAAGATCATCTCTTTTGAAAAGCGTTCTTTCTTTTTTAACTTTTCTTCCAATAAATTTAAAGCCTGAAAGTAATTCCGCACTTCTTGCTCTGGTCTTAAAAAATGTTTATGAGGATCTCCATCAATCGCTTCATTCGCCTGTTCTTCAGTCAGTGGATTCCCCTCTATCTTATTAGAAGCATATGAACTTTTTTTCTTGGAGTTTTTCTGAGTCTGTTCTTCGTAACAGATGGAAGCTCTATCGTGCTAAGAGAAAATCTATTTTCATCAATCTCTGAAATCCTTTTCAAAATTTCATTTATGAGTCAATTTACCGCCTCTATTTTGCCACTATTATTTCATCTTTATTACTAATTATTATATTGTTTAACAAATAGTTTTTCCATTAAAATTACACTATTTTTTCACTATTTTCCCATTAATAAAACCGACCATCATCCCTGCTTGGGTAGAATGGCCGGTTTGTCTACAGCTCTTCGACTACATAATCTTTACTCATCCCCTGATATTTCCCAGTGGCCACTAAATCCACTTCCTACGTAGTGTACATTTTCCATCTCCTTTATCCGGCGTTTTATTGTGCTTACACTCACACCTAACGCTATCGCTATCTTTTCTGTGCTTATCTTATTATTCTTTCGGATTAAATCCGTAATCTGGTGTTTTATATCTTTTTGAGTGTCATCTTGAGTGCCATCTTGAGTGTCATCTTGAGTGCCATTCCGGGGGACATCATAATTCAGATTGAGCATCACCACTGTAAACTGGTATCTGTCAGAGCGGAACTTAGGCTTTTTACTTTCATCATAATTTATCTGAAACTCATATCCGCTGATGATTTTTTCAAATCCGCTGCCTTTCCGTTCCATATATCCCAAACGATTCAGCACATCTGCAAGAACCGGATTTCTTCTGGTCGATGGTACTGTGAGCGGATCCCGTTCCTGGATCAGAGACCCATCCGGCATTCCACCCGGTGAATAAATCTCCATCCGGTCATCATAAATATCAATGTGAACCTCACTTCCATTGATCAGATAGTCACGATGGGCAAGCCCGTTTATGAGTGCTTCGTGGTAACTTCGTTCTACGTATTCCGGCATCTCTTCCCTGGAATTATCCGTTTTACGCCACATCATCCGGCTATTTCGTTTGATAAAGGCTTCTCCGTTTTCAATCAGAGAAATAATGCTGCCGGAATATTCAGCATCATCCAAAGCATCTATCATGCCGCCGCTCTTATTTAAACCATTCCACCTTGTGCAGAATACTCTTGACCATCTGACCGGGCTTTCATCGGCAAGGAGCGCCCCTGCATTGGTCAGATATCCCTGTTCATCTGCCAGCCCAAAAGAAATCAGATCTTTGTCGTCAAAGCTGCTTCCTGTCCACTTTTTATACCTCTCTTTCAATTTTGAAAAAGCATAGTCCTCTGCTTTATAAGAAGAAAGCTGTGAATCATAGGATGTATTCTTTCCCCGGAGGACGAGCCTTTTTAACTCGGTAGAATTTGTTTTCACACTTTCATTTCCAACACGGATATATGCTTCCATCACACCATCTCCTGAATAATAATATGGTGTCTCCTCTCCTTTATAAATATTCAGGATGATCAATTTTTTCCCTTCTTCTTCACAAAAACTGAGATTGAATTCCGGTATAGGATCCAGTCTGCCTTTTATGATTTCACTGATTTTTTCCGCATCTCCCACCGGATCAGCAAGGCCAATAATCTTCCCGTCATCAGAAACACCAAAAATTAATACTCCACCGGATGTATTGGCAAATGCGCTGACACTTTTGCACCAGCTTTTCGGCCTTTTTGTCTCAAGTGCGGCCTTCTTATCATATTCTGTTGTTTCACCTATTAATCTTGTTATATCCATAAACATCTTCTTTCACAATTTATTTTCAGTAAACAAACCCCTGAATCTTCTTAATAAAAATATTATACCATGAAGCAATCTTTTTACCCACATAAACTACAAAGAAGTGCACTTTGTAGATTGATCTTCTATTAAATTCCCCCGTTTAATAAAAAAAACGCTGAAAATCTTAAATAAAAGATTTTCAGCGTCCCACTTACACGTTCCCTGCGAGAATCGAACTCACAACTAGTGCTTAGGAGGCACTTGTTATATCCATTTAACTAAGGGAACATATCAATCTTAACCATTATACTTCAATATTCCCCAAGTGTCAAAGGGTAATCGCTGGGATTCTAAAAATTGATGATTCCCTGCATCCAGATATTTCCCTTAAACCTTCTTCCCACAGCAGGCTCCCCCACCACTTCCCGGGCGGGGACGCACACATCAAAGGTCAGGCCGTTAACCTCCAGGCTCATGATATACAATTCTTCCCGTGTCATCTCGTTTTCAATCCGGTGAATGTTAAGGATCTCACCAAGAATTGAATATCTGTCACATTCAATCCCATATGGCATGATATAAGTGTCGACAATCGTAAACACATCCTCGCTGATCAGCCGTCTTGATACTTTCGAATAAGTATCAATATCATCCAGCGTCAGGCTTTCGATCGCTGCGGGATCTCCTGTCCTGGCCGCGCTCATCAGCATCATCCGGTTATGTACCTCTTCCTTCTGCTGCTTTTCCTGCCTTTTATCTTTCCTGACCGGAAGCAGCACCGTCCCCCCGTCGCAAAGTCCGGACAGGGTGACGGATTTGTACTTGATCGATTCTGTTCTTTTTCGTTCTTTCAGATATTCAACAACATTCTGCATATAAAAGATCAGACTGATGCCTATTTTCATATCTTCGCAGATTCCTACATAAGACTCCCGATCCATCCGCTTTTCAATATAAACATCCGCATAGGATGTAATCCCTGTCCCAATGAAATACGGATAATAATACTGCATATGAAACTGCTCATGGATATCCATGTCTCCATAAACCGCGATTCCAATCCCTGCTCCGTATTCCTTCTGATACTCGCAAAAATCCATCTCATCCTCCTGGCCTACCAGTTCATGATGAGAAAAATCTATTCTCGTCTTATCAAGGAGTTCGTTCAATTCTTTTCTCCCTCTAAGACTACCAAATCCAATCGCTTTCAGATATTGATGCATATAATTTTCCTTATTGATCTATTTGTTTTTCGGTATCAGCAGCTCTGTACCGCCCATATATGGCCTCAATACCTCAGGAATCCGGACTGTTCCGTCTGCCTGAAGATTATTTTCCAGGAATGCGATCAACATTCTCGGCGGTGCAGCAGCTGTATTATTTAATGTATGAGCAAAATATTTTGTTCCATCTTCTGCCTTAACCCGGATGCCAAGACGTCTTGCCTGCGCGTCTCCAAGATTGGAACAGCTTCCAACCTCAAAGTACTTTTTCTGTCTCGGAGACCATGCCTCTACATCACAGGATTTAACCTTCAGGTCTGCAAGGTCGGCAGAGCAGCATTCCAGAGTACGAACAGGAATATCCATGGAGCGGAACAGATCCACCGTATTCTGCCACAGTTTATCATACCACATCATACTGTCTTCCGGTTTGCAGACAACGATCATTTCCTGCTTCTCAAACTGATGGATCCTGTAAACGCCTCTTTCCTCAATTCCATGCGCTCCTTTTTCCTTACGGAAGCACGGAGAATAGCTGGTCAGCGTCTGCGGAAGCTGATCCTCTGTCAGCATGGTATCGATAAATTTACCGATCATAGAATGTTCACTGGTACCGATAAGGTACAGATCCTCTCCCTCGATCTTATACATCATAGCATCCATTTCGGCAAAGCTCATAACGCCTGTTACCACATTGCTACGGATCATAAAAGGCGGAACACAATAGGTAAACCCACGTCCGATCATAAAATCACGGGCATAGGAAAGAATAGAAGAATGAAGCCTTGCGATATCGCCCATCAGATAATAGAATCCGTTTCCGGCTACTCTTCCGGCACTTTCAAGATCGATGCCGTTAAAGCTCTCCATGATATCTGTATGATAAGGAATATCAAATTCCGGAACCACAGGATCTCCGTATTTCTGGATTTCTACGTTTTCGCTGTCATCTTTTCCGATAGGAACAGACGGATCAATGATGTTCGGGATCGTCATCATGATCTTTTTAATTCTTGCTTCTACTTCTTTTTCTTCTGCAGATAAAGATTCAACTCTGTCAGCATTTTCCTGAACCTTTTTCTTCAGCTCTTCTGCCTCTTCCTTTTTTCCCTGTGCCATGCATGCACCGATCTCTTTTGAAATTTTATTTCTATCCGCACGGAGTGCTTCTACCTCCTGCTTAATCTCTCTGTTTTTCTGATCAAGCTCAAGGACCTCATCTACCAGAGGCAGCTTCTCATCCTGAAATTTCTTCTTAATATTTTCCTTTACTACATCCGGGTTATTCCTTACAAACTTAATGTCTAACATATTCTTTCCTCCTGCTCTTTTATGCGTTTACATCATATGCTTCTTTATAAATTGCTTTATCAAGTGCTTCTGCCTCTTCCTCGGCCAGCTCTACAAAGCTTTCGCCCTTTAATATTTCCTTTACATAAGTATAGCAGCCTTCTCTGCTGTGCATTGCATTCAGGATCCATCCGCTGTTATTTCCATCCAGCATGGCAATCGCAAAACTCAGTTTTCCACCCATCTCGTTAAAAGCGTCATATTTTACAATGCCAACCTTCTGATAGTAGCCTTCCATACGTTTATTAATTTCACGGATATCCAGTCTGTTCTGTTTTGTGATCTTCAGGATTGCTTCTATTTCAGAAAAATGTTCCCGAAAGCTCTCTTCCAGAGTTTTTCCATCTTTTCCTTTCATAAACGTGTTATAGCTGCTTTTTAATCTATTATACTTCATGGTCACGTTTACGTACAATACAAAGAGTGCAACAATCAATAAAAACAGTAATAGAAGAATGATCGCCGGATCAATCCCCATTCTCGACAAAATTCCACTTTCCATATTTTTTATACTTCCCTTCTTAAACTCATAATCATATCGAACATACGTTCTAATTCTTTATCTGAATAATATTCGATCTCTATTTTCCCCTTTCCATTTCCTTTTGTGGAAATGTTTACCTTGGTTCCCATTACCTCTTTCATCTTATTGGCTAGATCATCATATAAAAATGCATTTTCTACAGGCTTCTTTATCTTCGGCTTTTTGGGATTCTTGATATCCTTAATCAACTTTTCTGTTTCCCTTACACTCAATTTCTCATCAAAGATCTTATTTGCCAGAATATACTGCTGCTCCTGATCATCTATCGCCAGCAGAGCTCTTGCGTGTCCTGTGGTAATCATATCATCAATGATCATCTGCTGTACCTTTTCGTTCAGTTTCAGAAGACGCATGGAATTTGTAACAGCAGTTCTGCTCTTTGATACTCTTTCTGCCACTTCATCCTGTTTCAGATGAAATTCCTCCAAAAGCTTTTTGTAAGCCATAGCCTCCTCGATCGGGTTCAGGTTTTCTCTCTGGATATTCTCTATCAATCCAATCTCAACAATTTCCTGCTCTGTATAGTCCTTAATGATTACAGGTACTTCCTTAAGCCCTGCTATCTTTGCAGCTCTCCATCTTCTTTCCCCTGCTATGATTTCGTAATAATCATTTCTCTTTCTTACAAGAAGAGGCTGCAGAACCCCCATTTGTTTGATAGAGTCTGCCAGTTCAAGCAATGCATCCTCTTCAAAATTTTTTCTGGGCTGATCACGATTAGGCTCTACCATATTTATCTTCATCATCAGCTCTCCATTTTGAGGTTCCTGCTTTTCTGCTGACTTTGAAGTTTCTGACTTTTGTGAAGATTTTATACTCTTCTTCTCAGGGATCAGCGTATCTAATCCTCTTCCTAATCCTTTACTCTTTACCGCCATAAGAATTCCTCCATCTATGATACATCTCTGTTCATCACTTCATCCGCTAGCCGCATATAACTGTCGCATCCCGCAGATTTCGGATCATATTTATTAATCGGCATCCCATAACTCGGAGCTTCTGCAAGACGAATATTTCTTGGAATAATAGTCTTATAGATGTTCTGCTGAAGATTATCCTTTACATTTTCGACAACCTGCAGTGAAAGATTCGTCCTGGCATCATACATGGTAAATACAACACCTTCTATTTCAAGCTTTTCATTTAGTCTGTTCTTTACCAACTCAACCGTATGTATCAACTGACTTAGTCCTTCCAATGCGTAATATTCACACTGTATCGGAACAAGAACTGAGTCTGCCGTGGTCATTGCATTGATTGTCAGCATACTTAACGAAGGCGGACAGTCTATAATAATAAAATCATATTGATCCTTAATAGCCCCGATAGCATTTCGGATAATATATTCCTTATCGTCAATCCCTATTAATTCTATTTCGGCAGCTGACAAATCGATATTTGCAGGCAGTATATCAACATTTTCCAGAACCTCTTTCTGCAGCACTTCCTCAATGTTAGATTCTCCGATAATAATGTCATATACTGTTCTGTCAATCGAATCTTTATCCAGCCCCAGTCCGCTTGACATATTTCCCTGCGGATCCATATCTATTGCAAGAACTTTTTGTCCTTTTTCGGCCAGACATGCAGAAAGATTAATAGCTGTTGTGGTTTTTCCGACGCCACCCTTTTGATTAGCAACTGCTATAACTCTACCCATCTTTTTTCACCTTTCTATTCAGTATGAATTTAGTATAGCACTTTTTCAAATACTTATCTACAAAATGTTTCACGTGAAACATATTTTCTCGGTTTTTCTTTATTTTGCTTTTAAAAATACATTCGTTTTGGTCGTTTTGCTAGTACATATTATATATTCAAGTAGACTTATACTATTGCTCATTTTTATGCTTTTCACTTAATGTTTCACGTGAAACATTTTAATTTATACTGTTTATCATTTATCTGATTTATAAATATTATTCAGGATGTTTCACGTGAAACATATACATACATTTTGACCCAACATAGTAAATATGGTATAATGATTGCACAAAGTGCAATCTGAACCGACAAGTCGGTTCGCTCTGCTTCGCAGAAATTATACCGGCAGGCCACAGCTTGGAAAGTAAATGTCTGCATACGCAGCCGCTTCCTTCCCTTCGCATGTGGTATAATGATTGCACAAAGTGCAATCCGAACTGATAAGTCGGTTCGCTCTGCTTCGCAGAAATTATACCGGCAGGCCACAGCTTGGAAAGTAAATGTCTGCATACGCAGCCGCTTCCTCCCCTGCACATGTGGTATAATGATTGCACGAGGTGTAATCAAAACCGATAATTCGGCCCACCCTGCTTTGCAGGAATTATACCGGCAGGCCACAGCTTGGAAAGTAAATGTCTGCATACGCAGCCGCTTCCTTCCCTGCGCGTGTGAAATAATGATATCGGACATTCTATCAAATGAAACATCTTTTTAGGAAATTGGATTCAGAGAAATCTGTAACATTTTTATAATATGGAGTATAAATTTATGAGTTGGAAAAGAAATCTAATCCTGGGAACAGCTCTCGCCGGAGCTACAACACTGACAATACATCTGATCAATAAATTTGTTTATTTTTCTGCCACATTGGACAATCTTTTAAGCAGTCCATCAGGTTCTTATTATGAGTGGAAGTTTGGAAAGATATATTATACGGAATCTGGTGAAGGAAAGCCTGTTTTATTACTGCACAATCTTTCCACCTTTAGTTCCGGGCATGAATGGCATTTTATAAAAGAAAAGCTTGCGAAAACAAATAAAGTATATTGTATTGATCTGCTTGGCTGCGGAAGATCTGATAAACCTAATCTGATCTATACCAATTATCTTTATGTACAGCTTATAAGTGACTTTATCAAACATGTAGTAGGAGAGAAGTGTGACGTGATTGCGGCCGGCGAATCTGGATCTTTTGCTGTCGCTGCCTGTCAGAATGATTCCTCTATTATTGATCAGATCGTGATGGTAAATCCATCAGATATACGTTACCTTTCAAAATCTCCAAGCAAACGTACAAAAACGTTGACACGGATGATAAACATACCGATTTTCGGAACATTTCTGTACAATATACTGACTCAGAAAAAGAAAATAGAAAAACTGTATAAAGAAGAATATTTTTATAATAAAGACCTGGTTACTAACAGTATGATCGATACCAGCTATGAAACTTCCCATTCCGGCAATGCAGCTTCAAAATACTTATTTGCCAGCATGGCCGGAAGATATACGACTGTAAATATAAAACATTGTATGAAAGAGCTGAACAATAGTATCTTTATACTGATCGGTGATAAGACAGCAGAAAAGGAAGAATCTGCAAGGCTTTACCAGGAGATCCTTCCTTCTATCGAGATCGAATATATAAAAGACAGTAAAGAACTTCCGCAGATGGAATGTCCGGATCAATTTATTGAAGCAATCCATACCTTACTGTTATAGAGGTTCTTTTGCAGGTATCCCCGCTTTGCGGGGATATTTTTTTTGTGTATGCTGTTCCTTGTGGATTAATACAAAAGATCTGTGGATATCTGTTCCCGGAAGTTCAAATTTCATTACTTCTTTTATATTTCCTCCAAGAATCCGTACTGCTTTCTTTGACTGTTCTACCTCATCATCTATTTCACCAGATTTATACGGAACAAATATACCCCCTACCTGTATATAGGGCAGGCAATATTCACTCAAAGTAGAAAGGTTTGCAACAGCCCGTGAAACGCAGAGATCAAACTGTTCTCTGTATTCTTCCTTTCTTGCATATTCCTCGGCCCGCCCATGAATCGTACAAATTTCGGTAAGCCCCAGCTGAAAAATAACCTCATCCAGAAACTTTATTCTTTTATTTAAGGAATCCAAAAGAACGACTCTCAGATGCGGAAATGCGATTTTTAAGGGAATTCCCGGAAAACCTGCGCCTGTCCCTATATCAATGACTGTATGGATCCTGGAAAGATCTATGGCTTTTATGATGGAAAGACTATCTACAAAATGCTTTTCCACCACATCCTCATACTCCGTAATTCCTGTAAGATTCATAACCTTATTCCACTCAATAAGAAGCTGATAAAACTTATGGAACCTTTCCAGCTGATTTTGATCTTGCTTTATGCCAAGCTCTCCAAGCTTTTGCTCTAAAATCTGGTAATCCATCTCTATTTTCCTCCCAAATATACCAGAAGTACCGAAATATCAGCTGGAGAAACTCCTGAAATCCTGGATGCCTGTCCAATAGAGACTGGCCGGTACTCCTTTAATTTCTGTACTGCTTCAATCCGCAGACTTTTTACCTTATCATAATCAATATCTTCCGGAATTTTCTTTTTCTCCAGCTTTTTAAACTGCTCTACCTGCCGTTTCTGCCGCGATATATACCCCTCATATTTAATGGAAATATCAATCTGTTCGATCACTTCATTTTTAAGATCCTCCGGCATTTCCGGCCTTCCCTCATCAATAGTCTCAAGCTCCTTATAGGAAATCTCCGGCCGGCGGATCAGCTCCGCCAGAGTGCTGCCGGAAGAGAGGGGAGTACTGTTTCTGGAAACAAGAAGATTCTGCACCTTTTCAGATGTTCCCACCGTCGCCGATTTTAATCTTATAATTTCTTTTTCAATAAGCTCTTCCTTTTTCAGAAGCCTTTGATATCTTTCCTCCGGTATCAGACCTATTTCATAGCCGATCTTTGTCAGACGCTGATCCGCATTATCCTGCCTGAGAAGCAGACGATACTCAGCTCTGGAAGTCATCATACGGTATGGCTCCTTTGACTCCTTTGTCACCAGATCATCGATCAGCACTCCGATATATGCCTCCGACCGGTCCAGGATCACAGGCTCTTTTCCCTGCAGCTTTCTGGCGGCATTGATTCCTGCAATCAGCCCCTGGGCTGCCGCTTCTTCATAACCGGAGCTTCCATTAAACTGCCCGCCGCTGAAAAGTCCGCTGATCTCCCGGAATTCCAGAGAGGGCAGAAGCTGTCTTGCATCAATACAATCATATTCAATAGCATAGGCATTCCTGACAATCTTTACATTTTCAAGCCCGGGTACAGAGCGGTACATGGCGTACTGCACATCTTCCGGAAGAGAAGAGGACATGCCACCAATATACATTTCATTGGTATGGAGTCCCTCCGGCTCAATAAATACCTGGTGCCTTTCTTTATCTGCGAATTTTACCACCTTATCCTCAATAGAAGGACAGTAGCGGGGGCCGGTTCCCTCGATCGCACCGGAAAATAAAGGAGAGCGGTCCAGATTATCCCTTATAATCTGATGAGTCTCCTTTGTAGTATAAGTAAGCCAGCAAGAAACCTGATCAATCTGTACATCCTCCGGATCTGTTGTAAAAGAAAAAGGAACGATTCTTTCATCCCCGAACTGTTCTTCCATTTTGCTGAAATCAACTGTACGTTTGTCAATCCTGGCAGGCGTTCCGGTCTTAAACCGATACATCCTGATTCCCAGATTTTTCAGGCAGTCTGTCAGATGATTGGCAGCCTGCAGGCCATTCGGGCCTGTATTAGCGCTGACCTCACCATAAATACAGCGTGCCTTCAGATAAGTGCCGGTACAAAGAATTACGGCTTTGCAGGGAAAAATCATTCCGGAAAAATTCTCCACGCCAGTCACCCTTCCGTCTTCTGTAAGGATATTTACGATTTCTGTCTGTTTGATATCGAGATTTTCCTGATTTTCCAGAGTCTCTCTCATAATACGGCTGTACTTATCCTTATCTGCCTGTGCCCGCAGAGAATGCACTGCAGGACCTTTTGACTTGTTCAGCATTTTGGACTGGATAAAAGCCTGATCGATCACCTTTCCCATCTCTCCACCAAGAGCGTCTATCTCCCGCACCAGATGTCCCTTGGAACTTCCTCCGATATTAGGATTGCAGGGCATAAGCGCCACACTGTCCATACTTACGGTAAATATAATCGTGCGCAGTCCAAGCCTTGCCGCTGCAAGAGCAGCTTCGCATCCCGCATGGCCTGCACCGATCACAGCCACGTCATATGAATCACTATTTTCCCATACAGAATTTGCTGAATATTTCATTGACCAAATCTTCTCCTATCGTTTCTCCTGTAATAGATCCCAGTGCCTCGTAGGCATCCATCAGATCGATGGAATAAAAATCCTCCGGCATGCCGTTTCTGATACTCTCCACAACCTTTCGAAGCGAATCGTATGCTTCTTTGAGCGCCGTCTTCTGACGGACATTCGTAATGTAGATTTCATTATTAAATGAAAGATTTCCTTCAAAAAACATATCCTTTAAAACAGTCTCCAGACGATCGATACCATCCCTGTTCTTTGCAGAAATTTCTATGATTTCAGGGATTTTATCCTGGTTTACTTTATGGGATACATTTTGTTCCGTAGTATTATCGCTCTCACATTTTGCAGGATTACTTGCAAAATATGCCTCTTCAACATCCTTTTTTAATACCTTCATCTTCAGATCCGTTTTATTTAGCAGGATCACAGACTGTTTTCCATGGAGCATCTGAAAAATTTCAAAATCATTATCATCCAAAGGAGAAGAAGCATCAATGACATGGATCAAAAGATCCGCATCCCTTGCAAAATCTCTGGCCCGGTCCACTCCAATCTTTTCCACTATATCACTGGTGTCCCGGATTCCTGCCGTATCCATGATATTCAGGGAAATTCCCTGAAGGGTAATGTGTTCCTCCAATACATCTCTGGTAGTGCCGGCAATATCGGTAACGATAGCCCGGTCTTCACCCAGGAGTACATTCAGAAGAGAAGATTTCCCTACATTTGGTTTTCCCAGGATCACAGTATTAATGCCTTCTTTCAGAATCCTTCCGTCATCGGCCGAATCAATCAGTTTCTTGATTTCTTCCATCATCTCAGTTGCCGAAGATTCTAATTCCTCTCCATAACCATCTACACTGATATGCTCAGGATCATCCAGGGCACTTTCAATAAATGCAGTGTGGTAAATAATTTTATTTCTTAAATCACTTATTTTATCTCTTATATTTCCTTTCAACTGATTGACAGAGCTTTGGAGTGCATACTCATTCTGCGAAGCGATCAGATCTCCTACAGCTTCTGCCTGGGAAAGATCCAGCCTTCCGTTTAGAAATGCCTTCTTGGTAAATTCTCCAGGCTCTGCAGGCCTTGCTCCTGACCTAATCAAAAGTTCCAGAATCCTTTTTACTACAAAGACTCCTCCATGACAGTTAATCTCTACCGTATCCTCTCCCGTATAGCTGTGCGGTCCTCTCATAAGCATGACCAGGACCTCATCAATGGTCTCTTCTCCATCCACAATATATCCATAATGGATAGTATGTGATTTCTGTTCCATTAACTTTTTTCCATGTCTGCCCCTGTAGACAATATCTGCAATCTGGAATGCCTGATCTCCGCTCATACGGACGATTCCAATGCCGGAATTACTCATAGCTGTAGAAATAGCAGCTATGGTGGTTCTTTCATTCATATTCATTCTTCTCTCCTACAGAATAAAAAAGCTGCTGTAAAAATTATATCTTACAACAGCTTCTTTTTCAATTTGAATTATTTACGTACCAGAGTTACAACCACTCTTCTGTAAGGTTCTTCTCCCTCACTATGTGTAGATACGGCAGGATCTGACTGAAGAGCAGAGTGGATAATTCTTCTTTCATATGGATTCATCGGCTCCAGCACTACAGTCCTTCTTGTCCTCTTTACCTTACCTGCAATGTTTCTTGCCAGGTTCTCCAGAGTTTCTTTCCTTCTTCTTCTGTAATCCTCGGTATCCAGCTTCACACGAACATAGCCGTCCTGGGTCTTATTAGCCACCCTGTTTGTAAGGTACTGAAGAGAATCCAGAGTCTGTCCTCTCTTGCCGATCAGGATTCCCATATTCGGACCTTCCATATTGATGGAAAGAGCTCCCTCTTCATCTATAGAGGATGTAACCTTTACATTTTCCATATTCATGGCTTTCATTACATCTGAAATAAACTTTTCACATGCTTCGATCGTCTGATCCTCTACTTTTGCCAGTTCAATCTCTTTTCTTACCTCTTCAGCCTTTTCCTCTGCAGCTTTTTCAGGCTCGTGCTTTGGCTCATGTTTCTTTTTATTCTTATGCTTCTTTTCTCTGACGGGCTTGTCTGCTGTCTTTTGAGGCTCTTTTTCTTCTTTTTCCGTTTCCTTTGCTGTCTCTTCTTTTACTTCTTCCTTTAAGAGCTCGTCAAGCTCGGACACTTCCGGCTCTTCATGCTTTCTGCGGGCCTTGATCACGGCCTGCTTCATCCCGATACCTAAGAATCCCGGGCTTCCTTTTTCAATCACCTCATAATCCAGCTGGTCACTGGTCACGCCAAGCTGGATCAGCGCTTCTGTGATCGCGTCGTCTAATGTTTTTGCTGATACGGTAATATAGTCCACGAAAACCGCCCCCTAATTATTTTCATTAAATTTTTTCACCATGTTTGCCTTTGCCGCCAGACTTCCTGATTTTGCATTGCTTGCGTTTTTCCTTGCCTGCTCCAGTTTCTTTTCTTTTTCCTTTTCACTTTCCGCAGACACATTCTTCTTTGCAGACTCTTTAATACTCTTTGTATTAGTCTGAGCCATTGCGTTGATACGTTCTGCACGTTCTCCGCGCTTTTGTTTTTTCTTTTCCGCTTTTTCTTTATTTTTCTCGATCAGATCTTCTACTGACATCTTCTTCAGGCTCTTATTGATAAAGATCTGCTGAACACATCTTACCACCGCACTGACGATCCAGTAAAGACCGATACCTGCTGAGAAAGAAAATGCGATGAACACTGAGAATAATGGCATCGTCACATTCATCGTCTTCATAGTGCTTGCCATTGGATTATCCTTGTCCACCTGCTGTCCTGAGATAGCCTGTGAAAGACGGATACTGATATACTGCACCGCACCGGAAAGAACCGGGATCAGTATTGCAGTTACAATGATCACTGCCGCCGGCAGACCAAAGGATCCGCTGTTTGAGATCATCTGCGTCGGTGAGATCGTCAGATCCGGGATGGTCAGGAATCTGTTTACCTCAGCCGGCGCATCCTTGATTGCCGGAATATAATTTTCAATATCATAAACGACCGGATACAGAGCAAACAGAAGCGGCATCTGGATCAGCATCTGAAGACATCCGCCCATCATGGATGTTCCATACTTGTCATAGACCTGCTGCACCTCTTCCTGCATTTTCATCTGACTTGCCTGGTCTCTTTTGTTTTTGTACTTCTTCTGGATTGCCTGGACTTCCGGATTGATAACAGCCATCATCTTGGATGATCTTTGCTGCTTAATTGTAAGAGGCATCATCAGTGTATATACAAGGATTGTATATATAATGATTGATAATCCTACAAGTCCATTATCGCTTGGCAGGATTTTATCCAAAATCTCATAGATAAAGTTCATAACTTTACCTAAGAGCCAGCAAAGCTGACCTATGATCGGCCAGTTTGCCGCAGTCAGCAAACTAAACATCATTTTTTAATTTCCTCCGTATATTATTGTCACACTTCTTAAGGGACGGGGTCGTATCCGCCTTTTGCAAATGGATTGCACCTGAGGATTCTCCAGGCCGCAAGGGCCCCTCCTTTTATGGCTCCATATTTTTCGATCGCTTCGATCGCATACTGGGAACAGGTCGGATAGTAGATACAGGTAGAATACCCTTTCATACAAGACAAATACTTCTGATAGAAACGAATACATTTCAACATGAGTTTTTTCATTTCTTATTACCCCTGATCTATGATTTTATGAAGATGAGCCAGGTGCAGCAGTGCTTTCTCAATCTCATGATAATCTTTTCCTTTCGCACTGACTCTTGCTATGACAACAATATCATAACCGCACTGAAATCTCTCTTCTTGTAATCGATAACTTTCTCTGATCAATCTTGTTAATCTGTGACGAACAATACTGTTTCCAACTTTTTTACTTACTGATATTCCCAATCGGTTTTGATCTGTGTTATTCTTCATCGTATACATAACAAGATACTTATTTGCATACGACTTTTTTTCACTGTAGACCTTCTGAAAATCTTTGTTCTTCTTCAAGGATTCAGAATACTTCATTACTCATATTTCTCCCAATTTTTAGAGAAGAAAAGGCCACATATATGCGGCCTACGCTGATAATTTCTTTCTTCCTTTTGCTCTTCTTGCTGCAAGAACTTTTCTTCCACCTGCGGTCTTCATTCTTGCTCTGAATCCATGAACCTTAGATCTCTGTCTTTTTTTTGGCTGGAATGTCATTTTCATAGATATCCACCTCCTTATATTTTGCAAGGGATTTTCCCTATATTTCATAAAGACACATTTTTGATTATATGCAAAAAGGCCTATAAAGTCAAGGTCTTCGCCGATTTTTCTAAATATTATTTATCCACAAAATGTGGATAACACCGGGAAAACGCGTGGATAACATGTGGATATTAAAAATTTTACATAGATTTTCCCTTTGAAACTGGTTTTTCTTCTGTGTATAAAGTTATCCACATGGATTAAACATTGCCTAAATCTGTATTTTGATGTAGAATAATTAAGAGTGGGTTTTTATGTTTGAACCTATGATATTGTAAAGATTAGGAGTTATTTACCATGAATATTGTACAGGAAAAATGGGAAGAAATCATTGAACATCTTAAGGTAGAGCACGATTTATCCAATGTATCTTTCACGACCTGGATCCGTCCCTTAAAGGTCTATGATGTGATCGATGATACCGTGATCATTTTAGTGAATACGAATTCCAGTGTGGAATATATTGAAAAGAAATATCTTCTTCCTTTAAAAGTATGTATCGCAGATATCACAGGCGAAGAATATGAAATCCGTTTTATATCGGAAGATGATAATGTTCTGGAAGAGCTCCAGAGCAAACCTTCTGAATCCATGACAAAGAAAAGAACCAAATCTGCCGCCGAAAAAGCAGGACTGAATCCAAAGTATACTTTTGATACCTTTGTCGTCGGCGGAAATAATAATTTTGCACATGCCGCTTCACTGGCAGTAGCAGAATCTCCTGGAGAAGTATATAATCCGCTGTTCTTATATGGAGGCGTCGGTCTTGGAAAGACCCATCTGATGCATTCCATTGCACACTTCATCCTGGACAAGAATCCAAAGAAAAAGGTACTTTATGTAACCAGCGAGACATTTACCAATGAACTGATCGAAGCTCTGAAGATGGGGAAAACATCCGGAAATGAATCCGCTATCTCCAAATTCAGGGACAAATACAGGAATAATGATGTACTTCTCATCGATGATATCCAGTTTATCATTGGAAAAGAAAGTACACAGGAAGAATTCTTCCATACCTTTAACCACTTACATACGTCCGGAAAACAGATCATCATTTCCAGTGATAAGCCGCCAAAGGATATCGAGACTTTGGAGGCAAGGCTCCGTACCCGGTTTGAGTGGGGACTGATTGCAGATATCTCTGCACCAAATTATGAGACCCGTATGGCGATCCTTCAGAAAAAGATCGAACTGGATCAGCTGGAAAAATACAATATACCGAAAGATGTACTGAAGTACATTGCAGAAAATGTAAAAACAAATATCAGAGAGCTGGAAGGTTCCTTAAATAAACTGATAGCGCTTTACAAGCTGAACCATGAAGGCGAGATCGACATTCCTCTTGCTGCAGAAGCATTAAAAGATATTATCTCTTCTGAAAATAAGAGGGAAGTAACCCCGGAGCTTATTCTGGATATTGTGGCAGACCACTTTGGAATTACAGTGGCTGACTTAAAGAGTAACAAACGAAACGCGGATATTGCAAATCCACGGCAGATCTCCATGTATCTGATCCGTACCATGACCGAATCCTCCCTGAAGGCTATTGGTGTTGTTCTTGGAGGAAAGGATCATTCTACGATCAAATACGGCATTGAAAAGATTGCCGCGGAAGAAAAAGAAGACGAGACCTTAAGCAATACCATTAATATAATAAGGAAGAAAATTAATCCCGCCTAATGTGAATAACTATGTGGATAAGCCGGGGAAAACGCTGGATAACTTTGGAAAATATTTTTATCCACATATCCGGAAAAAGTTTTCCCAACATCATCCACAAAAATTCCCAGAGAAATCCACAGAGATTTCAAAACGGCAAACACTTGAAAACAGAGGGCTGGACATAGTTTTCCACTTATCCACAGCCCCTAATACGAGTAATACGGAATAAAATCATATATAAATCTATACGCGCCATGCGAAAGGAGTTATACACATTATGAAAATCATCTGTAATAAATCAAATCTGGTAAAAGGTGTCAGCATTGTATCCAAGGCAGTTCCTTCAAAAACAACCATGCCTATCCTGGAATGTATCCTGATCGATGCAACAATGGATATTATAAGGTTGACTGCAAACGATATGGAACTGGGGATACAGACAGAGATAGAGGGAGAGATCGTGGACAGAGGAATGATCGCTATTGATGCAAGGATCTTTTCTGAAATTGTACGCAAGCTCCCGGACAGTGATATCACGATTGAAACAGACGACCGCCTGCAGACAGTGATTACCTGTGAAAAGGCAAAATTTGACATTTCCGGAAAACCGGGAGAAGAATTTTCATACCTTCCGGTCATCGAGAAGGAAAATTCTATTGAGATCTCTCAGTTTACGCTGAAAGAAGTAATCCGCCAGACCATCTTCTCAATTTCAGATTCTGAGAGCAATAAGATGATGGGCGGAGAATTATTTGAAATCAGGAATAATGTTTTAAGAGTTGTTTCTCTGGATGGACACCGTATTTCCATCCGAAGGATTGAACTGAAAGAAGAAGCTGCAGATAAAAAGCTGATCGTTCCGGGAAAAACGCTGATAGAGATCAGTAAGATTCTTTCCGGAGAGGCTGAGAGTATGGTCAGCATTTCTTATACCAGCAACCACATCGTATTTGAATTTGACAACACGGTCGTAGTATCCAGACTGATCGAGGGAGACTATTTTAAGATCGACCAGATGCTGTCAAGTGATTATGAGACGAAGGTAAAGATCAATAAAAAAGAGCTTCTGAATTGTATTGACCGTGCAACTCTTCTGATCAAAGAAGGAGATAAAAAGCCGATTATCATTCAGATCGGCGATGAGCTGATGGAGCTTAGGATGAAATCTCAGATCGGCTCCATGAACGATGAAATTGAAATCGCAAAAGAAGGAAAGGATCTCTTGATCGGCTTTAATCCCAAGTTTTTGATCGATGCATTAAGGGTTATTGACGATGAAGAGGTTACCCTGTATCTGATGAATGCAAAGGCGCCCTGCTTTATCAAGGATGAGGAGGAAAGCTATATTTATCTGATTCTTCCTGTAAACTTTAATGCAGCTGTCTAAAGGAGTAATTGGGGAATGAAAATAACTTTAAAAGATGAATTTATCAAGCTTGGTCAGGCTTTAAAAGCCGCCGGACTGGTGGAATCAGGAGCCGAGGCAAAAGAAGTGATCCAGGAAGGAAAGGTTCTGGTCAATGGAGAGGTTGAATCCAGACGTGGCAAAAAGCTGTATGCCGGCGATTTGGTAACTTTTAACGGGGAAGAAATTAAAATTGAAGATTAAATCTTTAAAGATCAAAAATTTTCGAAATTATGAATTTCTGAAACTACAGTTTGACCCTGCGGCAAATATCTTCTACGGGGATAATGCGCAGGGGAAAACAAATATCCTGGAAGCAGTTTATCTGTCTGGAACATCAAAATCCCATCGGGGAACCAGGGATAAAGATATGATCCAATTCGGACAGACCGAATCCCATATAGAGACCATTGTGGAAAAAAACGAGATCGAATATCAGATTGATATGCATCTGAAAAAGAATAGTCCCAAGGGGATTGCGATCAACAAGATCCCGATCCGGAAAGCCGGAGAGCTATTCGGTATTGTTAATCTTGTATTCTTTTCGCCCGAGGATCTGAATATCATCAAAAACGGTCCGGGAGAAAGGCGCAGATTTATTGATCTGGAATTATCACAGCTTGACAAGGTATATTTGAGCGATTTGGCAAATTATAACCGCACGGTGAACCAGAGAAACCATCTACTGAAGGAAATCGGATTTTCAGGAAACAGGGAATCGGCAGATACTCTGGATATCTGGGATCTGCAGCTTAGTCAGTACGGGAGCAGGATCATAGAGCGCAGAAAAAGATTTGTGGAAGAGATAAACGAAATTATTTCTTCTATCCATCAGAAATTGACTGGAGGGCGGGAAGAAATCCGGGTCATCTATGAGCCAAGCAGCGGCGATATGCCATTGGAAGATGCAGTCAGGAGAAACAGGGAAAAGGATATCAAGCTGAAAAGTACGTCGGTGGGACCCCACAGAGATGATATCTGTTTTCTAAGCGGCAATCTGGATATCCGCAAATTCGGTTCCCAGGGACAGCAAAGGACTGCGGCTCTTTCTCTGAAATTATCTGAGATCGAGCTTGTCAAGCGGATGATCCATGATACACCTGTGTTATTACTTGACGACGTATTGTCTGAACTGGATAAACACAGGCAAAACTATTTATTAGATAGTATTCATGATATACAGACCCTGATCACCTGTACAGGTGTGGAGGAATTTGTAAATCATCGATTTTCTATAAACAAAGTATTCCATGTTCATAACGGACAGGTAGTAAATGAAAACTAGGAGGATAAGCATGAGTACAGAAAAGGTACAGCACGAATATGGGGCGGACGAGATTCAGATTCTGGAAGGTCTGGAGGCAGTCCGGAAACGTCCTGGTATGTATATCGGAAGCACTTCGGCAAGGGGACTGCACCATCTGGTCTATGAGATTGTGGATAATTCGGTGGATGAAGCGCTGGCAGGATTCTGCGACAGTATCGAAGTGACAGTCCATCCGGATAATTCCGTAACAGTGGTGGATAACGGGCGGGGAATCCCCGTTGGGATCAACCATAAGGCAGGCCTCCCGGCAGTGGAAGTTGTATTTACGGTACTTCATGCCGGCGGAAAATTCGGCGGAGGAGGATACAAGGTATCCGGAGGCCTCCATGGCGTGGGCGCTTCTGTTGTAAACGCCCTTTCAAACTGGCTGGAGGTTGAGATCTTCCACGAAGGAAAAGTGTATAAACAGAGATATGAACGTGGAAAAGTCATCCATAAACTGGAAATCGTTGGGGATTGTGAAGCGGAAAAGACCGGGACAAAGGTTACCTTCCTTCCGGATGACACAATTTTTGAAGAAACCGTTTTTGATTTTGACGTATTAAAACAGAGATTCCGCGAAATGGCCTTTCTGACTGCAGGACTTAAGATTGTATTAAGAGATGAGAGACCGGAGGATGGAATCATTGAAAAAACATTCCATTACGAGGGCGGTATCAGAGAATTTGTTTCTTACTTAAACCGCAGCAAGACTGCACTGTACGAAGATATCATTTATTGTGAGGGACTGGTCAACGGAGTAGCCGTAGAGGTTGCCATGCAGCACAATGATTCTTACAGTGATAATACCTATGGATTTGTTAATAACATTACGACTCCGGAAGGCGGAACCCATGTGGTGGGCTTCCGGAATGCGCTGACAAAAACATTCAATGATTATGCCAGAAAGAATAAGCTCTTAAGAGACAGCGAGCCGAACTTAAGCGGCGAGGATATCAGAGAAGGTCTGACTGCGATCATCAGTGTCAAGATCGAGGATCCTCAGTTTGAGGGACAGACCAAGCAGAAGTTAGGCAACAGCGAAGCCAGAGGAGCTGTGGACAGTGTAGTAAGCAAGCAGCTGGAGATATATCTGGAGCAGAATCCGGCAGTGGCAAAGCTTACCATTGAAAAATCTGTAATGGCGCAAAGAGCCAGAGAAGCCGCAAGAAAAGCAAGGGATCTGACCAGAAGAAAATCAGCTCTGGATGGCATGTCTCTTCCAGGGAAGCTGGCGGACTGTTCTGATAAGAATCCGGAAAACTGCGAGATCTACATCGTAGAAGGAGATTCTGCGGGAGGATCTGCAAAAACGGCCAGAGACCGTGCTACCCAGGCAATCCTGCCTCTTCGCGGAAAGATATTAAACGTAGAAAAGGCAAGACTTGATAAAATTTATGGAAATGCAGAGATCAAAGCAATGATCACAGCATTTGGAACAGGGATCCATGATGATTTTGATATATCCAAACTCCGTTATCATAAAATCATCATCATGACCGACGCGGATGTGGACGGCGCACACATCAGTACCTTGCTTTTAACCTTCCTGTACCGTTTTATGCCGGATCTTATCAAGGAGGGATATGTATACCTGGCGCAGCCGCCGCTCTATAAGCTGGAGAAAAACAGGAAGGTCTGGTATGCATACAGCGATGAAGAGCTGGATTCGATCCTAAGAGAGGTCGGAAGAGATAACAATAATAAGATCCAGAGATATAAAGGTCTTGGAGAGATGGATGCAGAACAGCTGTGGGAGACGACCATGGATCCGGAACACCGTATTCTTCTGCGTGTCACTATGGATGAAGAGACGACCTCAGAGCTGGATCTTACCTTTACCACACTGATGGGGGACAAGGTAGAGCCCAGACGTGAGTTTATTGAAGAAAATGCAAAATACGTTAAGAACTTGGATGTGTAGGAGGATAGATGATGGAAGATAATATTTTTGATAAAGTCCACGAAGTGGACCTGAAAAAGACGATGGAAACCTCCTATATCGATTATGCCATGAGTGTCATCGCGTCTCGTGCTCTGCCGGACGTCAGAGACGGTCTGAAGCCGGTACAGCGAAGGATTCTCCACTCTATGATCGAGCTGAATAACGGACCGGATAAGCCCCACAGAAAATGTGCGCGTATCGTCGGTGATACCATGGGTAAATACCACCCCCACGGTGACAGTTCTATCTACGGAGCTTTGGTTAACCTGGCTCAGGACTGGTCTACCAGATATCCGTTGGTGGACGGCCATGGAAACTTTGGTTCTGTGGATGGAGACGGAGCTGCGGCCATGCGTTATACAGAGGCAAGGCTTAGCAAGATATCCATGGAGATGATTGCGGACATCAATAAAGATACGGTAGATTTTGTACCGAACTTTGATGAGACAGAGAAAGAGCCGTCCGTACTGCCGGCAAGATTTCCAAATCTTCTGGTAAACGGTACTTCTGGTATCGCTGTTGGTATGGCCACCAATATTCCGCCTCACAATCTGACGGAAGTAATCAACGCGGTAGTCAAAATTATTGATAACCAGCTGGAGGATAAAGAAGAGACCACTATAGAGGAAATTTTAGGCATTATCAAAGGGCCTGATTTTCCGACAGGAGGCATGATCCTCGGGACAAGAGGAATTGAAGAGGCTTATCGCACCGGCCGGGGCAAGATCCGGGTGCGCGCGGTGACAGATATTGAAACCATGCCGAATGGAAAGAGCCGCATCATTGTGACGGAGCTTCCTTATATGGTCAACAAAGCGCGTCTCATTGAGAAGATCGCTGAGATGGTAAGAGATAAAAAGATCGACGGCATCACAGACTTAAGCGATCAGTCCAGCCGGGAAGGCATGAGAGTGGTCATTGAGCTTCGCAAGGATGTGAATGCAAATGTCCTTTTGAACCAGTTATACAAACATACGCAGCTCCAGGATACCTTCGGAGTCATCATGCTGGCTCTTGTCAATAATCAGCCCAAGGTTATGAATATCTTGGAAATGCTGAATCATTATCTGAAGCATCAGGAAGAAGTTATCACGCGTCGGACAAAATACGAGCTGAATAAAGCAGAAGAGAGAGCTCATATTCTGGAAGGTCTGCTGGTTGCTTTGGATCATATCGATGAAGTGATCAGTATTATCCGTGGATCCAGAACAGTGCAGATTGCAAAGTCTGAATTGATGGAGCGGTTCGAACTGACAGACGTTCAGGCACAGGCTATTGTAGATATGCGTCTGCGCGCTCTGACCGGTCTGGAAAGAGAAAAGCTGGAAGCAGAATACAAAGAGCTGATGGAGCAGATCAGCCGTTTGAAGGCGATCCTGGCAGACCGGAAGCTTCTGCTTGGCGTGATCAAGGAAGAGATTATTGCTATCCGGGATAAATATGGAGATGAAAGAAGAACTTCTATCGGATTTGATGAATTTGATATATCCATGGAAGACCTGATCCCGAAAGAGGATGTTGTGATCACTATGACGAAGCTTGGGTACATCAAGCGGATGTCTAACGATACCTTTAAGGCCCAGAACAGAGGCGGAAAGGGAATCAAAGGCATGCAGACGCTGGACGAGGATTATGTGGAAGAGTTGTTTATGTCCAATACACATCACTTTATTATGTTCTTTACCAGCACCGGGCGTGTATACCGGCTGAAGGGCTATGAGATTCCAGAGTCCAGCCGTACCTCCAGAGGAACAGCCATCATCAATCTCCTGCAGCTGATGCCGGGAGAGAAGATCAGCGCTGTCATCCCGATTGAAAAATATGACGATGATTCCTATCTTGTCATGGCTACAAAGAGGGGACTGATCAAGAAAACACCTCTGAAGGATTATGCAAATGTGCGTAAGACAGGTTTGGCAGCCATCACCCTGAGGGAAGATGATGAGCTGATCGAAGTGAAGTTTACAGACGGAAAGCAGGAGATCATCCTGGCTACCAAGTACGGCCAGTGTATCCGGTTCAGTGAAGAAGACGTACGCGCGACCGGAAGAACATCCATGGGTGTCCGTGGAATCAATCTGGCAGACCGTGATGAGGTTATCGGTATGCAGCTTACCGTTCAGGGAAGCGACCTGTTGATCGTTTCTGAAAAGGGAATGGGAAAACGAACCTCAATCAGTGAATTTACGGCTCAGAACAGAGGCGGCAAAGGCGTGAAATGCTATAAAATCATGGAAAAGACTGGAAATGTAGTTGGCGTTAAGGCAATAAACGAAGATGATGAGATAATGATTATTAATACGGAAGGAATTATCATCCGTATGAAATGTGAAGGCATTTCGCTTCTTGGCAGGATCACATCCGGGGTGAAGCTGATTAATCTTCCGGAGGGTGATAAAGTCGCCAGCATCGCAAAAGTCAGAAAAGGCGATGAAGAGGAAGAAGAAACAGCAGGCGAAGAGCCGGCAACTGAAGAAACAGAAGAATAAAGAAATATGAAAAAGGGAAGCCTGTCTGAATTCGATTTCAGACAGGCTTCCTCATTAAGAAAGATTTTTATATTTTACCCGAAGGATCCTGGTCAGTGATTCGTTGATTCTCTCTTCGGAAAGAGTCTGATTATTGACTGCATCCAGTACACCCTGGTAAGCTTGGTGGAAATCCTCTGGTATTAAAAGCATGTCGCCACCAGCTTGGATACACATCACCGCTGCTTCTGCAGACGTATAATATTCTGTCACCGCACCCATGGAGAGTGAATCTGTGATTACAAGCCCGTCAAATCCCAGTTCATTCCGCAGAATATCCGTAATCATGACGGAAGATAAGGAAGCCGGAGTGTCGTCGGGGATAACCTGCGGAACCTGAAGGTGTCCCACCATAATCACATCCGCACCTGCCTGGATCCCCGCCTCAAATGGAAGAAATTCGGCGCTGCGAAGCTCATCCAGACTGCGGTTTACGACTGCCGCACCGTTGTGGCTGTCTTCCGCAGTGCTTCCATGCCCCGGAAAATGCTTTAAGACTGCAGTGACATTCTGTTCCTCCAGCCCTCTGACTTCTTCCGCCACCATTTGGGAGACAAGTTGTGGGTCACTGCCAAAGGAACGGCTGCCAATAGCGGTATTTTCCGGATTTATGAGAACATCCGCATCGGGAGCGAAATCCATGTTAAATCCATATTTTTTCAGATAAGAACCGATAGATGATCCCACCTCATAAGCTTTGGATGGATCGCCGGAAGCGCCGATCTCCTTCATATCCGGAAAAGTTGACACTTGAAAATTCGGATTATTTGCGATTCGTGCCACCAGTGAGCCACCCTCTTCATCTACTCCGATAAACAAAGGAATCTTGCTATAGGATTGAGAATTGCTGGTCATGGTGGTTATCTGCTCTTCATTCTCTATATTCTGTGAAAAATAAATGATCCCGCCCACTGGATACTGCTCCAGAGCAGTTTTTGTTGCATCACCGGCCTGTGTGACCATATCTACTCCTGTCAGACTTTCCGGTGTTACGAAGAAAAGCTGATATATTTTCTCTTCAAGAGACATTTCAGAAATCTGTGCCTGGATCTTTTTTTCAAGCTCTTCTCCTCCTGAAACCTCAGTACTTCTTTTCTGATCACCCGAATCGTCTCCGGTATTAGTATCTTCCGTAGAAGAATCCTTACCAGGTGCAAATTGATCCTTTTTGATCAAAAGATAAAATAGGAAAGCCGACATCACAAGAAGGACAACAAGCAGGATCAATATGATAGCTCTTTTATGAAAAAAACTATTTTTCTTCATCTTTTTCAAGCTCACGAAGAATGATCTCAGCCGTTTTCTTTACGGTTAGAGAAACAAATTTTGTACATTGAGCCTTGCGCTCCGGAGAATTTTTCTCCATGCCTCTGGTCAGGACACGGCAGCAGGTGCCTCCGCAGGTTTCTTTAAAATAGTCATGCAGCTCATTCGTCATGGCAAAGCAGCGGTTGATCTTCGGATCACCGGGTGTTTTGCGGCCAAAGAAATATCCGATGCACATTGTCGCACCAGCCAGTGCGCCGCAGATACATCCGCCGCCGCCAAGCCCCCACGGGAAACCAGAGCTCATGGCGATCGCATCATCAGACATGTCCAGCTCAAAATTTTTCTTGATCGCATAGATCACCGACTCCGAACAGGCAAATCCCTGATGGAAAATTTCCACCGCATCATTTTGAAGTTGTTCCATATTAATATTAGTAGTCATGATAGCCTCCTTTTGGGGACGGGGGATTTTCAGAAATCCCCCGTCCCCATTGAATATTTCTCGTCATTTTATTAACATTTTATATCAATAATGTGGATAATTCAATTCAAGACCATATAAATTTTTATAATATTACTCAGAAAGTGGAAAATCATTGTGGATTAAATGTGGATAAGTATGGTAGAATGATCATTGGGGACGGGGGATTTCCGAAAATCCCCCGTCCCCAATGAAATGATAAAGGAGAAGAAATGAAAAGAATACTATTAATGGTGATAAAAAATATAGTTTTAGTCCCCTGGATGTGGATAAAATTATGTTATCACGCAAAGCATACTGAGAAATATACCGAAGAAGAGCAATACAAAATGCTGCGTTTTATTACTTTGCACGCAAACAAAGGTGGTAATGTTAAAATCGACGTGCATGGCGCGGAGAATCTTCCTAAAGATAACGGGTTTATGTTTTTCCCAAATCACCAGGGTCTTTATGATGTTCTGGCAATTATTGAAGCGTGTCCCAGGCCGTTTTCTGTGGTTGCGAAAAAGGAGATTGCCAACATACAGTTTCTGAAGCAGGTGTTTGCATGTATGAAGGCTTATATGCTTGACCGGGAAGATGTCAGGCAGGCAATGCAGGTAATCGTGCATGTAACTGAGGAAGTAAAAAGAGGAAGAAACTACTTAATATTTGCAGAAGGAACCAGATCAAAAAATGGCAATAAGGTCGGTGAATTTAAGGGAGGAAGCTTTAAATCTGCAACAAAAGCAAAATGTCCGATCGTTCCCGTAGCTTTGATTGATTCCTTTAAACCATTTGATACAAACACGATTAATCCGGTTACCGTGCAGGTTCATTTCCTGGAACCTATTTATTATGAAGAGTACCAAACTATGAAAACAACGGAAATTGCAGCCGAGGTTAAATGTAGGATTCAAAAGGTTATTAATGAAAACATAAAGTAGAAGCAAAAAAAGATTGACAATACAAAATTCCTCTAGTATAATAACTTTTGCTGGAGAAATACTCAAGAGGCTGAAGAGGCGCCCCTGCTAAGGGTGTAGGTCGGGCAACCGGCGCGAGGGTTCAAATCCCTCTTTCTCCGTTAAGTCTTTGATGGCTGTCTGGAACAAATGGTTTCAGACAGTTTTTTATGGAAGAGATAGAGACTATATCTTGTATGAAAAACTCAAAGACAAAACAATTTGTAGTACCGGAAAAATCATGTTGAAAAAAGTGAAAAAAGATAAAAAATAGTCTTGACACTCATGGTAATTGATGGTATTATGTTTAAGCTGACTCGTTGAGAGACAGCAAAACACCAAGAACTTTGATAACTAAATAATAGACAACGACCCTGAAGATTCTTTTGAGAAGAATAATTCAGAGAAAGGCATCGGAAGATGCCGACCCAAAAACAGTAAGTAACGGGATAGGAAAAGCGAGTAGTTTTTCCTGGACCGAGAGAAAACTTTTTAACGAGAGTTTGATCCTGGCTCAGGATGAACGCTGGCGGCGTGCCTAACACATGCAAGTCGAGCGAAGCGCTTAAGTTGGATTTCTTCGGAATGAC
>NZ_MIEH01000007.1 GCF_001754075.1 Merdimonas faecis | reverse complement strand
ATGCAGTTTTGAAGGTACATAAGATAGCAGGAGTATTTAAAATATATATAAATGCAAAAGCAGTATCAAAAAAGATACTGCTTTTTATTTTTTCTAGAAAATTGTTCAGTCTACTGGTACAATAAAAGATAGTTTTATACATTAGTACACATAGGAGGGATTTGTATGCCGTATATTAGCGAAATTTACACCACTGCTCCCGAGAAGGGAACAAATGCTACAAAAGATAAAGTCTTTCAGCTGCTTGATCAATTGAAACTTCCTTATGAGCGTGTGGAAAATGATGTGGTGGAAACGATGGAGGAATGTCTGGAAATCGATCAGGCATTAGGAACTGAAGTACGGAAAAGTATTTTTCTCTGTAATCAGAAGAAAACCAGCTTCTTCCTGGTGGTAATGCCGGCTAAAAAACAGCTGGATACGGCAGCGCTTGGGAAAAAGCTGGGGGTTGGACGACTTTCCTTTGCGTCCGGAGAACTGATGGAAAAACATCTGGGAACAAAGCCCGGATCGGCGTCGGTTATGGGACTTGTAAACGACGAGGATGAATATGTGCAGCTGATCGTGGACAAAGAAGTGGCAGAGGCTGAATGGTTCGGCTGTAATCCCGGAATCAATACAGACCATTTGAAAATGAAAACAGCAGATCTTTTGAATAAATTTCTGCCTAAAATATATCATAAAGCAAAAATTATAGAGCTGTAATTCCCGGAGGACATATGGGAAATAAGAGAACCCGGCGCTTAGAATAGTGCCGGGTTTTTGCCGGGAAATTTCATACAATTTTTGTCTGAAATATAGGAAGAAGGGATTTCACAGAGGTTTAATTTTTTGCAGAGCAGGTATGATTTTTGCTAAAGAATTTTTCCATGCCGGATTAAAATAAAGTTGAAATATGATAATATAGACTTAATGTATGCACGGAAGGGACTTTTATGGAATTATTAAGGCTTGTAATAGTAGATGATGAACCTATTTTGCTCCGGGGGCTTCTGGACACCTATGACTGGGCAGGCATGGGATTTAAGGTGGCCGGCACGGCACAGAGCGGGGAGCAGGCAATCCAGGTGATTAAAGAGGTGAAGCCGCACGTGGTCCTCACCGATATACGGATGAAGCAGATCACCGGTCTCATGGTAATGGAAGAAATACAGAAAACGGATCTGGAATGTCTGTTCATCGTGCTGAGTGCGTACAGAGATTTTGAATATGCACAGCAGGCCTGTGATCTGGGGGCATTTGCTTATCTGCTGAAGCCGATTGAGGATGAAAAGCTAAGGGAAACCATGCAGAATGCATATCAGACATGTATGGAACAGATGGAATACGAAGCCAGATATGAGAGCTGGGAGAAGCTGCTGGTAGGAGACGGGACCAGCTTCCAGCAGGTGGTCGTTCAGAAATATGTGCAGGGAAAGATTCCGGAAGAAAAGGTAGAAGAAGTGTTTCAGACGCTGGAGGATATGCCTGGGAACGAGGATCGTTTTATTACCGTATTTGCAGACATTGACCTGGCATACAAGATTATCAGCTCGCTGGACTATGAAGCATCCCGGTTTTCTCTATTTAAACGGATGGAAGAAGTATTTGGACAGAAATTCTTTTACTGGAGAGCTGAAGGAGGAGATTCTGGCAGTGCATTTATCATACGCACCAAAAATAAAATGGCTGTGGGAGAGCTGAAGAATCTGTTGGAAGAGGTGAAGAAAGAGACGAAAAGCCAGGTGGTATCCGTAATATCCAAGCCATATAAGGGGATTGCCGGGATCCGCCGCAGCTATCTGGAAGCACAGCAGCTCTTTGAGCTGGCAAGAGCATCAGGCACCGGGACATTTATGGAGGCGGAGAATGGAATAGAAGAGAAAGCTTCGCCGGAAGGGCAGGAGGCGCGGGACAAACAGATTGTTAAAGCAGTTCGTAAAAACAGTGCCAAGGAGCTGAAAGAGGCATTTGTCCAGTTTATCTACGGTCTCCCGGATCAGGAGGAGCAGCAGCGCCAGTATATGCACAGGGTCATGCTGAAGACAGAGATTATGCTGCAGGCGTCCTACGGAATGACGGAAGATATCAAAGAGAAATTTCAGCAGTTTTATAACAACCTGAAGATCCTGAATGCGGCAAGGACTGTGGATGTGTGCTATAAAATCCTGTGCGATGTGATCGAGGAGCGCCAGAGGGTTTCGCAGCAGGATGAGACAAGACTTTTCGAAGGATATCTTGCAGAGGCGGCTGCCTATATTGACGAGCACCTTCAGGACGAGGAATTGTCGGTTGTGTCAGTTGCGGCCCATGTTTACCTGAATCCGGTCTATTTTGGAAGGGTATTCAAAAATACGTTCCAGATGACCTTTAAACAATATCTCCTGCAAAAGCGGATGGAAAAAGCAAAAGAACTTCTGGAAATGGGACGGGGCAGCATCGGGGACATCTGCGAGGCGGTGGGCATCCACAATCCGTCCTATTTTTCGCATTTGTTTAAGCAGTATACTGGAAAACTGCCCAGTGAATATAAGAAGGAATATAAATAGCAATGAAATGGAAACAATGGATACAGAACGGATCAGGGATACAGAAAAAGTATCTGAAATATACGATCATCCTGTTGGCGGTAGCACTGTTTCTCTCTTATCTGGGGGTAGGGCTGTGCGTCAGGAACCGCCTGACCAGGTCAGTTATTGACAAATATCAGTTTATGACAGAGCGGATGGGCCTTTCGCTGGATAATCTGTATCAGAAAAGCGACGAGATGACGGCAGAGTGCATTCTGTACGACGACGTACAGCAAAGCCTTAAAAACCAGGGACTGGAAGAGGTAAACTATATTTCGCTAAGCAAATACTTTGCGTATGTGGATCTGGAGAATATTGCGGATTACTGTTATGTGGATAATAAGGGAAATGTATACAGCAGGTCTTATTCCAGTCTGTCTTATGAGGATGTGGAAGCCAGCGGCTTTGAGAAATACCTGGGCGACGCCTATTCCAGGACCGTGTGGTTCTGGGCGGAGGATACACTGTTTGGCACCGGGGAGGAAGCCCTGTTCATCGGCAGATATGTAAGGAGCATGGATTATGTGCATGAGCCGGGAATGTTGTTTTTCAAAATGGGAAATGCATTTCTGGAAGAGGTGACCGGTATGGGACGGGAGCTGACCAGCGAGGCTGCGGTAGGGATCGTGGATGGCAGCGGGCAGCTCTGCCTGTCTTCTGTGCCGGAAGAAGTATCTCTGGGAGAGGAGCGGCAAAAGGAGATCGGAGACCGGATCGACGAGACCTTAGAGGCAGGGATGTTCCTGGAAGGAGAGCGGATCAGGGGCGGCGCTCTGTCTGCATACCGTGAGAAAAACAGCGGGCTGGTGGTCTTTTCCTATGTCCCGGACAGTGTGTTAAGCAAGGGGCTTGGACCGGTATTTCTCGTGCTGACGGCAATCTATATCCTGGTCATCCTTCTGGCTGCTGTCCTCAGTATTTATTTCTCCAGGAGGTTTACAAAACCGATCCAGGTTATTGGCAAGGCGATGACGGAATTTGACGGAAGCCATTTTGACCGACTGATCGACCTGCATACGAATACAGAGCTGGATGAGATCGGACACTCTTATAATGAAATGCTGGGCAATATCCAGCGCCTGCTGGAAGAGATCAAAGCCCAGGAGCGGGAGCTGCGTACGACAGAGCTGAACATGCTGATCAGCCAGATCAATCCGCATTTTCTATATAATACGCTGGATACCATTTATATGCTGGCCCGGATCAATAAGGAAGAAACTACTATGCGGATGATACAGGCGCTGTCCAAATATCTGCGGCTGTCTCTTGCCAAGGGCCAGGAGATCGTGACGGTGGAGGATGAGCTGGAAAATGTAAAGAGCTATATGGAAATCCAGCAGATCCGAAATAAGGATCTGTTCTCCTATGAGGTGGACTGCCAGGTGGATGCTTCTGAAACGTTTGTGCTGAAGCTGATCCTGCAGCCCTTAGTAGAAAATTCAGTAAAATATGGTTTCCAGGATATTTTCGAAGGCGGCTGGATCCGGATCCGTGTATATATGGAGGAAGACGAGCTGTATTTGAGCGTCTACAATAATGGGACTCCGATGGAAGAAGAGATGGCAGAGAAGATCAACCATATGAATGAACTGCCGGTAACAGAGCTTCAGCAGACCTTTGCAGATAAGAAGAATGGATATGGAGTGGTGAATATCCTGACCAGGCTGCGGCTGAAATATGGGGACGGAGCTGCATTTTTCTGCAAAGCAGAAGAGGACGGCACCACCTGCACGATAAAAATTCCCGGAGGGGGCAGGAAGAACAATCTATGAGAAAAAACGGACGAAAAAGAAAAAGTATTCAGGCGGTCTCGGTGCTCCTGGGGACAGCTGTGTTAAGCGCAGGGTGCGCCAGACAGGCAGAAAAAGAGGATACAGGAAAGGAAGAGGTATCAATCCCTATTATCCTTACCGTTGACTCCTCGACAGGAATCAAAAATGAAGAAGATGTGGTGGAAGCGTTTAATGAGAAATATGACGGGAAATGGCAGGCGGACGTGGAGTGGATCATGGAGACGGAAGAGGAATACCGGCAGAACCTGAAACGCCAGAATGTAACGGATACGCTTCCTGCGGTGATCACAGACCTTCGCATGCTGCCCGCCTTTTACTACATGATGATCCAGGACGGTCGGATTGAAGAGATTTCTTCTTATATTGAGGAAGACGAGGAGTGGCAGGCAATGATCGAACCAGCGGTGCTTGAATCCTGTACGGAAGAGGATGGCAGTGTCTATCTGGGCCCCTTAAGTACGGCGGCTTTCTCCTGCTCAGGGGTTTTCTGGAATGAAGAGCTGTTTGCGCAGGCAGGGATCCAGTCCTTCCCGGAGACCTGGGAAGAGTTCTGGGACTGTTGTGAAAAGCTTCAGGCCTCCGGGATCACGCCCCTTGCGCTGCACACGGAAGGGACGGCCTGGGCGCCGATGCTCTTTGCTACGGCAGAAGCGGCTTCCACAGAAGAAGGGGCGGCATTTATGCAGCAGTTTTATCCGGAGAGCTATCAGAATGAAAGCGGCGTGCGCATCGCCGGGACGCTGGAGAAATTATTTGCCTACACAACGCAGGATGCGCTGTATTCTGATTTTGACGTGGCCTATGAGAATTTCTTTTCCGGAAAGGCGGCCATGATCCCCAACGGATATTGGATGATGGATCAGATTCCGGAAGAATGGCAGGATAAGGTGCGTTTTTCGTCCTTTCCGGAAAATAAGCTGATCTCATCGCCGGAAACCTTTGGCTGGGCGGTGGTGTCCAGCTACAGCGAGGAGGTTAAAGAAGGTGCGGTGGCATTTCTTAAGCTTCGGACGCAGCTGAACCAGGAGAAGAAGGAGGAGTTATTTTCGAAGGATCCGGAGAGTTTTATCCCGGCGGAGCGGGATTATATCGCGGTTTATCAGGATGAGCCCCAGCTGGTGCCCAATTACCAGGTAAAATGGAATTCGATCCTCCAGGAGGAGACACTGGGCGAGGTCCTCCCGCAGCTGGCGCAGGGCAAGATCAGCGCGGAGGAATTTACCAGAAGAGAAGATGAGAGTATCCAGGAATTTCTGGAAGAGCAGTAACACTTTGGCGTCGGAGAGATCCGGCGCCAAAGTATTTTTTTTGATAATCCAGGTTTGCGATTTGATAACGGAGGTTTTTGCAGCACTGCTATAATAATCCCAGAGTAAAGGAAACAAAAGTTTCCGGAAAGGTGAGGGACCATATGAAAAAGAAAAAATTATTATCCGTGTTACTGATCATGGCAATGACAGCAGGACTGGCGACCGGATGCGGAAGCTCCAGTTCTTCTGAAGGAGAAAGCTCTGACGCAGAGGGCCAGGTATACTATCTGAACTTCAAGCCTGAGGCAGATGAGTACTGGCAGGAGCTGGCTGAAACTTATACAGAAGAGACAGGTGTGCCGGTGACAGTCCTGACAGCAGCGTCCGGAGAATATGAGAAAACGCTGAAGTCCGAGATGGCAAAGACAGACGCGCCGACGCTGTTCCAGGTAAACGGACCGGTTGGACTTGCAAGCTGGAAGGATTACTGCTATGACCTGTCTGGTTCCGACATCGCAGGAGAGCTGACGGACGACAGCTTCGCACTGATGGACGGCGACAAGATGGCTGGTATCGCCTACGTTATTGAGAACTATGGTATTATCTACAACAAGGCGCTGCTGGAAAAAGCAGGATACACAGCAGAAGACATCACAGATTTCGACAGCTTTAAGAAAGTCGTAGAAGATATCACTGCAAGAAAGGACGAGCTTGGATTCAGCGCATTTACATCCGCAGGTATGGACAGCTCTTCTGACTGGAGATTTAAGACCCACCTTGCAAACCTGCCGATCTACTATGAGTATCAGGCTGACGGCATCGACAACACAGATGCCATCAAGGGAACCTATCTTGACAATTACCGTCAGATCTGGGATCTGTATATCAACAATGCAACCTGTGAGCCTACAGAGATCTCTACGAAGACAGCCGACGATGCGACCGCAGAGTTTGTAACAGAGGAAGCAGTCTTCTACCAGAATGGAACCTGGGAATACAACAACATTGCGGATGTGGGAGATGAGAATCTGGGAATCCTTCCGATCTACATCGGCGTAGAGGGTGAAGAGAACCAGGGCGTCTGCACAGGTACAGAGAACTACTGGTGTGTAAACTCAAAAGCTTCCGAGGAAGACATTCAGGCTACTTTGGATTTCATGAACTGGTGCGTAACCTCTGATGAAGGTGTAGAGGCAATGTGCAAGGATATGGGATTTGTAATTCCGTTCAAATCAAACCTTGAGTCTGAAAATGTACTGGTAAATGAGGCAAATGCATATATGGAAGACGGAAAGACTCCTGTAACATGGGTATTCTCTACCATGCCTTCTGAAGAGTGGAAAAACGGAGTAGGATCCGCACTGACAGCATATGCGGCAGATCAGACTGACGCAAACTGGGATGCAGTAGTAAGTGCATTTGTAGACGGATGGGCTACGGAAGCGGCAGCATCCGCAGATACCGAAGCAGAATAAGCAAGTCAAGGGATCTGGCAGAAATGAAATGAGAGAAGAAGCGGCGGGCAGAAGATGGGCTGAACGCCGCTTTTTAAAAGGAGGAGAAAATATATGGAAAAAGCGATCAAGCGATATATGCCGATCTTTGTGCTTCCTACATTCTGTGCTTTCATCCTGGGCTTTATCGTACCTTTTATCATGGGGATCTGGCTTTCCTTTTGTAAATTTACGACCGTCACGGACGCAAAGTTCGTGGGATTATCAAATTATGTGGAGGCCTTTAAGGATACCGTATTCCGTCATTCCTTCTGGTATACGGCTCTGTTCGCCGTGGTGTCACTGGTAGTGATCAACGTGATCGCATTTGCCCTCGCCATGGCGCTGACGCAGCAGATGCGGGGAACTAATATTTTCCGTACGATCTTCTTTATGCCGAACCTGATCGGCGGTATCGTGCTGGGGTATATCTGGCAGCTGATCTTCAACGGCATCCTGGCGAAGTATCATACAGCGCTGGGACTGAATGAATGGTACGGGTTCTGGGGACTGATCATCCTGGTGAGCTGGCAGCAGATTGGTTATATGATGATCATCTACATCGCAGGGCTTCAGTCGATCCCGGGCGATGTGATGGAAGCGGCGCAGATCGACGGAGCAAACCGCATCCAGCGGCTGTTTAAGGTGACGATCCCGATGATGATGCCGTCCATCACCATCTGTATGTTCCTTTCTATCACGAACGGATTCAAGCTTTTCGACCAGAACCTGTCGCTGACAGCAGGTGAACCGTCCAAGATGTCTGAGATGATGGCGCTGAATATCTTTAATACCTTCTACGGACGTACCGGATGGGAAGGCGTCGGTCAGGCGAAGGCGGTTATCTTCTTTGTCATCGTGGTAGCCATCGGTATGGTACAGCTCCGGGCAACCCGTTCAAAGGAGGTGCAGCAGTAAATGAAAAAGAGAAAAATATTCAGTGCAGCCGGAACCGGTATCTTTACGATCCTGGGAATCGTCTACATCATGCCGATCCTGATCGTGCTTATGAATTCATTTAAGAAAAAGGTATTTATCAATAAAGAGCCGTTCAGGCTGCCGACAGAAAAAACCTGGAACAGCATTGAAAACTACCTGACAGCCATCGACAAATATGAGCTTTTAGGCGCAGTTGGCTGGACGGTGTTTATCACCCTGGGCTCCGTGCTGGTGATCCTGATCTGTACCTCCATGTGTGCCTGGTACATTACCAGAGTGAAGACGAAATTTACAAAGGTCCTGTATCTTCTGTGCGTATTTTCCATGGTTGTGCCGTTCCAGATGGTAATGTTTACTCTGTCGCTAGTGGCAGACAGGACGGGACTCAACACTCCCTGGGGAATCATCATTATCTATCTGGGATTTGGAGCGGGGCTTGCGGTCTTCATGTTCTGCGGATTTGTCAAATCCATTCCGCTGGAGATCGAAGAGGCGGCGCTGATCGACGGATGTACACCGCTTCAGACATTTTTCCGGGTGGTGCTCCCGATCATGAAGCCGACCTATATTTCGGTGGGGATCCTGGAGACTATGTGGATCTGGAACGACTTCCTCCTGCCGTACCTTGTACTGGATCTGAATAAGTACAAGACGATCTCGATCGCGATCCAGTATATGAAGGGAAGCTACGGACGCGTGGATATGGGCGCGATTATGGCGGCGCTGATCCTGGCGGTCATTCCGGTCATCATCTTCTACCTGTCCTGCCAGAAGCATATTATCAAAGGCGTGGCAGCAGGCGCGGTGAAAGGATAATCAATTGGGGACGGGGGATTTCTGAAAATCCCCCGTCCCCAATTAGATTTTTGGGATAGTTATCCTCATATTGTGGATAAGTGCATGCAATTCCCGGGGATAATTTGTGGATAATGTGGAGAGCAGATAAGAAATGTGGAAAAAGATTTAGAAAGTGCTTGAAATGTACGGGAATTTGTGATAAATTATTTGTGTTGTCAAAATAGATAATCCTCCTTAGCTCAGTCGGTAGAGCACTCGGCTGTTAACCGAGTTGTCGTTGGTTCGAGTCCAACAGGGGGAGCTTGGAAAGCCCGTAAATTTAACGTTTACGGGCTTTATTTATGTAATATGCCCCTCGGGGGCAAAATAGACCGTCTGCTGAAAAAAGCAGGCATTAGATTGTTAACCGAAAAATGAACCGGAATTGCGTTGCTGGATGGGTTCCGGTGTGTTGCCCGATGGTAAATTTTGTTTTACTGTCGGGCTTTTTTAATTTTATCTTGAAGAGAAGGGAGAGAGATTACATGACTGTATTCCGGGTAGAGAAAACAAAGGATTTTACGGTTATGAGTAATCATCATTTGCGTAATAGGATATTGTCGCTGAAAGCAAAAGGGCTTTTATCACTGATGCTGTCATTACCGGAAGATTGGGATTATACTACAAAAGGACTGGCGCAGATCTGTAAAGAAGGCGTTGATTCCATAAGTACAGCTTTGAAAGAACTGGAGAAACATGGCTATCTGACACGCCATCGCATTCGCTATAAAAATGGACAGTTGGGAGACGTTGAATATACAATCCATGAGAGACCTTTAGACCATAGCGAAAGGGGGATTTCACCTGATCAGGAAAATCCAGAACAGGTAAAGCCTATACAGGATACCCCGGCACAATTAAATACTAATATACAAAATACTAAAAAACAAAATACTAATCTATCTATCAATCTATCTGCTTTGGGTACGGATTATAAGGCTGGAGGTATTAAATCCAATCTGACAGAAGGCAGCCGTATTCTTTACAGACACGATAGGAGGGATTTCAAAGATGATGGAAAAAGAACAGACAGCATTACAGCTGATTGCAGAAGCAGCTCGGTGTCCGGTTTACGAAGCGGAGAGGATATTAGCCCTGATGGAAAAACTGGGGATAAATGAGAAGGGCTTTGCGCTGTTAATGAATGTTGCTCCCTTTACTGTACGGTTATGGACCAGTGGAGCTTCACAGCCATCTGGTACTGCAATGCGTCTTATGCAGATCTTTGAGACAGCACCGGAGATTGTCAGTAAAATCGCCGGAGAATCAGAAAACCGGAGAATAGTAAATGGACGTGAAAGAAATAATTCTGTTGGGAAAAACATAGAAAAGAATAGATAATGACATTTTGCATTATATATTTCTCTTATTTTTCTTGGCAATAAGGTATAATGAAACAGGAGTAGTCTAATATTTTTAGATTGATGATACGATGCATTGACTTGAAAAAATAAAACTATTACAATGAGAAAAATAAAAGATTTAATCTATCGAATGGAGGAGTTACAGATGGTGAAAACCTGCTGTATAACAGGACACAGAGATATGAGTGAAGAACAGACAGAGAAGATCAGGCCTGTTCTAAAAGAGAAAATTGTAAAGGCACTGGATGATGGTTTCGTTAAATTCATGTCCAGTTTTACAGGGAATGTGGACAGGGCTTTTGCGGAAATTGTTCTGGAGCTGAAAAAAGATCATCCGGAGATCCAGATGTCGGCAGTTATTTCATATGGTAACAAATTGAATCGGATGAAGGAGCAGGAGGATATAAAAGCGCTCCTTGATTCATGTGACGATATCACGGTTTTGAAGGAGGATTATCAGCCGAGCATATATATAGAGCGAAATAGATATTTAGCGGAACATTCCGACCGGGCAATCATCGTGTATGACGGCAGGGAAAAAGGTGCAACAGTGAATATGATCCGACAGATCCACAGAAGACATAAAGAGATGCAGGAAATCCCGGTGGGGTTAGAGATCAGGTTGTAGTGACTAATATATATTGATAATGGAGTGCAGAGAATATGACAGTCAGTCAATTAAGGCTGGCTGTTTTTTTCTGCCATTGAGAGTGTATACGGTTTATCCGATATCAGTTGAGCTATTGCAGCTGAAAAAGGATGGTGTATGTCCGCAATTTAGCAAAATTGAGCCTGTATTTATAAGGATTTTTCTGCACGTTTTGTGGGGAGACGAAGAAGAGTAGGCAGATGCGCTGAAATGGGGATAAGTTGCGGACAATTAGAGCAACTGACTAAAGAAAGTGAATTATTAATAAAGGGCATGAGACACAGAGGAAAGAGGAACAGAACCGGCAGTAATTGTTTCCTGCTTTGGGTATTCAGCGTTACGAAGAAACGCGCAGCCGTCACCGCAGGTGGCGATCTTTGGGGTTTGGGGAGGTATCACCAACAAGCATTACAGAGGATTTCCCGTCTCCGGGAAATCCTCTGTAATTGGCAAACTTACGTAAGTTTGCATTGCTTGCCGATTTGTGCTAATTCGTTTGAACCAACTATTATATAGTTTCTATTGACAAAGAAGATTATAACTGCTATACTGATAACATCGTTATTAGTAACAACGTTATCAGACTGATAGAAAGGAGGAACATTATGTCTTTGCCAGATCGTAGTATTGATCCGAAAATACTGGACTGTGCCAAAGCTGAATTTCTGGAAAAGGGATTTACAGATGCTTCTTTACGTTCAATCTGTAGTAAAGCAGGTGTGACAACGGGAGCGTTATATAAGCGCTTTTCAGGGAAAGAGGCTTTATTTGAAGCACTAATATCTCCTACTTTACAAGCGGTTGAAACTTTAGTGTCGCAAACAGAGCAATATGATTATGAGCAATTAGATAAAAATCAAATGTGTTCTGTATGGGACAGTTCTGAAAAAACATTAAAAGGTATTATGGGATTTCTATACGAGCATTATGATGGATTTCGATTGCTGTTATGCTATGCGGAAGGTTCTGTTCATTCTGACTTTTTAAATGATTTTGTAGCAGACCATACTAAACGGACAATGGTGTTTACAGAAACTGCATATCAAAAAAAGATTTCATCTATTCGCCTTGAAGAAGATGAAATACATATGATATTAACAGCTTACTGGTCCGTTATTTTTGAACCCATTAAACATGAATTGCCAAAAGAGAAAGCGTTACAGTATTGTAATACAATCGCAAAACTTTTTAATTGGCAAGCAGTTTTTGGCTTTTAGGCTTGGTTTTAATACAGACCAAGTCTTTATATGACGCAAAAGGTTAGCTGCAACTAATTTAAGGAGGATGAAGAAATGGAAGTAAAGAAAAGAAGAACAAAAAATAATGAGAAAATGAATGTGCGCGATTACATAACAGCAGCCATTATGTATGTGCTTATGTTTCTTGTCTATGCTGGCGTTGGAGCGCCCATAGGCATGACTGTGGCGGGCAGCCTATTTGTTTTTGCTGCTTGTGCTGTTGTATGGGGAACGATATTTATGCTTTTATTCACAAAAGTAAATAAAAAAGGGGTTGTATTATTGTTTGGACTTATTTGGGCAGCTATGCAGCTTATGAGTTTTTGGGGGGTTGCAATAGTAATTGCTATTGGTGCTGTAATTGCAGAGTTATTGTGGGATAAACTGGATCGTCGTAAATTTTCTACTATGCTTTTATGCTTTACTGTTCAGGTGATTTTTCTTTATTTAGGTATGACATTACCACTTATTTTCATGAAAGATATGTATTTAGCTGCGGTATCAGCTTATGCAGACCTCTACTCTACCGTGTTTAATATGCTCATTGGACCTATGTTTTTTGTGGGATTAGCTGCTACAGTCGTAGGGTGTATAGTTGGAGCATTCCTTGGGAAATTACTTCTAAAAAAGCATTTTGAAAAGGCAGGAATTGTATAAAAATGAATACTAGAATACATCATTTACCTGAATTAGATCCCCGAATGAAATTACTGTTAGTGGTGTTTTTTGCTTCTGTGACGTTTAGCGCTCCTAACATATTAGCTTTAATTTGGATATATTTCCTTGTGATTATCCTTTACCTTGCGCGCGGTCTTTGGCGAGGTGCAAAAAAGGCAGGAATACTTTTTACGGTATTCTTGCTTTTAAATCTGCTTCTTTCTTTTGCACCTGAAAGCGGTGCTGCTGCTGGAATTGGAATGATACTCTTTATGCTTGAACGGATTGTCGTATTTTTTGTAATGGGAGCATGGATGGGAAGTCATTTGCGGGTTAGTGATTTCGTAACTGCGATGCAGAACATGCATGTCCCCAAAGGAGGGACTATCGCACTAGCAGTGGCGTTTCGTTATATTCCAACAGTGCAGGACGAATTTCGATCAATTAGTAATACAATGAAACTTCGAGGTATCGGATTGAATACAAAAAATATTTTATTGCATCCGCTTAGAACATGTGAGTATGCAGTTATTCCGCTGGTAATACGTAGTATGACGATTGCTGATGAATTAGCCGCATCCGCTATGACAAGAGGATTGGATTTGGAGACAAAAAGAACATCTTATAGAGATGTCCGATTGCGGCCAAGAGATTTTCTTGCCACAGGCGTTATTGTAATTGCTGTCTTTGGGGGGCTTGCCGTAAATATCATTCTTGAGAAAGGAGGACTCTGAGTGATACAAATTGAAGATGTTTCATTCCGGTATTCCAATTCCAAAGATGATGCGTTGGAGCATATCAATTTACATATTCGTCAAGGAGAATTTGTGGTATTGGTGGGGAGTTCTGGTTGCGGAAAGACAACAATTACCCGCCTTATCAATCGTCTTGTGCCGGAATTTTTTGAAGGTAAATTAGAAGGAAAAGTTTATATTGACGGTCAGGATACTTCTGATCTTGATATTCAGGATTTGGCAGGGATTGTTGGTTCAGTATTTCAAGATCCTCGTTCCCAGTTCTTTGCAACGGATACAACTGCTGAAATCGCATTCTCCTGCGAGAATGTAGGATTACCGAGAGAGGAGCTTTGCCGCCGTATTGAAAAAGCAGCAAATGATCTTCAGATTAACCGCTTGCTTGAACGGAGTATTTTTGAACTGTCCAGTGGCGAAAAGCAATCTGTTGCAATCGCTTCCGTCTATGCGTTATCACCTAAGATACTTGTTTTGGATGAACCATCTGCAAATTTAGACACATCGGCAACAAAACGCTTAATGGCTATATTGGATGTCCTAAAGAAAAGAGGCTACACAATTGTCATCTCAGAACATCGCATACATTACTTAAAGGATATAGCGGACAGAGCAATCCTGATAGAACATGGGAAAATCAAAAGAGAAATCAGTAGAGAAGAATTTCAGAAACTTTCAAACTCTGATGCAAATGAAATGGGCCTTCGCAGCATGAATTTGTTGTCAATCAAACCACATCCCTTCGATTTTCTCAAAAAGGGAAATGATTTCGTATGCCTGGATCGTATTTCTTATCGCTACGGAAAAAATGATGTGATATTAGAAAATGTTGAGATTTCAGCGGCAAGAGGAGATGTCGTTGGTATTGTAGGCCATAATGGCGTAGGAAAAAGCACACTTTTGGAAATTGTTTGCGGGTTAAAGAAAGAGATGGGAGGAAGCTTTCTTATTGACGGGAAACCCGCTTCTCCCAAAATAAGAAACAGAGACACCTTTCTTGTAATGCAAAACAGTGACTATCAGCTATTTACAGAAAGCGTTGAAAAGGAATTATATCTTGGAAGTGGTAAGGATCAAGCGTTGCGCCAAAAAGGGCTTGCCTTACTTGAAAAAATGGGTCTCTCAGACTATTTGCAACAACACCCCGCCTCACTGTCTGGTGGTCAGAAACAAAGACTGTGCATCGCCGTTGCCTGCATGAAAAACACGGATGTTATTTGTTTTGATGAGCCTACCAGCGGTCTTGATTATATCAGCATGAAAAATGTTTCTTCCCTGCTTCACGATTTATCTGAAGAAGGGAAAGTGCTATTCGTGACCTCTCACGACTATGAGTTTTTATTGTCAACTTGTACACATATTTGCCATCTTAAATTGGGAAGTGTTGCTGATTATTTTGAAGTAAAGGAAGAAACAGCACACCAAATCTATCAAATTTTATTTTAAGAAGGAGGATTGATGGAAAATGAAAGAAAAAGGACTGCTTGGCAGCATTTTTGCCTATGCAAAACCATGCAAAGGGAAATTAACATTGTCCGTACTCTGCGCGCTGATCTCTGTGGGCGGCGGAATCATACCGTTTGTCGCAGCCTACCATATCATTGTAATGTTTTTGAATGAAACGGCTACTGCTGGGGAGATCATTCATTGGGGGATTGTTTGTGTTGTGGGTTTCTTGATTAAAGTAATATTCCACGCTATATCCACAACTCTGTCCCATATTTCCGCATACACTATTTTGGAACTTATGAGAAAGCGGGTTGCAGAAAAGCTGCTGAAGGCTCCTCTTGGTGTTACACAAAGCATCAACGCCGGAAAGGTAAAAAATATTGTAGTAGACCAGATAGAGAATATCGAGATCCCATTGGCTCATGTAATACCCGAAGGCGCCGGGGCGCTTGTCCTTCCCCTGGCTGTTTTCGTGTATCTTTGCATGATTGATTTTCGGCTTGCGCTTGCATCTCTAATATCAATCCCACTCGCCATGATCCCTTATGGAATGATGTTGGGTGGTTATAACAAAACTTATAAAAAATACATGGAAGCTAACGAAACCATGAACAGCGTTGTTATTGAGTATGTTGAAGGGATTGAGGTTGTAAAAGCATTTAATCAATCCACTTCTTCATATGAGAAGTATAGAAAAGCTGTCGAAAATTTCAAGAAAACAACTCTTGATTGGTATAAATCCACTTGGAAGTACACCACTTTAGGCGCGGTAATATTACCGACAACTCTGTTGGGTGTCCTTCCAATCGGGACGATGCTATATCTTTCCGGCAGTACGACATTAGCTAAGCTTACAATGGCGATGCTTTTGTCGATGGGGCTTGTCAGCAGTTTGGGTCGATTTATTTTATTCTTTAATCAAATCAAGAGCATCCAGTATTCCGTCAACTCGATCAATAAGACATTTGATATTGGAGAATTGCCTCTTGTAAACGGAGAAAAAACTATTACACACCATGATATACAACTGGATCATGTTACTTTTTCTTACACAGGAGACGAAGATGTAATCCATGATGTCAGTCTTACAATTCCGGAAAAGTCTTTCTATGCCCTTGTTGGCTCGTCAGGTGGTGGAAAATCAACACTTGCTCGGTTGATTGCAAGGTTTTGGGATACCACAAAGGGCGATATTTATATAGGTGGAGTTAATATCAAAGAAATACCTTTGTCTCAACTTGCGGATGAAGTGAGTTTTGTAACACAGGACAATTTTCTTTTTAACTGCTCCATCCTTGAAAACATACGGCTTGGAAATCCAAAGGCTACAAATGAACAAGTATTAGACGCTGCTCGCAAAGCACAGTGTGATGAATTCATCAGCAAGCTGGAAAACGGGTATCAATCCACGGCTGGCGAGGCCGGAGACAAATTATCTGGCGGTGAGCGTCAGCGTATCGCCATTGCACGAGCTATTCTGAAAAATGCTCCCATCATTATTTTGGATGAGGCGACTTCCTTTACTGATCCGCAGAATGAATCAAAAATCCAGGAAGCAATTGCAGAATTAACAAGAGGCAAAACGCTCCTTGTGATTGCTCACCGTTTATCTACCATTAAAAATGTAGATAAGATACTGCTGGTAAAAAGTGGTGAAATCATACAAACCGGAACTCACGAGGAATTGTTACAGAGCAGTTCGATTTATAAGGATATGTGGGAGGCTCATATCGGAGCAAAAAAATGGTCTGTAAATCAGGCGGAAACGGAGGTGCTGGCATGATTAGGATATTGAAAAGGCTTTTTCACATGATGAAACAGCACAAAGGCAGGCTGTATCTTGGCATAGTACTTTCTATGGTAAACAATATACTTGGAATTGTTCCTATTATTTGCGGGGTATGGACAATCAAGGTTATCTGGGACGATGCCAATGGTCTCGCTGCTTTGCGTAGTAATCATGTATTCTATTTGCTTGGCGTCATTATCGGCTCTATTTTGGTTCGGTGGTTATTTGCTTATGTGCGGGCTTCGAAACAAGACAGTATCGTCCATGAGGTTACAACTGCGGAGAGATTAAAAATTGGCGATATTCTCAAGCGTGTGTCGCTGGGCTTTCTGCAAAAAAAGAATATGGGCGAATTAACCACCGCAATAACAACAGACCTTGCTTTTTTTGAAATGCAGGCAATGAATGTCATCAATAATATTGTCGATAGTTATATTTTTCTGATCCTGACAATCATCTGCCTTTTTTTCTTTTCTCCGGCTCTTGGCTTGGCAGCATTTTTGGCTATTATTATATCTTCGGTTGGGTTACAGCTTATAGAATATCAGAGCCGAAAGAACTCGCCTATCCGACAAGAGAGCATCAATGAAATGGCCGATGAGATTGTTCAGTATGTGCGAGGAATGGCCGTTGTAAAGTCTTTCAAGCAGGAAGGCGTAGCGTCAGAGGGACTTTATAGATCTTATAAAAAATCGCGTGAAATCAATATCCGTATGGAGCGGAATTTTGCCCCATGTGATGCCCTTCATCGTTTGGGTCTCTATTTAGGCACCAGCGCAATTACGATAATTACCGCATTTCTGGCTCTTAATGGGAAAATAGATCTTCCAATGGCTCTTATGCTGATCGTTTACAGTTATGTTATGTTCAACACGATAGAAGCAGCTGATAATTCAATGCATATTTTGGAAATGTTGGATACTATTGCTGAAAAACTGCAAAGCATTGAAACTGCGGAGTTTATTGATAAGGATGGCCGCGACATATCCATTAATTATTATGATATTGATTTTAAGGATGTGTCTTTTAGCTATGACAGCAGAGAAGTTTTGAGCCATGTATCTTTCCACATTCCACAGAACACGACAACGGCAATCGTTGGACCGTCTGGCAGCGGAAAGACAACAATATGTAGTCTGTTGGCACGATTTTACGATATTCAAAGCGGTGAAATCACCATAGGGGGCAGAAATGTAAAAGAATTTACTTGTGATTCTCTGCTCAAAAATATAAGCATGGTATTTCAGAATGTCTATTTATTCCATGATACGATTCGCAACAATATTTTATTTGGAAATCCTTTGGCTAATGAGGATGATATGATTGCTGCCGCAAAAGCAGCGTGCTGTCATGACTTTATTATGGCTTTGCCCGATGGGTATGATACAGTGATTGGAGAAGGCGGCTCCACTCTGTCAGGAGGAGAAAAGCAACGCGTTTCGATTGCTCGTGCAATGTTAAAGGATGCCCCTATTGTGATTCTGGACGAAGCGACCGCAAGCGTCGATCCTGAGAATGAACACCTCATACAACAGGCAATCAGCGCACTTACTCACGGGAAAACAATTATTGTAATTGCACACCGATTGGCAACGATTGAAAATGCAGATCAGATTCTTGTCATTGATGAAGGAAGGGTAGTGCAGCGTGGGACGCATAAAGAACTGGCTAATGAGGCCGGGTTATATCAGAGGTTTATACATATTCGAGAAAAAGCAGAAGGATGGGCCATAGGTCAAAATGAAAGGGGGGTTATCCATGGACAAAACATGGACAGGTAAGGATGTCATGCTTACAATCGGGTTTTCACTGATTTACTTTGTGATTACAATGCTGGTTATGATGTCAGGCAGTTTCACTCCATTCACTTGGATTTTTATGTCCGCTTTTATTGGCTTGTTGGCAGGTATCCCTTATATGTATATCATGGCAAAAGAACAAAAAGCCGGGGTAGCTATATTAATGAACCTAATTGTTGGCCTTATTTACTTTATCGCAGGCGAACTTTCAAATTTGGTAATTGTAACGCTTATTGCAAGTGCAATTTTTGCAGAAGTCGTAAGGAAAGCAAGCGGATATAACAGCTTCAAGGGGAATTTAATCAGCTATATCTTCTTCTCGTTTGGTATGTCTGGCTCTCCCATTTATATTTGGGTTTTCAGGGAATATACCATTGATAAAGCGATAGAGGAAATGTCTGCCGAATATGCCGCGGCGATGGAAGCCATGACTCCAGTTTGGGTATTGCCTGCTATGATCGCCGCAACGATACTTCTGGCTTTACTTGGAGGAATAATTGGAAAATGTGCGCTAAAAAAGCAGTTTTCTAAATATGGAGTAAATTGAATCGTGTAATTACTCCTCTTGTTGAAACAACTGACAAAATTATGATAGGTTACATATAGTTCATAAGTATATTCAGGGATGAGCGAAACGCCAATTTGTACATATAGTGCAGTAGCATATATGGTATATCTAATGCGTGAGACGCTATATCTTGCGTTGCACCTTTGCAAAACCTGCGTTTTGCTCATCCCTAAAGTATATTACATTGAGAGGTGACACATTTGAAACTTCATGCGTCCGGGGAGGACTACCTGGAAACCATCCTTGTTCTCCAAAAGGAACTCGGTATGGTGCGCTCCGTAGATGTGGCCCGGCACATGGAGGTGTCAAAGCCCAGCGTGTGCCATGCAGTGGCTACCTTGCGGGACGGCGGCTTTCTCACAATGGACGAAGATCACTTTCTCCATCTGACCGATGTGGGCCGCGAGGTTGCCGAAAAAATCTATGAGCGACATTGTTTCTTTACCGAGCAGCTTATCGCCGCAGGCGTTGACCCCAAAATTGCGGAGGCCGACGCCTGCCGGATTGAACACATTATCAGCGATGAGAGCTTTTCGCGGCTGAAAGAGGCAGCCGCACAAGAGCAAGAATAAACCGAATAAGCCAAACTATCCTGCCCCGCCAGACGGGGAAAGAAAAAAACCGTTGCAGGGCAGGCAGTTTCGTGCGCCCATAATGGATTTTCAGGGTACTGCGGCGGTTTTGAGTAACATCAAGGCCGCCGTTCCTTATGCCCTCGACAAAGGAGTGACGCCTACACGCTGACACGGCGGCTTTAGGAGGGAGCCGCCATGAAGCACACTGACCGCCGACAAATTCAGACGATATTTGCACTATCGTCAAAAAAAGCCCGGCCACCGGACAGGCCCAGTCTGGCAGCCAGTACGAAAATTGTCACAATGTAACTGAATACCGTGTTTTTTGCGCTCGAATAGCTTTCTGCTGTCCGGGCGCTTTTTCATACCTATGGGGCCGGAACATCGGGTCAACATGGCCCGAACCCTGTCCCCGGTGTCGTTCCCCGCCGCCCCGTTCAGATTTTCCCGCAAAAATCTGAACGGAGGAAAGGCAGATGGAAGTCACCATCCGCAATATCAAGAGGAAGATGTCTGACCTGCAGAAGATGACGATTGAGGAACAGAAGAAAGCGGTCCTGGCCGGGTATGACATGGACATCATACCTACTGATCTTGCGACTTATGGGGAAGAAGCAAAAAATCTGCTGCAGGATTTACAGAGCCGCAATGAGCGTATGTTTCTTGTGACGGTACTTGTGGAGAATATCGCCCCTAAGCGCCAGAAATTATTTAATGATATATTTGCTGCCTCCGGTGTGGCCCAGAAATATAACTGTGACATTGAGGATTTGCGTACCCGGCTGGATGACCTGTGGAACGGGATGGATCAACTGCTCCGGGGATTTGCGAATATTTCATAAACAAAAAAGAAACCCCGTTGCTTTCCAGTGACCGACACGGTAGAATTTTTGTAAGAAGATAGAAAAGGAGGCGGGTCTTATGAGGCTGATCTTGAAATTTATAGCACTCCCCTTTATGCTGGCTACGGGAATCCTTTATCTGGTATGTAAGTTCCTGGTACTGGCTTCCGGCGCGGTGTTGGGGATCATATCGGGGATTGTCTTTCTGGCGTCACTTATCTTGTTCTTTACTGCCGGATTGTGGGCGGGACTTTCGTGGCTGGTAATTGCATTTCTTATCAGCCCTTATGGTCTGCCGATGGCAGCAGCGTGGCTGGTTGGACTGATTGGTGGTTTGAACGGAGCGTTGAGGGATTTTGTTACAGGTTGAGTAAAATACATGTACGGGCGGGATGCTGGTTGGTGTCCTGCCCGGATTTTTTTATCTGTTTTTTTTGATTTTGCTCAAAGCAGTTGTGATTTCAAAGATTTTGTGCATATCTGAAAATGGCGCCTGCTTTCATTATTTGACGAGATTGACATTTGGAATAGAAATGATATAATATAATCGTATATAAGATGTAAAATACGGATATAATATATCAAAAAGGAGGCCGGAACATGAAACAGACTTATGCGAATTTTATATGTGGACAGCTCGCTGGGATTCCGGTTGGAACTCCAATCTATACCGGGCAGATTGCGGGGATGATTGCAACAGAATATAAGTTACAAAAAAAAGAAGCGTCTGCCGCTGCTGCTGTAACAGTAAAGCGGATTTTGGACGGTGGGATGATGCCGGAGCTGCGGTGCTATCAAAAGGGAATCTATTACCGTACTGCGGTTACACCCTTTGGTGAGACAGGGATCAATAAGGAACGTCTGATTGCAGATAAATATCTTCTGCCGGATATTGGATACGAAACTGGTCTTACACTCCTTCACAGGCTGGGGCTGACTTCGCAGATGCCCCGTGAAAGGGTATTGGCTACCAATGTGGCAAAGGATTGTATGAGGAAAGATAAAAAGTTGGGAGTTGTGATTAGACCGCCAAAAGCTACTGTGACAGCAGGGAACAAGGATTACCTGCAGATATTGGATGCACTGGATTTACTGGAAAAGGCGCCGGTGGATGAAGAACATCCTTATGAAGTGGTCGCGGGCTATATTCAGAAAAAAGGGTTGCATTATCAAATCTTGTTGGCTCTTGCTGATCAGTATTATAATCATAATACGGTGCTCCGCCTGGCACACACCGCAAATATGGGAGGAACTGCGATATGAAACTGCATGAGGATAAAAATGCTTTCCGGCTTCTTCTTGACAGTATACATGAGAGGAGTGGATACCGGACAGATGTACTGGAAAAAGATTACTATGTTCTTTTGATTTTGCAAGAACTGGCTGGTTTTCAGACTGCTGGACTTCCTGCCTACTTTAAAGGAGGAACCGCCCTTTATAAAGCATTGAGGACAACGAACCGGTTTTCAGAAGATATAGATTTATCAGTTGATACCAGAGAGTGCAGCCGGACTCAGAATGACAAGCGTCTGGAGCGTGCGGCAAAGAAATATGTTTCGCTTCCCAGGGATGCGTCTCAGGGCCGGACGAACCGGTCAGAAGTCATTGCGGTTTATACGTATGATCCGGTTACAGTGTTTGATGAAAATGATGCTTTGCAGCGTTTCGGAAAATTAAAAGTGGAGGCAACTTCTTTTACGATCAGTGAGCCGGTAGATACATTGGAGGTATCAGCTATGCTTTATGATCTGGCGACAGAAAAACAAAAAGCTGTCCTGGAAACAGTGTATGGCGTGAAACCCTTCTCTGTCCAGACAATCACGCTGGAGCGCATCTTCATTGATAAACTCTTTGCGGCAGAGGCATATGTACGAAACTCCGAGGTGAATCACCGGGCATTTGAAGCAGCGAAGCATATTTATGATCTTGCTGTTATTGCAGACCATCCAAAGATACAGTTGCTTCTGGCTGATGAGGAACGGTTAAGGAATCTTATAGAAATCCGTATGACAGAGGAAATGGAGAGGCTTGACGGTATCCCTGGAATTTGCCCGTCAGATTTTATTTTCTTTACACAGTCTGGCAGTAATGAGGCGGTTCGCAGAGCCTATGAAACTATGCAGAATCAGTACGTCTTGCGGGATTGCGACAGAATAGATTTTCATATAGCGGTAGAGGCGTTGACTAAGATTTATAGAAAATTGCTGGAGAATCCTGCATGGACAGATTATAAAATGACAAAAAATTAATTAATGGTATGAGAACAGGGTACCGCTTGGTCGCGGCACCCTGTTTTAGTTATGGAGGGATAACAATTTGAAGGAGCAGATACCACTTTATTCATACTCAGGTGAATATGCCTATGAGCATGGGGAACTAAAACAATTCCATGCTTCTTATCAGGCTAACGTTGCTTGCAAAGAGGCAATCGAACAGGCCATTTCCGACCATTATGGAAACAATCGCCTTGATGCCTCCTGTGTGGATCAGGTTGTGGAGCGTTTTGGATATGAGAGGGTCTTTTATGTCCTTGCGAATACCGTGCAGCGGAAGAAATGGGACGGGCGTATTTCCCGCGATAATAAAGAATGGGCGAAAACAGTGCAGGTCACTCCTGGTTATGGTGGCGATAAAAACGCTTATTTTGTTGTGGACCGCTGTAATCCCGGATTGACGGATTTATTTATCACCATTGCCCGGAAGAATCACGCACTGGAGCAGGAGAAGAAACCTTCTGTGCGGGACAGCCTGAAACGGAACAACGGGCGGCAGGAACATAAGGCAAAACCAAAGGTACATGGTGGCCCGAAGCGTTAAAGGATGATTGAATAAGGAGGTGAGAGGATGGCAACCACACGGCTAATGCCGTTACATGTCGGTAAGGGCAGGGATATTTCCACAGCGATTGCGGACATCATTGATTACGCAAAGAACCCGCAGAAAACTGATTTCGGGAAACTAATCTACGGTTATGAGTGTGATACCCGGACTGCAGATGCGGAGTTTCTTCTTTCTAAACGTCAGTATTTGAACCTGACCGGCAGGAACAGAGGCGCAGACGATGTGATCGCCTATCATCTCCGGCAGGCATTTAAACCAGGGGAGATTACGCCGGAAGAAGCGAACCGGATCGGACAGGAGCTTGCTCTGAAACTGACAAAGGGCAATCATGCTTTTGTTGTCTGCACCCACATAGACAAGCACCATGTCCATAATCATATCATTATCAATTCTACGGCGCTGAACTGCCAGAGAAAATTCCGCAATTTTTGGGGCTCTACGTGGGCGATCCGGCGTATGAATGACCGGCTGTGCCTGGAGCATGGTCTGTCCATTGTAGAGAATCCAAAGCCGAGCCGCAGTCATTATGGGACATGGTTGGGCGATCAGAAACAACCATCTCATCAGGAGCAACTACGATGGGCTATCGATGCAGCTTTAGAAGAAAAACCAAAGGACTTTAAAGAATTTTTGAAAAAGCTGGAGGCAGCAGGCATTGAAGTTAATCGGGAGCGAAAGTATCTCCGTTTTCGCCTGTCACCGGAGGATAGATATACCCGATGTGATACGCTAAAGGGGGATTATACGGAGCAGGCGATTAAAGAAAGAATTTCCGGTACACGGATGTCAATTCCCCGCCGTTCTTCTTTGAAAAAGTCGGTTTCTAAAGTTGGTATGCTGGTTGATATTGAGGCGGCTGTCCGGTCCGGCAAAGAACCGGGCTATGAGCGTTGGGCGAAAGTGTTTAATTTAAAGCAGCTCTCCCAGGCAGTAGTCTGGCTGAAAGAGCATGGGGATATGAGCTATGAAGATTTACGGGAACAATCAGATACCATAACCGCTATGTTCAACGAACTGTCGGTGAGGATTAAGGAACTGGAATCACAGATGACAGCCAACGGAGAACTGCAGAAACAGATTGTTAACTATGCCAAAACGCGGGCAGTCTATGTGGAATACCGCAAGGCGGGGTACAGTAAGAAATTCAGGTCTGTACATGAGGCAGAAATTCTTCTTCATCAGACGGCGAAGAAATATTTTGACAGCCTGGGAATTACAAAACTTCCATCTGTGAAATCCTTACGGGAAGAATATGCCGGGCTTTTGGAACAGAAACGGAAAGCCTATGCAGCTTATAAGCAGACCAGAGAAGATATGAAAGAAATATATAATGTCCGGGCAAATGTAGAGTACCTGCTAGGAAAAAAAGAACCTGATACAGTACAGATTCAAGAACAGCGGTATAAAAGCAAATAAAAACAGAGCGTCTTTGTGAAAGAGCTCTGTTCAGTCGTTTTTTATATAAATCATCAATTCGCCGATTTCTATGTTTAGATAATGGCAGAGTTTACAAACTAATCCGGCATCGATTCGTTGAAATTCATTTCTGCAATAGCGGTTGAAGTTGGCGCGTGGAATATCCAAATCCTTGCAGATTTGATTTTTGGAAATGCCTCTTTCTTTTAACAATTTTTCTATTTGAAATTCAATTTTTCCATAATCCATGATACTGCCCCTTTACTATGATAAGACCATTATATATAATGATTGTCTGAAACATAATTCACTATACAGTACCTTACTAAATAGATACTACTGTGCATGAAGGGGATAGGGAGAGATGAAGATTATTAAAAATTTTTTCGATGTGTCTAAACGTGAAATAGAAAAAGAACTGGAGGAAAAGAAAGAAGAAAAAATGCCGGAGGAGTTGCAGGCCGAGGCGGAGAAAACAAGAGCAGAAGGGCAATACCTGTTTGAAAAATTAAAAATGTTGGAGCAGCAGACTGTGTTTGTCCATAATAAAGAAAAATATGAGAATTTTGAGCTGCTTTATAAAGGCGCATTGATTGTTGCGGAATGTTTGGATTTGAATGTTGAAATCAGTACGGAAAATGCTTACCATGCTACAATTCAGTTTACTACTGAGAATTTCTTTTTGGTGAAGGATGCGGCACAAGAAATCCATTTGATAGTAGGCATGTTATTTGCATTTGCGGATGAAGCATGGATTAACTGGAAGGACGGATTGCTTAATATTACATTCTTCTTTCAGATCAATGATATGGTAAGAAGGTAGTAGGCAGTAGAGAAAAGTTTTCAGTGTTCCAACGGAACGCGCAGCCATCGCCGGAGGCGATGATCTTAGGGGTTTGGGGATATGTCACCAACAAGCATTTTGGCAGGAATACCGGGAACGGAATCCTGCCAAAATACGCAATCTTACGGAAGATTGCATTGCTTGCCAATCTGTGAAAACACTATTATTCAATTTTATATAGTCAAAAAAGTTTTTGTCCAATCGGTTAAAAAATGGCACTTTGGAGAAGATAAAGTATTTCCTTTTTATTATACTTGAATAGAACGCCTTGGCAGGCGTTACATTTAAGTACGCAGGTTAGGTAGAGCTAATTTCTGCGAACATAAGGAGGAAAATCTATGTCTGAACAAACCCCAAATTTAAAACTCACAGGAAAAGACCTAATCAATATTGGTATCTTTTCTGCGATCTATTTTGTACTTAGTTTCATAGGTATGTTTCTTGCTATTATTCCAGTGCTGTGGATTATAATGCCCGGAATCATTGCGATTCTTGCTGGCATTCCCTTCATGCTTCTTTGTGCTAAAGTTCAGAAACCCGGAGTGCCTTTACTCATGGGCCTGATTACCGGTCTGCTCTACTATGTTACCGGACAATTTACAATGGTTATCCTTGCAACATTTGTAATAGGCTGTGTATTGTCTGAAATTGTTCGATGGAGATCAAAATATGGAAGTTTTAAGTGGAACACAGTAGCATTTATTTTATTCTCTTATGGCATGACTGGTTCTCCACTTCCAATCTGGCTATTTAAAGATAGCTTTTTTACTCAGATCGCAGATCAGGGTATGCCGGAGGCTTATGTAACTACAATGGAGTCATTATCTTCTATTCCAATGTTTGTTGTTATGATTCTAACGCCTATTATCGGTGGATTGATTGGAGCTTATCTTGCGAGGGGGATATTTAAAAAACATTTTAAGAAAGCGGGCATGATTTGAAATGATAAAAGGAAAGCACCATTGTTTATTGCAGCTTGACCCCAGAACAAAAATACTATTGTTACTTGTCGCAAACATTCTTCTTTTTTTTGGCAGTTCATCAGAAGTAACTTACATTTATATGGCTGTATTGGCAATGGTGCTTTTGTTATCTGGGTGCTACAAATCGCTTTTGGCATTTGGTGCCATTGGAACACTTTTTATAAGTATCAATTACTGGATTTTTCCGATTGCCCCCAAAGTATTCACCATGATATTTTCCATATCTGTGAATTATACCCTGAAAATGTTTCCCTGCTTGATGTCAGGTGCCTTGCTGATTTCCACAACATCATTGCACGATGTTGTATTGGCAATGAGAAAATGCCATTTTCCACAAAAGTTGATTATCACTCTTTCCGTGACGATACGCTATTTCCCGGCAATTTTTGAAGAAATTAAGCACATACATAATGCAATGAAGCTGCGGACAATTCCATTTTCAGAAAAAATCGAGTGTTTTGTTGTTCCTTTTATGATGGCCGCTTCAACAACTGTTGAAGAATTATCAGCGGCAGCAGTCACCCGCGGCATTGAAAATCCTGCTCCAAAAACGAGCATTACACAATTAAAATTTCATTTAGTAGACTATCTTATTCTTTTCATTGAAGCGGGTTTTACCGTTGCTGCTTTTATGCTATGATAAAGGGGGATTTTATGATTGAAATAGATAATGTAAGTTTTTCCTATACCAAAGAGAAAAATACTTTAGAAGATATTGACCTTACGATACCTCAAGGAGAACTTATCTTGCTTTGCGGGGAAAGCGGCTGCGGGAAAACTACGATAACAAAATTGATTAACGGCTTAATTCCTCATTTCACTGCGGGCGAACAATTAACAGGTGCAGTTCGGGTTGATGGAACTACGGTTTCTGATACCAAAATGTATGAACTTGCCAAAGTCGTAGGCTCTGTATTTCAGAATCCAAAATCACAGTTCTTCAATCTGGATTCTGACAGCGAAATTTCCTTTGGCCTGGAGAATGAAGGGCTTCCGCCGCAGGAGATTCAAATGCGGGTAACTCAGGCTGTTCAGGATTTGAACATCAGTCATCTCGAACATCGGAATATTTTTTCTATGTCTGGGGGAGAAAAACAGTCTCTTGCTTTTGCCTCTGTTTATGCCATGCAGCCAAGTGTTTTTGTTTTAGATGAACCGTCTGCCAATCTGGACGCACCAGCCATAGAAACACTGCGAAGGCAAATCAAGCAGGTCAAGAAAAATGGTCACACGATTGTGATAGCTGAACACCGTTTATACTTTCTTGCGGATTTAGCAGACCGAATTGTATATTTGAAAAACGGAAAAATTGAGCAGATTTGGAAACCTAAAGAATTTCTTTCATTATCTAAGGACAGACAAATTTCTTTAGGATTGCGTTCAGTCGAAATTCCTACGTTAAATTTACCGAAATCTCTATTCAGCCCCCAGCAAGCAGATTTGCTTGTAAAAAACCTTTCTTATTCTTATAAGAAAAATCCGGTTTTAAAACATGTGGATTTTTCTGCTTCATATGGAGATATAATAGGTATTGTTGGACGAAACGGCGTAGGAAAATCCACTCTTTGCCAATGTTTATGTGGATTACTCAAAAAGAAATCGGGAACAATCTCTTTTCGTGGTAAACAGCTTTCTCTAAAAGAATGTAGAAAATTATGTGCTTTCGTCATGCAAGATGTAAATCATCAGCTTTTTTCTGATAGCGTATGGGACGAATGTGAGTTATCAGCGCCGTCAGAATCGGCTGCAACGATTGAAGCTCTTTTAAAACGGTTTGATTTATTGGGGTTGAAAGATTCTCACCCAATGGCTTTATCTGGCGGGCAAAAGCAACGGCTTGCCGTAGCGACAGCAATACTTTCCCGTAAAAAAATACTTATTTTTGATGAACCCACCAGTGGCCTTGATTATCGTCATATGATGGAAGTAAGTTCTCTTTTGAAAGAACTTGGTAAAGAAGAACATATCATTTTAGTAGTTTCACATGATATAGAATTTATAAATGCAACGTGTACCAACATATTTTCGTTGCAATCATGAAAGGAGGAAGTATGTTGGAAAGAACAAATAAACGACTAATTTTAAATGGAAATTGCCGCACAATCATTGAAAACAACGAATATATGATAACTCAAGTCTCTGATCCTACTGGCGATGGACTAATGACAATGTACCATGTATTTCCCGGTGTTTCTGTTCTTTACAGTGACTTTCATATGCCTTTCTGTGAATCAGGATTTCAGACAGAATATGATATGCTTTGTATAGATCACTGTAAAGAGGGGCGTATGGAACAGGAAATGGGCAATGGTGCCTATACCTATTTAGAAGCTGGAGATTTAAAAATAGACCGACGTATTCATCATAAAGGGCACATTGAATTTCCCACCCAACATTTTCATGGCGTGACGATTGCGTTTGATATGAAAGAGGCTACAAAGAATCTGCCTTTAGAAATGCGGGATTTTCCAGTAGACTTATATGCTCTCCAGAAAAAATACTGCGACAGCAAACACCCTTTTGTTATACCGGGAGAACCAGCGATTGAACATATTTTTTCAGAGTTATATTCAATACCTCTCAATATTAAGAAGTATTATTTAAAAGTAAAAATTTTTGAACTCTTGCTTTATCTGGACGCATTAGAGCTGGCCGGAACAAAAGAAGAACGGCCTTATTTCTATAAAACGCAGGTAGAAAAGATTAAGGCAATCCGTAGTCTAATGACAGAAAATCTGACGGAACACTATACATTAGATGATCTTGCCAAAAGATTTGATATACCGCATACAACGATGAAAAGTTGTTTCAAATCTATTTACGGAAATTCTATTTTTGCATATATGCGAGAGTATCGTATGAACTATGCCGCGAATTTGCTGCGAGAACAGAATGATTTGAGTATCGCTCAGATTGCCGGAATGGTAGGCTATGACAGCCCCGGTAAATTTAGTTCGGCCTTTAAAGCCGTTATGGGGAGTACGCCATTATCTTATCGGAAATTTCCTGTCCATGCGGTGAAGTTATGGCCGGGTGGAGAAGATGAAACATCTAAATAGCTTTATAATTAGATTGATTGGATAATTCCAGTCAATCTATTTTTTTGAAGGGACGGTGTTTCATATGAAGCAGAAAAAAGACAAATCGGATTGGCTTTCTGTTTTGTTGTCATTTGCAGCTAAAAGTAAATGGAAGATGATTTTATCCATGTTCTGCTCTCTTATCAGTGTAATGGGAGGCTTTCTTCCCTATGTCTGCCTATATAAGATTATGCAGTTATTTATCTTCGGTTCACCAACAGTTTTGGTATTTTTATTTTGGTGTGGAATAGCCATGTTGGGGTACTTCCTTTATGTGGTATTCTTCGGACTTTCAACAGTATTGTCTCATAGTGCCGCATATCATATTCTTTATGATTTGCGTATGGCGATTGCTGATAGGTTAATGAAAGCGCCATTAGGCAATGTAACAGGAAGTGCCATTGGACACTTAAAAAATATCATGGTAGAAAAAGTAGAAGGGATTGAACGCCCGTTAGCGCATATGATTCCAGAATTAGGAGCGAATATCGTTTTAGCCCTTATCGTTTTCATTTATCTATTCGTTATTGATTGGCGCATGGGATTGGCCTCTATGGTGACACTTCCTTTTGCGGCTATTCCTATGATTGTTTCCGGTAAAGGATTCAATGAAAAATACTCTGCATATATGGCTGCAAACGATCATGTAAATAGCGTAATTGTAGAATATGTATCTGGAATTGAAGTAGTAAAAACTTTTAATCAAACCACAAGTTCCTATGAAAAATTTTCGGAGGCAATACGGGCCTTTCAACGGTTTACATTAGATTGGTTTCAAAGTTCATGGAAAGCAATGAATCTTGTCATGTCTATCTTACCGACTACTTTTTTGGGAACACTTCCTGTCGGTTTGATTTTGTATAAATTTGAAATCATCACGCCCGTTGAATTGATTGTTTGCTTAGTTCTTGCTTTGAGTCTACTTCCGGTTCTAATGAAAGCGACTGCGTTTATTACGGAAATGAAGTCTATGCAATACAATGTCAGCGGTGCTAAGGAATTATTGGATATGGAAATCCTAAAGGACAGCCTGCAAGAAGTATTCCCCGCTTCTTATGATATTTCCTTTGACAATGTAACTTTCTCCTATACCGGACAAAAGGAAGATGTTGTACTGCATAACCTAAATTTTAAAATTCCGGAAAATAGCTTTACAGCTTTAGTAGGACCGTCTGGCGGCGGGAAATCTACAATCGCAAAATTGATCGCCCGGTTTTGGGATACCACGAATGGCGCTATTTATATTGGCGACACCAATATAAAAAATATTCCTCTAAAGCAGCTTTCAAATTTTGTTAGTTTTGTTACGCAGGATAATTTTCTTTTTAATTGTTCCTTAAAAGAGAATATTCGTCTTGGAAATCCCAATGCTTCTGACGAAGAAATATATGCAGCAGCAAAAGCGGCATGTTGTGATGACTTTATCACAAAACTGCCAAACGGGTATGATACATCGGCTGGTGAAGCTGGTAAATCACTATCTGGCGGAGAAAAACAGCGAATTTCCATTGCAAGAGCAATTTTGAAAAATGCGCCAATTATTATACTGGACGAAGCCACCGCTTTTACCGATCCTCAAAACGAAGAACAAATCCAAAAATCTATCGCTGCCTTAACAAAGGGAAAAACTTTATTGGTAATTGCACACCGTTTATCCACGATTCAAAATGCAAATCAAATTATTGTTCTTGAAAACGGAAAAATTCTTGACAGCGGCACACATAACGATCTTCTCAAAAACTGTGCTTTATACTGTACTATGTGGGAGGCACATATCGGCGCTAAACATTGGGCTGTTTCACAGAAAGGAGGCTGCTAATTATGTTTCATTCTATCAAAAGATTATTACATTGGGCAGGCGGTTATCGCAAAAGATTGTATTTGGGTTGTCTGTGTTCCTTTCTCAGTGTATGGTGTACTGCTATACCTATTGTGATTGCTGCATGGACTTTGGGGCTTGTGATTGCTGACTTTCGCGGAGAAAATTCTCTGGAATGGAACATTATATGGCTTTCTTTATTCGGGATTGTTATTTCCATTTTTCTCCGATATATCTTTTCTTACTGGAAAGCAAAATTACAAGAAAGCATTGGCTATGAAATTGCTGCCGAAGAACGATTAAAAATTGGTAATGTTTTAAAACGTGTTTCTTTAGGGTATTTCAGCAAAAACAGTACCGGTGATATTCTAACAGCTATTACCGGTGATTTATCCAGCCTGGAATTACAAGGCATGAAACTGATCGACGCTATTGTAAATGGATATATCAATCTTCTGGCTATTGTAATAATTTTACTTATTGTCTGCCCTATGGCAGCCCTGACAAGCCTGGTAGGTGCGATACTCTCTGCTTTAGCATTAAATGGGATCAGCAAAAAAAGCCGCAAAAATGCACCTACAAAACAAATATCACAAGAACGGATTACGGACGCTTCACTTGAGTACATTCATGGTCTGCCAATCGTAAAGTCATTTGGGCAAGAAGGCGCTTCGATTGAAGAATGGAAAACAGCTTGTGAAAAACATAAAGATATAAATTTAAAGATTATGCACGGTTTTGTGCCAAACAACTGTCTGCATTTATTTGCTCTGAAAATTGCTTCTGTATTATTGATCTTGATTTCAGGAATTTTTACGATTCAAGGCAATCTAACAATTTCAATTTTCCTGTTGATAGCTATGTTTGCCTTTATGATTTTTGGTGCGGTAGAAAATATGAATGATTCTGTACATATGCTTGGCCTAATTGATACTTCAATGGATAAACTGGAAAACATAGAAAATGCGGAATTTATTGATGAAGCCGGGCGTGATTTTTCCATTGCTTCTTACAATATAGATTTTACAGATGTTTCCTTTGGATATGGGGAAATAGAGGTATTACACAATCTGTCTTTCCAGATTCCTCAAAATACCACAACTGCAATCGTTGGTCCGTCTGGAAGTGGGAAATCTACCATATGCAATCTGATTACCAGATTTTATGATGTAAACAGCGGCTCTGTTAAAATTGGCGGGCATGATGTACGAGAGTTTACCTGCGATAGTCTGCTGAAAAATATTAGTATGGTGTTTCAGAACGTATATTTATTTAACGATACAATCCGAAATAATATCAAGTTCGGTAAATCAGACGCAACCGAAGATGAAATTATTGAAGCAGCTAAAAAGGCTTGTTGCCACGATTTTATTATGGCGTTGCCTGAAGGTTACGATACCATGATTGGAGAAGGAGGTTCTTCTTTGTCAGGGGGAGAAAAACAACGTATTTCTATTGCCCGTGCAATACTAAAAAATGCACCTATTATTCTTCTTGATGAAGCGACTGCAAGTATTGACCCAGAAAATGAACATCTCATTCAACAAGCTATCAGCGAATTGATACAAGGTAAAACAATCGTTACTATCGCGCACAGATTGGCTACTATCGAAAATGCCGATCAAATATTAGTTGTCGATCATGGAAAAATTGTTCAGAAAGGTACACACGATCAGCTTATCCAGCAAAAAGGCATTTATAGAAGTTTTATTAACATTCGTGAGCGTGCAGAAGGCTGGAGTATTGTTTGATATGAAAGACCTATTTATGAAAGGGGGATATGCTATTTGTCCTTAACTTCATCAATGGAGGATTATTTAAAAGCAATCTTAGTCCTTCATCAACAACATGGTTATGTTCGCTGTATAGATGTCGCAGACTATTTAGGCGTTAGCAAGCCTTCTGTAAGCAGAGCAGTAAAGGAACTCACAAAATCCGGCCATATCATTAAAAAGGACGGTACTCTTTATTTGACGCAGCAAGGCCGACAATATGCTGAGCAAATATGTGAACGGTATCAATTCTTCACAGCAAGGCTTGTAGACGCTGGAGTAGACCGTAAAACTGCGGAGCATGACGCTTGTAATATTGAACACGTTATTAGCCAGGAATCTTTTCAAAAAATAAAAGATTCTTTGGAGAGCAAAGGAGGTGGTGATAGCATGGGAAATTAGTTGTGTTGGATTTAGAGGATTCCGGCAGGCAAATCGGTGAAAAACTGTTTGCTTTGCTTTCTCCCAACCAAAAGAAGGAGCTGGCTCAGTTTGTACGTGACTATGAGGCCGGAAATATCCCGGCTGATGTTCCTGGTACAACATTCTTTCGAGGTCAGTATTTTATCTCATCGCAGATAGCTCAGGCGTTAACGGAAATCCGGGTAGGTGATTTATATTTCTGTTTAGAGCAGCGTCTTATTACTGTGCAAGGTCAGATGATTCTGCTGACGGTCAAGGAATTTGACATTCTGGCCTTGCTTATCATGCATCCCAGGAGAGTATTCACTTACGAGATGATTACGGAGCTTGTGTGGCAGGAGGATTATGCGACTTATTCTCGTAAGGCAATCGTCAATCACGTTAGTAACTTGCGAAGAAAACTAAAAAAATCTGCAACTATACCGGACTATATTAAAAGTGTCCACAGTATCGGTTATAAATTTGATCCGACACCCTAATTTTTACCGCCTCTTGTTTCAAGGGGCTGCTTTTCCAGGAAAGGTTGAAAACAGGTTTTAGCTAGATATATTTGCCGAAAAATGTTTTGGAATAGATAAGAAAAAGGTCGTTTCTGGACAAAATACTGGAAAATGTTTCCTATAATGTCTCCTAAATAAAAGGAAGGTGAGAAAGATGTAGTTTAGCTGTCCTTCCTTTGCGAAAGGAGGACAGAGGAAATGCTGCCGAGGTCAGGCCACCGGCCTCGACGATGCCGGTCATGTAGAGTATCAGGCCCCGTAATCCAGGACAGGATTGCGGGGCTTTTCCGTTCGACAAAAGATGACATATTCTGTTATCTTCTTTTACAATTCTATAATAAACGGCATGAGTGCGCGTCTGTCCTTTGGCAGGCGCGCCTTTTTCTATATAGGGCGAGAAATAAAAACAGTCCTGTTTATATCAGGTGTCGTTCGCCACCTCTGATTTCGATTTGCTCATCAACCCACTCAAAAATCGAAATTGGAGGATTACCATGAAAGAAATAAATCTAAGGGAGTTCTACCCGGAAATGTATCATAATGATTATTTTATCAACTTACCGGATGAGATTGTGGATGTGCTGGAGGAATACCGGCGGAAAGAAATTGCATATCATCGTCGTACATATCGGCACAAGGCGCAGTATTCCCTGGACTTTGGGAACAATATTGAGTGCGAGGCTGTTCTTGTTACCCCGACACTGCAGGAGATTGTTGAGCAACACATGGAGGAAGAACGTGTTTATGAAGCTATTTCTACTTTGCCGGAGAAACAGCGCCAACGGGTGTACGCTCATTTTATCCTGGGAATTTCTATGGCAGATATTTCCAGAATGGAAGGTACTTCTGTCAGTATGGTCCATGAAAGTATCCACCGTGGACTTCGCCGGTTGAAGAAAATTTTAGATGAAAAACTTTAAAAGCCCCGAATGGATACCCTCTGAAATGTCACTATTTATAGAAGGACAATTCTTATTATACCGAAACTTAGATAAAGCTCATATATGAAACTTTCGGTATAATCTAAGATTCGGTATATCAAATGGTATCATGAATTCCTGATAACGAATTTATGCAAAGTTCATTTCTGGACTTCTTTTTTTTAAAAAATGGACTTGACATTTCGAATGCTGTTTGCTATTATATCAGTGATATATATCACTGATATAATACTCGGATATGCTATATGGTTGTTATAAGGAGTGTGATTTTATGACGGAGTGTTCTGCAACCCAAAATAAAATATTGGAAATTGGAAAAAAAGAATTTCTTGCTAAAGGCTTTAGGGGGACCTCCCTTCGTGGCATTGTTAAAGAAGCTGGTTTTACTCAGGGGGCTTTCTATGGATATTACCCGGATAAGGCTTCTCTTTTTAACGCATTAGTGTCTGAGGCCGCAGATAGTCTTATGGAACAGTTCAAAGCCGCGCAACAGGCACATTTTGAGTTAATACCGGAGGATAAAGCGGCCAAAAGCAGGGAACTATCAACGGATTATTTGAACAATTTTATTAACTTTATCTATGACAATTTCGATGCTTTTAAGTTAGTGGTTTGTTGTTCAGAAGGAACAAAATACGCAACTTATATTCATGATCTGGTGGAAATTGAAGTTGCCCAGACAGAAATCTATTATGAGCAGCTTCGCCAGCTTGGCAAGTTGGAAGGAACTATCAGCCGTGAACTCCACCACATGATCACAAGCGCCTATTTCACCGCTGTTTTTGAAACGGTGGCTCATGATATGACGAGAGAGCACGCAATTCAATATGTAAATGAGCTTGCCACTTTCTTCAACTGCGGCTGGGATGGCCTGTTAAGGCTCAAATGAGCCTTAATTTTTTACCCATACGGTTAGCTTGTTCTAACTAATAAAATTCAGGAGGTTATTATCATGAACAAAAAATCACAGAAACTGCAAACACGAGATTTTATTTCTGTCGGTATCTTCTCGCTTATTTATGCGGCTGTCGCATTCATCATCGGTGGGATTGCGCAGATGACACCCATTACTTTCCCGTTTATGCCGATGATCGTAGCTTTATTTACAGGAACCGTATTTATGCTCTACATAGCAAAAATTCCCAAAAGAGGAGCTATCACAATTCTTGGAATTATTTCAGGTATTCTTTTATTTATTACCGGGATGTTCTGGATGATGTCAGCATTTTCTGTGGTGTTGGGTATTATCGCAGATTTCATCTGCGCATCCGGTGGATTTAAATCCTTTAAAAAGAATATGGCGGCCTATTGTTTATTTGCGCTGTCTCCTATGGGAGCCTATGTCCCAATGGCAATTATGCCGACACAGTTTGATGAGTTTATGAGCAAAAAAGGAGATGTATCTTCTTTTTCTAGTGTAATTGATTCCATTGGCGCAAACTGGTGGGCTATTCCGGCGATGCTGCTTGGGACAATTCTCTGTGCTTTCATTGGCAGCTTTATTGGCAAAAAACTGCTGAAAAAGCATTTTGAAAAGGCGGGGATTGTTTAAATGAAGATAGATCCCCGCACAAAATTACTAATTTTAGCTATAACAAGTATTTCCGTCTTTCTGAATGGGAGTATTACGATTGAGTGTATTTTTGCCGCATTACCTTTTCTGCTACTGCTTAGTACAAAGAAGATTTATACGGCTTTAAAATATGCGGCGTTGTTTCTTGTGTTACTGGCAATTCAGTTTTGGCTTGTTCCCTTATTGCCAGTGAGTGCCGGCGGCATTATTTATATGTTTGCGGTTTATATTCGCAAGCTGATTCCCTGCTTTATGTTAGGAAGTCTGCTTATTTCAACCACGCGTGTCAGCGAATTTTTAGCTGCGGTTGGAAAGCTCCGCTTGCCGAAAGGGTTCACGATTTCTCTTTCTATTGCCCTGAGGTATTTTCCTACGATGGGGGAAGAATGGAATTCGATTAAGGATGCAATGGCTCTGCGGGGGATACCTGTAACAGCCGCAGGGATTCTCCGCCATCCTATGCGGACGATGGAGTATACTTATGTCCCCATGCTGGTATCTGCTTCTAAAATATCAGATGAAATTACACAGGCCGCCATTACAAGAGGCATTGATCATGTACAAAGACGTACCTGCATGGAAACAGTTCGTTTTCATGTGATGGATATGCTGATTTTGGTTGTGTATATAACCGTGATTATTCTTGCGTTCCTGGCAAATGGAAAGGGGTGGTTCTGATGATTTCTTTAAAAAACGTTTCCTTTTCTTATGACGGGCAGGAGAATAATGGGCTGCATAATGTTTCCCTTGAGATTCCAAAAGGACAATGTGTTCTGCTGTGCGGGGAAAGCGGCTGTGGAAAGACCACAATTACACGCTTGATTAACGGGCTTATTCCACATTTTTTCAGCGGAGAACTGTCAGGTGAAATTTCTGTATGCGGGCTGGATGTAACGAAAACCGATATTGCGGATATTTCAGACTATGTAGGCTCTGTTTTTCAGAACCCACGCACACAGTTTTTTAATACAGATACAGACAGTGAAATTGTGTTCGGTTTGGAGAATCGGGCTTTGCCGCAAGAGAAACTAAAAAAGAGCCTTGAGAAAACCAGCCGCGAATTAAATTTGTCTGCACTCCGTAAAAGAAATATTTTTGAACTTTCGGACGGTGAAAAACAGAAAATCGCTTTTGCTTCTGTTTATGCAACAGAATCAGAAATTTTTGTCTTAGACGAACCATCCTCTAATCTGGATATGGGAGCTATTGAAGATCTGACTGATCTGCTTCAAAGAGTGAAAGCGCAGGGAAAAACGATTATTATTGCGGAACACAGGATCTGGTATCTGATGGATGTTGCGGATCGTGTTGTTTATATGCACGGTGGGAAAATTCTGAAGGATATGACGCTTAACGATTTTCAGGCATTGCCCGAAAGTGAAATTCTTGCCAGGGGGCTTCGGTGCAGAAGCCTGTCTCATGTTAAGAAAACTGCTATTGCTCCAAAAACAAGCAGCAATGAGTTAGAAGTGCAGGGAATATCAGTCCGTCTTGGAAAACGGACAATCTTTCAAGATCTGAGTTTTACTGCTCATGGCGGAGAAGTCATTGCTGTTGTTGGGAAAAACGGTGTGGGAAAAACAACGCTTGCCCGTGTCCTGTGTGGATTACAAAAAAATGATAGTGGGGCTGTATTGCTACAGGGAAAGGCTCTTGCGGAGAAACAGCGGAGAAAGTGTTCTTACATGGTTATGCAGGATGTGGGGCATCAACTGTTTACGGATAGCGTAGAAGCCGAGTGTTTGCTTGGTGTGAAAGCCCCAGACACCGCAAGAGTTGAAAAGGCGCTTGAATGGCTTGATTTGTTGGATTTCAAAGACCGGCACCCACTCTCCCTTTCGGGGGGACAAAAGCAGCGCCTTGCCGTAGCGGTCAGTCTGCTTTGCGAAAAGGAGTTATTGATTTTTGACGAACCCACTAGTGGGCTTGATTTAAAAAGTATGCAGGAGGTGGGGAGGCTTGCAAAAGAATTGTCTGCACAGGGGAAGATACTGCTGATTATTACCCATGATTATGAATTTATCCAGACGATTTGCTCTCGTGTGCTGGTCTTAGAGGATGGGAAAATATCAGACGATTTATCTGGAACCATGCGCGGAACGGTTTTAGAAAAAATGAAAGGAGCAGAAAATGGAACAGAAAAAAAATAACACATTCAGTTGGGTCCTGCGGTTTGCAACACAGTGCAAAGGGAAAATGACAGCCTCTGTCTTACTGGCGGTACTTGGCTCTGTGTGTGGGATTGTACCCTATTTTGCGGTTTCGCGGATTGTGATTCAGATTTGTGGACAGAATTATGACCTTACTTCCATTGGTTTCTGGGCGCTTACCGCACTTCTCGGCTATCTGGGGAGCACCTGGTTTGGAACGGTTTCTACCATACTTAGCCATCGTTCGGCTTTTACGATTTTAAAGAATATCCGGACGGAGTTGACAGCGAAGCTCTCCCGTGTACCCATGGGTTATATTCTGGATACACCTTCCGGTAAATTCAAAACCCTGCTGGTGGATACGGTGGAAAAGCTGGAGCTGCCGCTGGCGCACATGATACCAGAGCTGACAGCGAATATTCTTGTCCCGTTTCTGATGATGGTATATCTTTTTATCCTGGACTGGCGCATTGCCTTGATTTCGTTGATCACGATTCCCATCGGTCTTGCGTGCTACATGGGAATGATGAAGGACTATGCAAAGCGGTATGACCGTGTACTGACTGCGGGGAAAAATATGGATGCCGCCATTGTGGAATATATTGGCGGCATTGAAGTCATCAAGGCCTTTAACCAGAGCGCCGCTTCCTATGGCAGATATGCGGATGCCGTGATGGAAAATGAAGCGGCAAAGACCACCTGGTTTAAGCAGACAAACAGCTTTTATGTGGCGGGTATTTCCATTATGCCCTCCTGTCTGCTGGGTGTGCTGCCTTTAGGCGCGTATCTGTATATACAGGGCAGCCTGGAAGCACCGGTTTTCATTACCTGTATGATCCTCGCCCTTGGATTGGTCAAGCCGCTGATTCAGGCGCTGCAATATACGGATAGTCTTGCTATGGTGGATTCCACGGTCAAAGAGATTACAGGGCTTTTGGAAACGGAGGAAATGCAGCGGCCGACAGAACGGGTAACGCTTCCCAATTCGCATATCTCTTTCCGGGATGTTTGCTTCGGATATGGGGATACGGAAGTATTACACCAGATCAGCTTTGACGCGGTGCCGGACGGTATGACGGCGATCGTAGGGCCTTCCGGTTCAGGAAAGTCAACGGCGGCACGCCTGATCGCTTCTTTCTGGGAGGCAGACAGCGGGGAAGTGCAGATTGGCGGCGTGGATGTACGGAATATTCCACTCTCACAGGTCATGGATACCGTGGCTTATGTATCCCAGGACAATTTCCTTTTTCATCTGTCCGTGAAGGAAAATCTCCGCATGGGAAAGCCGGGGGCAGAGGATGAGGAAATTGTAAATGCCGCAAAGCAGGCGAGCTGCCATGAATTTATCTCTGCCCTGCCAAGGGGATATGATACGCTGATTGGAGACGGAGGCGGGAGTCTGTCCGGCGGGGAGCGCCAGCGCATTGCCATTGCCCGGGCAATCTTAAAAAACAGTCCCGTGGTGGTGCTGGATGAGGCGACTGCTTTTACCGACCCGGAGAACGAGGCTGTCATTCAGGCGTCAATCAATGAACTGGTGAAGGGAAAAACATTGATCGTCATTGCCCACCGCCTTTCCACCATCGTAGGAGCCGACAGAATACTGGTAATGGATCAGGGGTGCGTCAAAGACCAGGGAACGCACGAAGAGCTGTTAAAGAACAGTTCCCTTTACAGAGAGCTGTGGACTGCGCATATCAGCGCAAAAGATATGGGAGAGGAGGCGTCAGCATGATTCAACTGATCAAACGGCTGTTAGATTTTTCGGGGAAACAGCGAAAGAATTTGATTGCTTCTTTTGTTTTCAGTCTGCTGGATTCTGTCTTTGAGATGATGCCCATCATGGCGATCCTTACGGTTCTGTCAGGGCTGCTTTCGGCGGCGGAGGGAGGCGTTATGCCGGTTTCCACGCTTTGGGTATCCTTTGCCATTATGGTGGTAAGCATTGCCGGACGGATCTTTTTTAACAACTTATCCTGCATTCGGAGAACGCTTGGCAGCTTTTCCATGTGTTCGGAAAAACGGCTGGAAATAGGCGAACACATGAAGCACGTGCCCATGGGGTATTTCAATGAAAACCGGCTGGGCGAAATTGTAGCCGCCGTGACGACCACCCTGGGAGATATTGAGAACAATGCCGTTATGGTTCTGGAAAAGGTGGCGGGAGGATTTATCCATGCCCTTGTCATAGGCGTCTGGCTGCTTTTTTATGAATGGCATATCGGACTTTTGATGTTTGCGGGATTGGCTGTCTCCATGCTGGTCTATGGGGGAATCCAGAAAGCGGGCAAAAGACTGTCTCCCAGACGGCAGGCTGCGCAGGCGAATCTTGTGACAGGTTTTCTGGAATATATCCAGGGAATGGGCGTTGTAAAAGCCTTTGGATTGGGAGAAATGTCGGGAAAATCAGTCAATCAGGCAATCGAGGAAAGCGCGGACGCCAACATCATTCTGGAAAGTGCTTTTTCCTCGTTGACCGGCGTTTACCAGACGATTTTCAAGCTGGCAAAATCAGCAATTTTAATCGTTGCCCCTTATCTGCTGTTGGGCGGTGAGATCACGCCTGTCAAGTGCCTGCTTCTGCTGGTGTCAAGTTTTATGATCTACTCCAGTGTGGAACTGGTGGGAAGTATGGCTTCCGTGGCCCGTGTCATTGACGCTTCCCTGGACCGTATGGATGCCGTTATGGATACGCCTGTACTGGATGAACATGGCGGGGATATTTCGCTGGATCATTATGACATTGAGCTTGCGCAAGTTTCCTTTGCCTACAGACAGGAAAATGTATTGCAGGATGTAAGTGTGACCATTCCGGAGAAAACAACCTGTGCTATCGTGGGACCTTCCGGTTCCGGCAAAACGACCCTTGTAAGCCTGATTGCCCGTTTTTGGGATGTGCAGAAAGGAAATATCCGTGTGGGCGGCCATGATGTAAAAGATTTTACCTGCGACAGCCTGCTGAAAAATTTTTCCATTGTGTTCCAGAATGTTTATCTTTTTGAGGATACGATTGAAAACAATATCAAATTCGGCAGACCGGACGCCACGCCGGAAGAAGTGATCGAGGCGGCGAAAAAAGCGTGCTGCCACGAGTTTATATCGGCATTGCCGGAAGGCTACCATACCCTTGTGGGCGAGGGCGGAGCCACTCTTTCCGGCGGGGAACGGCAGCGTATTTCCATTGCCCGCGCGATCTTAAAGGATGCGCCGATCATCATTTTGGATGAAGCGACCGCCAGTGTGGATCCGGAGAATGAGCGGGAGCTGCAGGCGGCGATTGCGGAGCTGACGAAGGACAAGACGATTCTTATGATCGCCCACAGGCTCTCTACGGTCCGGAATGCCGATCAGATCCTTGTTCTGGATAAGGGGCGGATCGTCCAGCGCGGCACACACAGGGAACTGATGGAAGAACAGGGGCTGTACCGCCGTTTCATCCAGACGCGGAAGGCGGCAATCGGCTGGAACCTCAGAAGAAAAGAGGAACTGTCGGCAAATGACGGAAACCTTTGAAATACTATAAAAATCAGGAGGAAAATTTCAATGAAAACAACGCAGAAATGGAATGTCAGGGATGTGATCACCACGGTGCTGCTTACGGTGCTGCTCATCGTCATCCAGCTTATTGTGAATATGGTCTGCATGGCCAATGATTTTGTCAGTATGGTGCTGTCCGTGGGCTTTACCATGTTTTTGTGTGCGCCTGTTTATTTCCTTATGGTAAGCCGGGTACATAAGCGCTTCGTGACGCTGGTCTACATGACCATACTGGGACTTGTGTTCCTCATCATGGGAAACTGGTATCTGCTCCCCTATTATATCATCGTTGGTATCATTTGCGAGGCGATTTTATGGAGGGATGGCTGGGAATCCAAAAAGAAAATGACGGCAGCCTGGTCGGTGGCAAGTCTGCTGTACAATGGCGTGAACCTTCTGCCTATCTGGTTCTTCTGGGATACCTACGAAGCCTTTGCACTCTCCAGCGGTATGGAGCAGAGCTATATTGACTCCTTTGTCCACTATTATACCTCCGCAGGCTGGTTGGCGTTCATCATCCTGTTCACAATGCTCGGCGGATTCCTTGGCAGTCTGGTCGGCGGGAAGCTGGTCAACAAGCATTTCAAAAAAGCGGGAGTCCTGTAATGCGCCGCGGGAATTTTGCCATTCCAGTAAAGCTGTGGGCGCTTGCCTGTACAATCATCGGCATATCTCTGACTGCGGACACGGTGCTGACCTGCGTCCTTACTGTCACGGGATTTGCCTATCTGGGAGCACAGCGCAACTGGCGGCTGCTGCGCTCCATGGCAGTTTTTTATGCGCTGCTTGGGATTCTGCTGTACCTGATCCGGTTCCATGACTTTCATCCGGCGGTTTTCTCGGAATTTTATGTGCTGATGTTCTGGACCCTGACGCCGGTGTTCCTGGTGTCCTGGGATCTCATTACCACACCGCCCGGCGAATTGGCGTCCTTTTTATCCCGTATTCACACGCCGACTCCTGTAATTCTCGGCCTGCTGGTCATGTTCCGTTTTTTTCCCACCATGAAGTCAGAGCTGCGGAGTGTCTGGCTCTCCATGCGCAACCGGGGATTGACCGCGCCGACCCAGCTTGTCAGCCACCCGGCGGCATCCTGTGAGTATGTGTTTGTACCCTTGCTGCTGCGCTGCCTGCAGATCGCCGACCAGCTCTCTGTTTCCGCCGTAGCCCGCGGAGCGGAACGGCCTGGGAAACGGGGCAGCTATTATGGAAAGAGGGCCGACGTCTGCGATTCTATATGGCTGGCGCTCTGGACTGTGGTAACGGCGGTGTTTCTTGTTGTGGGAGGTGTGCGGATATGATTACTCTGCGGAATGTGTCATTTCAATATGAGGGCTGCGGGGAGGGTGTCCATGATATCGACCTTATCGTGCATGACGGGGAATGTGTCGTGCTGACAGGTCCGTCCGGCGGCGGAAAAACGACGCTGACAAGGCTGATCAACGGTCTGGCTCCCTCTTATTATCAGGGAACGCAAAAGGGTTCCGTATCGGTAAACGGCACGGAGATTACAACACTTCCCAGTTGGAGGATTGGGCAGGAGATTGGAAGCGTGTTCCAGGATCCCAAGAGTCAGTTTTTTTCCTCGGAGCTTGCCGGGGAGATTGCCTTTGCCTGTGAAAATTATGGAATGGCGAAGCAGGAAATACGGACACGCACGGAGGAAGCGATTGCATCTTTGGGATTAGATGCGCTGCGCCTGCGCCCTCTGGATGTGCTGTCCAGCGGCGAGAAACAGCGCGTGGCGGTGGCGTCGGTCTACGCGCTGCGGCCCCACACCTATGTCTGCGACGAGCCTACGGCAAATCTGGACAGCGAGGGAGCTGCAAGGCTTGCGGACATACTCCGAAAGCTGAAAGACGAGGGAAACACCCTGATTATAGCGGAACACCGGCTGGCATGGCTGAGCGGCATTGTCGACCGTTTCGTCTATGTGTCGGAGGGAACGATCCAATGGGAAAAGACACCGGCGCAGATGAGGGAGCTTTCAGATGAGGAACGAAAACGGTACGGCCTGCGGGAAATCGCGGAAACGGAGATTTCTCTGCCGATGCTTCCCGCAAGCGCCGGGGAGGAACACCTTTTCTGCAGGAATCTGACCTGCAGGCGAAAAAAGGCCATCATTTTTGAAAACCTGAATTTCGCTCTGCCTGCCGGGCTGATTACCGCCGTCACTGGTAAAAACGGCGCGGGCAAAACTACCCTTGCCATGGCGCTGACGGGGCTGCAAAAGCCAGGCAGCGGGGAGGTCTATATCGGCGGCAAAAGTCTGTCTGCCGGAAAGCGCAGAAAAGCGGTGTGGTACAGCTCCAATGATACGGGAACCCAGTTTTTTACCACCAGCGTCACAGACGAACTGCTGCTTCATTCCGATGCTTCTCCCGGTCGGCTGGAGCGGGCCAGGGCGCTGCTGAAAACACTTGGCCTGTATGCTTATAAAGATGCGCACCCGGCCGCCCTTTCCGGCGGTCAGAAGCAGCGGCTTTCCATTGCTTGCGGGCTGTTATCCGGCAGGGAAATCCTGCTGTTAGACGAGCCCACGTCAGGGCTGGACGGGGGAAATATGCGCAAAATTGCCGCTGTATTGACAGAGGCCGCAGCCGAAGGAAAAACGATACTGGTCATTACACATGATAAGGAGCTGATGCAGTCATGCTGCAATTTTCAATGGGAGCTGTGTCAATGACTACTGGCAATAGTGTGCAGGTTGGAGCATATTATTAGCGCAACGAGTTTTCAAAAGTTACTTAGAAAAATGTGTTCTTTATCAGTTAGAATGGAATTTGGCGATCCAGGCTGGAAGATGGAATGGAAACGAAATGATTGTAATGGAATCGAATGGAACTGTCATGAGTGCTTTTATGTTGATAGGTTAAAGTATTATGGTGTTCCAGAGTTGGTTTCTATTTTCTGTGAAAGTACAGTTTGTTTCTACCTATCAACTAGGATTTCTTGTCTTTAATTGGAAGTAAAACAAGCGATTAAATGAGAAGAGTTATTATAGCCGAATAGGTAAAAATGCGATAAGTTGAAGATACCTTAAAGTTTTTAATAGGAGGTGGTGGACTATGGGGAATTAGCCGTTTTGGATTTAGGGGAACCCGGCAAACAAATTGGGGAAAAATTGTTTGTTTTGCTGGATGCAGAGCAACAAAGGGAGTTAACTCATTATGTTCTTACCAGGAATAAACAGGATTGCGCTCCTGCTGAAAATTCATATGTTATTTCTCATACTTCCACCCTACAGGCAGATGTGGAATTGCCATTGACAGAAATCCAAGAAGGTGAGCTATATTTTTGTTTGGAAGAAAGGGAGGTATCTATCCGAGGAGAAAAGGTGGATTTGTCAGCCAGGGAGTTTAATACTCTTTATTTATTGCTTATGAACCGAAAACGGGTAATGACTTTTGAAACCATAGCCTACCATGTGTGGGGTGAGGAATATGTTGAGAATGAGCTTACTGCGATCCATAACATAATGAGTCGGCTACGACAAAAGCTCAAAACATCCCCTGATATTTCAGATTATATTATCGGTGTGCGTGGTGTTGGCTATAAATTTGACACCACATAGCAAAAGAAGTGAAATTGCTCATTTTGAATTCATTTTTGAGTGGTTAAAAGAACATGATATGCTGAATCAAGATGGAAAAGAGATTTTGGAAATTGGTATAGACGATGATGTTTCATTGCATGAAGGATTGCTGAACAAAAGCGGCCTAGATTTCTTGAACAAATTTTATGACAAGCTAATTGCCGATTCGGAATATGATGTGTCTCGTGAAAGAGAATTAATTGAAAAATTCTTTTATTGATTTTATGCGATTATCTATTGACAGTGCGGTAAGAATATGCTATTTTATCTAAAGACTGCCGAAGACAGCAGGTGCGAAAGCGTAAGTAGAGATACGCCTGCCGAGGAGAGTTAGATTCGCGTGTTGAATTTATGAGTCCTCCATGTCTATTGGCATGGAGGCTTTTTATATTTCCTGAAAGCAGTCAAAAATCTTATAAGGAGGTATATTATTCGTGGCAAAAGTGGAATTAAAACAACCAATCGTACAGGCTATTGCAGAAGATGTCAAAGATGCAGCAAGCGTTGTGCTGGTAGACTACCGCGGACTGACAGTTGCGCAGGATACAGAACTGCGTAAACAGTTAAGAGAAGCTGGGATCACCTACAAGGTTTATAAGAACACAATGATGAAAAGAGCGTTCGAAGGAACAGATTTTGCTGTTCTGGATGAGCATCTGGAAGGCCCGAGTGCGATCGCTGTGTCCAAAGATGATGCAACAGCACCGGCAAGAATTCTCTGCAAATTTGCAAAAGACGCAAAGGCCCTGGAGCTGAAAGCGGGTGTGGTTGAAGGCACATTATATGATGTGGACGGACTGACAGAACTGTCTAAGATCCCATCAAGAGAAGAACTGCTGTCCAAGCTGCTTGGAAGCCTGCAGTCACCGATCACCAACCTTGCACGTGTCCTGAACCAGATTGCAGAAAAGGGCGGCGCAGAGAACTGCGAAGCTGCTCCAGCTGAGGAAGCGGCAGAAGAAGCTCCTGCAGCAGAGGAGGCTCCGGCAGAGGAGGCACCTGCAGCAGAAGAAGCACCGGCAGAAGAGTAAACCGGAAGAAACAAAATATTTAAAATAAAAATGGAGGAAAATAAAATGGCAAAAATGACAACAGCAGAATTTATTGATGCTATCAAAGAGTTATCTGTATTAGAGTTAAATGATCTTGTAAAAGCTTGCGAAGAAGAATTTGGCGTATCTGCAGCAGCAGGCGTTGTAGTAGCAGCAGCAGGCGGAGATGGAGCTGCAGCAGCAGAAGAGAAGGATGAGTTTGATGTAGAACTGGTATCCGCTGGAGCATCCAAGGTAAAAGTTATCAAAGTTGTTCGTGAGATCACAGGTCTTGGACTGAAAGAGGCTAAGGCTCTGGTAGACGAAGCTCCGAAGGTAGTAAAAGAGGCTGTTTCCAAGGCAGAGGCTGAGGAGATCAAGGCTAAACTTGAGGCTGAAGGCGCTGAAGTTAACATGAAATAATTGCAGACCGGAAGGTTTGTCAAAATGGGGACGTACACTTTTTGTAAAAGTGCACGTCCCCATTTGTCGTTATGACACTTTGCCAAGAAGGATGGCCTCCAGAACCAGGATGGTCAGAAACAGGAGGTTCCAGGCGGTGAAAACCTTTAAGAAGCGCCGTTTGCTTCCGGGATACTTTTTTGTTACGATTTTATAAGAAATCAGGCTTGCCAGGGAGGCAATCAGTGTTCCTAGTCCGCCCAGGTTTACCCCTGTAAGGAGCGGCTGTATCTGTCCGGTAAAGCCGGAGAGGAGAATTGCTGCCGGTACGTTGCTGATGATCTGGCTGACCAGGATTCCTGCCAGCAGTTCCTGGCCGGTGACAGCCTGAACAAGGGCGTCGCTGACGAGAGGGATGCGTTTCATATTTCCTACAAAGATAAAGAAAAAGAGGAATGTAAAAAGGAGGAAATAGTCTACCTCCAGATAAAGCCTGCGGTCCAGGAGCGCCACGGCGGCTGCCACACAAATAAGTACCGGAAGGTATGGAAGGATGTGGAAGACCACTAAAAGACACGGGAGAAGGAGGACTAGGAAGGGCAGGACTTCCATAGCCATACGCCTTTTATCTGGATGCCAGTCTGTACCTGCAGCTACCTCCATCAGTGGCTCGTCCCGGCCGATGATGCATACTGCCAGAAGAAGTGCAAGAGACAGGCCGGCATAGGGCAGTACAGCTGCGGCAAACTGACTGATCGTAAGGCCTGAGATAGAGTATAAATACAGGTTCTGGGGATTGCCGATAGGGGTGGCCATGCTCCCCAGATTTGCTCCGATTGTCTCCAGAACTGCCAGCTTTACGATCCGGTCCTCATGCCCGGTCATCCGGAATACCAGCATGGTAAATGGAATAAAGGTAAGTAATGTGACGTCATTTGTGATAATCATGCTGGAAAAGAAGCAAAGGAGTACCATAATTGCTGACAGGGCTCGCAGGCTGTCTGCCCGCTTAAGAAGCGCATGCCCCAGCAAAGTGAAAAGCCCTTTGGACCTGAGCCCGGCCACCAGGATCATCAGGCAGAACAGGAGCGCTATGGTTCTCCAGTCCGGATAGGTAAAATATGCTTCATCGGGCCGCACAAGAAAAGCGGACAGGATGGCCAAAAGGAGTGCGGCACAAAATACAGTTTCATTTTTCAGGATGTTTTTCAGGATTGTCTTTGCCATTTCTATTTCTCCATGCGGGCGGTATTATGTCGGAGCAAACTGGCTGTTGTACAGGTTGGCATAGAAACCGCCTTTTGCCAGCAGTTCTTCATGGGTTCCCTTTTCGATGATATGTCCCTGATCCATGACCAGGATCACGTCTGCGTTCTGGATAGTGGAGAGCCGGTGGGCGACGATAAAGCTGGTGCGGCCCTTCATCAGGTTCTCGAAGGCCCGCTGGATCCGGAGCTCTGTCATGGTGTCGATGGAGGAGGTGGCCTCGTCCAGGATCAGCATCGGTGGCAGGCACAGCATGATGCGGGCGATGCAGAGCAGCTGCTTCTGGCCCTGGGACAGATTTTCACCGCCTTCGGTGATGATGGTATCGTACCCGTTCGGCAGGCGCATAATAAAGTTGTGGGCGTAGGCCTTCTTTGCGGCTTCGATGATTTCCTCTTCCGGGGCGTCGGGGCGGCCATAGGCGATGTTGTCCCGGACAGAAGCGGAACGGAGCCAGGTCTCCTGGAGAACCATTCCGTAGCTGCTGCGAAGAGACTGGCGGGTCAGATTCCGAATGTCGCAGCCGTCCACTATGATGGATCCGGAGCGGACGTCATAGAACCGCATCAACAGGTTGATCAGCGTAGTCTTCCCGCAGCCGGTGGGACCGACGATGGCGATGCGCTGCCCCGGCGTTACATGCAGATTTAAGTCCTGGATCAATGGAATGTCCGGTGCGTAGGAAAAGTCTACATGCTCCAGGCGGATATCTCCTTTTGGATCGGATAGTACTTTGGCGTTTTCCGGCTCCGGGGTCTCGGCAGCCTCATCCAGAAATGCAAAGACTCTGGCGGCGGAGGCGATGGAGTTCTGGAATTCGGTCAGCACACTGGTGATATCATTGAACGGTTTGGTGTACTGATTGGTGTAGCTTAGGAAGCTGGAAAGCTGTCCTACTGTCAGCATCCCCCGGATTACACCGAAGCAGCCGGCGATGGTCACACCTGCATAGATGCAGGAGTACATAAACCGGGTGGAGGGGTTGGTGATGGAAGAGAAGAAGGTAGCTTTTAAGGAATATCCGTAAAGCCGTTCGTTGATCTCTTCAAACTCCCGGACCGCTTCCTCCTGATGCCCGAAGGCCTGCACTACTTTGATGCCGCCCAGCATCTCGTTGGTAAAGCCGGTCAGTTCCCCGCGGGTTTCGGACTGCTTCTTGAACATGGTGAAGGATTTTCTGGAAATAAAGTTGGCCACCAGGAAGGACATGGGGCTTAAAACCACCACGACCAGGGTGATCCAGGGATTGATGCTGAGCATAAAGCCGATGGTGCCAAGGATGGTGACGCTGCTTGTGAACACCTGGGTAAAGCCCAGAAGCAGGCCGTCGGAAAACTGATCAATATCCGTGATGATCCGGCTGATCAGATCTCCGGAGGAGTGGCGGTCCACATAGGACAGGGGCAGCTCCTGGAGATGCTCGAAGGCCTGGGTGCGTAAGGATCGCACGATCCGGTAGGTGATCAGATTATTGACATGGTTCATGGTCCATTGGGCAATGGCTGTGATGGAAATGGAAACTGAGATGCCGGTGATCAAGGTAAAGAGGGTCTGGAAATCTACCAGGTTTTCTCCGGCGATCGCATCCACCGCGTGCCCGGTCAGGATCGGAACGTATAAAGTCAGGGCGACGGTCAGAACGGACAGGACGAGGGATAAAACCACCAGTGGCAGGTAAGGACGGATGTACCGGAGGATCCGCCGCAGTGTCTGAGGGTTCTGTGTGTTTTTTCGATTAAGCATGAATGCCTGCCTCCTTTCTGACAGATTGTGATGCGCAGATTTCCTGATAGACAGGATTGGTTTCCAGAAGTTCCCGGTGGGTGCCGCATCCGGCGATATGTCCGTCTTCCATGACAAGGATTCTGTCTGCGCTTTTGACGGCGGAAACCCGCTGGGAGATCAGGAATACGGTGCTGTGACCGGTAGACTCCTTTAATGCTTTGCGGAGCCTTGCGTCTGTGGCGAAGTCCAGGGCGGAAGCGCTGTCGTCCAGGATCAGGATTTCCGGCGCGCCTACCAGAGCGCGGGCAATGGTGAGGCGCTGCTTCTGTCCGCCGGACAGATTGGAGCCTCCCTGCTGAATGGCAAGATCAAGTCCCAATCCTTTTGCATCCACAAAATCCTTTGCCTGGGCAATTGTGAGAGCCTGGTAAATCTCTTCGTCAGAGGCGTCCCGTTTTCCCCACTGCATATTCTGTCGCAGGGAGCCGGAGAATAAGGCGGCTTTCTGGGGGACGATACCGATATGCCGGCATATGGAAGCGGGCGCCAGCCGGCGGATATCCTGTCCGAACAGCCGGATGGTTCCTTCGGTGCTGTCGTAAAAGCGGGGGATGAGGCTTGCCAGTGTAGACTTCCCGGAGCCGGTTCCTCCGATAATACCGATGGTTTCCCCTGGCATAGCGGTGAAAGAAAGACCCTGCAGAGTCTTGGATTTTGCCCCGGCGTAAGTAAAACCGACATTTTCAAATGCCACGGCAGGGATATTGCCGCAAGAAGGATCCGGGATTTCCAGTGGCGTTCCTTCGGCTGAGATGGAGGACTTTTGTTCAAAAATAGTGTTGACCCTGGAAAGGCTTGCCATGGCCCGGGACAGCAAAATGATCAGATTTGCCAGCTTGACAAGCTCGGTCAGAATCTGTGACATGTAGTTGATCAAAGCAATAATCTGTCCCTGGGTCAGCCTTCCGGCATCTACCTGGTGCCCGCCGAAATACAGGATGGCTATGATACCCAGGTTGATGATCACATAGGTCATGGGATTCAGAAGTGCAGATATTTTCCCGACAAAAACCTGTTTCTTATAAAAATCTGCAGTTTCATCCTGAAATCTTGCTTTTTCTGACTCCTGTCTGGAAAAGGCCCGGATCACCCGGATTCCCAGCAAATTTTCCCGGGTGCTTAAAAGGATCTTGTCCAGCTGTTTCTGTACCTTCTTATATAAAGGCATGCTGATCAAAAGGATAGCGAATACTACCACCAGAAGTGCGGGAATGGTGACGGCAAACGGAACCGCCGCTTTTATGTCTACGGTAAAGGCCATGATCATGGCGCCGATGACAACGAAGGGAGAGCGAAGGAACAGGCGGAGAAACATATTGACTCCGTTCTGGACCTGGTTTACGTCTACGGTCATCCGGTTGATCAGCGTGGAAGTCCCGATGGTGTCGATCTCCTGATAGGACAGACTGTTAATATGCGTAAACAGGTCGCGCCGGATCATCTTTCCTGTGGAAATAGCGGATTTTGCAGCAAAGTACTGGGCGGTCAAAGAGAAAGTAAAGCCGATGATTCCAAGAAGAATCATAAGGCCGCCCATTTTCCAGAGATAAGCGGGGTTTTTGCCTGCTATGCCGATGTCGATCATTCTTGCGACTACCAGAGGAATAAAAAGCTCGAAGGTCGCTTCCAGCATTTTAAACAAGGGAGCCAGCAGAGTGATGACTGGATGGTGTTTTAAATAGCTCATTAATCGTTTCATAAAGAAAACTCTCCTTTTTATCAGTACAGGTGCTCAAAGATATCTTTTCTTTCCTATATAATATAAAAATGTGCTCGGAAGATATCGGTTTATTTTACCATATTAGGAAGGCGACGGGAACTGTAATTAGAAAATTCATAAAAATTCGTTGACAAGCCTTGACAAGGTATGATAATATAAAAAATGCGCTATTGTGGAAACTTATGCCATAAATCCTTGTATACAAGAGAGAAAACATGAGAAATCCACAGGTTTTGCAACTGTTATGGGCGACTCGTAGCCCGACAAAAAATATATGAGGAGTGAAACGTCAATATGGAGAAAAACAGAATTCGTCCCATCAAAAGCGGAAAGAGTTCACGCATGAGCTATTCCAGGCAAAAAGAAGTGCTTCAGATGCCGAATCTGATCGAAGTCCAGAAGGATTCATATCAGTGGTTCCTGGATGAGGGATTAAAAGAAGTGTTTGATGACATTTCTCCGATTGCTGATTACAGCGGTCATTTAAGTCTGGAATTTGTTGACTTTACCTTGTGCGAGGACGATGTGAAATACTCGATCGAAGAGTGTAAGGAGCGGGATGCAACTTATGCGGCACCGCTGAAGGTAAGGGTAAGACTTCATAATAAAGAAACAGATGAGATCAACGAGCATGAGATCTTTATGGGTGATTTGCCGCTGATGACCAGTACCGGTACGTTTGTGATCAATGGTGCCGAGCGTGTCATCGTAAGTCAGCTGGTGCGTTCACCTGGTATTTATTATGCGATCGCACATGATAAATTAGGCAAAAGATTGTTTTCTTCTACCGTGATCCCGAACCGCGGGGCATGGCTGGAGTATGAGACTGATTCCAATGACGTTTTTTATGTACGAGTAGATAGAACTAGAAAGGTACCGATCACTGTGCTGATCCGTGCGCTGGGAATCGGTACAAATCCGGAGATCATCGAGCTGTTTGGCGAAGAGCCGAAGATCATGGCGAGCTTTGAAAAGGATGCGGCAACCAACTATCAGGAAGGACTTCTGGAACTGTATAAGAAGATCCGTCCGGGAGAGCCGCTGGCAGTTGACAGTGCAGAAAGCCTGATCACCAGCATGTTCTTTGACCCGAGACGTTATGACCTGGCGAAGGTAGGAAGATACAAGTTTAATAAAAAACTGATGCTCCGCAACCGTATCAGCGGCCATGTGCTGGCGGAGACGGTTGCAAGCCCGATCACCGGCGAAGTGATCGCGGAAGCAGGAACCAAGGTGACCAGAGAGCTGGCAGACCAGATCCAGAATGCGGCAGTTCCTTATGTGTGGATTGAGCGTCCGGACGAGGAGAGGAACATTAAAGTCCTTTCTAATATGATGGTGGATCTTACATCTATCGTAGATGTGGATCCGGAAGAAGTAGGGGTTACGGAGCTGGTATATTATCCGGTTCTGGCGGGAATCCTGGAAGAGACGGCAGGCGATGTGGATGAACTGAAGCATGCCATCAGGAGGGATATCCATGACCTGATCCCGAAACACATCACAAAAGAGGACATCCTGGCTTCCATCAACTACAATATCCATCTGGAGTATGGCCTTGGAAATGATGACGATATCGACCACCTGGGCAACCGGCGGATCCGTTCTGTAGGCGAACTTCTGCAGAACCAGTACCGGATCGGACTTTCCAGACTGGAGAGAGTGGTAAGAGAACGTATGACCACACAGGATCTGGAGGGAATCTCCCCTCAGTCCCTGATCAATATCAAGCCGGTAACGGCAGCAGTGAAGGAGTTCTTTGGATCCTCCCAGCTGTCCCAGTTCATGGATCAGAACAACCCGCTGGGTGAGCTGACGCACAAGAGACGTCTGTCTGCCCTGGGACCGGGAGGTCTGTCCAGAGACCGTGCCGGATTCGAGGTGCGTGACGTACACTATTCCCACTATGGAAGAATGTGTCCGATCGAGACGCCTGAAGGTCCGAACATCGGTCTGATCAACTCCCTGGCATGCTATGCCAGAATCAATCAGTACGGATTCGTAGAGGCTCCGTACCGCAAGATCAACCACGATGATCCGAAAAATCCGGTGGTTACGGATGAAGTCGTATACATGACGGCGGATGAGGAAGATAATTACCACGTGGCACAGGCCAATGAGCCTCTGGATGAAGAAGGACACTTCATTAATAAAAATGTTTCCGGTCGTTACCGCGAAGAGACACAGGAGTACGAAAGAAGCATGTTTGATTACATGGATGTATCGCCTAAGATGGTGTTCTCCGTGGCAACAGCGCTGATCCCGTTCCTGGAGAACGACGATGCCAACCGTGCGCTGATGGGATCCAACATGCAGCGTCAGGCGGTTCCGCTTCTGATGACCGAGGCTCCGGTCGTTGGAACTGGTATGGAAGAAAAAGCAGCAGTGGACTCCGGAGTCTGCGTGATCGCAGAAGAAGGCGGCGTGGTAGAGCGCTCCACATCTGCAGAGATTACGATCCGCCAGGACGACGGCAACTTAAAGAAATATAAGCTGACCAAGTTCTTAAGAAGTAACCAGAGCAACTGCTACAACCAGAGACCGATCGTCTTCAAGGGAGACCGCGTGGAGGCAGGCGAAGTGATCGCTGACGGACCGTCCACATCCAATGGCGAGATGGCTCTTGGAAAGAACCCGCTGATCGGATTTATGACCTGGGAAGGCTATAACTACGAGGATGCGGTACTGTTAAGTGAAAGACTGGTACAGGATGATGTTTACACATCCGTACACATTGAAGAATATGAGGCAGAAGCCCGCGATACCAAGCTGGGGCCGGAAGAGATCACCCGTGACATTCCGGGCGTTGGTGATGATGCGCTGAAGAACCTGGATGAGAGAGGAATCATCCGCATCGGTGCGGAAGTGCGTGCAGGAGATATCCTGGTAGGAAAGGTAACTCCGAAGGGAGAGACCGAGCTTACCGCTGAGGAGCGTCTGCTCCGTGCGATCTTCGGTGAAAAGGCACGTGAAGTCAGAGATACATCTCTGAAAGTTCCGCACGGCGAATATGGTATCGTTGTAGATGCCAAGGTATTCACCAGGGCAAATGGCGACGAGCTGTCACCGGGTGTAAACCAGGCAGTGCGCATTTACATTGCACAGAAGAGAAAGATCTCTGTCGGAGATAAAATGGCGGGACGTCACGGAAATAAGGGTGTCGTTTCCCGTGTGCTTCCGGTAGAGGATATGCCGTTCCTGCCAAACGGACGGCCGCTGGATATCGTGCTGAATCCGCTGGGTGTACCTTCCCGTATGAATATCGGACAGGTACTGGAGATCCATCTGTCTCTGGCGGCAAAAGCACTGGGATTCAACATTGCCACACCGGTATTCGACGGTGCGGACGAGAATGATATTATGGATACTCTTGACCTGGCCAACGATTATGTCAACTTAAGCTGGGAAGAGTTTGAGGCAAAGCATAAAGAAGAGCTGCTTCCGGAAGTGCTGCAGTATCTGTCTGACAACCGTGAGCACAGAAAACTCTGGAAAGGCGTGCCGATCTCCAGAGACGGTAAGGTGCGTCTGCGTGACGGCCGTACAGGAGAATATTTCGACAGCCCGGTTACCATCGGACACATGCACTATCTGAAGCTGCACCATCTGGTAGACGATAAGATCCATGCACGTTCTACCGGACCATACTCTCTGGTAACACAGCAGCCGCTGGGTGGAAAGGCACAGTTCGGCGGACAGCGTTTCGGAGAGATGGAAGTCTGGGCACTGGAGGCGTACGGCGCATCTTACACCCTGCAGGAGATCCTGACCGTGAAGTCTGACGACGTGATCGGACGTGTGAAGACCTACGAGGCCATCATCAAGGGTGAAAATATTCCTGAGCCGGGTATTCCGGAGTCCTTCAAGGTGCTCTTAAAAGAGCTGCAGTCTCTGGGCCTGGATGTGCGCGTCTTAAGAGACGACAATACAGAGGTCGAGATCATGGAAACCGTAGACATGGGCGAGACAGATTTCCGCTCCCTCATCGAAGGAGACAGGAAATACCGTCAGGATGATAATCTTGGCGCTCAGGGGTATACGGAGCAGGAATTCCAGGGAGAAGAGCTGGTAGATGTGGAAGAAGAGCCGGAAGAAGATCATTACGAACTGGAATTTGAAGAAACTGATGACTTTGCATTTGATGATTTATCAGATGATGAATAGGAAGGAGTGCCAGGATGCCAGAAAATAGTAAAGAACAAACTTATCAGCCAATGACGTTTGATGCGATAAAGATCGGTTTGGCATCGCCTGAAAAGATTCTCGAGTGGTCCCGGGGAGAGGTAACCAAGCCGGAGACCATTAACTACAGAACGCTGAAGCCGGAAAAAGACGGTCTGTTCTGCGAGAAGATCTTCGGACCAAGCAAGGACTGGGAGTGCCACTGTGGAAAATATAAAAAGATCCGCTATAAAGGCGTGGTATGTGACCGCTGTGGAGTAGAGGTTACGAAGTCCAGCGTACGCCGCGAGCGTATGGGACATATCGCCCTTGCAGCGCCGGTATCTCATATCTGGTACTTTAAGGGAATCCCGAGCCGTATGGGACTGATCCTGGATCTGTCCCCGCGGACACTGGAGAAGGTTCTGTACTTTGCTTCTTACATTGTGCTGGACAAAGGAGAGACCGATCTTCAGTATAAACAGGTGCTTTCTGAGCAGGAATACCAGGAAGCAAGAGAGACCTGGGGCAACCGTTTCCGTGTAGGAATGGGAGCAGAATCCATCCAGGAGCTTCTGCAGGCTATTGATCTGGATAAAGAATATGAAGAACTGCAGGAAGGATTAAAGGGCGCTACCGGACAGAAGCGGGCCCGTATCGTGAAACGTCTGGAGGTAGTAGAGGCGTTCCGCGAGTCCGGCAATAAGCCGGAGTGGATGATCCTGACTGCTATCCCGGTGATCCCGCCGGATCTGCGTCCGATGGTACAGCTGGACGGCGGACGTTTTGCCACCAGCGATTTGAATGACCTGTACCGCCGGATCATCAACAGAAATAACCGTCTGAAACGCCTGTTAGAGCTGGGCGCTCCGGACATTATCGTAAGAAATGAAAAGAGAATGCTGCAGGAAGCAGTGGACGCCCTGATCGACAACGGCCGCCGCGGCCGTCCGGTCACAGGACCTGGAAACAGAGCCCTGAAGTCCCTGTCTGACATGCTGAAGGGTAAATCCGGACGTTTCCGTCAGAACCTGCTGGGTAAACGTGTCGACTACTCCGGACGTTCCGTTATCGTAGTCGGACCGGAACTTAAGATCTATCAGTGCGGTCTGCCAAAAGAGATGGCGATCGAGCTGTTCAAGCCTTTCGTTATGAAAGAGCTGGTGCAGAACGGAACTGCACACAATATCAAGAACGCCAAGAAGATGGTGGAAAGACTGGAGCCGCAGGTGTGGGACGTACTGGAAGACGTCATCAAAGAGCATCCGGTTATGCTGAACCGTGCCCCTACGCTGCACCGTCTGGGAATCCAGGCCTTCGAGCCGATCCTGGTAGAAGGTAAGGCGATCAAGCTGCATCCGCTGGTATGTACCGCTTACAATGCGGACTTCGACGGAGACCAGATGGCGGTTCACCTTCCGCTGTCCGTAGAAGCGCAGGCAGAGTGCCGCTTCCTTCTGCTGTCACCGAACAACCTTCTGAAGCCTTCTGACGGAGGCCCGGTTGCGGTGCCGTCTCAGGATATGGTACTGGGTATCTATTATCTGACCCAGGAGCGTCCGGGGGCAAAAGGAGAAGGAAAAGCGTTCAAGAGCGTCAATGAGGCGCTGCTGGCTTATGAGAACCAGGCAATTACCCTTCATTCCAAGATCAAAGTCCGCGTAAACAAGACTATGCCGGACGGAACCGTAAAGAGCGGTGTGATCGAGTCTACACTGGGAAGATTCCTGTTTAATGAAATCATTCCACAGGATCTTGGATTTGTAGACAGAGAGCAGGAAGGAAACGAGCTGCTGCTTGAGGTAGATTTCCATGTTGGAAAGAAACAGCTCAAGCAGATCCTGGAGAAGGTCATCAATACCCACGGATCCACAGCTACCGCGGAAGTGCTGGATGCTGTAAAATCCATCGGATATAAATTCTCCACACGCGCGGCTATGACCGTATCTATTTCTGATATGACCGTGCCGCCGCAGAAGCCTGAGATGATCAAACAGGCACAGGATACCGTAGATAAGATCACCAAGAACTACAAGCGTGGTCTGATCACGGAGGAAGAGCGTTACAAAGAAGTCGTAGAGACATGGAAGGCAACCGACGATGCACTGACAGAGGCACTGCTTTCCGGTCTGGATAAATACAATAACATCTATATGATGGCGGACTCCGGAGCCCGTGGTTCTGACAAGCAGATCAAACAGCTTGCAGGTATGCGTGGTCTGATGGCAGATACGACAGGACGTACCATTGAGCTGCCGATCAAGTCCAACTTCCGTGAAGGTCTGGACGTACTGGAGTACTTCATGTCCGCCCATGGAGCGCGTAAAGGACTTTCCGATACGGCGCTTCGTACCGCCGACTCCGGATACCTGACCAGACGTCTGGTAGACGTTTCCCAGGAACTGATCATCCACGATGTAGATTGTGTGGATGAGGGTGCTGAGATTCCGGGAATGTATGTCAGGGCATTTATGGACGGCAATGAAGAGATCGAGAGCTTACAGGAGCGTATCACAGGACGCTATCTGTGCGAAGATATCAAAGATAAAGACGGCAATGTGCTGGTAAAAGCAAACCACATGGTTACACCGAAGCGTGCTGAGCTGATCGCAAAGAAAGGTGTGGATGAAAACGGAGAGCCTCTGACAAAGATCAAGATCCGTACCATCCTGACCTGCCGTTCTCACCGCGGTGTCTGCGCGAAGTGCTACGGCGCCAACATGGCGACCGGCGAGCCGGTACAGGTAGGTGAGGCTGTAGGTATTATCGCCGCACAGTCCATCGGAGAGCCTGGTACCCAGCTGACCATGCGTACCTTCCATACCGGTGGTGTGGCCGGTGACGATATCACACAGGGTCTTCCCCGTGTCGAAGAGCTTTTTGAGGCAAGAAAGCCGAAGGGACTTGCGATCATCACAGAATTTGCAGGTACCGCTACTATCAATGATACGAAGAAGAGACGCGAGATCATCGTGACTAATCACGAGACCGGCGAGTCCAAGGCGTACCTGATCCCGTACGGATCCAGGATCAAGATCCAGGACGGCGCGGAACTGGAGGCCGGCGATGAGCTGACAGAAGGTAGTGTAAATCCGCATGATATCCTGAAGATCAAAGGACTGCGTGCCGTACAGGACTACATGCTCCAGGAAGTACAGCGTGTATACCGCCTGCAGGGTGTTGATATCAACGATAAGCATATCGAGGTGATCGTGCGCCAGATGCTGAAGAAAGTACGTGTGGAGGAAGCAGGAGATACCGAATTCCTTCCGGGCACAAATGTGGATCGTCTGGTATTCGAGGACGTCAACGAGCAGATGGAAAAAGAAGGAAAGACTCCGGCTACCGGAGAACAGATCATGCTTGGTATCACCAAGGCATCTCTGGCTACTAATTCCTTCCTGTCCGCGGCATCCTTCCAGGAGACCACCAAGGTACTGACGGAAGCAGCTATCAAGGGCAAGATTGACCCGCTGGTAGGCTTGAAGGAAAATGTCATCATCGGTAAACACATTCCGGCAGGTACCGGTATGCACAAATACCGCGATATCCGCCTGGATACAGATATGTCCCTGGATGATGAGATTATGTTCAGCGAGGAAGAGCTGGAGGGAGAAGATACTGTGATCGGAGACGCCGGCGCAGAAGAGCTCCCGGATACAGCTGAGGAAGGCGTGTTTGCAGAAGCGGCGCCAGAGGAAGCTGTCACGGCAGAAGAATAGAGACAGAGTTATCAGAATTGTCAAGCAGAAGGGAAGCCTGAAAATGGCTTCCCTTTTTTCTATGGAACGAAAGGGAAGAAATTGACATTTCGGGACGGTGATACTATAATATTTTTTGGAAAGAATCGGCGGCTTACTGCTGATCTTGAATGTCTTTTTAAAGAAAGGTTGGGGAAAAATGGACCAGAACAAAGTATCTAGAGTATTGAAATCAATGGAAGAAAAAGGAGTTCCTCAGATGATCATTTCCGATCCGGTTGCGATCTTCTATCTGACTGGAAAATGGATCTTCCCGGGAGAAAGACTCCTGGCGCTGTATCTGAATGTAAACGGCAATCATCAGATGATCATCAACAAGCTGTTCCCGCAGGAATCAGATCTTGGAGTAGCAATCACCTACTATGATGATATTGAGGACGGAGTAGAGATCTTAAGCAGATTTGTAGAAAAAGACAAAGTGATGGGAATCGACAAGACATGGCCTTCCAAATTCCTGATCCGTCTGCAGGAGCTGGGCGGCGGAAGCAAGTTTGTCAATGGATCACCGATCATTGACTACATCCGTATGGTCAAAGATGAAAAAGAGCAGGAGCTGATGAGAGAATCCTCCAGAATCAACGATATCGCTATGGAGAGGATCATTCCATGGGTAGTAAAGGGCCTGACAGAGAAAGAACTGAACGCAAAGATGCGTGAGATCTACAAAGAACTGGGATGCGAGGACGTATCCTTTGATCCGATCACCGCATATGGACACGGTGCAGCTGACCCGCATCATGTAACAGATGATTCCAAGGGAAAACGCGGCGACTGCGTAATCCTGGATATCGGAGCGTTCAAGGATAACTATGCATCAGATATGACCAGAACCGTATTTATTGGTGAGGTTTCCGACCGCGCAAGAGAAATCTATGACATTGTATGCGAAGCAAACAGACGCGGTATCGAAGCTGCAAAACCGGGCAACCGCATGTGTGATGTAGACCTGGCGGCAAGAAATTACATCGAAGAGAAGGGATACGGACAGTATTTCACTCACAGAACCGGACATTCTATCGGACTTGAGGATCACGAGTTCGGCGATGTTTCTTCAGTAAATGAAGATATCATCCAGGTTGGACAGTGCTTCTCTGTAGAGCCGGGTATCTACCTTCCGGATGAGAATATCGGTGTCCGCATCGAGGACCTGGTAATCATCACAGAGGATGGCTGCGAAGTTCTGAATCACTTCACAAAAGATCTGATCGTAGTTCCGGAGGAATAAGCAAAAAACACGGCTGAATAGTTGTGAAAATACAAAGAGCAGAGATTCTGAATATAGAATTTCTGCTCTTTCTATGTTACAATGGTTGAAGCATATGAAGAGTATGAAGCGAAGGAGGAATTGAAAAATGGATCGGGAACAGGCACATGCAATACTGATGAAATATATGGAGGGAGAGAATTATATCACTCACTCCTATGCAGTAGAGGCGATCATGAGAGGGCTGGCAAAAAGACTGGCGCCAGATGAGGTCGAATACTGGGGAATCGTAGGTCTTCTGCATGATCTGGATGAGGAGCAGTGTGACTGGAGAAATGACATGAGTGTGCATGGCCCTACATCTGTGGAGATCCTGAAAAAGGAAGGGATCGAAGATAAGGTATTGTTTGATGCAATCTGTGCTCACAACCCGAAAAGCGGGGTGAAGGCGAAGACGAAGCTGCAGTATGCCATCCTGTCGGCAGATCCTATGAGCGGATTTGTGAAAGCCGTTGCACAGATATATCCGGATAAAAAGATTGCAAGCGTAAAACATAAATCTGTAATGAAGAGGTTTAATGAACGCCGGTTTGCAGCCGGAGCGAACCGTGATTACATGGAAGCGATCGAGTTTACAGGACTAAGCCTTGATGACCTGATTGATGTGGCTCTGGAAGAGATGGGTGCAATTTCAGATGTCCTGGGATTGTAATGATACAATATTATCATATATTTGAGAGGAAAATCATATGAATACGACATTGATTATCATGGCGGCCGGAATCGGCTCCCGGTATGGCGGCGGGATCAAACAGCTGGCAAAGATGGGAAAGCACGGTGAAATCATCATGGATTATTCTATCTATGATGCGAAGGAGGCGGGATTTGATAAAGTGGTCTTTATCATCCGCAAGGATATTGAGGAAGAGTTTAAGGCAGTCATTGGAGACCGCATCAGGAAGCATATCGATGTAGAGTATGTGTTCCAGGAGCTTTCCGATATTCCGGAGGGATTTCAGGTGCCGGAGGGACGGACCAAGCCCTGGGGAACGGGACAGGCCATCCTGTGCTGTAAGGATGTGGTAAAGGAGCCGTTTGTTATCATCAACGCAGACGACTATTACGGGAAAGAGGCCTTCCGTAAGCTGCACGGTTTTCTGGTTGAAGAGGAAGCGTGCGATGCAGAATTCTGTATGGGTATGGCAGGGTTTGTACTGAAAAATACCTTGAGTGAGAACGGAACAGTCACCAGGGGAATCTGCAGAGCAGATGAAAACGATTTCCTGACACATGTGGTAGAGACGACCGGGATTGGCAGAGATGAGGATGGGAAGCTTTTCTGTGACGATCCGGGCGTACAGGAATGGTTTACAGAGAATGAACGGGTGTCTATGAATATGTGGGCCGGAGAGCCCTCGTTTATCGACTATCTGGGAAAAGGGTTCCGGGAATTTTTGGAGGATCCGTCGGGGGATCCGCTGAAGAAGGAATACCTTCTGCCAACCATTGTGGATAAACTGATCCGGGAGGGACGTGCCCGGGTGAAGGTGCTGGAGACCCAGGACAAGTGGTTTGGAGTCACTTACAAGGAGGATAAGCCTGCAGTGGAGGAGGCATTTGGCCGGCTGATCGCAGACGGCGTGTATCCGGAGAATTTGTGGGGGGAATAAAAAGACAACAGAAGACCCTTTGAAAAGTTTGAAGACCGGGAAGTTTTCCCGGTCTTTTTATGTGCAGCGGTAAAAGGCATGATCAAAATGGAGGTTCAAAATTCAGGGACCATATGCTATACTGGGGACACACAATTCTGGAGGTTTAGAAGGAGGTTCTTCATGAAGAAAAAGTATGCAGGTGCGGTTTTGGCTATGGGGATGTTTCTGGCCCTTGCACTGGAAGGATGCGGCGGAACGGAAGCGGCAGAAGATGCAGGCTCCGGCGGAAACGAGGGAAATGTACAGAAGGAAGAGACGTCCGGGAGCGAGGAATCCGGAGAAAATATATTTGGAGAATTTGAAGCGCAGACACTGGACGGGGAAGATGTGACGCAGGAGATTTTTGGCCAGTCAAAGCTTACCATGATCAATATCTGGGGAACCTTTTGTGGCCCCTGTATCCAGGAGATGCCGGATCTGGGAGAGATAAGCCGCTCTTACGACAGCGGGGAATTTCAGATGATCGGCCTGATCAGCGATGTGACAGAGACCGGGGATTCTAAAGCGCAGGAGATCGTCCAGTCTACCCAGGCAGATTATACGCATCTGGTGGCATCGCCGGATATCCAGCGGAAGGTGCTTAGCAGAGTCAGCGTCGTACCTACGACCATATTTGTGGATTCAGAAGGAAACCAGGTGGGCGAGGGGTATGCCGGGAGCCGTTCTAAGGAAGAGTGGACTTCGATCATTGAGGATCTGCGAAGCGAGGTGCAGTGATGAAGGCGAAAAGAAGGGTGATTCTGCCGGGGCTCTTGCTGGTGACAGGAATATGCTTCCTGGCAGCAGGTATTTACCGGGGAGAAGCTCAGACCGTCTGGATCAAAGCAATTTATATATGTCTGGAGTGTATTGGAATTGGTTAGGAAATTAAGACCTTTAGTACAGATTGGCTTTACGGCAGTTACAAATGGGTATGTGTTTGGATTCCTGACCGGGAAAATATATACGGGTCCTCTGAAAACAGCGTGTGTACCGGGACTGAACTGCTATTCCTGCCCGGGAGCGCTCGGTTCCTGTCCGATTGGAGCGCTGCAGGCGGTATTGACGGGCGGATCCAGGTTTTCCTTTTATGTGGTCGGGTTTCTTCTGTTGTTTGGCTCGATCTTCGGACGATTTATCTGCGGATGGCTGTGTCCGTTCGGGCTGGTACAGGATCTGCTCCACAAAATCCCGGTTCCGGGAAAACGAAAGAACCTGCCGGGCCACAGGCCTCTGGTCTGGCTGAAATATGGGATCCTGGCGGTGTTTGTTGTCCTTTTGCCGATGTTTGCCGTGGACGGGTTCGGGCAGTCAAAGCCCTGGTTCTGTCAGTATATCTGTCCCAGTGGGACGCTGATGGCGGGGATTCCGCTGGTGGCCTCCTCTGAGGCGCTTCAGGCGGCAGCAGGTGCATTATTTAACTGGAAAGTGGGGCTTTTGATTGTGACCGTGCTTCTGGCAGTCTGGATCTACCGGCCCTTCTGCAAGTATGTATGTCCGCTTGGAGCGGTGTATAGCTTTTTCAATTCGATCGCCTGCTACAGGTATCGGGTGGAGGATACCTGTATCCGATGCGGCAGATGCCAGGAGGCCTGTCAGATGGATATCCGGGTGTGGGAAAAGCCCAACAGTCCGGAATGTATTCGGTGCGGGGCATGCATCCAGGCCTGTCCTGTGCATGCGTTGAAAAGGGATCCGCTATTTTCTCCAAAGGCCCCGGTGTGTTCAAATGTGAAAAAGAAGGAGGAAGGATAGAGGATGGACCTTTCGCACGCAGTCAGGAAATTTGAGGAATATCTGGATCATTATGACAGAGATGATGATAAAATACGTTTAAAAATTACGCATACATATGGCGTTGTGGAGTACAGCAGAAAGATTGCTTTAAGACTCGGGCTTCCGGAAGAGGATGTGGAGCTGGCGCAGATCATAGGGCTTCTTCATGATATTGGACGGTTTGAGCAGATCAAAAGGTTTGATAGTTTTGAGCCGGCCACCATGGATCATGCGGAGTTTGGTGTCCGGATTCTGTTTGAGGAGGGGATGATCCGGCAGTTTCTGGAAAAGGGGGACTGGGACCAGATCATCGAAACAGCGGTTGCCAGACACAGCGACTTCCGGCTGGAAGGGATACAGGATACAAGGGCTTTGCTCCACGCAAAGATCATCCGGGATGCAGATAAGCTGGATAACTGCCGGGTAAAGCTTGCGGATCCGGTGGAAACTTTTATGGGGGCAACGGCAGAAGAGGTAGGGCATATGGCGATCAGTCCCGCGGTCATGGAACAATTTCGAAAAAGGGAGTCCATTCTGTCTTCTCTTCGGGAGACGAAGATGGATTACTGGGTTTCTTATCTTGCATACTTTTTTGATATTAATTTTAAAGTTTCCTTTGAAATGATCCGGGAGGAACAGTATGTGTCCAGGCTGGTAGGACGGATTCCGTATGCGAACCCGGAGACGGCGGAACAGATGAAGGAAATATCTGAAGTGCTGGAGCGGTATGTCCGGGAGGAGGCGTTGTAATGAAGATACAGAATCTGGTTGAAAACGAACAAGGGAAAAATGGCTGTCTGGCCGAACATGGATTGAGTGTTTATCTGGAGACAGGGAAGCATAAGCTGTTGGTAGATACCGGAGCAACGGATGCATTCCTGAGAAATGCAGAGTTTCTCGGTATCGACTTAAAAGAAGTGGATATACTGATCTTAAGTCATGGACATTATGATCATGGCGGCGGAATCCTGACATTCTCAAAGATCAATCCGAGGGCCAGGATTTATATCAGGGAGGACGCGTTTGCAAAATATTATCATGAAAGAGAGCGGGGGACAGATTATATCGGCCTGGATCCAGTGATCCGGGGACTGCCTCAGGTCGTGGTGGTGGGCGGAGATTTAAGGCTGGACGAGGAACTGTATCTTTTTACCAATGTTGCCGGAAGACGGATGTGGCCGGAGGGAAACCGTGAACTGAGAGTCCGGAAAGACGGGGCGCTGGTACAGGATGATTTCCGTCACGAGCAGTATCTGATCGTGAACTGTGACGGGAAGGAAATTTTGCTTTCCGGCTGTGCACATAACGGAATCCTGAATATTCTGGACCGCTACCGGGAAATACGGGAGCGGTATCCGGATTTTGTGATCAGCGGCTTTCATATGATGAAGGACGGTGAATACACGGAGGAAGATAAAAAGGTGATCCGCCAGACAGCAAGGGAATTGCAGAAGATGCCGACCCGGTTTGTCACCGGACACTGTACCGGGATCCCGGCATATAAGATGTTAAAAGAGATCCTGGGAGAACAGATCCGCTATCTCGGAAGCGGAGAAGAGCTGGATCTGTCTGCCTGGATGTAAAGTTTACCTGGCGGCAGAGGCATTGCTTGAAATGTCCAGAACGTTTCCGTCCAGATCCTTCCAGGTAAAGGCACCGTCAAAGATCATATAGCCGTGGGCAGAGCCTTCTTTGGGAATGGAGACGGATCCCGGGTTCATATAGGTATAAGTACCCATATTCTGGTTTGCCGGGATGTGGGTATGCCCGTTTAAAAGGATATCACCGTCCTTCAGCATAGGCGGATTCTGCGGGTTGAAGTGATGGCCATGGGTGGCAAAAATCGTCTGGCCGTTAAGCTCCAGGAGACAATATTCTGCCATGATGGGAAAGTCCAGGACCATCTGATCTACTTCCGTGTCGCAGTTTCCGCGTACGCAGAGAATTTCCTGCTTCAGAGGATTTAAAAGAGAGATGACAGCCTTGGGATCATAATCCTCTGGAAGATCATTGCGGGGGCCATGGTAGAGAATATCGCCAAGGAGCAGAAGCCGGTCGGCATGTTCTCTTTGGTATGCCGCCACCATTTTTTTGCAGTAATAAGCGGAGCCGTGTATGTCAGATGCAATCATAAGTTTCATAAGCTGATTCCTCCTTTTTGTTCAGAGACATTTTATAAGGCGTGCCGCCGCAGCCACCGGATGATGCGGCAATGCAGCGGCCGTGTTTAACAGTATAGCATAAATTTGCATGCCGTAAAAGGAAAGAGTGTGCTATAATAATACATATAGGCGAGCTTTTGGGCGGACCAGAGGAGAAAACTGTAATAGGAACGTATTTCAGAAGACAAACGGGGGTGGTCTTATGACAGAAGAAATGATTAAAGAAATAAAGCATATCCAGCAGTGTCTCATTAACGTAGATATGGAAGGCGAAGACTATGAGGAAAAGATGGATGCCGTGCATAAGCTGGAGGATGTGGTGACATATCTGAAAGATGCGCTGGGGAAGGGAATCGAATTTTAATTGTGAACGGGGACGTACACTTTTTGCAAAAGTGTACGTCCCCGTTCACATTATCGGGTGTCCCCACATGTGCTATGCTTCCCAGCGTCCGGAGGCGCCGCAGGGGAGTACCAGACCGGAGGAGGTGACGGGAAGGCCGATTTCCTGAGACTCTACGTGACCGTGGAACCGTTTTAGTTCTGTGCCGATCATATAAGTCAATACAGCCGGGGCGAGCCCGGTAGTATAAGAATTGACCAGGAAGAACAGGGGCTGATCCGACAAGATTTTTGTACACAGGCGGATCAGCGGATGGATAGCATCCTCGATTTTCCAGATCTCACCCTTGGGACCGCGTCCGTAGGACGGGGGATCCATGATAATAGCGTCATAATGGTTTCCACGGCGGATTTCCCGCTCCACAAATTTTACGCAGTCATCAACCAGCCAGCGGATGGGTTTATCGGCCAGACCGGAGGAAATGGCGTTTTCCTTGGCCCAGTTGACCATGCCCTTGGAGGCGTCCACATGGGTGACGCTGGCTCCGGCTGCCGCGGCGGCCAGAGTGGCGCCGCCTGTATAGGCAAAAAGATTTAAGACTTTGATTGGGCGTCCGGCCAGACGGATCTTTTCGGAAAACCAGTCCCAGTTGGCAGCCTGCTCCGGGAAAAGTCCTGTGTGTTTGAAGCTGAAAGGCTTCAGATTGAATGTCAGGTCTTTATAATGAATCTGCCATTCGCCGGGCAGATCAAAAAATTCCCATTCGCCGCCGCCTTTTTTGCTGCGGTGATAATGTCCGTTTTTTCTCTTCCACCTGGGATCCTTTCTGGGGGTGTCCCAGATAACCTGGGGATCCGGGCGAACCAGAATATAGTTTCCCCAGCGCTCCAGCTTTTCGCCCTTGCTGCAGTCTATTACTTCATAATCTTTCCATTGATCGGCAATCCACATATTGATCTTATCCTCTCTTGAATTTATTATATATTTGCAATGCCGCCGAAGGCGGCTGATCCGCGAGTATTGGATCTTCCAGAATTATATCATGAAGCAGGCTAAAAAGAAATTCTTTCTATACAAATAGATAATATCTATAAATGCGCCTGTTTATAAAAAAACTCAATTTGAATATAAAGATGTCTCTTCTTATAATAAAAATAGTGGCAGTAACAGGAGTATTAGGAAGAGAACAAGAAAGTAGAAGGTGAAAAGATGCTCATTGATCTGCATATGCATGAGATGACATATTCCAAAGACAGCTTCCTGAAATTATCTCAGATTGTGGAAATTGCAAAAGAGAAAGGTCTTGACGGAATCAGTATCACAGATCATGATAGTATGGGGCTGAAGGATTATGCGGCAGAATATTCCGAAAAAACGGGATTCCCGATTTTTACCGGTATTGAATATTACTCTCTGCAGGGAGATATTGTTGCTTTCGGGATTGAGGATTATCCGAGGGAACGGATTCCGGCACAAGAGTTTATTGATCTGGTAAAAGCGCAGGGCGGCATTTGTTTTGCAGCTCATCCCTTCCGGAATAATGGAAGAGGATTGGGGGAACACTTATGTGAAGTGAAAGGGTTAGATGGCCTGGAAGTGTTAAATGGCAGCACTTCTGCAGCAGCATGCCGCAAGGCGGCGAAATACGCCGGAAGACAGGGGCTTCACACACTGGGCGCCAGTGACTGCCATGTGCCGGAGAAGGTAGGAGTATGTGCTACCTGGTTTCCCGGGGAGATACGGACGCTCCAGGAGCTTCTTGCAGCCTTTGAAAAGGGCGGAATGAAGCCGGCTATGTATTCGGAGGGTGCTTACCGGATTCTTGAAATACCGGAAAGGCGTAAAATTCGAAAGATTGCATAAAAAATATTTTATAAAAAATGTTTTATAAATCATGGAAAAGCCATTTACCTTTTCGAGGCATAATGATAGAATATGTCTATAAGTGTTGAAGGTAATGGCGGGAAGGAAAGGCGAGATATTATGATTACAGTCAACGCTATGGGTGATAATTGCCCGATCCCGGTTATTAAGACCAAAAAGGCAATGCAGGCGCTTACAGGACCTGAGACGATCGAAGTACTGGTGGACAACGAGATTGCTGTCCAGAATGTGACAAAGATGGCATCCAGTTCAGGGGGACAGGTTTCTTCCGAGAAGCTTGGTGATGCAGAATTCAAGATCACGATCCAGATGGAGGGCGCTCCGGCGGCAGAGACAGCAGAAGAAGAAGTTTCCTGCGCACCGGACAACAGAGGAAATCTGGTAGTAGCCATTGCTTCTGACCGTATGGGAAGTGGAAATGATGAGCTTGGTAAGGTGTTGATCAAGAGCTTTATTTTTGCTGTCACACAGATGGACACGTTGCCGAAAACGATGCTGTTTTATAACGGCGGTGCCACGCTGACGACAGAAGGGTCAGATTCGCTTGAAGATCTGAAGTCCCTGGAAGCCCAGGGAGTAGAGATCCAGACCTGCGGAACCTGTCTGGATTACTATGGATTGAAAGAGAAGCTGGCAGTCGGAACTGTGACGAATATGTACAGTATCGTTGAAACACTGGCCGGGGCATCCAGGATCATAAAACCTTAGCAGGAATATTTTGTAAGAAAATTGTGTTTGGAAGAATCCACAGGGAACGCCGCAATATGAAAAAGAAGGCTTCTCTGTGGATTTTTTGCGGGAACGTAGGATGACAGTTTCTCAGGCGTCTGCGAGAAAAGAGAGGAGGAAAAGGTATGGTTTCTGATGTAAAATTAACCAGCTTAAGTAAGACTTCGGGATGAGCGGCCAAAATAGGTCCTGAGACCCTTGCCCAGGTGCTGGGTAAGCTGCCGAAGTTTCATGATGATAATCTCATCGTCGGAATTGAGACGTCCGATGATGCGGCAATATATAAAGTAACTGACGAGATTGCGATGATACAGACAGTGGATTTTTTTACGCCGATTGTAGATGATCCCTATATGTTTGGACAGATTGCCGCGGCAAACTCATTAAGTGATGTGTGGGCGATGGGAGGAGAACCTGCTGTTGCGCTGAATATCGTAGGATTTCCGAACTGCCTGGATCCGGCTATACTGGGAGACATTCTGGCCGGAGGGGCAGATAAGGTAAAGGAAGCAGGTGCAGTTCTTGTAGGCGGACATTCGGTTCAGGATGATGAACCGAAATATGGACTTTGTGTATCAGGTTTTGTACATCCGGATAAAATTTTTAAAAATTACGGATGCCGGCCGGGAGATGTGCTGGTGCTGACAAAGCAGATCGGAAGCGGGATCATAAACACGGCCGTGAAGGCCGAGATGGCATCGCCGTCCGCAATCCGCGAGGCACAGACCGTCATGGCGTCCCTGAATAAGAAGGCCAAGCAGGTAGTGGAAAAGTATGACGTATCCGCCTGTACAGATATTACCGGCTTTGGGCTTCTGGGTCACGGTGTTGAGATGGCCGAGGCCAGTGAAGTCACGCTGGAGCTTAAGGTGGGCCGGGTTCCCTATTTCGCAGATGCAGTTGACTATGCAAAGATGGGACTGGTGCCGGCCGGTGCGTATAAAAACCGGGGGTATTCCATCGGAAAAGTGGACGATGGAGGGGTGGCAGAACACTACCTGGATCTTTTATACGATCCGCAGACCTCCGGCGGTCTCCTGATCAGCGTAGCACCAAAGGATCTGGATCAGATGATGGCGGACTTTGCCGCGGCGGATATGGATACTGCGGTGGCTGTGATCGGAGATGTAAAAGAAAAAAGTGATAAATTGATTCGCTTGGTATAAGAGAGGAATGAAGAATGAATAAAAATGTGTATTACCGGAAGATTCCTAAGGTAGATATCCTGCTGGAAGACGAGAGGATCCGGCAGATGATAGAAACATACAGCAAAGACACGGTGATGGAATCTATCCATATCGAAACGGACCGGCTTAGGACCTTTATCGGCGCCTGTGAGGACGAAAAAGAGATTGAGGAAAGGATCGGGGGACTGACAGACGAGATTGGACGGACTGTAAAAGCGATGCATACGCCGAATATGCGCCCGGTGATCAACGGTACAGGGACGATTCTCCATACGAATCTGGGACGTGCTCCGATCAGTCCGGAACATATAAAACGGATTGCCGAGGTTGCATGCGGATACTCTAATCTGGAGTATAACCTGGAGGCCGGAAGGCGTGGAGAGAGGTATTCGCATTTTGAAAAACTTTTGTGCAAACTGACGGGGGCAGAGGCGGCCATGGCTGTCAATAACAATGCATCCTCCGTGATGCTGATCTTAAGTTCTCTGGCAAAGGGAGGCGAAGTCGTGGTCTCCCGGGGAGAGCTGGTGGAGATTGGCGGAAAATTCCGGATCCCGGATGTTATGGAACAGAGCGGTGCCGTACTGGTGGAGGTGGGGACGACGAATAAGACCCACTATGACGATTATAAAAATGCGATTACAGAAGAGACGAAAGCGCTGTTAAAAGTGCATACCAGTAATTACCGGATCGTGGGCTTTACGGAATCGGTGGAGATTGATGAGCTGATTACACTGGCGAAAGAGCATGACCTGCCGATCATTGAGGATCTGGGAAGCGGTGTTCTGGTGGACCTGGCAAAATACGGGCTGACACACGAGCCCATGGTACAGGAGTCCATTGCAAAAGGAGCGGATGTGGTCTGCTTCAGTGGCGATAAGCTTCTGGGAGGTCCTCAGGCCGGTATTATTGTTGGAAAGAAAAAATATATTGATCAGATGAAGAAGAACCAGCTGACCCGTGCGCTCCGGATCGATAAGTTTACGGCAGCGGCTCTGGAGCTTGTGCTTAAGGAGTATTTATCAGAAGAGACGGCCATACGTAATGTACCGGTCCTTCGGATGATTACGAAGCCTTTGGAGAAAATTGAAAAAGAGGCAAAAAGCCTGGTGCGGATGCTTCGAAGAAGCGGATTCTCCGGACATTTTCAGGTGGTTCCCTGTGAATCGCAGATAGGGGGAGGCTCTCTGCCTCTGGAAAGGATTCCAAGCTTTGCGGCAGCCGTGCGGCCGGAGAAGATCAGCGTGCCAAAGCTGGAAGAAAAAATGCGGCATCTTGAGATCCCTATTATTCCAAGAACGGCAAATGACATGATCCTTCTTGACGTGAGGACCATAGACCGTCAGCAGTTCAAAGTGATAGCAGATCAATTTAGGAGTATGGAAGATGAAGAATATAATCATAGGAACAGCGGGGCATATTGATCACGGAAAAACCACGCTGATTAAAGCACTGACCGGAAGAAATACAGACCGCTGGGAGGAAGAGCAGAGAAGAGGGATTACCATTGATCTGGGCTTTACCTACTTTGATCTTCCAAGCGGCGACCGGGCCGGGATCATAGATGTGCCCGGCCATGAGAAATTTATCAACAACATGGTGGCGGGAGTCGTGGGAATGGATCTGGTGCTGTTAGTGATCGCGGCGGATGAGGGCATCATGCCGCAGACCAGGGAGCATATGGATATTCTGGGACTTCTGGGAATTGAAAAGAGTATTATTGTCCTTAATAAATGTGATCTTGTGGATGAAGAGTGGATTGAGCTGGTGGAAGAAGAGATCCGGGAAGAGCTTTCGGGAACATTTCTGGAACAGGCGCCGGTAGTAAAGGTGTCTGCCGCCACGGGGCAGGGACTGGATCAGCTGATCGAAGTGATCGGTCATATGTCCAGCGACGAGGTAGTGGGGAAGGATATCCATACGATACCCAGACTTCCCATCGACCGGGCCTTTTCTCTGTCGGGATTCGGGACGATCATCACAGGAACGCTGGTATCCGGTACAATCCGGAAAGAGGATACATTGGAGATGTATCCTATTGGGAAGGAGTGTAAGATCCGCAGCATCCAGGTGCATGGGGCAGACCAGAAGGAATGTTATGCCGGACAGCGGGTGGCAATCAATCTTTCGAATGTAAAGAAAAAGGAGATACAGAGAGGATGCGTACTGGCGCCGCCGAACAGTATGAAGAATACAGATCTTCTGGATGTGAAGATGAATATCCTGGAGTCGTCGATGCGGGTGCTGACCAATCATACCAGGCTGCATTTTTTCACCGGCACCAGCGAGATTCTGTGCCGGGCGGTGCTTCTGGATAAGGAAGAGCTGGGGCCTGGAGAGAGCGGATATGTGCAGCTGCGTCTTGAGGAGGAGATTGCCGTGCGCCGCGGGGATAAATTTGTGGTACGCTTTTATTCACCGATGGAAACGATTGGCGGCGGCGTAATCCTGGAGCCGAACCCGGGAGTAAAGAAACGGTTCCAGGAGAGCGTGATTGAGGAGCTCAGGCGTAAGGAATCGGGATCCTCCGCAGATGTGATCGAACTGCATGCGAAGAAACATGGAGACACGCTGATCACATTAGCGGAGCTTGCGAAGCTGACAGCTCTTTCTGTAGATGAAGTAAAGGAAGACGTAAAAGAGCTGGAGGAACAGGAGCTTCTGGCCGTGTTTGAAATGCGGAAGGATACCTATATCTGGCATATGGATTCGATCCGGGAAGCACAGCAGACGCTGGTGAGGGCGCTTGAGGATTATGAGAAGAAGTATCCCTATCGCTATGGCATGAAAAAAGCAGAGATACAGACCATGTATTTCCAGAAGATTAAGCCCAATGTATTTGACCGGATTGTAGAATTTTTTGTAGAAAGAGGCTGTATCAGGCGGGCGGAAGAGTTTTTGTGCACGCCGGAATTTGAAGTAAAGAAAGATGGCACCTATCAGAAGGTGGCGGAAAATTTCCTGAATGTGTTTGAAAAGGCCGGATATGATTTTGTCCGCTATTCAGAGATTGACCTGAAGGGCGTCTCCAGGGACATGGCGGATGATATTCTGAATATTCTGCTGACAGAGGGAAAAGTTGTGCGCGTGACGGAAGAAATGTACACGCTGGCGGAATATATGGAGCAGGCCAAGGAAAAGATAAAAGCCCATCTGGCAGATGATCCTCTGATCACAATCGCACAGGTCAGAGATATGTTTGGGACCAGCAGAAAGAGTGCAAAACCTATTCTGGAATACATGGATGCACTAAAGATCACAAAAAAGATGGGAGCAGAAAGTGAAAGGGTAGCATACTAATGAATCTGAAACAATTAGAAGCATTTGTCCAGGTGGCGGAAGAGGGCAGCTTTTCCAAGGCGGCCAAGGAGCTGTTTCTGACACAGCCGACGATCAGCGCCCACATTGCTTCTCTGGAAAAAGAATTAAATGTCAGGCTCTTTATCCGCAATACCAAAGAAGTCAGCTTGTCCGAGGACGGGAAGGAGCTATATAAATACGCAAAGCCGATGATGGATCTGGAGCGTAAGATCGAGGAAAGATTTGGGAGCGGTGAAGACACGGCAAAGCACTGCATCACGATTGCGGCCTCTACCGTGCCGGCCCAGTATCTTCTTCCTGAGATCCTGAAGAGATATAACGAGAAATATCCAAAGGAACAGCTGAAGATTGTGGAAATGGACAGCGCCCAGGTGGTGCTGCGGGTGATAGATCACATGGTAGATGTGGGCCTGACAGGGACAACGCTTGAGAAAAAGCATTGTAAATATGTGCCGTTTTATAAGGATCAGCTGGTAGTCATCACGCCGAATACAGAAAAATACCGGCGGCTTGGAGAAGAGTCTGCGGGTGATATTTCCTGGATCTGTAAGGAATCTTTTATCATGAGGGAGGAGGGTTCCGGAACCAGAAAAGAGGCGGAAAAACAGTTTGCCCGTGCGGGAATTGATGTAGGAAAGCTGGATGTGATCGCCAGTATTGAAAATCAGGAGACGATAAAAAAATCTGTGACCCAGGGGCTGGGGATTTCTGTATTGTCACGCCTGGCTTCCAAGGAAGAGGTCGAGGAAGGACATATGCTGGCATTCCCGATTCCGGGAGCGGATAAAGGCAGGGATATCAACCTGGTTTATAACAAAAATTATCAGCTGACGAGGTCGGCGGAACGGTTTATCAGGGTCGTAAAAGAGGTGTATGGCCTGGAGCAGTAAGAATAAGAGAAAAGCCTGGCATAGACGTTTTCTATAACAGGCTTTTTTTATGGACGTTTTCGATTAGACGAAACCGTAAATTCAGAATATACTAATAAATGGAGACAAAAGAAGACTCCCGAAGGAAAGGATGGAATCTACAATGATTTATATGGATAATGCGGCAACAACGATGCACAAGCCTAAGGAAGTGATCGATGCGGTCGTGGCGGCGATGAGTTCTATGGGAAATGCAGGCAGAGGAGTAAACGAGGCTTCTCTTAGTGCCTCAAGACTGATCTATGATACCAGGGAGAAACTGTGCCGGCTGTTTGGAGCGGAAGATCCCAGGCAGATCGTGTTTACCGCGAATTCGACAGAGAGCCTGAATATTGCGATCAAAGGCATCCTGAATCCGGGAGACCATGTGATAGCTACAATGCTGGAGCACAATTCCGTGCTGCGCCCGCTCTATGAAATGGAAAAGAAGGGCATTAGGCTTACGATCGTGAAAAGTAATCCGGAAGGGACACTGGATCTTGCGGATATCGAAAATGCGATCGCTCCTGATACAAAAATGATCGTCTGTACCAACGGCTCGAACCTGACGGGAAATTATATTGATCCGGAGCCGATCGGAACCCTGGCAAGAGAAAAAGGGATCGTATTTGTTGTGGATGCTTCCCAGACTGCAGGAGTGTTCCCCATTGATGTACAGAAAATGAAGATAGATGTACTTTGCTTTACCGGCCATAAGGGGATGTTAGGTCCCCAGGGAACCGGCGGCATGTATGTCAGAAAAGGGCTGTCCGTCCGCCCGCTGCTATCTGGCGGAAGCGGTGTGCAGACCTACAGTAAAACGCATCCAACTGAGATGCCCACCGCTCTGGAGGCGGGCACTTTGAATGGGCACGGCATTGCAGGCCTTCATGCAGCCGTGGAGTACCTGGAAAAAACGGGCGTGGATACGATCCGCGCCCGTGAACAGGACCTGATGTGGAGATTTTATGAAGGAGTAAAAGAAATCCCCGGCGTCAAGGTGTATGGTGACTTTTCGACGAAGAACCGCTGTGCGATCGTGACGCTGAATATCGGTGATTATGATTCTTCCGAAGTCAGTGATGAGCTTCTTACAGAATATGGAATATCTACCAGATCCGGCGGGCACTGCGCGCCGCTGATGCATGAGGCGCTGGGAACGGTAGAGCAGGGGGCTGTGAGATTCAGCTTTTCCCACTACAATACGGAAGAAGAAGTGGATACGGCCATAAGGGCGATCCGCGAATTGGCAGAAGAATAAAGACTGCAAGGGTTGAGAGAAACAAGGAGGGAAACAATGAATTTATCAGATTCAAAGAAAAAACTGGCACTGGCCGGTGTAGTATGCGGAATCGTAGCGGCGCTTCTGGCATACTTTGGTAACCCGGCAAATATGGCGTTTTGTATCGCATGCTTTATCCGTGATACCGCAGGAGCGCTGGGAATGCATCAGGCAGAGGCTGTACAGTACGCAAGACCGGAGATCATCGGCCTGGTGCTGGGATCATTCCTGATTTCCGTGGCTACGAAAGAATATCGTTCTACAGCCGGTTCATCGCCGATGATCCGTTTTGTACTGGGCATGATCATTATGATCGGGGCGCTGGTATTCCTGGGATGCCCGCTGCGTATGGTAATCCGTATGTCGGCAGGAGATTTGAACGCATGGGTTGCACTGATAGGGTTTATCCTGGGAATCGCGACGGGCGTATTTGCGCTGAAGAAAGGGTTCAGTCTGGGACGTGCTTATATTACAAATAAAGAAAGCGGAGCAGTGATCTCTGTAATCGTCCTGGGAATTCTGATCCTGGCGCTGTTCACCACACTGTTAAAGAGCAGTGAGACAGGACCGGGAAGCATGCATGCACCGGTGATCCTGGCTCTTATCGGCGGACTGGTATTCGGGGCTTTTGCGCAGAAGTCCAGGATGTGCTTTGCCGGAAGTATCCGTGATATCATCCTGATGAAGAATTTCGATCTGTTCTGTGTGATCGCGGGTCTGTTTGTTGTAATGCTGGTATTTAATGTGGCAACCGGACGTTTTGTGCTGGCATTTGACACACCGGGAATCATCGCTCATTCCGAGCATCTGTGGAACATCCTTGGCATGTATACGGTGGGCTTTGCCGCGGTATTGGCCGGAGGATGCCCGCTCCGTCAGCTGATCCTGGCCGGACAGGGGTCGTCCGATGCGGCAATGACGGTGGTAGGCATGTTCGTGGGAGCGGCGCTTTGTCACAATCTGGGACTGGCAGCCAGCGGAACCGCCCTGGATGCAAAGACGCAGGAAGTGGTTGCCGGAGCAGTGCCGTTAAACGGAAAGGTCGCATGTATCATCTGCATCATTCTGTTATTTGTGATCGCGTTTACGAATAAAAGAGAGTCGAAAGCATAAGAAATCTTGCTTTGACGGTTGAAATGGAGAAAAAGGAGTAGTATCCTAGGAAAGAAGGTAAAAATATGAAGGAAGTAGATGCAAGAGGGTTATCCTGTCCGGAGCCGCTGATGCTGACGGCAGAGGCGCTGAAAGGGGCATCCGAACCTGTAAAGGTTCTGGTGACAGAGCCTCATCAGAAAACCAATGTAGAAAAATATGCCAAAGATCACGGCAAGAAATCGACAGCAGTGGAGAAGGACGGATACTTCGAAGTGGTGATTGAGTAACATGAGAAAAAAAGAACTAAAGCTGGTCGTGACTTTCCATACGACCGCTGACGCAATGGCAATGGAAAAGTTCTGTAAAGAGCAGGAGACGCCGGGGAGGATCATTCCGGTGCCAAGAGAGATTTCTGCAGGCTGCGGCCTGGCCTGGTGTGCGCCGCTGGAAGACAGGGAAAAGATAGCGGCAGTAATGAAAGAAACCGGGATTGAGGAAGAGGCCATGCACGAATGTATGGTATGATAGCAATATTTAAAAGGACTGTGCTTTTTAAGGCACAGTCTTTTTATGTGGATAAGTTGACATTTCCGTCAGAGATATCTGCCGTTTGGACAAAAGCCATTGAATCATTTCTTTAAATAGATAAAATATAAGCATAGCAAAAGAACGGACAGCAGGCTTTAAAGGAAGTAAAGAGAGAAGAAAGAGGGAATGAAACAATGGAAAAGAAAAAGAAATTTTCGATATCTCTGACGACACAGATCCTGATCGCCACGGTAGGCGGTATCGTGTTCGGAGCTCTGGTAGGGCCATGGGCCGGAAACCTGAAGTTTATCGGAGATATTTTCCTGCGGCTGATCCAGATGTCGGTTGTGCTTCTGGTCATGTCTTCCGTTGCGGCGGCAGTCGGCGGCGGAGATGGAAAAGATGTAGGAAAGATGGGAGTACATACGATCAAGTGGATCGTGTTTTTTACCGCCATTGCGGCAGTGCTTGGAGTTGTACTTTCAACACTGGTAAAGCCAGGGCTTGGGATTGATCTTTCCGGTGCGGAAGAAGTGACAGAGAAAGCGGTAGAAGCTACGTCTCTTCAGGAAACGCTCCTGAACTTTGTTCCGACCAACGTGGTTGAGTCTATGGCAGATGGCTCTATGGTACCGTGTATTGTGTTTGCGATATTCTTTGGAGTGGCAATGGGCGCATACACCCGTCAGACAGGCAACCGCAATATGGCTGAATGGGTGGTTGGATTAAATAAAGTAATCACCAACATTATTAAAACAGTTATGTATATTGCGCCGATCGGTATCTTCTGCCTGCTGGCAGATGTTGCCGGATCCACCGGATTTGCGGTGATTATCCCGATGGCGAAATTCCTGGGAGTACTTCTTGTTGGCGATGTGATCCAGTTCCTGATCTACGGACCGCTTACGGCAGCGCTGTGTAAGGTAAATCCGCTGAAGATGCCCAAGAAATTCGGGAAGATGTCTCTGATGGCAGTAACGACCACATCAGGAGCGATCTGTCTTCAGACAAAGATGGAAGACGCGGTGACCAAGTTTGGCGTCAGCCGCAAGGTTGCAGACTTTACAGGCCCGATCACCATGTCTATGAATAGCTGTGGCGCTGCGATGTGCTATGTAACGGCAATCTTTTTCATGGCACAGTCAACAGGCGTTAATATGACTACTTATCAGATGGGCATGGCGATCCTGTTATCCTGCCTGATGTGTATGGGAACCATCTCGGTGCCGGGAGGCTCCGTGATCGTGTATACCTTCCTGGCATCCTCACTGGGACTTCCAATGGACAGTATTGCCGTTCTGATTGGAATCGACTGGTTTGCAGGAATGTTCCGTACATTGATGAACGTGGATGTGGACGTCATGGTAGGTATGCTGGTGGCCAAGAAGCTGGGCGAGCTGGATCTGGACGTGTACAACGAAAAGAAAACAGTCGCATACGAATAAGCCATTTTCTAACAAATCATACATAAAACTTTCATTGGGGACGGGGGATTTTTAAAAATCCCCCGTCCCCAATTTGGTGTTTTTTACGTTATCCACATTTTTATCCACAGATGTTATCCACATTCTGGGGATTCCGTATTTCTATGAATGGCGGAAGGGATCGTTTTATGGTATGATGGTTACATTAAATGTGCGTTTGAAAATGCAGGATCCGGAGGATATGGAAAATGAGAATACATATGGAGAGCCTGATCTTTGAAGTCACGCTGAATATTGCTCTTCTGGTGCTGGTGGCAACACTGCTTTCTAAGCTTCAGGTGATTCAAACTACGATCTCTCAGGAACGCAGAAGCTTTGCGGGGCAGGTGTTTCTGGCGGCCGTGTTCGGCGCGGTCATTATTTTGTCGGTCTATACAGGGATCGAGGTTGGCGGCTACAATATGAATACGAGGGTGATTGCCGCTATTGCATCGGGAATCCTGGGAGGGCCGGTGGTAGGAATGTATGCGTCCATGATCGGTGCGGTTTACGTCTATTTCCTGTCGGGGGATCCGGCGTTTGCCATGGCGTCAGCATTCTCCACGGTTCTTTTCGGACTGCTGGGCGGCGGGTTCTACCCGTATTTTCAAAGGGGGAAGTGGAAATACCGGGATCTCTTCTTTTTGACATGTTTTGCGGAAATTTGTGATCTGGTTATTATCCTGCGTATGGTAAATCCATTCTCTCTTGCCCTGGAAACGGTGATGCGGGCGGGACCGCTGATGACGGTGATGAACGCTGTCGGGATCCTGTTGTTTATTTCCAGCTTTAACCATATTTTTATCCGGCAGGATATTGAGAGCAGCCGTCAGCTGCAGCGGGCATCAGAGCTGGCAAAACGCTGCATCCCTCTTCTGGGGAACGGCCTTCGGGATAAGGAGAATATGGAACGGCTGGTAGGAGTCCTGATGGAGTCCAGTGGATGGACGGGCGTAATACTGACGGATAAAGAAAAAATCCTGGCATGGGAGCAGAAAGAGGAAGAGACAGAAGGGCAGGAACGGCAGTTCTGGCCGGGAAGCCTTCCAGGCCAGGACGGTCAGGATCAGGAGAACAGAGGAAGGGAAGGAGCGGCTTCGCTGCCGGAGATTAGCGAGATCCCGGAAATTGGCAGGGAAGCGATGGAAAAGGGAGAATTGCTGATTGCGTATAAAGTTCCGAAAACCAGTGCATGGTATGAGTGGATGAAGGATTACTCAATGATCGCAGCCCCTTTCCTGATAGAAAAAGAAGCGATCGGAAGCCTGATCGTCTGGACAAAAAAGCAGTGGGTGTTCCGTCAAAGTGATGTAGAACTCTTGCAGAATCTGGTAGAGATTGCATCGGCACAGATCGCGCTGTCGGAGCTGGAACGCCAGAGGATGCTTCGTCAGCAGGCTGAATTTAAAGCGCTGCAGTTTCAGGTCAACCCGCATTTCCTGTTTAATGCTCTTAATACGATCTCTTACGTCTGCCGTGAAAACAGCGGCCGGGCCAGGGAACTCCTGGTCATACTGGCGGAGTATTTCCGCTATAATCTGGGCGAGGGCAGGTATATGGTCCCGATGGAGGAAGAACTCAAGCATGTCAGAGACTACCTGGAGATTGAGAAGGCGCGCTTTGAAGACAAGCTGGAGGTGACCTATGATCTGCCGGAAACTATGGATATCAGAATTCCGACGCTCATCCTTCAGCCCATTGTGGAAAATGCAGTGCGTTACGGCATTGGCAGGGACGGGAAGAGAAAGGTGCATATTGCCGCAGAACGGGATAAGGGAGGGATCGTTGTAAGCGTCCGGGATCAGGGAAAAGGCTTTCAGGAAGAAATACTGGAAAAACTGGAAAGAGGCGAACCGGTTGGCGGAAGCATAGGGCTTCGAAATGTGGATCAGAGAATGAAACGGACGTATGGAGAGGACCATGGGATACAGATTTCAAGTACAAATGAAGGAAGCTGTGTGAGGCTGTGGTTTTCAAAGGAGTGCAGAAAAGAAACGAAGGAAGGGGAGGACATGCGGAAATGATAAAGATAGCAGTTGTCGATGATGAGAGACCGGCAAGGAGCGAGTTGAAATACCAGCTTATGGAACTCCTTCCGGAGGCAGAGATTGACGAAGGGGATTCCGGAGCGGCAGCGCTGAAGCTTGCCGGGGAAGGGACCTATGATCTCTTTTTTCTTGATATAAATCTGGGAGACATCAGCGGAACAGATCTGGTGCATGCGGTCCAGACCATGCAGCCTCGGGCCAGGATCGTTTTTGTAACCGCATATTCTGAATATGCGGTCGCTGCTTTTGAACTGGGCGTTGTTGATTATGTGCTGAAACCTTATGAAAAAGGACGGCTTAAGAAAGTCCTGGACCGGTGCCTTGCACATGACCAGGGACAGACAACGGCAGGAAAGATGAAGATGCCCCGAAAGATTCCGATCAACAGTGACGGAAAGACTATTTTTGAGAATGTGGAGGATCTGGTTTTCCTGGAAACATATCAGAGGGGATGTCTGATTCATACGAAAAAAAGAGAGTATTATGAGGGAAAAGGGATCGGCGAGTTTGAAAAGAGACTGGGAGGAGGGCCCTTTTTCCGGTGTCATAAAAGTTATCTCATCAATCTGGAGAAGGTGCGCGAGGTGTTCCCCTGGGGGAATAACAGCCTGGGTGTAAAAATGGAAGGCTATGACAAAACGGTCATCCCGGTTGGCAGAGAAAAGACAAAGACACTTAAAAGTCTTTTGGGCTGGCAGTAAAAAGGCGCTGTATAGCAGAGGTGCTATACAGCGCTCTTTAAATGCCATTTACAAAGGTATCCAATACGTGGGGGAGAAGCCGTGAACTATATTCGCTCAAAGAATATTTCCCCCGGAACAAAGCCCAGTCATACAGGAGCGCCCTTTCAAACATGGCATATATTTTCATGAGTTCTTTTGCAGAGCTGGTATCTTTAAATTCGCCGTCTGCCAGCCCGTCCTCCAGAATTTCCGTGATCCATTTAAAGTAAAACCGTTTGCTGTCGGATAGAGATTTCTTCCCTTTGGTAGTCAGCTGTGAGGAGTACAGGAAGGCAAGAAGATCAATATCCACGCTGGTCTCGATCATATAGAACAGCTCATGGTTCAAATAGAGGAGTTTGTCATAGGCTGACATCGCCGGATCAATGACTGCAGCCAGTTCCTCATATTTCTCATCGAACAAATCTGACAAAGAATTCAGCAAGGCCTCTTTTCCTTTGAAATAGTGGTAAAAGGTGCCTTTTGAGGTTTTAGAAGCAGAAATGATATCTTCTACAGTCGTCTGCTCATAGCCTTTTTTGTAGAAAAGGTTCCAGGCGGCTTTTACAATTCTGCTTTTGGTGGAGATTCTTTTCCGCGGCATGGGAATCCCTCCCTTTCTGTGACTTTCTGTACTTCCCTACAGAAAGATTTTAAAAAGCAGAAGCGGATTAGCCCGCTAACCCGCTTCTGCTGTAAATGTCTGCTGGTTGATATTACGCTGCCGCAATTAACCTACCTGGAAACCATATTTCAGTGGATCCGTCGGGTCGATCAGGTATGTAGCAACACCTGTCAGGTAAGCGCTTCCTGTGATCATCGGGATAACTGCATCGTAATCAGCAACCTTTGTGGTTTCTTTGATCACGCCTTTGAAGATGCTGCCCATGAAGCTCTCATAGCGGAACTCTTCGCCGACCTTGATCTCTCCCCAATGATGCAGGGTAGCAAGTTTTGCGCTGGTACCGGTTCCGCAAGGAGAACGGTCAGCCATAGCATCTCCGAAGATAACAACGTTTCTTAAATCAGCTTTGTCTTTGTTTGGTGTTGGTCCGTAGAACTCAACCAGGTCAACGGTATCAATATCAAGCTCAGGATGCTTTACAGGGATTTCCTTGTTGATCACATCCAGCATCTTCATTCCAAGAGCTGTGTAAGCCGGAACAGATTTTGCGTTGATCTCTCCGATATCAAGCTGTGTGGTGTCTACCAGAGCGAAGAAGCTTCCGCCGAAGGAAATCGTGAATTTGATTTCTTTTCCGTCGATGGTTACAGTCTGGTTCTCTTTGTAAACAAATGCAGGAACGTTTGTCAGTGTAACACTCTCAACTTTTCCGTCCTTTACGATAGCCTTTGTGCGGATCAGTCCGGCAGGAGCGTCCAGAACAACTTCGTTTTCTCCTTCGTGGGACTCAACAAGACCTGCTTCGATCGCAACAGTAACAGCTCCGATCGTGCAGTGTCCGCACATGTTCAGGTATCCGCCTGTATCCATGAACATTACGCCAAAGTCAGCTTCCTTGTTGATTGGTTCGCAAAGGAAAGCTCCGAACATGTCGTGGTGTCCTCTTGGCTCAAACATCAGGGCAGTACGTACATTGTCGTAGTTTTTCTCCATCCATTTTTTCTTTTCGATCATGGTGTTTCCCTCTGGCTCCGGGAAGCCGCCGATGACCATACGGCAGAACTCACCCTCGGTATGAGCGTCTACAACCTGAAGAGCTGCCTCAAACCGGTCAAAGTTAACATTCGCTTTTAACTCCATAATTTTGTCCCTCCTTAAAATTTTTCATGAAGTTACTCATAGATGCAATCTATAAGATTCTATAAAAACACGAAAAAACCGTCCCCAGGCTTTTAGGTGTCTTATATAAAAACGCAGGTGAACATGGAAAAAAACTGGCAAAATTATACAGTAGGCACATTTTGCGAGCTGTAATAAACGACAGAAATTTAACAAATAGACTGCGTTCTAGTACCATGTTCAGTTCTTATCCTTTATTATGGCTGAAAGAGGTTGAAAAGTCAATGCTTTTTTGATATTATAAAAATGAATAAAAGTTGTTGAAAAGTGCGGGAAAGTGTGTTATGGTTATTGGGCATAGATGGGGGTAGATGGGTGACTGGTGTGCCTCCTAGTCTTCAAAACTAGTGTGGGGCGTTAAGAGCGTCCTGGGTGGGTTCGATTCCCACATGCCCTCGCCAGAAAAGAACATTTTGCTGTTAAAAAAATCGCAAAAATGTTTCCATAGATATTTTTTATAAGTCATGCGTGAAAGATGCGTATGAAAGTCAGGAAAAAAGAATAAGTAAGGAGACTGGCAAGTTTCACTTTTACTTATAAAAAAGAAAAAGGAGATATGTGTCATGGGAAACGTACAAATTTTATTGCGTCAGCACGTTGGTGCACCATGTGCTCCCTGTGTTGAGGTTGGGGCGGACGTGAAAAAAGGCACTCTCATTGCTGCACCGACAGGGCTGGGAGCAAACATTTTTTCCAGCGTGTACGGAAAAGTAACAGAGATTACTGACGACAGGATCATTATTGAACCGGCGGCAGAACAGCCAGATGAATTTGTTCCGATCGATGTGCCGGAAGACGCCAGCAAACTGGACATGGTAAAGGCGGCTGGTATCGTAGGTATGGGCGGGGCAGGATTCCCGACTGGCGTAAAGCTGAATATCAATCTGGCAGAGACACCTCTGGCTGAGCTGGATCCTGAGATCAATCCGGAGCTTCCGGCAGACTTTAAGCTGGAGCATAGCTATATCCTGGTAAATGCGGCGGAGTGTGAACCGGGACTGGAGCATAACATTAAACAGCTGGTAGAACAGACTGATAAAGTGATCCGCGGCGTGAAGTACTGTATGGAGATCACACATGCGGATAAAGCGATCTTCGCAATCAAGAAAAAGCATCATGATGCTATCAAGAAGCTGGATGCGGCTCTCAAGGATGAGGCTGATATTTCCATGCACTTCCTGGCAGACATCTATCCGATGGGAGAAGAGCGTGCGGTCGTAAGAGAATGTCTTGGGGTAAACCTTCTTCCTACACAGCTTCCTTCTGCAGCAAGATCCGTAGTTGTGAACCTGGAGACCGCTGCAAAGGTGGCAGAGGCTATTGATGAGAAGAAGCCTTGCATCACCAAGAATCTGACTGTCCGTGGAAAACTCAACGGCGGAAATGCCGCACATGTATTCATGGATGTACCGGTAGGTGTCAGCGTCGGAGAGTTGATTGAAAAGGCCGGCGGAATCGACGGCGAGTACGGCGAGATCGTAATGGGCGGAGCTTTCACAGGAAAGTCCACTACGGTAGACGAGCCGATCACTAAGACAACGGGAGGAATCCTTGTCAGCGTAGAGTTCCCGGATCTTCACGGGGCAAATGTAGGACTTTTAGTCTGTGCATGCGGCGGAAGCGAAGACCGTATGCGTGAGATTGCTGAGAAGATGAATGGAAAGGTCGTATCTGTATGCAGATGTAAACAGGCGATCGAAAGCAAGCCGGGCGCACCGCTGAAATGTCTGCGTCCTGGAAACTGTCCGGGACAGGTAAAGAACAACCTGCAGTTTAAGAAAGATAAATGTGAATACATCATTATCGGAAACTGCTCTGACTGCTCCAATACTGTTATGGCATCAGGCCCGAAGATGGGACTGAAGGTATTCCATCAGACAGACCACGTTATGAGAGCGGTTGGACATCCTCTTTACAGATCTCTGAAGATCTCAAAAGAGGTAAGCCAGGATATCGATTTTTAATATCGGTTCCCGGAAAACAACGGTATTACTGTCATGTACCGCCAGGACAGAAGATCCCCGATTCTTTTGTCCTGGGAGAGAAGAGAGGACTCCTCCCGGCGGATATATGACTGTATATATACAAACAAGCCCATAAGGGCGTGCCTAAGCAAACCAAACAAGGAGGGAAAACAATATGTCAATCACAGCTGAAACAGCGAAAGAACATGCTCATGATCCTGCGGTATTGTGTTGCAGAGCCGAAGCTGGAATTACAATTGAGCCGGCAAATCTGGAGGATCCGGCAATCTTTGATGATCTGGTAGATTCCGGATTATTAAGCCTGGATGGCTGCCTGACCATTGAAGAAGTATTAGGAGCAAAATTGACAAAAACTTGTGATTCTCTTTGCCCACTGACTGCTGATGTACTGGATGGAGTAAAAGCTCCGAGCGCACCGGCAGAAGAGGAAGAAGAGGAAGCAGCACCGGCAGCGGCACCTGTAGCAGCGCCGGCAGCAGCACCGGTAGCAGGCGGTGTTATGAAGATCCACATCGGAGAAGGAAAGGATATCGACCTTGAGATCCCGGTTGGAGCACTTGGAGCAGGCGGAGCAGCAGCAGTTGCTGTACCGGCAGGCGCTGAGAGCACTGTAGCAGGAGCAGCACCGGCAGAAGCTGAAGAAGAAAAAGTTGTAAGAACTCTGACAAGAAAACACTTTAACATTACAGAGGTTAAGAGAGGACCTGAGACAAAGATCGAAGGAACGACCCTTTACATCCGTGAAGGAATCGAGCAGGAAGTTATCGACAATCAGGAACTTGTAAAAGATTTCCACCTGGAGATCATTACTCCTGAGAACTATCACACCTACTCCGAGACTATCATGGACGTACAGCCGATCGCTACAAAAGAAGGCGATGCTGACCTTGGTACAGGTGTAACAAGAGTACTGGACGGCGTTGTAATGATGCTGACAGGAACTGATGAGGATGGAGTTCAGATCGGTGAGTTCGGATCTTCCGAAGGATATCTGGATGAGAACATCATGTGGAACCGTCCTGGATGCCCGGATAAAGGAGAAATCTTTATCAAAGGTAACATCGTGATCCAGGAGAAGACAAACATGGAGCGTCGTGGACCTATGGCTGCCCACACTGCTTTTGACGTAATCACTCAGGAAATCCGTGAAGTGATGAAAGAACTGGATGAGAGCCTTGTTTCTGATACAGAGGAACTGAAACAGGTTCGCCGTCCTGGAAAGAAGAAAGTCGTTATCGTTAAGGAAATCATGGGACAGGGAGCTATGCATGATAACTTCATCCTTCCTGTAGAGCCTGTTGGAATCCTTGGCGCAAGAGCAAACGTAGACTTAGGAAACGTTCCGGTATGCGTATCTCCGCTGGAGGTTCTGGATGGATGTATCCATGCGCTGACCTGTATCGGACCTGCTTCTAAAGAGATGTCCAGACATTACTGGAGAGAGCCTCTGGTTCTGGAAGCACTGCATGATCCGGAAGTTGACCTCTGCGGCGTTGTATTTGTAGGAAGCCCACAGATCAACGCAGAGAAGTTCTATGTATCCAAACGTGTTGGACACACCGTAGAAATGATGGACGTAGACGGAGCTTTCGTTACAACAGAAGGTTTCGGAAATAACCACATCGACTTCGCAAGCCATATCGAGCAGATCGGTATGAGAGGCGTTCCGGTAGTTGGAATGTCCTACTGCGCAGTACAGGGAGCTCTGGTAGTTGGTAACAAACACATGACATACATGGTTGATAACAACAAGTCCGAGTCTGGTATTGAAAACGAAGTTCTTGGCTGCAACACTCTTTGCGAAGAGGATGCAATCCGTGCTCTGGCTATGCTGAAGACAGCAATGGGCGGCGAGGAAGTTAAAGCTGCTGAGAAGAAGTGGAATCCGAACGTTAAATCTACAAACGTAGAGCTGATCGAAGCTGCTTACGGCAAGAAAGTTGACCTTGTTGATAATGAGCAGTCTCTGCCGATGAGCCAGAAACGTAAGGAAAAATACGACTAAATCGGGTGTTTTGAATGAACAACGAGCGTTTGCATTATGGTGACAAGATCATTTATATGGAAGGGGTTGTTGTTGATGTTGATGACTGCAGCATCAGCGTGGATCTGAAAGGAAGACTTGGATTCTTTAAAGCCCCGAAGCGGATGTTCATCTGTGATACCGAACCTAAGGTAGGACAGGAGATCGGATGGAATATGAGCTTCCCCGAACAGCTCGGGCCGGAAATAAATGAGAAATATGTCAGCAACATTGAAAAAGAACGGCGCAAACAAGAAGAGATGCGTACGCGTTTGGATAATAAGGAGGTCTAAAAATGAGTTTAACGGTTGTTAAAGGTTTACAATCTGAAATCTTCGTTCCTATTACTCCACCGGCAGTATGGACTCCTGTAACAAAAGAGCTGAAAGACATGTCTATCGCTCTTGCGACAGCAGCAGGTGTTCATAAGAAATCCCAGGAAAGATTTAATCTTGCTGGTGACTTCACCTGGAGAAAAATTGAGAACACCACACCATCAAGTGAACTGATGGTATCCCATGGCGGATATGATAACAGTGATGTTAACAAAGACATCAACTGCATGTTCCCGATCGACAGAATCCATGAGCTGGCTGCAGAAGGCTTCATCAGAGCCTGCGCTCCGGTACACGCTGGATTCATGGGCGGTGGCGGAAACCAGGAGAAATTCAAACATGAAACTGGTCCGGCTATCGCAAAAATGTTCACAGAAGAGGATGTAGACGCAGTTATCCTCACCGCTGGCTGAGGTACCTGCCACCGCTCTGCAGTTTTGGTGCAGAGAGCGATTGAAGAAGCTGGAATTCCTACAATTATCATTGCAGCTCTTCCACCGGTTGTTCGTCAGACCGGTACTCCTCGTGCAGTTGCTCCGCTGGTTCCTATGGGAGCTAACGCAGGTGGACCGCACAATGTTGAACAGCAGACACAGATCGTAAAAGCTACTCTTGAGCAGCTGATTAAGATCCAGACACCTGGAACTATCGTACCGCTGCCATTTGAGTACGTAGCAAAGATCTAAGGAATGTTAAGGAAAGGGCAGATGAGATTTCATCTGCCCTTTAATAAAATGGAGGTGACTCGATTGGCTGAAAAAGAAATTGATTTGAGACGTCTCGTGATCAAGGCTTTCCATATGACAGACGTAGAATTTGGAGAACATAATGATATTACAGTAGACGGACATATGACGGTCAGCAAGGAAATGCTGGACGATTTCGTAGCAAGGGAAGAACATATCGAAAAGATTGATATCCAGATCATCAAACCAGGCGACCATGACAGATGGACCAATACGATCATGGATATTATCCCGATTTCCACGAAGGTCCTTGGAAAACTGGGAGAAGGGATCACGCACACGGTTACGGGTGTCTATGTGATGCTTACTGGTGTGGACGTCAATGGAAAACAATGCCATGAATTCGGATCTTCCGAGGGAAATTTGAAAGACCAGCTGTATCTGAACCGTGCAGGTACGCCGGGAGATGATGATTATATTATCTCCTTTGATGTTACATTAGCAGCTGGCATGGGACAGGAAAGACCGGGCCCGACGGCGGCTCACCGCGTCTGCGACGAATTTATCCAGACTTATCGTGAGAAGCTTAAAAAGTTTAAAGGTGAAAAATGTACAGAGCGCCATGAGTATCATGACGTGGTAAGACCAGGAAAGAAACGCGTTCTGATCGTAAGACAGGTGGCGGGACAGGGGGCTATGTATGACACCCATCTGTTCGCGAATGAGCCATCTGGCGTAGAGGGAGGACGTTCTATCATAGATATGGGAAATATGCCGATCCTGATCACTCCGAACGAGTACAGAGACGGTATTATCCGCTCAATGCAGTAGGAGGTGTGAGATATGGGTATTGGACCATCAACAAAGGAAACGACATTACATCATTTCAGAGATCCGCTGCTTGAAGTGGTAGCTGCAGATACTGATCTGGATTTAATGGGAATTATTATCGTAGGAACCCCTGATGACAATAAGGACAAACTTCTGGTAGGAACCAGAACGGCCGTGTGGGCAGAGGCTATGCGTGCTGACGGCGTAATCCTGTCATCTGATGGCTGGGGAAACAGCGACGTGGACTATACGAATACCTGTGAGCAGCTGGGGATCCGGGGAATTCCGGTAACCGGACTAAACTTCAGCGGAACGGTCGCACAGTTCGTAGTAGTGAATGATTATCTGGATGGAATTATTGATATCAACAAGAGCGAGGACGGAACAGAGACGAATGTGGTAGGTGAAAACAACATGGTAGAGCTGGACTGTCTGAAGGCTAAAGCGCTTTTGAAGCTGAAGATGCGGCAGAAAGATCAGAAGAATCAGAACAGATAAAAATAAGATAAAAGAAAAGGCACGACATCGAGATGTCGTGCCCTTTCTTTTTGGTATGTCATTGAGAGGTTTTCCTCGTTGCATTGCAGTCTGTATTATATACAAAGCTGGGGAATGCTTCTCTGAAAAGAGATGTATATATTTTAATTGGAGTTCACCGTCGCAGGATCATTCTTGGGGGAAATGATCGGCTCTGGCATAACTGCAATAACAACCGTACAATCATCTTAAACAGCTGAAAATGAAATAAATATAGCAGCCTCCGAATGTTTCTGGAAACCGCCGTTGGTTTGTCGTTGTTTAAGATAGTTATAATATATCACTAGTTTTAGGGGGTGTCAAGACAGCTGGAAGTGAAAAAACATTTTTGTATATTATTATCATAAAATATGGATATTTATGCAAAGAAATGTGCACTTTAACAAAGCGGACTGGTAGCAATTTAACGTAGTAACGTATGCGAGAGCAGGTACAAGGGCGGATTTTGAATTAATAGTAGGAAAAAAGAGGAAGATATGGTACAATAACCATGATATGCACCGGCAGATCTGTGAAAGGTGCAATACTAGAGACGGAGGATAATGAGAGGCAGATGGACAATCAACAAATACAGGAAACGGCGGATCCGCGCAGAAATTATTACCGGGTGCATGTGCGCAGAGATACGTCGCTGATGATGACATTTATTAAATTCCAGAACCGTGTCAGTCATCCGAGGGTCACGTTTAATCTGGTGGTTACCGGAATCCTTCTGGCGCTGGTTCCGACGCTGGTGGAAAACCTGGCGATGCCGGGAGTGATCGTCAGCTATGGGGTGGGCGCCTTGCTGATCCTGACCGGGCTGTTCCGCCAGTACCTGACGCTTTCCATGATGAGAAATAATCCGGAGGTCAAAGAAAACGAAGAGATCACCTATTATTTTGGAAATGCCGGCATCCGGGCAGTCAGGGACGGACAGGAAGAGAACATGGGATTCTACAAGGCTGTGTACAGGATCTGGGAAGACGAGAAGACCTTTTATGTGGGGATGAACGAAGACGATCTTCTGATCCTGCCAAAAGACCGTTTTGAGGAAGGAAGCGCAGAAGACTTCCGGGAGTTCCTGGTGGATAAGAGCGGAGCGGATTACCGGTGGAAGCCGCTGGGGCTTGTGAACCGGTGGAAGGATTTTCTGACACAGACGAAGAACCGGATCACCTACCTGCAGATGGAAGCGCGTGAACGGGACCGGAATCAGAAAGGGAAAAAGTAAGGGAGTTCGTATCATACGAACTCCCTTTTTATCTCTGTATTTTATTATGTGTGCTGTAGGATTAAGCAGCAGACCCTTTCTTGATCGCATCGTGCAGATACAGGAAAGCGGTGATGTAAACGATGACTGCGATAACCTTTGTAAGGGTCTCCAGCGGTAAGCTGGAAACGAAAGCGTATGCACAGTAAACACCGATTGCTCCGAAGATTGCCTGTGTCCAGCAAGCAACCATGTCGTATCTTCCCTGAGCGATGAATTTCGGGCCATTACCAAATGCCATCAGGTATGCACAGGATCCCATCATAGCCGGGAATGCACATCCGGCATCCATACCAAGTGCAAGAACCATAGCCATACAAGGAGCGTAAAGACCTACACCGATACTCATAAGAGCGCCGAATACAAAGTTGCCGACAACAGCGATCACGAGTTTCACGCCGCGAAGTCCAAGCTCTGTACCAACTGTACCGAACGGTCCGATGGCCATAACCTTCATCAGGATTACAGTAGCCAGGATAAAGAGACCTATGAACAGCGCGTAACGAACTTTCTTACGGTCGAACTTGGTTACGATGTCAGCCATTACGAAAGATCCAACTACAGAAGCTACGATCATCAGTACCAGTGTCAGGATATCCATATCTACGAAACCGAAGAACAGGAACGCCTCAACACATACAGGAACGGTATCGCCTACGTTCAGAGTACCAGGAACCAGGATATCGTCTACAGACTTCGTCAGCTTAAAGGAAGCAGATGACGGAGCGAAAGAACCGATTCCCAGAGTATCCAGGAAGTTCGCTACGAATCCGGTGATTGATGTTGCTACCAGGTTCTTTGGCTGTTTGCCTTTCTGCCACAGTTCTTCACCGGTCATGCCAGTTCCAGGGTCTTTTTCCGGATTTGCGCGAAGCTCTTTGTTCTTGCGGATCATCAGGATCACATTCAGAAGAATACCGATCACGCATAATCCCTTCATGATGTACATTGCCATAAAACATCCCTCCAGATTATAAATTATAACAGTGAATCTGTCTTAGCAGCTATCCCCGATTATAGCAGATGACAGGTTCGATTATCACGCTAATTATATCATTAAAAATTTAACGAGTCAACGTGTTCCAGACATGAAGGAATAAATTTTGTGAAAGTTGAATAAAAAATCAGAATTTAATAAACTTAAGAAAAATATGCTTGACACTGGTCTTTGCCGTGTAGAATTGATACAATGATTTTATCACAGAAGAAAAGACGGAAGATATCAGAATCAGAAAGATGGAAAAGTTATGCATAATCACGAAGAAACGCAGAGAAAAAACAGGAGAAATACAGGGAAAGTGATCCTGCTGCACGCGGGAGTCCTGGCCGTATTTTTTGTAATGGCCGCATGGATATGGCATTGTCCCATACGGCTGTTGTTCGGCGTCCCCTGTCCGGGGTGCGGAACGACCAGGGCCTGCTTAAGCGTGCTGAAGCTGAAGATACCGGAAGCATTTGCCTATCAGCCGGTGTTCTTTTTGAATGTGCTTCTGTTCCTGTATGGGATCCACCGCAATATAATAAGAAGATATGCCGTGAAAAAAGGACTGCGCTGGAGCGATAAAGCTGAAACGGCAGTCCTTGTGCTGGTCATAGCAGTGATCCTGATCGTGTATGTCATCCGCCTGATCCGGCAGGATTCTCCGGTGATGGAACTCTCACCGGAGAAGGGCCTGGTATTTCGCGTGGCAGAACTGATCCGGGAAATGCTTTCTACTTAATAAAGCCAAAGACGGTCAGCAGGATGACGATCATGAAGAAGGGCACCAGAAATACGGTGCGGATCTTGTCAAACAGGGTGACCCGCCCGAATTTTCCGTCATTGGTAACTTCTTTTTCGTAGTTTTTGAAGCCCCAGACTTTTGCGATGAAGATGCAGACCAGGATACAGCCAATGGGCATCAGGATATAGGCGGTAAACATGTCAAGCCAGTCGTAAAGCCCGTAAGAGGCAAATCCATTTGCGTCGATCCAGGGGAGTTTCAGGCTGCTTAATTTTCCAAAGCCCAGAGATACGATGATATTTCCGGCGCCGATGATGACGGCGGTCAGGATGGTGGCGTTCCGGCGGCCCATGTGGCAGTTATCCTCGAAGGTCCGGATGGCGATCTCAAAGAAGCTGAACAGCGATGAGATCACGGCGAAGAGGATCGCCAGGAAAAAGCAGGCGCCGATGAACCGTCCTCCTGCCAGCCGGTCGAATATGTCGGTCATTACATTGAATACCAGGCTGGGGCCGGCGGATTCGATGTCCACACCGCCGGAGAAGGCGGAAGGAACTACGACGAATCCTGCCAGGATTGCCGCGGCGGTATCGAAGACAGACACCATGATGGCGTCGCTTTTTAAGTTGTTTTCTCTGGAAATGTTTGCGCCCAGCGTCTCATAAAGCCCCCAGCCGATCCCGATGGAGAACAGTACCTGGGTGGCCGCCTGGGCAAAGGTGGTAAAGCTGAATTTGCTGAAATCCGGGAGCAGATAATACTTTACGCCCTCGATGGCGTTATCATTGACAAACAGCGCCCAGATCCCGCAGATGATCAGCAGGGCGAACAGCAGGGGAAGCATCACCTTGGATATCTTTTCCACCGTATTGGTGATGCCAAAATACAACAGGAAAGATACCAGCGCCAGCAAAAGCAGGGTCCAGATGATCGGCTCCACCGCCGATGAAGTAAACTGGTCGTAATAGGCCTGTTTATCCGAACCAAAATCACCGCTTATAATATACTGGAACGCGTACTTGGCCACCCAGCCGCCTACCACCACATAGTACATACACAGCAGGGTGGTACAGATCACAGCCATCCATCCGGCAAATCCCCATTTCTTATGGATCCGCTGGAAACAGGTGACCGTATCTTTCCCGGTATAGCGGCCGATGGCGGTTTCCATCTCTACCATAGGATGGCCCATCAGGATCACGACGATGATGTATATCACCAGAAATACACCGCCGCCGCCCTCATATGCCAGGTAGGGGAACCGCCAGATATTGCCAAGACCGATAGCGGCGCCGGCGGCAACCATGAGATAGCCGAAGCGTGAGCCCCATTGACGAGTTGCATTGTTGTTCTGGTTACTCTGATTACTCATAATATCCCCTTCCTTTCTGGCTAAAAAAGCACCCCCACGGATTGTGAGAGTGCTTTTTGATTTTTGAAAAAAGAATACCTCTTTTTCAGTATATTCCTTTCCGGGAAGAGTGTCAATAAACATATTAGATAAACTAATGCAAATATTAGGAAAACTAATAAAATTACTCGTCTTCCAGCAGAAAATCCTTTGCGTATTCCAGAAAAATACGGGCGGCAGGAGATAACTCTTCCTGAGAAGCGTAGGCAAGTCCCAGCTGCCGGTAGAGCCTGGGGCTGGTGCTGCGCCGGACAAAGTTCCCGGACAGCTTTCTGAGAAGGAGGCCCGGAAGAAGAGAGACGCCCAGTCCCTGCTCTACCATGGAAAGAACGGAAAATTCATTGATGGAGATAAAACGGATGTCAGGGGAGAGGTTGTGCTCTTTTAATACCCGGTGGACGTCGCTTCCGGGAACATAGGTGGTGGTCACAAAGGGCACGCCCTCAAAGCTTGTAAGGGGGACGGTCTCCTGCCCTGCCAGCGGATGGCCGGAAGGGAGGACCGCATAGATCTCGTCTTCCATCACCGGGAGAAACTGATAACGCTGTCCCTCCTGGCGGCTGATGAATCCGATATCCACCCGGCGCTCCTGGATCCAGTCTGCAAGTTCGCCTTCGTCTCCTTCGATCACCTGGAAATGGATCCCCGGGTGGTCGGCATGGAACTTTTTGAGAATACCGGGGATCCAGTGAATGGAACAGCTTAAGTAGGTCCCGATGCGGATCGTACCGGTCTGAACGCCGTTTAACGAAGCAATCTCCTGGCGGACAACCTCGTCGGCGCTTAAAAGTGCGCGTACAGAAGGAAGGAGGGACTGGGCCTCGGGGGTAGGTCTCATGCCCCGTCCGCTTTTTACGAATAAGGAAAACCCGATCTCCTTTTCCAGAGCCTTCATCATTTGGGTGACGGCGGACTGGGTGAGCCCCAGTTCTTCGGCCGCGCGGGTGTAGCTGCCTGCGTCGCTGACCGCAAGCATGACTTTCCATCTTCTGATATCCATAAAATCGCCTCTCTTCCTATTATAAAGGAACAGTTTTGTTCCCTGTACATTTGTCAGTGTTTCTGATAAAATGGTAACGGAATCCGCGGAAAAAAACAAGAAAAACGGAGATATTTGTAAAAAAATGAGATTGTACCTGAAAAAATACAATATTTCCGATAAAGGGGTTGAAAAACCGGGGATATTCCGATATACTATAAAAGCTGTGACATTGATAGCTGTGAAGCGTGAGGTTGCTGCCCTTAAGTGGCAGGTTTTCCGTGGAGCGAATGTCAAGTTAGGAAACTGGCGACAAGTCACTGTACGAAACTATAACAGCCACTGAGATGTGGCAACAACCCGTGAGTAGCTCACGACACACACGGGAGAGTGTACAGTCACCGCTTGTCGTACTGAAGTAAGAAGTACGAAAAGGAGGCGACTTTTTTTATGGCAAGTCAAGTAATGAGAATCACACTGAAAGCGTATGATCACCAGCTGGTAGATGCATCCGCAAAGAAAATCATCGAAACTGTGAAAAAGAACGGATCAAAGGTGAGCGGACCGGTGCCGCTTCCGACAAAGAAGGAAGTAGTTACCATCCTGCGTGCCGTACACAAGTACAAAGATTCCAGAGAGCAGTTCGAGCAGAGAACTCATAAAAGACTGATCGATATCATCACACCGACCCAGAAGACGGTAGATGCACTTTCCAGACTGGAAATGCCGGCTGGTGTGTACATTGATATCAAAATGAAAAACAAGTAAAAAACGCAGTAGTTCCTAACATTTAGGATGAACGCCGATGTGCGTTCCGCTGTAAATCACAGGAGGTAATCATAATGAAGAAGGCTATCTTAGCTACAAAGGTCGGCATGACCCAGATCTTTAACGAAGATGGAACACTGACACCTGTAACTGTGCTTCAGGCAGGTCCCTGTGTAGTAACACAGATCAAGACTGCAGAGAACGACGGTTACGATGCGGTTCAGGTTGGCTTCGTTGACAAGAAAGACAAGATCGTAAACAAAGACAAGAGCGGTAAGAAAGAGATCGTTCACCGTCACGGACTTACAAAGGCTGAGCAGGGACATTTCGCAAAAGCCGGCGTATCCGGAAAGAGATATGTAAAAGAGTTCAGATTTGAGAACGCAGGCGAGTATGAGCTGGCACAGGAGATCAAGGCTGATATCTTTGAGGCCGGAGAGAAGATCGACGCAACTGCGATTTCCAAAGGAAAAGGATTCCAGGGTGCGGTAAAGAGACACAACCAGCACAGAGGACCTATGACTCATGGTTCCAAATTCCATCGTCATGCAGGTTCCAACGGTGCGGCATCTGACCCGAGCAAGGTATTCAAAGGAAAGAAGATGCCCGGACAGATGGGACACAAGAAGATCACCATCCAGAACCTTGAGGTTGTACGCGTAGATGCAGAGAACAACCTGCTTCTGGTTAAGGGATCCGTACCGGGGCCGAAGAAGTGCCTGGTAACAATCAGAGAAGCGGTAAAAGCTAACTAGGTTTTGGCGAAGAAAGGAGGACGCTTAGAATGGCAAACGTATCTGTTTATAATATCGAAGGTAAAGAAGTTGGTACGATCGATTTAAGCGATGCGGTATTCGGTGTTGAGGTAAACGAGCATCTGGTACACATGGCAGTCGTAAACCAGCTGGCAAATAATCGTCAGGGAACACAGAAGGCAAAGACACGTTCTGAAGTTTCCGGCGGCGGAAGAAAACCGTGGAGACAGAAAGGAACCGGTCATGCAAGACAGGGATCCACAAGAGCTCCTCAGTGGACAGGCGGCGGAGTTGTATTCGCTCCGGTTCCGAGAGATTACTCTTTCAAGATGAACAAGAAAGAGAAGAGAGCAGCTCTGAAGTCTGCACTTACTTCTAAGGTAGAAGAGAAGAAATTCATCGTAGTTGACGAGATCAAGTTCGATGAGGTTAAGACAAAGAACATGGCAAACATGCTGAAGAACCTGGATGTTTCCAAAGCATTAGTTGTATTGGAAGATGGCAATACAAACGCAGAGATCTCTGCTAGAAATATTGCAGATGTTAAGACTGCAAAGACAAACACGATCAACGTGTACGACATCTTGAAGTACAACACAGTGATCGCAACAAAGGCGGCTGTTGCTAGTATCGAGGAGGTGTACGCATAATGGCAGACATTAAGTATTATGATGTAATCCTGAAACCAGTAGTAACCGAGAAGAGCATGAACCTGATGGGAGAAAAGAAATACACTTTCTTAGTACACCCGGAAGCAACAAAGTCTCAGGTGAAAGAAGCAGTTGAGAAGATGTTCAGCGGAACAAAGGTTGAGAGCGTGAACACCATGAACTGCGAAGGAAAGAGAAAAAGAGTCCGCGGAACATTTAAGTTCGGCAAGACTGCAAAGACAAAGAAAGCAGTTGTTAAGCTGACAGCGGACAGCGCTGATATCGAGATCTTCGAGGGCCTGTAGACTTAACGAGAGCGAACATACCCGGAAGAGCTTTCTTATGAAACAAGTTAGCGCAAAGCATACGGATGTAAACCGTGATAATAAACATTTGAAAGGAGAACAATCATGGGAATTAAAACATACCGCCCATATACACCGTCCAGAAGACAGATGACCGGATCTGATTTCTCTGAAATCACAAAGAAATCTCCGGAGAAGTCTCTGCTGGCTACCAAGACCAGACAGGCAGGACGTAACAACCAGGGAAAAATTACTGTTAGACACCGCGGAGGCGGAGCTAAGAAGAAATATAGAATTGTTGATTTCAAGAGAAGAAAAGATGGAATCAGCGCAACAGTTCTGGGAATCGAGTATGATCCGAACAGAACAGCAAACATTGCACTGATCTGCTACGAAGACGGGGAAAAGGCATACATCCTGGCTCCGGAAGGACTGACCGACGGAATGAAGGTTATGAACGGACCAGAAGCTGAGGTAAGAGTAGGAAACTGCCTGCCGCTTTCCGAGATCCCGGTAGGTACACAGATCCACAACATTGAGCTGCATCCTGGAAAAGGCGGACAGATGGTTCGTTCCGCAGGAAACAGCGCACAGCTGATGGCTAAGGAAGGAAGATATGCAACATTAAGACTTCCATCCGGAGAAATGAGAATGGTACTTGGCGAGTGCCGCGCTTCCATCGGAGTTGTAGGAAATGGAGACCACAACCTGATCAACGTTGGTAAAGCAGGACGTAAACGTCACATGGGTATCAGACCGACTGTTCGTGGTTCTGTTATGAACCCGAATGACCATCCGCACGGTGGTGGTGAAGGTAAGACTGGAATCGGACGTCCGGGTCCATGTACACCTTGGGGCAAACCAGCACTTGGTCTTAAGACAAGAAAGAAAAACAAAGCTTCTAACAAGATGATTGTAAGAAGAAGAGATGGTAAAGCGATCAAATAATATTCACAAGGAGGTTAGAACCTATGGCACGTTCAATTAAAAAAGGACCATTCGCAGATGCAAGCCTGCTGAAGAAGATTGACGCCATGAACGAAAAGGGAGAAAAGTCTGTTATTAAGACCTGGTCCCGCCGTTCCACAATCTTCCCGAGCATGGTTGGACATACAATCGCCGTTCATGACGGAAGAAAACACGTTCCGGTATATGTGACAGAAGATATGGTAGGACACAAACTTGGTGAGTTCGTAGCTACCAGAACATATAGAGGACACGGAAAAGACGAAAAGAAATCAAGAGTTAGATAATATTAGATTTTGAAAGGAGGGTTCATCCATGGCAAAAGGACATAGATCCCAAATTAAGAGAGAAAGAAATGCTAATAAGGACACAAGACCTTCAGCTAAGTTATCTTACGCAAGGGTTTCTGTTCAGAAAGCATGCTTCGTACTGGATGCCATCAGAGGTAAGGATGTAACAACAGCACTTGGTATTTTGACATACAATCCAAGATATGCTTCTAGTTTAATAAAGAAATTATTAGAGTCTGCAATCGCAAATGCTGAGAACAACAACGGCATGAATGCTGAGAACCTTTACATTGCAGAGGCTTATGCAAACAAAGGACCAACAATGAAGAGAATCAGACCGAGAGCACAGGGAAGAGCTTACAGGATCGAGAAGAGAATGAGCCACATTACACTTGTGCTTGATGAAAGATAAGGAGGGCAAACATGGGACAGAAAGTTAATCCTCATGGCTTGAGAGTCGGTGTTATCAAAGACTGGGACTCTAAATGGTATGCAGAAAAAGACTTTGCAGACTACTTAGTAGAAGACCATGAAATCAGAACGTATCTTAAGAAAAGATTATACAGCGCTGGTATTTCCAAGATCGAGATCGAAAGAGCATCTGACCGCGTAAAGATTGCTATCTATACAGCTAAGCCGGGTGTTGTTATCGGTAAGGGCGGTTCTGAGATCGAGAAAGTAAAAGGCGAACTGACACGCTTTACAGATAAGAAGCTGATCGTGGACATCAGAGAGATCAAGAAACCGGATAAAGATGCTCAGCTGGTAGCAGAGAACATCGCTCAGCAGCTGGAAAACCGTATTTCTTTCAGACGTGCAATGAAATCCTGCATGTCCAGAACTATGAAGGCAGGCGCGCTTGGTGTGAAGACTTCCGTATCCGGACGTCTGGGCGGAGCTGATATGGCACGTACAGAGTTCTACAGCGACGGAACTATTCCTCTTCAGACACTGAGAGCAGACATTGACTACGGATTCGCCGAGGCTGATACTACTTACGGAAAAGTTGGCGTAAAGGTATGGGTCTACAAAGGTGAAGTTCTTCCGGAGAAGGCAGATAAGGAAGGAGAGAGATAAATCATGTTAATGCCAAAAAGAGTAAAACGTCGTAAACAGTTCCGCGGAACCATGAAGGGAAAAGCACTTCGCGGAAATAAGATAACAAATGGTGAATATGGTATCGTTGCAATGGAGCCCTGCTGGATCCGTTCCAACCAGATCGAGGCTGCCCGTGTTGCTATGACTCGTTATATCAAGCGTGGTGGTAAAGTATGGATCAAAATATTCCCGGATAAACCTGTAACTACGAAACCAGCCGAGACACGTATGGGTTCCGGTAAAGGAACTCTGGAATACTGGGTAGCAGTTGTAAAGCCTGGCCGTGTAATGTTCGAAATCGCGGGCGTATCAGAAGAAGTTGCAAGAGAAGCTCTTCGTCTGGCAACCCACAAGCTGCCATGTAAATGTAAAATAGTTTCTCGCGCAGACTTAGAAGGCGGTGATAACAGTGAAAATTAATGCATTTGTAGAAGATTTAAAAACAAAATCAGCTGCAGAGCTGAACGAAGAATTAGTAGCTGCTAAAAAGGAACTTTTCAACCTGAGATTCCAGAACGCGACCAACCAGTTAGACAACACAAGCAGAATCAAAGAAGTGAGAAGAAATATTGCCAGAATTCAGACAATCATCACTGAGAAGAGCGGAAAATAGCAGAACATCCTATACAATGAAAGGAGTATAGACTGTGGAAAGAAATCTTAGAAAAACACGTGTTGGTAAAGTTATCAGCAATAAAATGGATAAGACCATAGTTGTTGCCGTAGAAGATCATGTAAAACATCCACTGTATAAGAAGATCGTCAAGAGAACTTATAAGCTGAAAGCGCATGATGAGAATAACGAGTGTAACATCGGCGACAGAGTAAGAGTTATGGAGACAAGACCACTGTCCAAGGATAAGAGATGGCGTCTTGTTGAAGTTGTGGAAAAAGTGAAATAGTATAAGGAGGGAAACCTGCATGATACAGCAAGAAAGCAGACTGAAAGTAGCAGATAACACAGGTGCGAAAGAGTTACTGTGTATCCGTGTGCTTGGCGGTTCAACAAGAAGATATGCAAGTATCGGTGATATCATCGTTGCGACTGTTAAAGATGCAACACCAGGCGGCGTTGTTAAAAAAGGTGATGTAGTGAAAGCTGTAGTTGTTCGTACGGTAAACAGCACCCGTCGTAAAGATGGTTCTTATATCCGTTTTGACGAGAACGCGGCAGTCATCATCAAAGAAGATAAGACACCAAGAGGAACCCGTATTTTCGGGCCTGTAGCAAGAGAGCTCCGTGACAAACAGTTCATGAGAATTGTGTCTCTGGCTCCGGAAGTACTGTAAGGAGGTGCAAGGAGATGTCTATGTTAAAGATCAAAAAGGGCGACACTGTTAAAGTGATCGCTGGTAAAGATAAAGACAAAGAGGGCAAGGTTCTGTCCGTAAACCAGAAGGAAGGAACAGTTCTGGTAGAAGGCATCAACATGCTGACGAAACACACAAAACCGAGCGTTTCCAACCAGAACGGCGGTATCATCCACCAGGAAGGCCCGATCGATATTTCCAACGTGATGTATGTTCACAAAGGAAAAGCGACCAGAGTCGGATTCAAGATGGATGGAGATAAAAAAGTACGCTACGCAAAATCAACAGGCGAAGTGATCGATTAATCACAGGAAGGAGGGTGTACGCATTGAGTAGATTGAAAGAACAGTACCAGAACGAGATCGTCGATGCACTGACGAAAAAGTTCGGTTATAAAAATATCATGGAAGTGCCAAAACTCGACAAGATCGTAATCAACATGGGTGTTGGCGAAGCAAAAGACAATGCAAAGGTTCTGGATTCAGCTATCGCTGACCTGGAGAAAATCTCCGGACAGAAGGCTGTGATCTGCAGAGCTAAGAAATCTGTCGCAAACTTCAAAGTCAGAGAAGGAATGGCGATCGGATGTAAGGTTACGTTAAGAGGAGAGAGAATGTATGAGTTCATGGATCGTCTGATCAACCTGGCTCTGCCTCGTGTACGTGACTTCAGAGGTGTAAACCCGAACGCATTCGACGGAAGAGGAAACTATGCACTTGGTATCAAGGAACAGCTGATCTTCCCGGAAATCGAGTACGATAAGGTTGACAAAGTAAGAGGTATGGATGTGATCTTTGTCACAACAGCAAAGACAGACGAAGAGGCTCGCGAACTGCTTACACAGTTCAACATGCCGTTTACAAAATAAGGAGGTAAATTATGGCTAAGACAGCGATGAAAGTAAAACAGCAGCGCAAACAGAAATTCTCTACCAGAGAATATAACCGCTGCAGAATTTGTGGACGTCCACACGCATATTTGAGAAAATATGGAATCTGCCGTGTTTGCTTCCGTGAACTGGCATACAAAGGACAGATCCCGGGCGTAAAGAAAGCAAGCTGGTAAGGAGGAAAGAATCATGACTATGAGTGATCCAATCGCAGATATGCTTACAAGAATCCGTAATGCAAATACTGCAAAACATGATACAGTAGATGTACCGTCATCCAAGATGAAGCTCGCTATCGCAGACATCCTGGTAGACGAAGGATATATTGAGAAATATGATCTCATTGATGATGGGGCATTTAAGACGATTCACATCACCCTGAAATACGGTGCTGATAAGAATGAAAAAGTTATCACAGGCCTTAAGAGAATCTCTAAGCCGGGTCTTCGTGTATATGCAAACTGTGAAGATCTGCCGAGAGTATTCGGAGGACTGGGAACCGCTATCATCTCTACCAACAAAGGTGTGATCACCGATAGAGAAGCAAGAAAAATGGGCGTAGGCGGAGAGGTTCTCTGCTACGTTTGGTAGCCACTGAACACTTGATGAATCCAAGTGAAAAGAGCAAAAGGAAACTAAGTGCTCAAAGCAACTGAAAACAGAGCAGGCAAGCATCTGCTCCGAGAATTTAAGTTAAGGAGGATATGGTATGTCACGTATAGGAAGACTGCCGGTTGCGATTCCAGCAGGCGTAACTGTTGAGATTGCAGAGAATAATAAAGTGACTGTAACAGGTCCTAAGGGAACACTTGTTAGAGAACTGCCGACCGAGATGGAAATCAAAAAGGAAGGCGAAGAAATCGTAGTTACAAGACCAAATGATCTCAAGAAAATGAAATCACTGCACGGTCTTACAAGAACACTGATCAATAACATGGTTATTGGTGTTACAGAAGGATACCAGAAAGTTCTGGAAGTAAACGGTGTCGGATACAGAGCAGCAAAGTCTGGAAACAAACTGACTCTGAATCTTGGATACTCTCATCCAGTTGAAATGATCGATCCGGAAGGTGTGGAGACCGTAGTGGAAGGTCAGAACAAGATCACCGTTAAAGGAATCGATAAAGAAAAAGTTGGCCAATACGCAGCTGAAATCAGAGACAAGAGAAGACCTGAGCCATATAAGGGCAAGGGAATCAAGTATGCTGATGAAGTGATCAGACGTAAAGTTGGTAAGACTGGTAAAAAATAAGTAAGGAGAGTGTGAAAATGGTTAGCAAAAAATCAAGAAGTGTAGTTCGTGTTAATAAGCACAGAAAAATCCGCAACCGTTTGAGCGGTACAGCCGCATGCCCGCGTCTGGCTGTGTTTAGAAGCAATAATCATATGTATGCACAGATTATTGACGATACAGTTGGTAATACTCTCGTATCTGCTTCCACTCTTCAGAAAGACGTGAAGGCAAATCTGGAAAAAACCAACAACGTTGATGCGGCAGCATACCTTGGAAAAGTGATCGCCGAGAAGGCACTGGAAAAAGGTATTAAGGATGTTGTCTTTGACAGAGGCGGCTTTATATACCAGGGAAAAGTTCAGGCATTAGCAGACGCAGCTAGAGAAGCTGGGTTGAATTTCTAGGAGGAGGAGCACACATGAAACAGGAACGTATTGATGCTAGTCAGTTAGAATTAAATGAAAAAGTAGTGTCAATTAAACGTGTAACCAAAGTTGTTAAGGGTGGCCGTAACATGAGATTCACAGCTTTAGTAGTTGTCGGCGATGGAAATGGCCATGTTGGTGCAGGTTTAGGAAAAGCTACTGAAATTCCGGAAGCAATCCGCAAAGGAAAAGAGGATGCTGCAAAGCACCTGATCACAGTAGCACTGAATGAAAACGAAAGTATCGTACACGATTTTATCGGAAAGTTCGGAGGAGCTTCTGTACTGCTCAAAACAGCTCCGGAAGGTACTGGTGTGATCGCCGGAGGTCCGGCGCGTGCCGTGATCGAGATGGCAGGTATCAAAAACATCCGTACAAAATCTCTCGGATCCAACAACAAGCAGAACGTAGTTCTTGCTACCATCGATGGACTCCGCCAGATCAAGACTCCGGAGGAGGTTTCCAGACTTCGTGGGAAATCAATAGAAGAGATTGTTGGTTAAGGAGGGAGACCAGGAATGGCAAATTTGAAAGTTACATTAGTAAAGTCTACGATCGGTGCTGTACCGAAGCACAAAAAGACTGTAGAAGCATTGGGCCTTAAAAAGACAGGCAGAACGGTTGAACTTCCGGACAATGCGGCTACAAGAGGTATGATCAAACAGGTAGCACACCTGGTAAAAGTAGAAGAAGTATAAATATTTAGAAAGAAGGAGGTGTCACCATGGATTTATCAAATTTAAGACCTGCTGACGGGTCAAAGCACAGTGATAATTTCAGAAGAGGACGCGGACATGGTTCTGGAAACGGCAAGACTGCCGGTAAAGGACACAAAGGTCAGAAGGCTCGTTCCGGAGGTACAAGACCAGGGTTCGAAGGTGGCCAGATGCCATTATATAGACGTATTCCTAAGAGAGGATTTACGAACAGAAATTCCAAGACAATCGTTGGAATCAATGTAAGCGCTCTGGAAGTGTTTGACAACGATGCAGTAGTATCTGTAGAGACCCTGATCGAGCAGGGGATCGTAAAGAATCCAAGAGACGGTGTAAAGATCCTTGGAAATGGTGAGCTTACAAAGAAGCTGACTGTTCAGGCAAATGCGTTCAGCGCAGGCGCTGTAGAAAAGATTGAAGCGTTAGGTGGAAAAGCAGAGGTGATCTAATGTTAGATACATTCCGAAGGGCATTTCAGATCAAGGATATTCGTAAGAAAATCTTATATACATTGATGATGCTGGTAGTGATCCGTCTTGGATCACAGCTGCCGACGCCTGGAGTAAATGCAGAATTTATCCAGAATTTCTTTGCTCAGAATACCGGGGAAGCGTTTAACTTTTTTAACGCTTTCACCGGAGGTTCTTTTGAGCAGATGTCGGTATTTGCCTTAAGTATCACGCCGTATATCACGTCTTCGATCATTATGCAGCTTCTGACGATCGCAATCCCGAAGCTGGAAGAGATGCGCAAAGACGGTGAAGACGGGCGAAAGAAGATTGCGGCGATCACCCGCTATGTTACGGTTCTTCTTGCGCTGATCCAGTCATCGGCTATGGCGATCGGATTTGGACGTCAGGGACTTTTGGTAGAATATAATTTTGTAAATATTGCGATTGTTATCCTGACACTGACAGCCGGATCCGCGTTTTTGATGTGGATCGGCGAACGGATCACAGAAAAAGGCGTTGGCAATGGTATTTCCATCGTGCTGGTGATCAATATTATTTCCAGCATTCCAAGTGATATAGTCAGACTTTACGAACAGTTTGTCAAAGACAAGCCGATCGCATCCGCAAGCCTTGCGGCAGCGATCATTCTGATGATTATACTTGCGCTGGTGGTATTTATCGTGATCCTGCAGGGCGGCGTCAGAAAGATTGCGGTCCAGTATTCACAGAAGATCGTCGGAAGAAGATCTGTCGGCGGACAGTCATCAAACCTTCCGCTGAAGGTCAATACGGCGGGCGTCATCCCGATTATCTTTTCTTCATCTCTGATGCAGACGCCGGTAGTCATTGCATCTTTTATGGGAAAAGGAAATGGAGACGGGATTGGAAGCCAGATTTTAAGAGGATTAAATCAGAGCAACTGGTGTGACCCGGATCAGCTGCAGTATTCCTGGGGACTGGTTGTGTATATTATCCTGACTGTGTTTTTTGCTTATTTCTATACATCAATTACATTTAATCCGATGGAGATTGCTAATAATCTGAAAAAGAATGGCGGATTTGTACCGGGTATCCGGCCGGGAAAACCAACGGTGGAATATCTGACGAAGATTTTGAATTACATTATTTTCGTTGGCGCCTGCGGTCTGATCCTTGTTCAGCTTGTGCCGATCTTATTTAACGGCTGGCTGGGCGCACAGGTTTCCTTCGGAGGTACCTCACTGATCATTATTGTCAGCGTGGTGCTGGAAACGATGAAGCAGATTGAATCACAGATGCTTGTACGAAATTACAAGGGATTTTTAAATACTTAAATTTTCAACTCGCGGAAATTTTTTCCGCGGGTTAAAATGCTATTAAAGGAGGTATAGTTATGAAGGTTGTTATGTTAGGAGCTCCGGGAGCTGGTAAAGGAACGCAGGCAAAGAAAATTGCAGCAAAGTACAATATTCCTCACATCTCGACAGGTGATATTTTCCGTGCGAACATCAAGAACGGCACGGAGCTTGGGAAAAAGGCAAAAACCTACATGGACCAGGGCCTGTTAGTTCCGGACGAGCTGGTTGTGGATCTGGTTGTAGACCGCGTAAACCAGGAAGACTGTGCGGACGGATACGTTCTGGACGGATTTCCGCGGACAATCCCACAGGCAGAGGCGCTTACAAAAGCTCTTGCCAGTCAGGGACAGAAACTGGATTATGCCATTGATGTAGACGTGCCGGATGAAAATATAGTCCGCCGTATGAGTGGACGCCGCGCCTGTGTCGGATGCGGAGCTACATACCATCTGGAATATGCCCCCACTAAAAAAGAAGGCATCTGTGATGTATGCGGAGGAGAATTGATCCTGCGTGATGATGACAAGCCGGAGACGGTAGAAAAGCGTCTGGGTGTTTACCATGAGCAGACACAGCCGCTGATCGACTATTATACGAATGCCGGGATCCTGAAGAGAGTGGACGGAACCGTTGATATTGAGGAAGTATTCCAGGCAGTCGTTCAGATTTTAGGAGAGTAAGAACATGCCTATAACTGTAAAATCGCCCAGAGAGATCGAATTGATGACCGAGGCCGGGCGGATACTTGAAATTGTTCATAATGAGCTTGGAAAAGCACTGTATCCAGGCATGACAACGAAAGAGATTGATGAACTGGGAGAAGAAATTATAAGAAGCTATGATTGTATTCCTTCTTTCCTTGATTATAATGGTTATCCGGCATCAATCTGTGTGTCAGTCAATGACGAAGTGGTCCATGGGATCCCAAGCCCCCACCGGTTTATCCGGGAGGGGGATATCGTCAGCCTGGATGCGGGAGTAATCTACAAAGGCTATCATTCCGATGCCGCGCGTACCCACGGTATCGGCAGGATCAGCAAGGAAGCAGAAGAGCTGATCAGAGTAACGAGAGAATGTTTCTTTGAAGGTATAAAATATGCCAGAGAGGGCAACCATCTATTTGATATATCCGCAGCAATCGGCAGATATGCGGAAAGCCGCGGATTTGGAGTTGTGCGGGATCTGTGCGGGCACGGGATCGGAACAGCCCTTCATGAGGCTCCGGAGATTCCTAATTATGAAATGAACAGAAAGGGTGTCTTGTTAAAGGCAGGCATGACCCTGGCGATCGAGCCGATGATCAATATCGGAGGATGGGAAGTGGACTGGCTGGATGATGACTGGACGGTAGTTACCAGAGACCATTCGCTGTCCGCCCATTACGAAAATACCGTGCTGATCACGGAAAACGGACCAAAGCTCCTTAGTCTGACAGATACATCAGAAATCTAAAGGAGATGTGTCTTCTATATTGAAGCAGGAGAACGAATATGGATAAATTTGAAGCAGGGATGCTTGCAAAGTCGAAGGCTGGACATGACACTGGCAAGATTTATGTGATTGCCGACACGGATGATGCATATGTATATTTAGTGGATGGAAAAATCAGGACACTTGACAAACCCAAAAAGAAAAAGAAAAAGCATGTGCAGATCATTCTTAAGCAGTATGAGACAGCCGGCGCTGACGACGGAAAAATCAGACAGATACTGAAAACATGGAATCAGAAAGAAGGATAACGGGAGGAATATAAGAATGTCAAAAGCTGACGTAATTGAAATTGAAGGAACTGTTGTGGAGAAACTGCCAAACGCAATGTTTCAGGTAGAACTTGAAAATGGACATCAGGTGCTTGCACACATCAGCGGAAAGCTGAGAATGAATTTTATCAAAATTTTGCCGGGAGATAAGGTGACTTTGGAATTATCTCCGTATGATCTCTCAAAAGGAAGAATTATCTGGAGAGATAAATAAAAAACTATTGACTTTGAGAAAAAGCCGGTGCTATAATATATAGGCGCGTTTCCGGGTGTTTATATACCCATGCCCCGGCGGCTGATTATATTATCGGGGGAAAGGCGCAGCAGCTTTAAATCAGCAATGGATGAAAGGAGGATCCCCCATGAAGGTTAGATCATCAGTAAAACCAATTTGCGAAAAGTGTAAAGTTATTAAAAGAAAAGGAAGCGTTCGCATTATCTGCGAAAACCCGAAGCATAAACAGAGACAGGGTTAGTTCTGACACGCCAGGCGGTGTGTGGACTATTTATAATATACAAGGAGCACCTGTAGCCGGTGTATTTCCTTCGTATATTGCTTCTAATGCCGGCCCGTCATTTACCGGAAGGCTCCGGTGGCCGGAAAGGGTGTGGATACCGACACACCTGGACTAAAACGGAAGTTCCCTACACTAAGCTCGAAAAGACCTCGCTAAGTGAACGGGAACGACTTTTCACAGTAGGCTCGAGAATACCTCGCCAACTGTTCAATAGTCCCTATTAAAGACAGTATCAAACAAAAAAACAAAGAAATTTGGAGGAAATTCACATGGCTCGTATTGCAGGTGTAGATTTACCAAGAGACAAACGTGTTGAAATCGGACTTACTTATATCTATGGAATCGGAAGAGCAAGCGCTACCCGTATTCTGGCTGATGCAGGAGTAGATCCGGATATCCGCTGCAGAGATCTGACAGACGAAGATGTAAAGAAGATCAGTGCAGTGATCGACGAGACACAGATGGTAGAAGGTGATCTGAGAAGAGAGATCGCACTGAACATCAAGAGATTACAGGAAATCGGATGCTACAGAGGTATCCGTCATAGAAAAGGACTTCCGGTTCGTGGTCAGAAGACAAAGACTAATGCAAGAACCAGAAAAGGTCCGAAGAGAACAGTAGCTAATAAGAAGAAATAATTAAGAAATAAGAAGGAAAGAGTAGGTTAGTTTTATTATGGCAAAGAAAGTTACAAAGAAAGTGACAAAGAAACGTGTCAAGAAAAACGTTGAACACGGACAGGCACACATCCAGTCATCTTTTAATAACACTATCGTTACATTAACAGATGCACAGGGTAATGCTCTTTCATGGGCAAGTGCAGGCGGTCTGGGATTTAGAGGTTCAAGGAAATCTACCCCTTATGCAGCGCAGATGGCGGCAGAAACTGCAGCAAAGGCAGCGTTAGTACATGGACTGAAGTCCGTTGACGTTATGGTAAAGGGACCAGGTTCCGGAAGAGAGGCAGCAATCCGTGCCCTTCAGGCATGTGGAATCGACGTGACAAGCATCAAGGATGTAACTCCAGTACCGCACAACGGATGCCGTCCGCCGAAACGCAGAAGAGTCTAAAGGCAGAGCACTTAGCGAAAGCGAGCCGACAGGCGCGGCTTGAGGTTAGTGGGAGCCTTGTTCTTCGGAACTTAATGAGCAGGAGCCGTAAGGCGAAGTGCGAATTTAGTAAGAAGAACTACTACGTTGTTATGTATAAAAATTAGGAGGAAAATAGAGCATGGCAGTAAATAGAGTTCCGGTTCTGAAAAGATGCAGATCCCTCGGAATGGATCCTGTATACTTGGGAATTGATAAAAAGTCAAACAGACAGCTGAAAAGATCCAGCAGAAAAGTAAGCGAGTACGGACTTCAGCTGCGTGAAAAACAGAAAGCAAAATTCATCTATGGCGTATTAGAGAAGCCATTTAGAAACTACTTTGAGAAAGCACAGCGAATGAACGGAATGACAGGTGAAAACCTGATGAGAATGCTGGAGTCCAGACTGGACAACGTTGTATTCCGTCTCGGACTTGCAAGAACCAGACGTGAAGCAAGACAGATCGTGGATCATAAGCATGTGCTTGTAAATGGAAAGCAGATCAACATTCCTTCTTACCTGGTAAGTGCAGGAGATGTGATCGAAATCAAAGAAAAACACAAAAGCTCACCGAGATACAAAGGAATCACTGAGATTACAGCAGGACGCCTTGTTCCGGAGTGGCTGGAGTCTGATCTGGAGGCTCTGAAGGGAACTGTAAAGGAACTTCCAAGACGCGAGCAGATCGATGTTCCGGTAGACGAGATGCTGATTGTCGAGCTGTATTCTAAATAATAATCCGTAACACCACAGGAGGTGGGGCAAAGTGTTTGATTTTAATAAACCTAATATTGAAATAACTGAGATATCAGAAGATAAAAAATATGGTAGATTTGTTGTTGAGCCTCTGGAAAGAGGTTATGGAACAACATTGGGAAATTCTTTGAGAAGAATCATGCTTTCATCTCTGCCGGGAGCTGCTATCAGCCAGGTGAAGATTGACGGCGTTCTTCATGAGTTCAGTTCCATTCCGGGTGTGAAGGAAGATGTTACCGAGATTATCATGAATTTGAAATCTCTGGCGATCAAGAATACATCTGAGACAGATGAGCCTAAGACCGCTTATATCGAGTTTGAGGGTGAGGGCGTTGTGACCGGAGCCGATATCCAGGTAGACCAGGATATCGAGATCATGAATCCGGAAACTGTAATCGCTACCCTGAACGGCGGAGCAGACAGCAAGCTTTACATGGAACTTACCATCACCAAGGGAAGAGGCTATGTGAGCGCTGACAAGAATAAAAACGAGGAACTGCCGATTGCGGTAATTCCGATTGATTCTATCTATACTCCGGTAGAGCGTGTCAACCTTACAGTTGAGAATACCCGTGTTGGCCAGATCACAGACTTTGACAAGCTGACTCTGGACGTATATACAGACGGCACTCTGATGCCGGATGAGGCTGTCAGCCTGGCTGCAAAGGTGCTGAGCGAGCATCTGAAGCTGTTCATCGATCTGTCTGAGGTGGCACAGGCCGCAGAAGTTATGATCGAGAAGGAAGACGATGAGAAGGAAAAGGTGCTGGAAATGAGCATCGACGAACTGGAACTGTCTGTTCGTTCCTACAACTGTCTGAAGAGAGCCGGCATCAATACGGTAGAAGAACTGACCAACCGGACACCGGAAGATATGATGAAGGTGCGGAATCTGGGAAGAAAATCCCTGGAGGAAGTCCTTGCAAAATTAGACGAGCTGGGATTAAGTCTCAGCAGAGGCGAAGAGTAAGATATTCTGTCAGTAAGTCCGAAGAGCATGACAGAGCATTTGGCTAGTAAGCCCGAAGAAGCATAACCAAGTGTCAGAATATGGAGGAAGAAGAAATGGCAAAATATAGAAAACTTGGCAGAACATCAAGCCAGAGAAAAGCACTGCTTAGAAACCAGGTAACCGCGCTGTTAAATCACGGCAGAATCGTTACTACAGAGGCGAAGGCAAAAGAGATCCGCAAGATCGCTGAAGGCCTGATCGCACTGGCAGTGAAAGAGAAAGACAACTTTGAAGAGGTAACTGTAAAAGCTAAGGTTGCCCGCAAAGACAAAGACGGCAAGAGAGTCAAAGAAGTAGTAGACGGTAAGAAAGTTACTGTATACGATGAAGTTGACAAGAAGATCAAAAAGGATCTGCCGAGCAGACTGCATGCACGCCGCCAGATGCTGAAGGTGCTGTATCCTGTAAAGGAAGTTCCGACCGCACAGGCTGGAAGAAAGAAAAACACAAAGGAAGTAGATCTGGTAGCAAAACTTTTTGATGAGATTGCTCCGAAGTACGAGAACCGCAATGGTGGTTACACCAGAATCGTAAAGATCGGACAGCGTAAAGGTGACGCTGCTATGGAGGTTCTGATCGAACTGGTATAGGCGTCAGTAAAAAGAAACTGATATTGAACATGTAAAAGAAATGCTCCTTAAGCTGATGTACAGTGAAGTACAGAACTTAAGGAGTATTTTTGCATTCTGCCGAAAGCATTACAGAGATAGAATATAATAAATGCCGGACAATGTATCCATACCTGAAGAATGGCCGATCCGGGCAAACTCCCTGCTGATCTGTTCCGGGGAGAGCATGGAGGAGAGCTGTACAACAGGCTGGCTGAACTGACCTTCCAGTGCACAGGAGAGAAAGGCGCGGCTGATATCATTGGTATCAGATAAGCGGCTGTGAATTTCGTCTTGCAGCGCCAGTGCGAACGGATGATCCTGACACATGGAAATAGTAAGGCCTGCAAGAACACCGCAGAGAAAATCGTCTCCGGAGGGAGTCAGTCCTATCCCAAGGCCGATCAGTCCTGAAAGGCCTGCGGCAGCCTCTTTGTAGCGCTTCTCTTGATATAGCCGCGTGCAGCTGTGAATCCGTTGCTGTGCGGCGCTAAGCACGAAAGAGGATCCGATGTCGGCATCAGGAAGGAAAAGCTGGTGGAATCCGTGATCATTTGCAGATGAAATTGTATATAGAAGCTGCCCTGCCAAATCGGAAAGCCGCAATGGATCCAGGCAGGGAGAGAGTGCCAGATCATGGCCGGCAGCATTTCTGAAAGAGATTTCCAGCGGTATACCGGCAAAAAGAATACCCTGATCTTCTGTAATCTGTACTGGAATACCAGGTGTGATCAACTCTCCGGTGGCAGCCAAAAGATCTTCCTGATCAGCCAGCAGGCTGACCGGCGACAGAACCGATCCCCGTGACTGCAGAGCGGCAAGCCTTCCGTGAAACATCAGGTTAATGGTCCGGTGATAAACAGAATGGACAATTCCGGAAGAGGATGGCGCCAGAAGTCGGGATATATGTAAGGAAAAGTCTGTGATGTGTGCCTGCATGAAAAATACCCCCTTTACAGTGATTCTTTTATTGATTTTAGCAAAAAAGAATCAGAAATACAAAGGCATTTTAAAAAAGGCGATTTTTTACAATAATCGGAGAAATGAAAAATTCAAATTTATACATATTAGACAAAAAATGGTGGATTTTTCCCGAATTTGTTCCATTGTATTTCGGATAAAATTAGAATAAAATGTTGTTTATAAATAATGGTTTGGTCGACCAATTTTATTATAGTTTAGTGCAAATTGCACTAAAATCTGAAAACTAGACAGGAGGAAAGTTTTATGTATGATTTGTTGGTAAGAAATGGAAAGCTCGTAACTCCTGACCGGATCTACGAAGCGGATATCGCCATTCAGGATGGCAAGTATGCTGCTTTTCTTGCTAAAGGGACTGAGGCAGAAGCAAAAGAAGTTATCGACGCCAAAGGAGGATATGTATTCCCGGGTATTATTGACTGCCATGCGCATTTGAATGAGCCTGGATTTGAATACCGTGAAGATTTTGAGACAGGTTCCAGAGCAGCGGTAGTGGCAGGGTGTACCTGTCTGATCGATATGCCCCTTAATAATGATCCATCCCTGATGAATAAAGAGATTTTTGACCTGAAGCTGGGCAAGATCAGCAAACATTCCCTGGTAGACTATGCACTGTGGGGAGGACTTGTAGGAGATTTTGATGACAGCCCGGATTCTGTAAAAAATAACATGAAAGACCTTGTAGATCTTCATAACTGTGGTGTCGCTGCGTTCAAAGGGTTTACCTGCCCGAACGGAGATCTGTTCCCGACCGTAAATCTCGGAAATGTCAGAAAGGCGCTGGAAATCCTTAAGCCTTATAATGCGCTGTGCGGATTCCACTGTGAGGAATATGGACAGGTACTGGAAAGAGAAAAAGAGATGAAGGCAAAGGAAGGCCGGACGAATGAAGAAAAGATCCGTGACTTCCTGGATTCTCACGATGTATGGACCGAGTATGTGGCTACCAAGAACGTGATCGATATGGCAAGAGCAACGGGCGGACGTGTTCATATCTGTCATGTCAGCCACCCGATGGTTGCCCAGGTTGTAAAAGACGCGATCCATGAGGGGCTGCCGATCACAGCTGAGACCTGCCCGCACTATCTTGGCTTCACGGAGGACTTTGTGTTTGAAAAAGGAGCTCCGGCAAAATGCACCCCGCCGATGAGAGATAAAGAGGCAATGGAAAAACTGTGGGACTATGTGCTGGACGGAACCCTTTCCTGTGTGGGAAGCGATCATTCACCTGCAGCTGACGAAGAGAAAGACAATGCGACAAAGGATATATGGCATGCATGGGGCGGCCTGAACTCTATCCAGTTCTTCCTGCCGATGATGTTTGATATGGTTGTCAATAAGAAAGGCTTAAGCCCGAGCCTGATCGCAAAAGTCATGGACTATAATCCGGCGAAGATCTTTGGACTGTATGGAAGAAAAGGTGCATTTGAGCTGGGATTTGACGGAGACATTGTTATTGTGGATCCGGAGAAAGCATGGAAATGTGATCAGAGCAAGCTTCTGACCAAGGGACATGTATCCTGCTTTGACGGACTGGAAGGAAAAGGCGCTCCGGTCTGCACTGTAATCCGTGGAAAAGTTGTCGCTGACGGCGAGACTTATAAAGAAGATGCTATTGGATATGGTGAATACATTACACCGGTAAAATAGCAGGACATCAAAGGAAGGAGTAAAGAAATGAGTGAAGTAAACACAAACGAAAAACCAAAACAGGAAGGCGCATCGCTGGAACCGATCCCCAAGGATAAACGAATCATGAGCTGGGGCTCCAATACGATGCTGTGGCTGGGCGGATGTATTTCTATCGGTACGCTGGCCCAGGGCTCCGCACAGCTGGAAGCAGGCCTGAACCTTCTGCAGCTGTTTCTTGCCGTAGCTATCGGATCTTTGATCCTGGTCATCGGTATCGCACTGAACGACCAGTTCAGCTATAATACCGGTGCGCCGTATGCGGTACAGTTAAGAAGTGCGTTCGGCACCAAGGGAAATATCGTGCCAAGTCTGATCCGTGGACTTCCGGCTATTGTATGGTACGGATACCAGACCTGGCTTGGAGGCGCCGCGATCAACAACATTTCTATCGCGCTGTTTGGATTTGACAATATCTGGCTGTTCTTTATCTTGTTCCAGATCGTGCAGATCCTGCTTTCCATTAAGGGATTCCAGGGAGCGAAATGGGTCGGAAACATCGGCGGTGTCGTTATCTCTATTGCAATGCTGTATCTGCTGTATCTGTGTGTTACCCAGTATGGCGATGTGGTCAGCGCAAACCTGATGAACAAGTCCGGAACATGGGGCATGCCGTTTGTAGCCGCAATCATTGCGTTCTTTGGAAACAGTACTACGGTTATGCTGAATGCGGGGGACTATTCCCGTGAGATGAAGGACGGAATGTCTGTTATGAAGCGTGGAACATCCTACTTCCTGGCTATGGTTCCGGCAACGATCCTGCTTGGTGTTATCGGAGCGATGGCTTCTACCGCGACAGGCGTTGCTAACCCGATCAATGCATTTGCACAGATGGTTGACAATAAGGTGGTTATGATCGTTACACTGGCGTTCATTATCTTTGCACAGCTGACTACCAACCTTGCAAGTAATGTTATCCCGCCGGCATATGCATTCATGGATGCGTTCAAGATGAAACATAAGACCGCTGTTATCCTGATCGGTATCCTGGCAGTATGTACCTGCCCGTGGATCCTGACCAACGACAGCTCTGCCGCGGGACTGGCATTATTCAGTAAGATCTATACCGCATTTTTCGGACCAATCTTTGCAGTACTGATCACGGATTTCTTTATCTTACATAGAAGAAAGATCAGCGAAGCTACACTGAAGGATCTGTATGATCCGAACGGAGATCACGCCGGAGTGAACTGGGCGGCTATCATTGCTATAGCAGTGGGCGCCGTGATTGGCCTGATCAATGTAGATGTGTCCTTCTTCACGGCAACCATTCCAACAGGTCTGGTATTCTACTTCTGCATGAAGTACATGAAGTCCTGTGAGCGGTTCAGAAAAGGAACTACATTAGAAAAATAGTTTCATACGGGGACAGGAACGGCTGTCCCCGCTATTATAATTTTTAAGGGATAGGAGGTATTCCCGACATGTATGATTTGTTAATAAAAAATGGTAAAGTTGTAACAGCTGACGCTGTTACAGAAGGCAATGTTGCAGTGAAAGACGGAAAAATCGCTGCGGTATTGGAAGCAGGCATCGAGCCGGAGGCCGGGAAAGTCATTGATGCAAAAGGAAAATATGTCTTTCCGGGAGCTATCGATACCCATGCACATCTGAATGATCCGGGCTATGAATGGCGTGAGGATTATGAGCATGGTACGGCGGCCGCTGCTCTGGGGGGATATACAACTGTTATTGATATGCCTCTTCAGAATGAGCCCTGCATGACCAATGCAGAAACCTTTGATTTTAAAGAGAATAAAGTCTCTCCTAATGCCTATGTAGATTATTGCTTCTGGGGCGGACTTACCAGCTATAACTTTGGCGACCTGAAGGATCTGGATGAAAAAGGCTGTGTGTCTTTTAAGTCATTTATCGGCCCGGTATCCCCGGATTATGAGTCCTTAAGCTATGGACAGGCTCTGGAGGCCATGGATATCATTAAAGAGTTTGATGGAAGAGCAGGTTTCCACTGTGAAGACTATTCTATCATCAAAAATCAGGAAAAGAGAATGAAGGAAGCCGGGCGCAATGACTGGAAGGCATACCTGGAATCCCGTCCGGTAGTTGCAGAGATCGTGGCTACGGATGCAATCATCGAGATTGCAAAGGCCACAGGATGCAAAGCACATATCTGTCACGTGTCTCATCCGGAGGTTGCGAAGAAGATCAAAGCAGCGCAGGATGAAGGGTATGATATCACGGCAGAAACCTGTACCCATTATCTGACATTTACGGATGAAGATGTGATCAAGAATGGACCGCTCTTTAAATGTGCGCCGATCCTGCAGCCGAAAGAAGCGGTTGAAGAGATGTGGGAGTATGTAAAGGCAGGCGTATTCAGCGGAATCGCATCGGATCACTCTCCTTGCTCCTATGATGAAAAGTACAACGAGATCCTTGGAAACAAGATTGAAACCGTGTTTGATGTATGGGGCGGCTGTTCCGGTATCCAGAGCGGTTTTCAGACTGCTTTCAGCGAAGGAGTTGTAAAGAGAGGCGTATGCCCGACTGTTCTTGCAAATTCTATGTCTGTACAGCCAGCGAAAGCGTTTGGCATCTATGGCAAAAAAGGTGATATTAAGCCAGGATTCGACGCAGACCTTCTGATTGTTGATCCGGATAAGGAGTGGGAGATCACTGCAGACTCCCTGCGTTATGTAAACAAGATCTCTGCCTTTGTCGGATTAAAGGGAAAAGGAATTCCGGTATATACCATCGTCCGCGGACAGGTAGTTGCAGAGGACGGTGAGATTGTCGGCCAGAAGGGCTTTGGAAATCTGGTTAAGAAAATCAAAAAATAAGCAGGTAAAAGAGAAGGAGAGAGAAAATGGCTATAGTTGAAAACACGAATATTAATCCGGAACTTGTAAAAAATGTAGATCCGGATCTGCAGCCGACCACGAAGCGTATCATGGGATCTGTATCCTATGCGGCAAGTTTCATGGGCGGGTGTGTATCCATTGGTACGTTCTCTATGGGTGCGGGCCTGATCGGAGAACTTACAGTTGTTCAGGCGGTTATTGCAATGACGATCGGCTGTCTGGTTATTGCTGTGGCACTGGCAATGATCGGTGAATGCGGACATACCTATGGTATTCCTTTTACAGTACAGTTGAGAAGCAGTTTTGGGTTCACCGGCGTTAAGATCCCCGGAGTTTTACGAGGACTTCCGGCGATCGTATGGTTCGGCTACCAGAGCTGGGTCGGAGCAGGAGCGATCAACAGCTGCTTTGACATTTTATTTGGCTTTGATAATCTGCCGGTGATCTACGGATTATTTACCATCCTTCAGGTACTGCTGGCGATCAAAGGATTCGAGGGAATCAAATGGATGGAAAACATTTCCTGTATTTTCATCATTGCGATCCTTGCCTACATGCTGTATGTAGTAAACACCGAATTCGCTACAGAAATCGGTGATGTATTCTCCGGCATCGAAGGAACATGGGGCATGCCGTTCTGGGCAGCAACCACATCCTTCCTGGGAATTTATTCTACGATGATCATTAACGCATCTGACTATTCCAGAAATGCGACGGATGATATCAAACCGGTGAAAGCAGCCAGCATTTACACCATTGCGATCCTTCCGGTTACGCTTTTTATGGGTCTGATCGGACTTCTTGTAACAGCTGCTACAGGAAACAGCGATCCGGTAGTTGTATTCTCTACTACAATGGACAGCACCTTCCTTACGATCCTGACGCTGCTTTTCATTGCATTTGCACAGGTTACGACAAATGTACTGAACAATATCGTACCGCCGGCATATGTTCTGATGGAGTCTTTCAAAGTAAAATGGACATATGCAACAATTCTTGTCGGTATCCTGTCTGTAGTTGTAATGCCCTGGAAGCTGGTAACCGCTGAGTCGGCAGCAGGACTGAACCTGTTCACACAGTTTTACTCCGCTTTCCTGGGACCGATCTTTGCGGTTATGGCAGTAGACTTTTATATTCTTCGGAAGAAAAAACTGGATCTGAACCGTATGTATGACAAGACAGGACCTTATAAGGGCGTAAACTGGGCAGCGATCATTGCGATCGTTATCGGATCCATCTGCTCGTTGTTTATTATGGAGTTATCCTGGTACGTCAGCCTGATCCCGACAGGACTGGTTTACTACTTCCTGATGAAGAAGATGAAGAGTGCCGAAGGATTCCGTGTTGGAACAATTTTTGAGGACGAGAAATAAGGAGCTGTATGAAATTTAGAGGAAAAGTTGCAGTATGGTGGTATCTGATCATTGTGATCCTGAATGTGGCGCTGATTGGTATGATCGTGAAATATGGACTTCATTATATTTCGTATTTTTACATACTGCCGGCAGGACTTCTTGATCTGTATCTGATACCGGTATGTTTTGCGAATTATGTAGAATTAGACAAGAAGAAGATATTCATACGCTTTGGCTTCTCGAGGGAAGAAGTATTAGTGGAAGATATTACTGCAATGCACAGAGCGGACAGGTTTACCCTGTCCTTCTGTGCGTCTGCGGATGTCGTTCTTCTGGCCTGCAGGAATAAGAAAAATGTCGTAGTGTCGCTCAAGGATAATAAAGCATTTATGGATGAACTCCAGAAGCTGAATAAAAAGATCAAGGTATATATTTAGAGCGCACTTTCCGGGAAAGGATGAGATTGTATGGGCATCATGGATACCAGATATCCGGCGTATGAAGTGAAGAGCGGGCATAGCGGCAAAATTGTCAACCGGCTCAGACGGCTGGAGCCTGACAGAAAAAAGGGGATCGTTGTCCGGCTGGAGAGTGGCTTCGGCCTGTTTGGAGAGGTGGAGAGGATCATCCGGCCAAAGGCATATAAATGTCTGAAGAAGGGTGAGTATAGCGGATCCGGCATTTGTGCGGAAGATGATTTGTATATCAGCGTGACGGATGAGGATGATAGAGAAACGGTATTCCGCTTTACCATGAATGTTCACTGGAGTGCAATGAGAAAATATCTGAAAAAGTATATAGAAAGACAATAAAGTTTTATAGAGACCGGCAGAAAAGCAGAGAATAAAGCTTTTCCGCCGGTCTCTTTGGATTAGGATGTGAGGGCCAGCCGCTCTTTGATCTGATCAATTTCCTCCTGCTGCTGATAGTAAAGGTGGAATAAAGTCTCGCAGGCATCATCGTGAGAACGCTGAGACTGGTAATAGACGGTGATCTCATCTACCTTTTTCTCCAGACGGTCAAGACGATCCTTGGTGAGCGTGTAAAAACGGTCAATCTCATCAAGCAGAAAGCTTTCGATTCTGGCGATGGAATCGTCGATCCTCTTGAAGATGATCTCGTTGTTCTTAGCGATGGAATCGTCGATTCTAGCGAAAATGATTTGATTGTTCTTAGCAATAGAATCATCAATTCTCTTGAAGATGATCTCGTTGTTCCTTGTGATGGAGTCATCCACTTGTTCCCCGAGAGTTTTTGACAAATCTTTATTTAATTCTTCTCTCAGTTCTATCTTTAGTCCTTCTTTTAATTCCTTTGTAAATTCTTTTTTGAAAACAAGGAGCTTCTGATCCAGTTTTTCATCCAGCTTTTCATCCAGCTTCTGTTCCAGAGTGCCAGCTACGATTGTCTGGATCATTCCGCCTAATTGCTCATAATCCTGCTGTTCCAGCATTGGTTTCACCTGCCTTTTTGCGGAATCGGTTTATATGGTTGTTACATTTTATCACGGAACGATAAAGGTGTAAATTACCTCCGTGGGAATATAAAAAATTCTTACATACGCACCACCTCTTTTGATTCATTTTATTCATGAGGGAAAATGCTTCTGAAAATGAAGCAATTAGAATATCAGATAATGCAAGCATATCATAGAGCTTTTTGCGGGTCAAGGAAAAGATAAAACGAAGAAGGAGTATAAAACGAAAAAGGCGGGGAGTGCGCGTAAGCGTGCGTTCCCCGCATGAGATTCAGGGTATTAGCAGTGGCTGTCCAGAAAACTTAAGGTTGATTCCAAAAGTTTTCCGGTAAAGGGGTTGTCCTCTTCCCGGTCAAAGTCATGGACGTCACAGGCGGCGATAAAGGTTTTTGGCTGATAGCGGCTTACCAGTTCGCGGAATTCATCAAAGGGCACATCGGTGTCGTTAATGGCGTGGGCGGCAAACAGGGGACAGGGAAGTGCGTCGCAGGTTCTTAAGGTATAATCCAGATAAAAGAATTTTTCCCGCCCCTCATAAAGCAAAGAGAACCATTTTCCGGTCTGTCTGGCGTAAACATAGATGCTGTAATGAGTGGTCAGGTCGCCGGAGGTTTCAAGACCGGAAGAAAGATGGCTAAGGCAGGATGCATCTACCGGGGGCAGAGATTGATAATAGCGGCTGGGAGTCTGGAACCAGTGGTCGCAAAGGAAACCGTATCCGTAATAAGAGAGAATTCCGGCAGGTGCCTTTTTGAAGTGGCCGTATGCCGCGGCGATCAGACACAGATAGGCCCCGGCAGAGCGTCCCCAGAGAAAATAGGGAAGGCTGTCAGCGCCGTAAGCTTCCGGATGATCCAGGAAATGATGGATAGAGGACCGGACGTCGTCCAGGATCAAAGGGAGCTTTGCGGCAGGGGCCAGCGGATAATCAAAGGAAATGATCCGGTATCCTGCCTGAGTCAGAAGGCGGAGATGGCCTTCAGGAAGATCATCTTTATGACCATACAATAACCCGCCGCCATGAAAATAAAGAATACAAGCCTTAGGGGTTATTTTTTGGTCAAAGTAGATAATGGCAGATTTATCATACGGCATGCCGCCGATCGATATGGCTTTTTGTTCGAACATAAGAATACCTCCAGAAAACGTAGTATATAACAATATCTATTATAGCATAGAAAGACAGAGGGGTGTGGTGTGAAAAAATTAACATCAGGGGGTAAAGTGGATAAAAATATTTTCCACGATTTGTCTAAAATATTAATTGAAAAAAGGGCTGTCCATTGTCATAATGAATAATAGAATGAATGGTCGACCAGCCATGAAGAAAAGGAGAGGAAATAGTATGAGTTACTTAAACAATCAGGTAGGATATCGCGATGAACTTTTGATGACACGTTCTGTAGTCAAAAAAGAAAATTATGTATTACTTGAGCCAGACGGACTGGTAAAAAATGCAATCCCGGGATATGAGAACTGTGATGTTACGATCCTTGGATCTCCGGCAATGGGGGCTACTTTTGCAGATTATCTGGTAACAGCAAAAGCAGGCGGAAAAAATATGGGAATCGGCGGCGAAGGCATCGAGTCTTTCCTGTACGTGATCTCCGGTGAAGTAACGGTCAAGAATGATGATCAGGAAGCAACTCTGACAGAGGGCGGATACATCTTCTCACCAGAAGGAAACAAGATTGCTTTTGAAAACAAGAGCGGACAGGATGCAAAAATGTATGTATACAAGAGAAGATATGACAGAATCGAAGGATACAGTGCACATACTGTCGTTGCAAATGTAAACGATATGGAATGGGTAGAGTACGAAGGCATGAACAACTGCCATATCAAAGATCTGCTTCCGGCAGCAGGAGACTTTGGGTTTGATATGAACATGCATATCCTGAAATTCAAATTAGGAGCTTCTCATGGATATATCGAGACACACATTCAGGAGCACGGTATGTATTTCCTGTCCGGCAAAGGTATGTACAGACTGGATGATGAGTGGGTTCCGGTTAAGAAAGGGGATTATGTATTCCTGGATGCATATGTACCGCAGGCGTGCTATGCAGTAGGACGCGAAGAAGAGTTCGCATACATTTATTCAAAAGACTGCAACAGAGATGTTCAGTTATAAAAAGTAAAAATAATCATAAAAGGTGGAATTAAGAGATGAAACTTTCCCATGACGAATTAAAGGGATTAATGAAAAATAAACTGATGAAAGCAGGTCTGAATGAAGACCATGCTGATATTGCGGCAGAGGTCATGACCTGGTCCGACGAACGGGGATATCATTCTCACGGAGCGGTTCGTGTAGAATATTATGCAGAGCGGATCGCAAAGGGCGGAATCACAGCAGATCCGAAATTTGAGTGGAAAGAAACAGGTCCGTGCTCCGGAGTTTTTGAAGGCGATAATGGCTGCGGATATGCTGTGGCCAAGTACGGAATGGATAAAGCCATTGAAATGGCAAAGAAAAACGGAATCGCAGTAGTAGGCATGAGAAACATGTCCCACAGCGGATCTATCGGATATTATACAGAAATGGCCGCAGAGCAGGGACTCTTAGCCATCTCTTTCTGCCAGTCTGACCCGATGGCAGTACCGGTAGGCGGAACAGAGCCTTACTATGGAACCAACCCGATCTCTTTTGCCGCACCGACTGCAGATGAGAGAATGGTTGTCTTTGATATGGCGACAACCGTACAGGCATGGGGCAAGATCCTGGATAAGAGATCCAGACACGAGAGTATTCCGGACAGCTGGGCTGTGGATGAAAAAGGAAATCCGGTAACAGATCCGAATCATGTAAACGCCCTTCTGCCAATCGCAGGAGCAAAGGGATATGGACTGATGATGATGGTCGATGTATTCTCAGGCGTACTTCTTGGAGTACCATTCGGAAAACATGTAAGCTCCATGTATCATGATCTGTCCAAAGGCAGAGAGCTGGGACAGATGCATATCGTGATCGATCCGGCACGTTTCGTAGGAGCAGAGGAGTTTAAGAAAGCAATGTCTGCATCTATTGACGAGCTGGGTGAGATGCCGACTGCTGACGGATACGATAAAGTATATTATCCGGGCGAGCGTGCAATGCTCAGAAAAGAGAAGGCCTATGCGACAGGCGGTGTGGAGATCGTAGATGAGATTTATGAATATCTGAAGAGCGATGATATCCATTATAACCGTTACGATCATAAAAACCGGTTCGCCGAATAGAAGGGGAACATTCAGGAAGGAGAGCATATGTTAAAAACAGTTGTGAAAAAGGGAAGTTATCATGATTCCGTTGTGCTTATGCTTTTGACAAACCAGATATCCACTATCGAAGGTGTGAAGAAAGTATCAATCATGATGGCGACACCTGCCAATAAAGATATATACAGACAGAGTGGTCTGGCTACAGAGGAGCTGGAGGCTGCATCTGCAAATGATCTGGTTATCGTAGCAGATGTGGATGACGACAGTCTCCTTAATACAATTGAAGACGAAATGGAGAAATTCTTCCAGAAACAGTCTACAGAAAGCTCTGAGAAAAAGGGAGCGGAAAGTGTGAAATCCTGGGAAAAAGCACTGGCAAAACAGCCGGATGCCAACCTGGCGGTTATCTCAATCCCGGGAGCCTATGCGGCGCTGGAAGCAGACCGTGCGCTGGATGAAGGACTGAATGTATTTATGTTCAGCGACAATGTCACACTGGAAGATGAGGTAAGCTTAAAGAAAAAAGCTCACGAGAAGGGACTGGCTGTGATGGGACCGGACTGCGGTACCGGAATCATCCAGAGTGTTCCGATCGCATTTACAAATAATGTGGCTCCTGGCTCTATCGGAATCATCGGGGCTTCCGGTACAGGAATCCAGGAACTGACAACGATCATTGACAGACTTGGAGAAGGCGTGACAAATGCCATCGGTATCGGCGGACGTGACCTTAACGCGGCTGTCGGCGGAATTACGATGATGGATATGATCGACGCGATGGAAGATGACGATGCAGTCAAAGTGCTGGTAATCGTTTCCAAACCGCCGGCAAAAGAAGTGCGTGATAAGATTGCAGCTCGTCTGAGCAATTTCAGCAAACCGATCGTTACCCTGTTTGTAGGCGAGAAACCGGAGTATCACGAGGAGAACTTCTATCATGCATATACTCTGGATGAGGCTGCACGTCTTGCGGTTGGCCTGGTAAGAGGGGAAGAAATCCCGGAGGCATCCGTAGAAGTAGACGAGTCTTCCTTCTACAAGGCAGAAGACAAGAAGACCATCAAGGCATATTATTCAGGTGGTACACTGGCAAATGAGGCGGCTATGCTGATCAAAGACGCCATGGATGTAAAAGTTCCGCCGGAAGATATCGAAGGCTACATGCTGCAGCTGGACGGCAACGTGGTTGTGGACCTGGGCGATGACGCTTATACACAGGGCAAACCGCACCCGATGATCGATCCCGCAAAACGAATCGAGTGTATGCAGGAAGCAGTAGACGATGAGTCTACAGGAGCTGTTCTCTTTGACATTATGTTAGGATACGGCTCACACGCAGACATGGCAGGCGCTCTGCTTCCGACCATCAAGGAACTGATGGCAAAGGCAGAGGGACAGGGAAGAAAGGTATTCTTTGTCGCTACCGTCTGCGGAACCAGAAGAGACTTCCAGGGATACGATGACGCTGTCAACAAATTAAAAGAAGCAGGCGTGATCGTATGTGAAAATAATAAACTGGCATGCCGCACCGCGATCCGTGCGATCGGCAGAGACTTTAATGAGCCTGCAAAGGAGATCCGCCCGAAACAGGTGGTAGATTTCCCGAAGGCTGCTCCGTCCGAGAAGCTTCGTCAGCTCTTAAGCGAGAAGCCGAAGATCATCAACATCGGTCTGAAGAGCTTTGCAGAAGTGGTAGAGCAGTTTGGCTGCGAGGTGGTTCAGTATGACTGGATGCCGCCGGCAGGTGGAGATGTGAAGCTGATCAAGGTTCTGAATTTCCTGAGAAATTATGAGGGAATTGATGAGAAGAACCAGGAAGTGATCGCAAAGGTGGTTGCAAGCCAGCCGATCTTAAGAGACAATGTCCGTGCAAAAGAAGTCATTCCGGAACTCAATGAAGGAAAAGTCATCCTTCACGCAGGTCCTCCGGTAGAGTACAAGAACATGCCGGATCCGATGCAGGGCTCCTGTGTAGGCGCAGTCCTTTTCGAGGAATGGGCAGACAATGAAGCAGACGCAAGAAAGATGCTGGAGAACGGCGAGATCAAGTTCATCCCCTGCCACCATGTTAATGCGGTAGGACCGATGGGCGGTATCACTTCTCCGAATATGGCAGTCTTTGTCGTAGAGAATGTAACCGGCGGAAACCGTGCTTACTGTACCATGAACGAAGGTATCGGAAAAGTGCTCCGTTTCGGTGCATATTCTGAAGAAGTTATCGACCGTCTGCGCTGGATGAGAGACGTTCTTGGACCGACACTTGGCAAAGCCCTTCGCTCCATGGAGAACGGACTTGCCATCAACCCGCTGATCGCCAAGGCAGTTGCCATGGGCGATGAGTTCCATCAGAGAAATATCGCAGCTTCTCTTGCATTCTTAAAAGAGATGGCTCCGATCATCACCAAGATGGATATGGACGAAAAAGACCGTTACGACGTGATCAAGTTCCTAGCTGATACCGATCAGTTCTTCTTAAATATCATGATGGCTACCGGCAAGGCAGTAATGGACGACGCACGTACCGGAACCGATGGAACCGTTGTAACCGCTATGTGCAGAAATGGTTATGAGTTCGGTATCCGTATCGCAGGTATGGGCGACGAGTGGTTCACAGGTCCTGTTAATACTCCGCAGGGACTTTACTTTACCGGATATGACGGCGAGGATGCCTGCCCGGATATGGGCGACAGCGCCATCACAGAGACCTTCGGTGTCGGCGGTATGGCTATGATCGCGGCTCCGGCTGTTACCAGATTCGTAGGAGCAGGCGGATATGAAGATGCACTTCGTACCAGCAACGAGATGATGGAGATCGTCATCGACAGAAACCCGAACTTTACAGTTCCGACCTGGAACTTCCAGGGAATCTGCCTTGGCATCGACGCAAGAAAAGTGGTAGAGAAAGGCATTACGCCTGTGATCAATACCGGTATTGCGCACAAGATCGCCGGATACGGACAGATCGGCGCAGGTACGGTTCATCCTCCGATCGAGTGCTTCGAGAAAGCGATCACAGCATACGCAAAGAAGCTTGGCTACGATCCCGAATAGAGAGTGACGGAGGACAAGGTTATGGAAAAAAAGAAAGTTGTCATTGCATTAGGCGGAAATGCTCTGGGAAATAATATCCAGGAGCAGAAAGAGGCGGTAGCAAAGACAGCGCAGGTGATCGTCGACCTGGCAGCCCAGGGGCTGGAGCTTGTGGTAACCCACGGCAACGGCCCCCAGGTGGGCATGATCCAGAAGGCGATGGACGAGCTGGCTACCAATTATACCGATAATTATATGGAGACTCCGCTTCCTACCTGTGTGGCCATGAGCCAGGGATATATCGGTATCGATCTGCAGAATGCGATCAAATATGAATTACACCGCAGAGGGATGGACGTAAAAGTTTCTACGATCCTGTCCCAGGTAGAGGTGGACAAAAACGACGAAGCTTTCAGGAATCCGACCAAACCCATCGGACGGTTCCTGACCGAGGAAGAGGCAAAGAGAAACCAGGAGAACGGCATCCCCTGCATGGAAGACGCAGGCAGAGGATACCGCGTGGTGGTTGCCTCCCCGATGCCAAAGAAGATCCGGGAGCTTCTGACCATTAAGACGCTGGTGGACGCGGGACATATCGTGATCACCTGCGGAGGCGGGGGCATCCCCGTTGTAGATGAGGACGGAAAATTATCCGGCGTCAATGCAGTCATTGACAAGGATAATGCCAGCAGCCTGCTGGCCGCCGAACTTGGCGCGGATTACCTCATCATACTGACAGCCGTGGAGAAGGTGGCAATTAACTTCGGAAAAGAAAACCAGAAATGGTTAAGTGATCTTACCGTTGACCAGGCGAAAGAATACATCGCACAGGAACAGTTTGCCAAAGGCTCCATGCTTCCGAAGATCGAAGCAGCGATCCGCTTCGCAGAGTCGGGAGAAGGAAGACGTACACTGATCACCCTTCTCGACAAAGCTGCGGCCGGAATCGCCGGCGAGACCGGAACGGTAATACACAAGTAGTTTAGGAGAGAGAAAATGAACGTACCAACAAATCTGTTTATGTGGATAATGGCCTGTCTGCCAATTATCGTACTATTACTCCTTTTGATCAAGTTCCAATGGGGCGCCACTGAGGCCGCCCCTATTGGACTTTTAATCACGATCATTACGGCGGTGGCTTTTTATAAGGCGGACTTTACCCTGCTGGCGTCCGAGACGGCCAAGGGGATCTGGAGCGCGCTTCCGATCCTTTTGATCGTCTGGACGGCCATCCTTTTGTACCAGGTGGCGGATGAAGCCAAAGCCTTTCTGGTGATCCGGAACGGCATGCGAAAGCTCCTTCCCAATGAGCTTTTGCTGGTGCTGGCTCTTGGCTGGATCCTGGAAAGTTTCCTGCAGGGCATCACCGGATTTGGAGTACCGGTGGCTGTAGGCGCCCCGCTTCTGATCGGGATCGGCATGCACCCCATGTGGGCGGTGATCCTGCCCCTTCTGGGACAGTCCTGGGGTAATACATTCGGAACACTGGCGGCGGCATGGGATTCCCTTGCTTCCACCTCCGGCCTGACAACAGGAAGTCCGGAATATTTTGCCGCGGCTCTTTGGGCCAGTGCCTTCCTGTTTGTATGGGATGTGATCACAGGCCTCATCATGTGCTGGTTCTACGGAAAAGGCGCGGGCGTGAAGAAAGGTCTTCCTGCAGTTCTGATCCTTGCAGTGATCCAGGGCGGCGGAGAACTTTTGTTAAGCCAGGTAAATACCACGCTTTCCTGCTTCATCCCGTCCTGCGTATCCCTGGTGGCATTATTCCTGATCGGAAGAATGAAGATGTACCGCGAGGAGTGGAAACTGGAAGACAGCCCGATCATGAACCGGGCCGGAACCACTGCCAAAGAAGAAGAGGGTCCCTCCGATATGTCCCTTCTCCAGGCATTTGTTCCCTACTTTATCCTGACAGCCCTGACCATTATTGTCCTGGTGGTAAAACCCATCAATGAGTTCCTGGGACAGTTCTCCATTGGATTTTCCTTTGCGGAGACCTCCACAGGCTACGGATTTGTCAATCAGGCAGTGGAGAGCTTTTCTCCGCTGGTTCCGTTTACCCACGCCAGCATGTTCCTGTTCCTGTCCTCCATCGTCGGCCTCATTTATTACGGCAGTCATGGATGGATCAAAAAGGGCGGCACAGGACGCGTGTTTGCAAAATCAGTGGCAATGACCATGCCGTCAGGTATTGCGGTCATCGGACTGGTGATCATGTCCAGGATCATGGGCGGCACCGGTCAGACGGACGTCCTGGCGGACGGGATCTCCCGCGTGCTGGGCAAGGCCTATGCGATCCTGTCACCGGTAGTGGGACTGATCGGAACATTTATGACAGCCAGCAATATGTCCTCGAACATCCTCTTTGGCGCCTTCCAGTCTACGACTGCAGGCCTTCTGGGACTGAATGAGGCAGCGGTTCTGGGAGCGCAGACCGCAGGCGGCGCCATCGGCGCGGCCATCAGCCCCAGCAAGATCATTCTGGGAACTACGACTGCGGGTATCCTGGGAAGAGAAGGCGAGGTACTGAAAAAACTGATGCCTATCGCCATTGGAACCACGATCGTGATCGGTCTGGTGGTATTTGCCACTGCGGTATTATAGGAATGGCAGGATAAGAGGAGGTAAAAGCGATGAAAAACAGTTTTTTTAAAACAAAAGAAGGCGGACTTACGATCGCATTCATCATCATCATGATATCCTTCTTCCTGATCCAGGGAGGACTTGCCGCAGGCATGAATGCGCTGGCATACCTGGGATTTATCCTGGTGATCGTTTCTATGTTATATTCACCGGTCAAGGTGTTTATCATAGACAGAAAAAAATAAGAAGGCTTCCCTGAAGGAAGGGAAAGGAAGGTAGCGTATGGGAATTGAAGACGTAACAGGAAGAATTGCAAGAGATCTGGAGCACTTAAAACAGTATACAGCAACTCCGGGCAATGGCTGTACAAGACTGCCGTTTACCAAGGAGGCAAGAGACGCTGTGAACTATCTGAAGGAACTGATGACAGAAGCAGGTCTGGAAGTTACGGAAGATGCTGCAGGCAACGTGATCGGAACCCTCAAAGGCGAAGATCCGGACGCTCCCTGCGTTATGATGGGATCTCACTATGATTCCGTTGTAAACGGCGGAGACTATGATGGTATCGCCGGTGTGATCTGTGCCATTGAAGTGGCAAGAATCTTAAAAGAAGAAGGATTTGTTCCGAAGAGAAACTTTGTTGTGGTTGGCTTCTGTGATGAGGAAGGTATGCGTTTCGGAACCGGATATTTCGGATCCGGAGCAATGCTGGGACACAGAGACGTAGAGTACACCAAAAAATTTGCTGATACCGACGGCGTGACCATTTATGACGCCATGAAGGGCTACGGCCTGGATCCGGAAAAGATCGGCGAGGCTGCATGGAAGGAAGGCTCCATCGGACAGTTCCTGGAAGCACACATCGAGCAGGGACCGGTTCTGGATGCAGAAGGCACAGAACTTGGCCTGGTAGAAGGTATCGTTGGAATCCAGAGATACATGGTAACCGTTCACGGAAGAGCGGACCATGCGGGAACCACACCGATGGATATGAGAATGGACGCGGTAGACGCAGCTACAAAAGTAATCTCCAAGATTGCCGACTGGGCAAGGGAGAAAGCGGACGGAACCGTTTCTACGGTAGGTTACATCAACACCGTTCCCGGCGGAATGAACATCGTGGCAGAGAAGGTAGAATTTACGGTTGACATCCGTTCCATGAACAACGACAACATCAACGATATCACCAACCGGATCCGCAAGGCTCTGGACAAAGAAGTGGCAGAGTACGGCGGAAGCTATGAGATGGACAACAAGCTGACCATCACACCGGTACACCTGTCTTCCGAGATGCTGGACTTCATGGAAGCAGACTGCAAGGAGAGAGGTTATACATACCGCAGAATGCCAAGCGGCGCGGGACATGACTCACTGGAGATCGGACAGACCATTCCGACTGTTATGATCTTTACACCAAGTAAAGACGGAAGAAGCCACTGTCCGGTAGAGTTCACAAAATACAGTGAATTTGCAAAGGCAGCTACGATCATGAAGGATCTGGCAAAACGGTATCTGGAAAAATAGAAAAGAGACGGACGACGAAACACATATGCATAAGACAGGGCGCGGCCGGCAGGATTTTGCTGTACGGCAGCGCCCTTTTTATGCTATAATAAAGCATAGTTGTAAAAGGTAGGCAAAAGATGGCGGTGAGTAAAGATATGGCAATCTACGTAAAAGACCTGTTGATGGAAGAGGAAATGAATGGTGCCAGGCTGATCAGCGGGGAAGAAGGACTGGACAATGAAATCAAGGGTGTGACGATCATAGAGGCACCGGATATTGTGAAGTGGATCAATGGCGGAGAGGTGCTTCTAACGGGACTCTATGCCTTCAGGTCCTGCTCTATGGAGGATTTTAAAAACTATATTGATGAGCTGGTGAAGAAAAAGATCAGCGCCCTGATCCTGAAAAGGGGGAAACCGGTAGAAGGGGCGGAGGACAAAGTAGAGTATCTGATCCAGTTTTCCAGAAAGCACACAATCCCTATCCTGGAAATGCCTTTTGAGATTTCCTTCCGGGATGTGATGAGCCGGCTTATGGAGCGGCTCTTTAACGAAGAGGTTACCAGGCTGAAATATTTTAAGACAACCCACGACAACTTTTCCGCACTGGTACTGGGCTCAGAGTCTATCGGCGTGGCCATAGACCAGATCCTGGACGTACTGGCAAAGCTGATCCGCAACCCGGTAGCTGCATTCAACCGGCAGCTGGACTGTATCGGCGCGTCTGAGGGGGCGGAAAGGAGTCTGGAGATCCAGAAGGATGCACAGAGCTATGAGCCGGGAGTCTACTCTAATTACGAATATCTAAGACAGCAAATCGAAAACAGGCAGCAGTATATAGTAAAAGTAAAGCTGAATCTGAGGGAGCGGCTGTATCTGGTAATCACAGAAGAAGAAGATAGCTTTGATGTTATGGATGCGATTGCCACAGAGAGTGCGATATGGGCGCTTCAGTTTGAACTGGTGCGCCAGTATTCGGTAACGGAGCTGGAGAAAAAGTTCCAGAACGACATTATGCACAATATCCTGAACGGTAAGATCGATTCAATCTCAGAGCTTCAGAAAAACACCAGTCTTCTGGGAGTTCCTATAAATGGAAGCTTCCGCGTGATCGTGTTTGGATTGAAGGGAGAGGACCGTGATAAACGGGATTTCAAATCCAAGATCAGCGACACCCACCTGTTGAGTGATGCGATTGCCTGCCAGATGACAAACGTAAAAATCTACAATGATCTGGACCGTATCGTAGTGGTCAAGGAAGTGAATAAGGAGCAGACCCAGGAAGAATACCGGCAGGAGATCCGGGAGATCGTGGATAAGGTCCAGGCATATGTAAGCAGACAGGATAAAGAACTGCAGGTAAAAGCCGGCGTCGGGAAAGTGGTGGAAGGTGTGATCAATCTGCCGGACAGCTTTAAAGAGGCCAATGAGGCGTTTACTTTTGTAGATATTGCCGGAGAGATTTCAGAGGATGGAAACTCTCAGGTGACATTATTTTCAGACCTTGGCATTTTTAAGCTGTTATGCCAACTGGACAATCCGGAGCTATTGCTGGAATACGTGCCGGAAGGCCTGCAGAAATTATACAATTATAAAAAGCCCCAGAGGGATGATCTGCTGATCACGCTGAAAACATACCTGGACCGGAATCTGAACCTGTCAAAGACGGCCCAGGATCTGTTTGTGCATTATAAGACAGCATCCTACCGGATTGAAAAGATTGCCAAGATCACGGGTGTGGATTTTGACAATGCCAATGAGGTTCTGGCCTTCAGGATCGGGCTTGTGGTTTACAAGATGATCGAGAAGTACAATAAGGATTATCTGTAGTGCCGGTATCTATCTATAAATATAACAGAAAATTAGCAAACGAAAGATAGTTTATCCAGAATAGATAAATTATCTTTCTTTTTTTATCTCGATGCACCGATGTATTTTGTTAAAAAATTATCTATAATGATGTACAAAACAGAGAAGATATACAAGAATAGAAAAGTCTAGTTGTGCAAATTGTGTAAACAATGGAGGGAGATCATGAAAGTAAACGTTAAAAGAATTCACTCCCGTCTGGAAGAAATCTATCAGTGCGGCAAGGAAGAGGACGGAACCTTTACTCGGATGGCATATTCCCCGGAGGATGTAAAGGGAAGAGAAACATTTATGAATTACTTCCGGCAGCTTGGCATTGAGCCAAGAGTGGACGAGGCCGGAAATATCCATGCAAGACTGGAAGGGGAAGATCCGGCGCTCCCCGCGATTCTGACAGGATCCCACCTGGATACAGTACCGGACGGCGGAAGGTATGACGGTGTGGTAGGATGTGTATCTGGTCTGGAAGTGGTTGAGACATTGGTGGAAAACGCCAGGAGGCTCCGGCATCCTCTGGAAGTGATCGTGTTCACCGATGAAGAAGGATTCCGGTTTGGCAGCGGGCTCCTTGGAAGCAGTGCTATCTGCGGCCAGGAGCTGGATATTAAAGAATCGGACATGGATTTATATGGAAATAAGAGAGCAGATGTCATCAAATCCTACGGAATTACAGTGGCAGATGCGCCAAAAGCAAAAATGAATCCGAGGGATGTGCATTGCTTCCTGGAACTTCACGTAGAGCAGGGAGCGTCTCTGTATAAAAGCCATACTCCGATCGGCGTGGTTTCATCCATAGCAGGCGTAAGCCGCTATGAAATCGTGATCACCGGAGAGGCAAACCATGCCGGAAGTACGGTTATGGCAGACCGTAAGGATGCACTGGTGGCTGCATCGAGATTTATTGCGCGGGTACCGGAGATCGTAAAAGCAAACGGCAATGAATACACGGTGGCAACGGTTGGAACGATCAAAGTACAGCCGAATTCCGTGAACGTAGTTCCGGGAAGCTGCACCTTTAATCTGGAGATCAGAGATCAGCATGCGGAAGTGATCACGGAGATTGAAAAGCTTGCAAAGGAATATCTGGATCAGATATGCCAGGAGATGGGCGAGGAGTATAGCTTCACACAGATTTCCTATCACGAGCCGGCACCGATGTCTGAATGGGTAAAGGCTGCGATTGAGACGGCTGTAAAGAAGATGGGAGTGGAATATAAAGTGGTTCCCAGTGGAGCCTTCCACGATTCTCTGATCATGACAAGCGTATTCCCGACGGGCATGATCTTTGTACCGAGTGTGGACGGCATCAGCCATTCCAGATATGAGTTTACAGAGGACGCAGATATCGAGCAGGGAGCACAGCTTCTTCTGGAGACTATTTTAGAGGCAGATAACATGGACAGCCATGTTAAATAAATTATAAAGAAAAAAAGAAAGGCAGGTAATGGTATGGAAAAGAAAAAGATTGGTATTATCGGTGGAGGTATTTCAGGAGCATGTCTGGGCTATCACTTAAGCCTCTATGATAATGCAGAGGTTATCGTATTTGAAAAGGATACGATCGGCGGAGCTTCTACAGCGAAATCAGCAGGAACTGTATGTCTGTTTGACGATTCTCTGAGAAACAGATACTGGGACGTAAGACTTTATGGTTTTGAGTCTTATCTGAAAATGGAAGCAGAAGAAAAAGGATCTGCAGGATTCGACAAGACAGGAACACTGGTAGTAGCAACCAACGAGCAGGTAGAGGCTACGATCAAGACCGGTATCGCACTTGCAAAGGCTGCAGGGTACAATGGAGAGTATATTACTGATAAAGACCGTATTAAAGAAATCCTGCCGGACATTTCTACAGAAAACATCCTGGGAGCAGGCTATACACAGGACGATGGATATTTTGACGGAACGATGATCTCCAATACTTATGCAAAGAAAATGCAGAAGAATGGCGGAACCATTAAGACTGGTGTAAAAGTAACGGAAGTTTTGGTAGAGGACAACAAAATCAAAGGTCTTAAGACAGATGAAGGAGAGACCTATGAATTTGACTATGTTGTAGACTGTACCGGACCATGGAGCAAATTTACAGGCGATATGGTAGGGCTTGACGTGCCGATCTGGCATACAAAGGCAGAAGCTTTCTTCCTTTGCCCTCCTGGAAAGAAATTAAGCTACACATTCCCGGTACTGAAATATCCGGAATTTTATGCACTGAGAGCAGGCGACAACATCTTTATCTGCAAGTCTCACCTGTCCATGGATCTTAGCAATCCGATGCATGCCGGACAGTGGGATCCGGACAAGCTTCCTGCAACAGGCGGAACGGACGACTACTTCATCGACTTCCTGTTAGATCAGCTGGAAGCAAAGGTTCCGGGCATTGTAGACAGCGGACTTGTATCTTCCTGGCTTTCCTACAGAGCAGAGCCAAAGGACTTCCTTCCGATCCTGGGAGAAACTCCGGTAGAGGGCTACATCCTGGCTACAGGATACGGCGGAAATGGTGTCATTGAAGCTCCGGCAGCCAGCAGAGATCTTGCAAAACTGATCATGCGCGGAGAGTCAACACCATTACTGGAAGACTGGTCATTCAAGCGTTTAATGAAATAAGGAGAACGGAGAGAATAAATAGTATGAATATAGCAGTTCTGATAAAACAAGTTCCGGTTTCAAACGACGTATCTGTGGATCCTGTAACACATGCCCTGGTACGCGCAAGCTCAGAAGGAATGATCAATCCGTCTGACTTAAATGCCATTGAGGCGGCGCTTGTGCTGAAGGAGCAGACAGAAGGGAAGGTCGTGGTATTTACCATGGGACCTCCGGACGCAGAGAAGGCGCTGAGAGATGCAATGGCGCTTGGCTGTGATGAAAGCTGTCTGATCACTGACCGTGTATTCGGAGGTGCGGACACTATCGCGACAGCAAAGGTGCTGGCAGAAGGCATCAAGAAATATGGAGAATTTGATCTGATCATGGGAGGAGCGCTGTCAGCAGACGGCGCGACCGGTCAGGTAGGAGCAATGGTGGCAGAATATCTGGACATTCCGCATGTAACAGAGATTCAGTCTGTCTCCTATGATGCAGAGGAACCGGACAAAGTAACGATCATAAAGAAATTCCAGGGATTGGATCTTACCATTAAAGCGGCCCTTCCGGCTCTGGTAAGTGTAAACTTTGGGGCAAACGAGCCAAGGCTTGCAACCTTAAGGACAAAGAGAGCAGCTAAATCCAAACCGCTTGCGGCCTACACGAATGCAGAAATGGGCATGGATCCGGAAAAAGTGGGACTTCCAGGATCACCTACTATCGTAACAGACTCCTTCGAGCCTGAGAGCGACAGAAAGGCAGAATTCCTGACGGGAACACCGAAGGAGCTGGCTGAAAAGCTGAAAGAGTTAATTGAGACGGAGAAAGGAAAAGAGTAATGGCGAATGGAATTTGCGTATATGCAGAAAATTATAATGGAAAAATTGAGCCTGTCACAGCAGAACTGATCTCCGCAGCACATAAAATAAAAGAGACGACGAATGAACCGATCCAGGCGATCGTCGCAGGAAGTGAATGTGAAGCTCTTGTGGATCAGTTGACGCAGTCAGGCGTGGATGAAATATATGCAGTAAAGACCGACAGGGACTGTGCATTCCAGGACGATGCACTCAGCCAGGTGGTTGCAGAGATGCTGAAGAAGATAGATCCTTCCAGCGTATTGGTTCCGGCAACCCCTATGGGACGTTCCATTTTTTCACGGGTAGCGGTAAAGCTGAACTGTGGGCTGACGGCGGACTGTACAGAACTTCTGGTAGATAAAAGAGAGGACGGGTCTTACTATATCAAACAAAACAAACCTTCCTTTGGCGAAAATGTTTTTGTTACGATCGTGACAAAAGAAGGATATTATCCCCAGATGATGACGGTGAGACCCGGAGTCTACACTCCGTACGAAGGAGCGGGAGAGGCAGAAGTTACCTATTTTGAAGATATCAGCCTTCCTGAGTCAAAGATTGAAGTGACATCGGCTGTTCCGGCGGAAGCTGAGACAGATAGTATTCTGGCGGCCGAGGTTGTGGTTGTAGGCGGAAGAGGAGCCGAGGAACCGGAAAGCTTTGCGCTTTTGAAAGCATTTGCGGACAAGATCGGAGCAGCTATCGGCGGAACGAGACCGCTTGCGGATACCGGACAGATCCCGTTCCAGAATCAGATCGGACAGACAGGATTTACGATCCGTCCGAAGATCTGCATTTCGCTGGGAGTATCCGGAGCAATCCAGCATACAGAAGGAATCAAAGATACGAAACTTATGGTTGCCATCAATACAGATGAAAATGCCCCGATCTACAATATTGCGGATTATGGTATTGCAGCAGATTTAAATGAGGTCTTAAAGGCTTACTTAGAGTTATAGCCCTCCAATTTATATAATGCAAAAGCGAAGGATTGTTGTTATAATAGATATGGCAGCAATCCTTCCCCCGTTTTGGGTGAGAAAGCCGGAGAGCAGGGCAGAAAGCTCCTGCTTGATATAAAACATATATAAAAGAAAGGAAGCGTTAATAATGGAATTATTAGACATGATGAGATCACGCCGGAGTATCCGGAAATACACAGAGGAGGAGATCCCGGAAGAAAGCCTTACGAAGATCCTTCAGGCGGGGCTGCTTTCTGAATCAGGAAAAGCAAAACGTCCGTGGGAATTTATTGTCGTAAAGGACAAAGCTATGCTGGATGAATTAGCAGGATGCCGTGAAGGCGGAGTTGCTATGTTAAAAGAAGCGAAATGTGCCATTGTTGTGATCGGGGATGCCGAGGCGCAGGATGTATGGGTAGAGGACTGCTCCGTAGCTATGACAAACATGCATCTGATGGCGGACCACCTGGGTGTTGGAAGCTGCTGGCTGCAGGGAAGACTCAGAAATGCGGATGCAGACACCACAACAGAGGAGTATGTACGTGCAAGACTGGGATTCCCGGAGAAATATAAACTCCAGGCTATTCTGGTCCTTGGTATGCCGGCTGCAAAAGCAGATGCCTATGAGCTGGATAAACTGCCGATGGAGAAGGTACACTACGAGAAGTTCTAGGATGATAAAAAAGGCCCTGCCGGACGGTTGGAATCTGCCGTCAGACAGGGCCACATTTTTATTCTTTACAGGCGGTCGCCGCTTTTTCTCATATTTTTATACTCTGCTACAGAGCGGTCAAAGCCCTGAATATGAGTGTAAAACCAGTTTACGATATTTTCCTGGACTTTTTCTACGAAGGCATTGGAAGGACCTTCTTCCTCTTCAAGCATTTCGTCCAGCTCTTTGATGGTCTGGCGGAACGCCTCATGCTGCTCGTGATGTTTTGCGAATCCGGGATATTCGATTTCTCTTTGAAGCTGCTCCTCGGCGGAGAAATGGTAGTCGGTGTAGTCTGCAAGGTAGTCAAGAGTCTTTACGGCAACTGCTTTATCGTTACTCTGCTCACAGCTTTCCAACAGCTTGTTCATTCTTTCAATCAGTTCTTTGTGCTGGGAATCGATCATTTCATTTCCGGTCACCAGATTATCAGTAAATTCTGCGTACATAGTTCATATCTCCTTCCTTTTGTTCGACATTTTTTCTCATTATAGCATATACGTGTTTATTTTTATATAGGCTGTTTTAACAGCTTAGGAGCTTTCTTATCCTGTAGTACGTAGACCAGAGGATAGATCAGAAGCGCCATGGCAAATGCGGCAAATACGTCCGTTACAGAATGTTGTTTTAAAAATACGGTAGACAGAATGATCAGTGCCGCCAGACAATAAGCGCCGTAGCGGACTAGAGGGTGCTTCCTTAAGCGAGGGCTGTGCGCGATTGCCACAGAGGCTCCCAGCGAGTTAAATACGTGAAGGCTGGGAAGGACATTGGTCGGTGTATCCGTAGCATAGATAACCTGCACAAGCGATACAAAAATGTTGTCATGCTCAAATGTATGAGGACGCAGCTCCTGTCCGTTCGGAAAGAAGGTGCATATGATCAGAAAAAGTGTCATTCCTGTAATTGTAAATGCGGCCATTCTGTAAAAACTCTGTTTTTCGGTAAAGAAAAAATATAGTCCTGTTGTGGCAATAAATACAAACCACAAAAGATACGGTATGACAAAATACTCTATAAATGGAATATAGGAATCCAGAGGAGAGTGTACCATGGTGTACTGTACTCCGGTTCTCTTTTCCAGCCAGGTGAACCAGGGCATATAGATCAGAGCGTACAGAAATACCCATGCATGACTGTATTTTTTTAGTATTTTTCCGGCTGTCTTTCTAATATTCATTATGCATACTCCCTTTTGCAAATGTCTTAAATATATCATATTCCGGATTCTCAATGGATTATAACATGAAAAAAATAAATCAACAACCGTCTTCACTATTTGTTAATAATTTTCATAAGAAGTTTTTCATTTTCCAGCCGGACCATCATACGCTGCTGACGGAGAACGGGTTCGCCGTCTGTATGGACCGGAAGCTCTGCCGCACTCAGGAACTCTGCGCTATGGCAGGTGTAAGTGTGCACACCGTGAAAACGGGTGTGAAGTCCGAAGAAAGCTGTAGGCAGGAGTAACAGTACCTTTAGCTTGGAAAGGCCTGAAACGACGATGATATTGAGCTTGCCGTCACGGCAGTCCGCATGGGGGCAGAATTTGAAGCCGCCGCCCTCAAAGGGAAGATTCATAGCAGCGGCAAAGTATACGCCGTGAAAGGAAATCTTTTCCTGTCCGTCCAGGATCATCTGCATGTTCTGTGGACGCAGAAAGAATAAAAGCTGGAGTGCGACGCCTGCATAGGTCAGCTTTCCAAGGTGCAGTCTGTTGAGCAGGGGCTTCAGCCGGGAAACCATGACCTGGTGACAGACAGAAGCATCGAATCCAAACCCGGAGCTTACGATAAAACGCCGTGTCCTGCCGCCGTATCTGACGCAGCCAATATCGACCGGGCGGGCCGGTGCATTAAGAATGGAAAAAAGAGCTTTTTCCGGATCGGAAGGAAGCTCAAGTCCCCGGGCAAGATCGTTGCTGGATCCAAGCGGTATATAGCCGAGCTCTGTCTGTCCCAGGTAAACAATTCCATTGATAACTTCATTGACTGTCCCGTCGCCGCCGAGGACGATCAGTGTATGGCGGTCGCCGTCAGAGGTGATCTCTTCTGCGATCTTAGTAGCATGGGACTGATACCGGGTAAATACCGCCTGATAAGAGATGCGGCGCTGTTTCAGCAAAGGCTCCAGTTTCTTCCACATGTGTTCTCCAAGCCCGGATCTGGCAGCAGGATTGATAATAAAATGATACATGGCAGAGTTCCTTCTTTCTACAGCCTAAAAAAGCCCGTCCAGATATATTTTCAGAGAGCGGGCCATATTACCTTCAAAATCGGCTTTTCCGTCCTTCAGACACCATTCGAATACATTGCCGATCACGATCATGCGGATATCCGTGGTCACGTCCTCTAAAGGAAGAGGAAGACGAACCACTCCGGCATCAATCGCCTTTTGCAGATAATCGTGGACCGTGACGATCGGATAGGGGCGCTCCGTACGGATCAGAGGATTCAGGGACTGGTTTTTCGGCGTATAATAATTGGACACAAACTCCAGGCCTAATTCCTGGCAGTAGTGGACATAATTCAGATAAACACGGATGATCGCGGTCTTTGCCTCCTCCGGAGTTCCCGGCAGATCCAGATAGCTGGGATCGATGCGAGGCTGTTCTTCAATATAATAGGAAAGAAGATCGTCCTTGGTCTTGAAATGATGGTAAAAGCTGCCGTTGGATACGCCGGCCTCTTCGCATATGTTTTTGATAGAAAGGGCCTCGTAGCCCTGCTCTTTCAGGATCTGTTTGGCAGCCCGGAAAATCTTTGCTTTTGTTTCCCTTGATTTTAGCTGCTGTTTGGAAAGTTCCTGGATATTTGTTTCCATGAGCAATACTCCCTTTTGATTGTTTTTAAGTTGATTTCAGTATAGCATGAGGCCCCCTTTTTTTCAAGAAAACAGAGTGAACTCGGTATGCCCAAGACTGTTGCTAAGCAGGGGATTATTCGTTATAATTAGTTTCGGTGTAAAAATAGAAAGGATATGGAAGATGGATATAAATCAAAAGATCACAGAAGAGCTGGGGGTAAAAAGGTGGCAGGTGGATGCGGCCGTCCGTCTGATCGACGAGGGCAGCACCATTCCCTTTATCGCCAGATACCGGAAGGAGGCCACAGGAACGCTTAATGATGAGCAGCTCAGGACGCTTCACGAGAGGCTTACCTACCTGCGGGGACTGGAAGAAAAGAAGGAGCAGGTGCTGGGAAGTATCGAGGAGCAGGGAAAGCTGACAGAGGAGCTGAAGAATCAGATCCTGGCGGCCGAAACGATGGTGGTAGTGGAAGACCTGTACCGCCCCTACCGGCCAAAGCGAAGGACCAGAGCAGCGATTGCCAAGGAAAAAGGGCTGGAGCCGCTGGCCGTTCTGATCACATTACAGAAAACAGACCGTCCGCCAGAAGAACTGGCGGAGGAATATGTAGATGAGGAAAAGGGCGTGAAAAGCGCGGCAGAGGCGATTCAGGGCGCCCGGGACATCATTGCGGAGAACATTTCGGATGATGCGGATTACCGGAGCTATATCCGTTCTGTGACGATGAAAAAGGGACGGGTCATCTCCGCGGCAAAGGATCCGGAGGCAGAGTCCGTTTATGAGATGTATTATGATTTCGAGGAGCCGGCAGGAAAGCTTGCCGGGCACCGGGTGCTTGCGCTGAACCGTGGAGAGAAGGAAAAGTTTCTGACCGTAAAAGTGGAGGCGCCGGAAGAGGAAATCCTGCGGTATCTTTATAAGAAGATCCTGCGAAGCGACAATCCGTACACGACTCCGGTGCTGAAGGAGGCGGCGGATGACAGCTACAAGCGTCTGATCGCACCGGCCATTGAACGGGAGATCAGAAATGAACTGACAGAAAAAGCGGAAGACGGAGCAATCCAGGTGTTTAAAAAGAATTTGGAGCAGCTTCTGATGCAGCCTCCGATCGTAGGGCAGACTGTCCTTGGATGGGACCCGGCCTTTCGTACCGGGTGTAAGCTTGCGGTGGTCAATCCTACGGGAAAGGTCATCGGCACTACAGTCATCTATCCGACAGCGCCGACCACGCCGAAGAAGATCCAGGCTTCTAAGGATCTGCTGAAGAAAATTATTGAGAAATATCATGTTACACTGATCTCTCTGGGGAACGGGACAGCGTCCCGGGAATCCGAGCAGTTCATTGTGGAATTGTTAAAGGAGATCCCGCAGAAGGTGCAGTATGTGATCGTCAGCGAGGCGGGAGCGTCCGTATACTCCGCCAGCAAGCTGGCCAGCGAGGAGTTCCCTAAATTTGATGTGGGCCAAAGGAGCGCTGCTTCGATCGCAAGACGGCTGCAGGATCCTTTGGCAGAGTTGGTAAAGATCGATCCCAAAGCCATCGGCGTGGGGCAGTATCAGCATGATATGAATCAGAAAAAGCTGAATGAAGCACTGTCCGGTGTGGTGGAAGACTGTGTAAACCGTGTGGGTGTGGATCTGAATACGGCATCGGCGCCGCTTCTTTCCTACATTTCCGGAATTTCCGGCGCAATCGCAAAAAATATCGTGGCCTACCGGGAGGAAAACGGGAAGTTTACAGACCGAAAAGAGCTTTTAAAGGTGGCAAAGCTGGGACCGAAGGCCTTTGAACAGTGTGCAGGCTTCCTGCGGATCTCTGACGGGAAAAATCCGCTGGATGGGACCAGCGTGCATCCGGAATCCTATGAAGCGGCCGAGAAGCTTCTAAAGAAACAGGGCTTTACGCCGGAGGATATCCGGAAAGGCAATCTGAAAGGCCTGTCGCTTACGATCAGGGACTATCATAGGCTTTCGGAGGAACTGCAGACGGGAGAGATCACCCTGCGGGATATTGTAAAGGAGCTGGAAAAGCCGGGACGCGATCCAAGAGAAGAAATGCCGGGGCCGATCCTGCGGACAGATGTGCTGGATATGAAGGATCTGAAAGAAGGCATGGTGCTGAAGGGCACGGTCCGGAATGTCATAGATTTTGGGGTGTTTGTGGATATCGGAGTGCACCAGGACGGACTGGTCCATATTTCCGAGATCACCGACAAAAAGTATATCAAACATCCGCTGGAGGTCGTACATGTAGGGGATATCGTAGATGTAAAAGTGCTGAGTGTGGATCTTAAGAGAAAGAGGATTCAGCTGACCATGAAGGGGATTTCGTAGGAAAGTAGAACAGCAGAAGAGAAAGAGAGGTTTTTGATATGGGGAATAAGAATATGAAACTGCTGCAGACCGTTCTCGGCGTGCTGGGAGGAAATGCGATACTTGCATTTTCGGTTGCGGCTTTTATTGTCCCTCACGGGATTATTATGGGCGGGGCTACTGGTATCGGCCTTTTGCTGAGCAGAGTTATTTCCCTGCCGCTGTCCTCGCTGATCCTGGCGGTCAATGCGTTTCTCTTTGTATGGGGGACGCTGGTGCTGGGGAAGAGGTTTGCTCTGACAACGATAGTCAGTACCTTTGCTTATCCGGCATTTTTGTCTGTAGCACAGATGATACCCGGGATTACCGAGCTGACAGATAATATTATGCTGGCGACGCTCTACGGAGGAGTTCTCCTGGGAGCGGGAATCGGCCTGATCGTCAAGGTGGGATCCTCTACGGGAGGAACCGACATCCTGGCGCTGATCTTCCACAAATGGTTCCATATTCCAGTGGCGGTGCTGCTCTACGTGGTGGATTTTCTCGTGCTGGGAAGCCAGATCTTCGATTCCACATCGGAGCAGGTGCTCTACGGTATCATGACGCTGGTACTGGAAACGGTGTTCATGAACCGGGTAATGCTTCTTGGAAAATCTCAGATCCAGCTGTTTATCATCTCGGATAAATACGATGAGATCAAAGAGAGGGTATTAAAGGATATTGACGCCGGGGTTACGATGGTCCATATTGAGACCGGATACGGCGGACGCGAGCAGAAAGGAGTCCTGTGTGTCATACAGAACAGAAAGCTGTATTCGGTGCGGGAGATCGTGCAGAGTATCGATCCGAAGGCATTTATTACCATTACACAGATCAATGAAGTAAGCGGACGAGGGTTTACCATGGAACGGGTTTACAATGAAAAAGGCTAGGAATCTGTCCGTTTTACAGATATAATAAAAGGTAGGAGAAAGGAGTGGAATCGTGAAACGAGACGATGAAAAGTATCAGGCATATGTCCAGATATTAAAAGAAGAACTGGTTCCGGCAATGGGGTGTACGGAGCCGATCGCGCTGGCATATGCGGCGGCAAAAGCAAGAGAGGTGCTGGGAGCCGTGCCGGATGAAGTAAAGGTGGAGGCCAGCGGAAGTATTATTAAAAATGTAAAAAGCGTGATCGTGCCAAATACCAATCATTTGAAGGGAATCCCGGCGGCAGCCGCGGCGGGGATCATAGCCGGACAGGCAGATAAGGAGCTGGAGGTGATCGCGGAGGTTTCCGATGAACAGATCGCCCGGATGAAGGAGTTCCTGGAAAATACGAAGATCACGGTGGAGCACGTGGACAATGGGATTACCTTTGAGATCATCGTGACGCTGAAGAAGGGGGATTCTTATTCTCAGGTGCGGATTGCCAATTATCACACCAATATCGTGCACATCGAAAAGGACCATAAGGTACTGCTGGATATTCCGGTAGAGGGTGAGTCAGAGGAAGGCCTGACAGACAGAAGCCTTCTGGATATGAAGGCTATCTGGGACTTTATCAACACGGTAGAGGTGGATGATATCAGAGAGGTCATATCCCGTCAGATCGAATATAATACGGCGATCGCAGATGAAGGGTTACGGGGAGACTACGGCGCTAACATCGGAAGCGTGCTCCTGGATACTTATGGGGATCAGGATGTAAAAGTGCGGGCAAAGGCAAGGGCGGCAGCAGGCTCCGACGCCCGGATGAACGGCTGTGAGCTGCCGGTCATCATCAACGCGGGAAGCGGGAATCAGGGAATGACCTGTTCTTTGCCGGTGCTGGAATATGCAAAAGAACTGAAGGCAGATGAGGACAAGACTTACCGGGCGCTGGCTCTGTCCAACCTGGTTGCGATCCATCAGAAGACCGGTATCGGAAGACTTTCTGCATACTGCGGAGCTGTCAGTGCAGGAGCGGCAGCAGGTGCGGGTATTGCATACCTGTGCGGAGGCGGATATGAGGAAGTGATCCACACGGTGGTCAATGCGCTGGCTATTGTTTCCGGTATGGTCTGTGACGGTGCAAAGGCATCCTGTGCCGCCAAGATTGCCGAGTCTGTGGATGCAGGAATCCTGGGCTACAATATGTATCTGAGAGGACAGCAGTTCTATGCAGGGGACGGTATCGTCACCCGGGGCGTGGAAGCAACCATTCATAATATCGGACGACTTGGGAAAGATGGTATGAAAGTGACCAATGAAGAGATCATCAAGATGATGATTGAAGAATAAAAAGGAGGTTTTCATTATGGAAATCAGAGAAGGTTATATGCCATTCAAGGGGTACAAAACGTATTATCGTATTGTGGGAAAGAAGACCGGCAATAAAAAGCCGCTGGTGCTTCTGCATGGAGGACCGGGTTCTACGCACAATTATTTTGAGGTGCTGGATCGCCTGGCAGAAGAAGACGGACGTGAGCTTGTTATGTATGACCAGATTGGATGCGGGGAATCTTATGTGGAAAACCGTCCGGATCTGTGGACAGCAGAAACATGGATCGAGGAGCTGAAAGCCTTAAGAGAGCATCTGGGGCTTACAGAGATGCATCTTCTGGGACAGTCCTGGGGAGGTATGCTGCTTCTGGATTATGTGTGCAACCATAAGCCGGAAGGATTAAAGAGCCTGATCCTTTCCAGTACGCTGCCGGCATCCTGGATGTGGGGCATTGAGCAGCACAGGATGATCAAGTTCCTTCCGCAGGAAATGCAGGACGCCATCGATAAGGCAACCTCCAGCGGAGACTACAGCGATCCGGCCTATGTGGCAGCAGAAACAGAATACATGCTTCGCCACGCGGCAGGAGAAGTGACAGAGGACTCTCCGGAGTGCCTGCGCCGTCCGGTAAAGAAGGGCGGAGAGGCTTACGTGGTAGGCTGGGGTCCGAACGAGTTCACACCACAGGGAACTTTGAAAGACTATGACGTAACAGAGCAGTTAAAGGATATCAAGGAGCCGACTCTTGTGATCAACGGCGGAAATGATCTGTGTACGCCGTACATCGCTAAATATATGTATGACCGGATCCCGAATGCAGAGTGGGAACTGTTCCGGGAATGCAGGCATATGTGCTTCGTGGAAGACAATGACCACTATGTGGAACTGATGAAAGAATGGCTGAATAAGAATGACTAATATGTGAACGGGGACGTACACTTTTTGCAAAAGTGTACGTCCCCGTTCACAGTTTGATCACATTTATCCGGCCTCATATTCGTCTTCTTTCATCCGGTAGCCGACGCCGACTTCTGTAAAAATGTATTCCGGCTGAGCTGGATTAAGCTCCAGCTTTCGGCGGATGTTTGCCATGTTTACACGCAGGATCCGGTTGTTGCTGTCGGTATAAGGGCCCCAGATGTTGGACATGATAGCGGAATATGTCATGACCTTTCCGGAGTTTCTGGCCAGAAAAGCAACGATTTTATATTCTACGGGAGTCAGATGGACAGGCTTTCCGTGCAGAGAGATCATTCTTTTTTCAAAGTCAATGATAAGCCCATGACACTGATAAGGATGAATGTACAGAGGACCGCTGGACTCCATGCGGTTGCTGTGGCGCAGGGAAGCGCGGATCCTGGCCAGGAGCTCCGGTGTGCCAAAGGGCTTTGTGATGTAGTCATCTGCCCCCAGATCAAGGGCTGTTACCTTGTCCCGCTCGCTGCTGCGGGCTGAGACAACGATAATAGGGCAGCTGGTCCACTGACGGACTGACGAAATGATTTCATTTCCGTCAATATCCGGCAGTCCCAGGTCCAGAAGAACTACATCCGGGCACTGGGATGTAATGAGAGCAAGTCCGGCATTGCCGGAAGCTGCAGTAAAGACCTTATAATTATTGGCCTTCAGGGCTTTTGTCATGAAGTCCAGAATATTTTTCTCATCTTCGATGATCAGTACAGAATAACTAGGGGTTATCATATGTTGTCCTCCTTGGGAAGTGTAAAATAAAATTCGGCGCCGGAGTCATGATTCTTTGCGGCAAGAATACCTCCATGGGCCTGCACGATCGTATTGCAGATGGAAAGGCCTATCCCCATGCCGCGGTGGGCGTCTGATGCGGGGGGCTTTTCATAATGTCCGCTTAAAAGCTCCGGCAGAATATCTACATCGATTCCCTTGCCATGGTCGATGACATGAAAGGTTATCGTGTCCTTTTCTTCAGTGATCACAAGCTCTACAGGTGCATTGCTTCCGGAATGTACCAGTGCGTTTTCCAGAAGATTGATCAGAACCTGCTCGATCAGCAAAGGATCCATGGGAAGCATCAGCATCTGCTCCGGGGCGGAAACTTTCAGATCAGCACCTGGTATCCTCTTTTTCAGCCGGGTAATAGCTTCTGATACAACTTCTTCTACAATAATTTCCGGTTCTTTCGTAACCTTGCCGCCGTCATTCTGGATACGGGTGACAGACAGAAGGTTTTCAACCATATTTAAAAGCCAGTGTGAATCCTCGTTGATCGTGGAAATCAGATCTGTGCACTCCTGCTGAGTCAGCGACTCCTGGTTTTCCAGATAAGATGCGGAGGCGCCGATAATACTGGTAAGAGGGGTGCGAAGATCATGGGAGACAGCCCGGAGAAGGTTGGCGCGGATTCGCTCCTTTTCCGTTTCGTTTATCCTGCGCTCCCGTTCAGCTATCATTTTTTCCTGCTTTTTCATCCGGATTGTCGTAGCGCTGGTCAGTACGGCGATGGCCAGCATGAAGATAAAAGTAATCGGGTATCCATCCAATGTGAAATTTACGGCAAAAAACGGATATGTAAAAAAACAGTTGATGGATACCACGCTGAAAACAGCGGAAAAAATTCCGCATGCATAGCTGGCTGTGTGCCTGGAAATCATCAGCAGAGCCAGAATATAAACCAGAGCAATATTGGCGGTATTATTTTTGCTGACGTAAAAGATTACAAATCCAAGAGCCGTTGCGGCAATTAGCAGTGTCAGCGTATATATGCTGTTGTTTATGATTTTTTTTAAAGTTGTGCTTTTCATACAGACATTATAGCATCAAATCTATAAAGAAGGAAGAAAAAACCACACTTGCAGATGGGAATAAAAGGGAAAAATGAAGCATATATTCCCAGTAACAGCAAAATCCGGAGACGATAGGATGAAAGCAGGAAGGATCACATGGGTGCTGCTCATGGCAGTTACTGTCTCGGGAGCTGCAGGTTATCTGGCAGAATATTCCACGGTGTCTTCGAATGTGAACGGCAGAGAGCTTCCGATATGTTCTGTGGAGACAGAGGATGCGAAGGTAGCGCTGACCTTTGATGTGGCCTGGGAGAACGGAGATCTTCCGGAGATACTCGGTGTGCTGGAGGAAGAGGGGGTGAAAGTCTCCTTTTTTGTGACTGGAGAGTGGGCGGAACAAAATCCGGAGCTGCTAAAGAAGATCCGCGACTTGGGCCATGATCTGGGAAACCACAGCCAGGATCACAAAAGCATGACACAGCTGACATATGAGGAGAAGAGAGAAGAAATTTCGGAAGCGCATGAACGGGTAAAAGAAATAGCCGGTGTGGAAATGAACCTTTTCCGGACGCCGTATGGGAATTATGATGATGAAGTGATCCTGACAGCAGAAGAACAGGGGTATTATACGATTGAATGGAATATTGACACGATGGACTGGAAGGACTATGGGAAAAAGAATATCTTAAATACGGTGATGGGAAATGAGGAATTGGGAAACGGAGCGATCATCCGGGCCCATGCGGGGACAAAATATATGGCGGAGGCTCTGAAGCCGCTGATACAGAGGCTGAAAGAGGCTGGATACGAACTGGTGCCAGTATCCAAGCTGATTTATCGGACGGATTATCACATGGATGTCAGAGGGCGCCAGATCAAAGATGAGAAAAATAATTAGATGCGGTCAGGGAGGAATGTGGTATAATGATCGCACGAGGTGCGATCCGGGCCAGCCGGCCCGCCCCGCTTCGCAGGGATTATACCGGCAATCCACGGCTTGGGAAGTAAATGCCGCTTGTGCGTCGCTTCCTTCCCAGCGCGCGTGGTATAATGATCGCATGTAACACAATAGGGAGTGGTGAAAATTGGAAAATAAGGTGTCTGTGATCAGTATCATCCTGAAAGATGAAGAGGCGGCAGGAGCTGTGAATGATCTCCTGCATGAGTTTCGTGAATATATCGTGGGGCGCATGGGAATCCCCTACCGGAGCAGGGGTGTTTCGATCATCAGTATCGTGATTGACGCGCCGCAGGATGCGACCAGCTCCCTGTCAGGGAAGCTGGGAATGATCCGTGGCGTCACTGCGAAGACACTGACGGCAAAGATTTAGAGCAGATGTCAGAAGCTTAAACCCGGCGGATACCGCTTTGCAGTTCTTCTGCCCATTTCTGGAGATTATAGGTTCTTCCGCCGAACAGCTTTAAGATCACGCCTGTAGGGTGGTCATAATTGGCAAAGGCATTAGCTTCGTCAGTATCTACGTGCATGGCCAATGCAAAATTCGGATCTACGCGGACAATGACATCGGCAAAGATCAGGGATCTTTCATAGCTTTCCATGATAACAAAGACTTCATCCTTGTCTTTCACGCGCATTTGAAGCGCCTGGAAAGGCGTCATATGGATATGGCGCTTGGCAACGATGACGCCGTGGTCTATATCAATGGAGCCAAGAGGGCCGGTCAGTGTGCAGCCGGGGGTATCCGCGGTATCTCCGGACTGACGGATCACTGCGGGGACACCGAGCTTCCGTGTATCGGTCATGGAAATTTCAAGCTGTGTCTCGGAACGGAATGGGCCGAGGATAGCTACATTTTCAAAAGTGCCTTTCGGACCCGTGACGGTCAGTCGCTCTTCGGCAACATACTGGCCCGGCTGGCTGAGATTTGCTTTGAAAGTCAGTTCCTTCCCTTTCCCGAACAGGGCTTCAAAGTCCTGACGGCAGAGATGGATATGTCTGGCGCTGGTTTCGATGGGGATAGAATAGCTCATGACGGATGCTCCTTTCAAGTTCTGAATAGACTTATTTTAGCAGACGAAAGCGCCGGTTTCAATCAGGAATCATGAAACTTCCGGTTGTTTTGCTTTATTTTTGCGGCTATATGCATTATAATAGCAGAGAGATGAGCAAAACGTATTGACTTAAATTTGGGGTTTGGCTGTCAGTACAAGAAAAAGGAAAGAAAAATATTTTTATGCATAGTAAAGCTGACGTAAGTCCAAAACCTACGCAAATCATACAAGATGAAGTTAAAAAACTCATGCAATGCGCTTCACCGTTTTTATCTTGCGGTATGACTGGCCGGAACGGGTAGTGATGACAGCTACCGCAACAGCCAATAAACTGATATGGGCAAATGTATTTAGGTTAGCAACGGAAGTTTGATTCCTCACCCACATCCGTTCCTGTCCCGTGCTTTTGAACCGGGAATTATAACGCTCACATTCTGTACGGAGAGAATAGTTCCTTTTAAAATAGCTGCTCTCTCTGTCGATGGAAAGCCGCAGATCATCAGGAAGAGTCATGTACTTTGTACAGCCGCGATGCTTTTTTCCGTTATAAAAGTTTTTGTGATGGCAAGGGCAGTCTGCGTGCTTAGAAGATTTTAAAGGACAGCAGAATTTCTGCCGTGTACGGCCGTTATCTGAGAATGTTCCATCTTTCCACATGGCAAGTCCGGCTTCACAGATTGGATTTCCTTGCGGAAGGAGTTTTGGGTTTTTCGTATTGCGCTTGTTCAGAGGGATGATACATTCGCCCTGATAAAAAGAATGCACTTGATGATAGATATTTTTTACATCATAGCCCTTGTCTGCAAGAAAAGTACACTCTGTCACGGGAAGAAAAGAATGGGTACTGGCAAGGATATCCAGAGCAACAGAGGAATCATGGATATCAGCGGTTGTTGTGAGCTCATAAAGGGGAAGCCCGGAAATACAGTCTACAAGCACATGGTTTTTGTAGCCCCAGTAGAACGCATAATTCTTTTCATTCAGCTTGTTTGAGGCGGTATGGACGCCAAGCTTGCAGTCCCGGTCAGCTTTGGGCTGCTTGTCAGGCTTGAACTTATCCGGGAGAAATGACTTCTGGTTGTTTTGGGAAGTATTAGCGGCGACCGGAGTAGAATCCAGCCCGATAAAAGAAGTGTCTACAATCCCCTGGCTGGCAAGAAGGAGTACCTGTGATTCCATGATACTAGAAAGAACCGAATGATCAAAGTTTTTCAGGAAGCGGTCAAATGTCCAGTAAGAAGGAAGCGGTGCCGTAATATCAAAGCCGCAGTAGTGGGCAATAAGAAGGTTGTTATTAAGGTAGTCGACCAGATCGGTAATCATGGAAAACCCTTCGCATTTCATCACGATGAAAGCACAGATCATGGAATGAGAGGAAAAGCCCCTGCGACCAGTATGCGGATACTCCGGGACAAAGGACAGATCGAGACTAAGGAAAAGGGAGTCATAAAATCTGGCGGCAGGCTGGGAAGTAAAAAGGCGGATATCTTGGATGATTTCTTGACGATAGATAACAATCAGCTCCTTTCAGGTAGATTGATGTTGACAACTTAATTATACCATCCGGAGCTGATTGTTTCTATAAATCCATAGTGATAAAGAGGTTTGCCATGCCTCGCAACCCCGCATAAATACTGAAGATGTGGAGTTTTGCTCATGGCTATAATAGCAGAAAAAGGAGGTGCCGCAATGCGAGATATATGGGAAGGGATCAAAGAATTCTTCTGCAGGGACTGGACAATATCGGAAAAGATTTTGGTGATCGTCTGCTGTATTCTTCTGGGAATGTTGAAAGGCTTTTTCTGGGCTCCTGTCAAGAAAGGCATCAGTATTGGAAATAATAACGGGAATACACATAATCACTACGATGAAGAATACTGGCTGGATGATGAGGAATAGAAAAGCAGGGCTGCGATATAGAAAGCAATATATAGATATCAGGTAAAACGAAGGCGTTTTCATACACAAGGGATGAGAACGCCCATTTTTAATTGTAAAAAGGAGGCATGGAAAGAATGAAAAGCTATACGAGAGACGATATTTTTGAGATGGTAGAAGAAGAGGATGTAGGATTTATCCGGCTTCAGTTTACTGATATTTTCGGCACATTTAAGAATGTGGCAGTGACAGCAAGCCAGCTTAAGCGTGCGTTGGACAACCAGTGTATGTTTGACGGCTCTTCGATCGAAGGATTTGCCCGGGTGGAGGATTCGGACATGTATCTGTATCCGGATCTGAATACGTTTGCAACGTTTCCGTGGAGACCGCAGCAGGGAAAAGTGGCCCGCCTGATCTGTGACGTTCACAAGGCTGACGGCACGGTATTGGAAAGTGATCCAAGACATGTACTTAAGCGGGTCCTGCAGGAAGCAAAAGAGATGGGATACACCTTTGACGTAGGGCCGGAGTGCGAATTTTTCCTGTTCCATGCAGACGAGGACGGGACGCCTACAACCCTGACCCATGAGTGCGCCACTTATTTTGATATGGGGCCGGTAGATCTGGGGGAAAATGCGAGACGCGACATGGTGCTGACGCTGGAGGATATGGGATTTGTGATAGAATCCTCCCATCATGAAAAGGCGGCTGCACAGCATGAGATTGATTTTCATTATGACGAGGCGCTGACAGCGGCAGATAATATGGTAACGGCGAAGATGGTAGTCAAGACCATTGCAAAACGGCATGGTCTCCACGCTACATTTATGCCAAAGCCCAAATATGGGGTGAATGGATCGGGGATGCATCTGAACCTGTCCTTAAGCCGTAACGGTGTCAATGTGTTTTCAGATCCGGAGGATGAAAAGGGGCTTAGCCGGGAAGCATACTGGTTCATCGGAGGGATCATGGAGCATATTAAGGCGATCACCTTTATTACCAATCCTATAGTGAATTCCTATAAACGTCTGGTGCCGGGCTATGAAGCTCCGGTGTATATTGCGTGGTCTGCCAAGAACCGTACGCCGCTGATCCGTATTCCGGCCAGCAGTCCGCAGTCGACAAGGATTGAGCTTAGAAGTCCCGACCCGTCTGCAAATCCTTATCTGGCGCTGGCAGTGTGCCTGGCGGCGGGGCTTAATGGAATCAGGAATCAGACGATGCCGCCGGGAAGCATTGACTGCAATATCTTTGAGATGGGCGAGGAGGGCAGAAGAAAGGCAGGGATCGAGAGACTGCCGGGAAGCCTTTTGGAGGCGGCCAGAGAATTTTATAAGGACCCCTTTATCATGAGTGTACTGGGTGAAGAGTTGTCAAGAAAATATATCCGGGCAAAAACGAAAGAATATGCGGAATACAGAGAACAGGTCACGGAGTGGGAATTAGAAAAATATCTCCACGTAATCTAGTGCGGGAGGTGGCAGATTGATAGGTATTATCGTTGTTTTTCCAAGCAGAGAAAATGCTGCAAACATCCGCAATCTGCTGGTGAGATATGGAATGACAGTGTCCGGTGTGTGCACGACCGGGGCACAGGCAATGAACCATGCGGATGCACTGGATGAAGGAATCGTGGTCTGCGGATACAAGCTGAAGGATATGATGTATACGGAACTTCGGGAATACCTTCCCGAGAATTTTGAGATGCTTCTGGTGGCGTCCAGGGATAAGTGGAGCGACGGCGAAGTCTGCGGCGTGATGGGACTTCCGATGCCCATCAAGGTGCAGGATCTGATCGGCACTCTGGAAATGATGCTTACAGATATGGAGCGGAGGCGTAAGAAACGGAAGCAGGAAAAGAAGAAGAGAAGTCCGAAGGATCAGGAGCTGATCAGACATGCCAAAGAGCTTTTGATGGAACGGAATCACATGTCCGAAGAAGAGGCCCACAGGTATCTGCAGAAGAGCAGCATGGAGAGCGGGACCAATATCGTTGAGACCGCAGAGATGGTGTTGAGTATGATGTCAAAGTAAAAGGATAAAGGAGTTATTGAAAGATGAAGTTTACAAAAATGCAGGGACTGGGGAATGACTATGTCTATGTGAACTGTATGGAACAGATGGTTGAAGATGCGGCTGAAACTGCAAGGCGTGTCAGTGACAGACATTTCGGGATCGGATCAGACGGCCTGATCTTGATCTGCCCGTCTGACAAGGCGGATTTTGAGATGCGGATGTATAATGCGGACGGCTCCAGAGGGGAAATGTGCGGCAATGGCATCCGCTGTGTGGGTAAGTATGTTTATGATTACGGACTGACGGACAAGACCTCTTTGTCCGTGGAAACACTGGGTGGGATCAAGCATTTGTTTCTGGAAGTGGAGGATGGAAAGGTAAGTCTGGTTAAAGTGGATATGGGACCGGCTATCCTGGAGCCGGAAAAGATTCCGGTGACTGCAGAAGGGAGCCGGGTGGTAGACGAGCCGCTCCAGGTGGACGGAAAAACCTTCCGGATGACCTGTGTGTCCATGGGGAATCCCCATGCAGTGATCTATGTGGACGATGTACAGGGGATGGATCTGGAAAAGACAGGGCCGTCCTTTGAGAATCATGAGCGCTTTCCTAACAGGATCAACACGGAATTTGCCCATGTGCTGGATCGGAACACGGTAGAAATGCGGGTGTGGGAGCGGGGCTCCGGAGAAACTCTGGCCTGCGGGACCGGCGCCTGTGCGGTGGCTGTCGCCAGCATCTTAAATGGGTATACGGAAGATCAGGTGACGGTCCGGCTTCTTGGCGGCGACCTGAAGATTGAGTGGGACCGGGAGGCAAACAAGGTATATATGACCGGTCCTGCCGAAGTAGTGTTTGACGGAGAGATCCGCCTATAGACAGTCAAAATTTCATAAAAAATAATATAGAAAAGCAACAAACAGGAGGAAGTAAACATGTTTAAAGTCAATGAAGATTATCTGAAACTGCCGGGGAGCTATCTGTTCTCTACGATTGCCAAAAAAGTGGCGGCATACCAGGAGGCAAACCCGGATAAAAGTATCATTCGTCTGGGAATCGGAGATGTAACCCAGCCGCTGGCGCCGGCAATCATTGATGCACTGCATGGTGCGGTGGATGAAATGGCTCATGCGGAGACCTTCCACGGGTATGCGCCGGATCTTGGATATGAATTTTTGAGAAGTGCTATGGCAAAGAATGACTATCAGGACAGGGGCTGTGACATTGCGGCGGATGAGATATTTATTTCTGACGGGGCAAAGTGCGATTCCGGAAATATTCAGGAGATTTTTGCAAAAGATAATAAGATTGCCGTATGTGACCCGGTGTATCCGGTATATGTCGATACCAATGTTATGGCAGGACGTACCGGAACCTATGATCCAAAGACAGAGACCTGGAGCGATGTGATCTATATGCCGTGCACAAAAGAAACAAATTTTGCGCCGGAGCTGCCAAAGGAGACGCCGGATATCATTTATCTTTGCTATCCGAATAATCCTACCGGTTCCACGATCACCAAAGCGCAGCTTCAGGAATGGGTAGATTATGCAAATAGAGTGGGAGCGGTCATTATTTATGATGCAGCTTATGAGGCCTATATTTCCGAAGAGGATGTGCCGCACACTATTTACGAATGTGAGGGGGCAAGAACCTGTGCCATCGAGCTTCGAAGCTTTTCCAAGAACGCCGGATTTACCGGTGTCCGCCTGGGGGCGACAGTGATCCCTAAGGATTTAAAGAGCGGCGACGTGATGCTTCATTCTCTGTGGGCGAGACGCCACGGAACCAAGTATAACGGCGCGCCGTATATTGTCCAGAGAGCGGGAGAGGCGGTATACTCAGAGGCCGGGAAAGCGCAGCTTAAGGAGCAGGTGGCTTACTACATGAAAAATGCAAAGGTCATCTATGAAGGACTGAAAAGTGCGGGCTATCAGGTGTCCGGAGGCGTCAACGCACCGTATATCTGGCTGGAGACGCCAAAGGGAATGTCCTCCTGGGAGTTCTTTGACTATCTGCTGGAAAAGGCAAACGTAGTCGGCACCCCGGGCTCCGGATTCGGGCCGAGCGGGGAAGGGTATTTCCGCCTGACTGCATTTGGAAGCTATGAGAATACTGTGGCAGCCATTGAACGGATTAAACGCATTTAGTGAATATGCGGACAGATCCAGCTAGCAGGTCTCGCAGAGGATCTGCAGCTCTGTCCGGCACTCCTGCACGTCATCCGTCTGGTGGATGTCAGCCAGCAAAAGCTCCAGGATAGGGCCTGCGGGCGTGAGCCCGTGTTCTTTTGCATAGGAAAGGAGAGCGGGGATGTAAGTTTCATTCCGGGCACAGCTGCCGTCATAGCTGACGGTGAGATAGATGCCTTCCGGGATGACTTCGTCTCCGCTTTTTTCAATAATAAAGACCTGGGAATAGTCCCGGTAATTGCCGGCTCTGGCGCTGGACAGGGGAATGACTGAGCCGATCCGGTTGTTGCCGATGATATAGAGCTTATCCGGGTCCTTGTTGACCAGCTGTTTGATCAGCATATCCATTTCTTCGTCGATCTGGTAGCCGGAAGGGATCGTATAACAGTGGCGTCTGCCAATGTATTTCTGTTCGATGACGCCAAGGGGCTGGGTGCGGATTTCCTTTAATACATCCAGGCGGTCTTCGATGTTTGACTTTAAGTTTTCCAGGGCGCGCATCCGTTTTTCAATGACGGACAGCTCCCGGGTCAGGAGCTCTTCCGTGGAATCGAGACTTCGGTGTTCCAGGTATTCCTGGATCTGGGCCATGGAAAAGCCAAGCTCTCTGAGATCCCGGATCACATTCAGTCTCCACAGATCATGGATATGGTACATGCGGTAGTTATTTTCGCCGCGATGTGGTTTAAGGATGCCGAGTTTTTCGTAATAGCGGAGGGAGTCCGGACCAACGCCGTAAAGCTCCACGATTTCTCCGATGCGGTAGTAGTGCTTCATAAAAACCTCCTTTGCGCAGCAGTGCGGACCGATTTTACCGGTCCGGATTGCGCTTTGCGCAATCATTGTATCATAAAGCCTATGGAAAGGCTATATTTGCGGTGTTTGTGAGGGTAAATCCTCGTTTATGACTGAATAGTTACAAAAAAATAAAAAAAATGAAAAAAAGGCTTGATTTTTGTAAAAAAGCTGGTATAATAAAACATGTTCGCTGGAAACAATGCGGATTGGTGTAATGGCAGCACAGCAGACTCTGACTCTGTTAGTAGAGGTTCGAGTCCTCTATCCGTAGTTCCTTGGCAGGGGCACCGGATACCTTGAAAACAGAGAGTAGAGGTATCTGGGACTTTTATCGGAGTGTGGCTCAGCTTGGTAGAGCGCTACGTTCGGGACGTAGAGGTCGCAGGTTCAAATCCTGTCACTCCGATTTTTTTATTGAAATACCACAAAGCTCAGTTGTATGGGTTTGTGGTATTTTTTGTTGTATTTCAAATAGTATTTATAAAAAGAGGTGATCCTTAATTTATAGGCTTGATACGGTTCTGCCAACTGAATATAATATAAAGACAAGCAGACGACAATTTATAGATTTCATCGTAACAGATATGAGAGGGAGATATCTATGCCAGAAAAGCAGAATGTCGAATGGAAATCAAAATGGAAAGATGAATATTTGGAATGGATATGCGGCTTTGCAAATGCGCAGGGAGGCAAGATTTATATTGGTTGTGATGATAATGGTAATGTTACAGGTCTGAAGAATACTCATAAACTATTAGAAGATATTCCAAATAAAATCCGCAATGCCATGAACATTGTTGTTGATGTAAATTTGTTGGGAGATAATGGGAAAGAATATATTGAAATTATTGTACCGCCCTATCCGGTCGCTATTTCCTGTAAAGGTGTTTACTATTATCGCAGTGGCAGTACAATGCAGACACTCTCTGGTCTGGAATTAGAAAGTTTTATTCTTCGCAAACGGGGAGCTTCCTGGGACAATATGCCATTGCCGGGATTTACTATTGACGATATCGACGATGAGCTTGTAAAGAAATTTAAGGGTCTTGCTGTCAATAAAGGACGGATAGACAAAAGTGTCTTATTAGAGTCAAAAGAAGATTTGATGGAAAAACTGCGTTTAACAAATGCTGGTTGTTACACAAATGCAGCCATGCTCTTGTTCAGTAAAAACCCAGATAAATGGCAGCTTGGCGCTTATACAAAAATCGGTTTCTTTGAGACAGATGCTGATTTGCGGTATCAGGATGAAATTCACGGATCAATATTAGAACAGATTGATAAAATTATCGAGGTCCTTCATTTAAAATATATGAAAGCCATTATTTCTTATGAGGGGATTCAACGGATCGAACGATATTTCGTCCCCGATGACGCTCTTAGGGAAGCTCTGCTGAATGCTTTATGTCATAAGCAGTACGAATCCTGTACGCCCATTCAAATCAGTGTCTATGAAGACCGACTTTATATTGCCAACTGTGGAAAATTGCCGGAAAACTGGACGGTTGAAAATCTGATGTCGAAGCATGCATCTAAGCCATATAATCCGGCCATTGCAAATGCTTTTTATCTTGCGGGGTTTATAGAAAGCTGGGGACGTGGAATAGAGAAAATATGTCAGGCTTGTGAAGAAGATGGTTCTCCGGCTCCTGTATATACTGTTCATCCGGGCGATATAATGATCCGCTTCACTGCTTCAAAAGACCGGGTATTACGGATTTTTGCTGATAAGGTGACTGACAGGGTGACTGACAGGGTGACTGACAGGGTGACTGAAAGTGAGCAGGAACTTCTAACTCTACTGATTGAAGATCCGGCGTATACGTATGTAACATTGGCCAAAAAACTGGGGGTCAGCCGTAAAACTGTCTCTTTGAAAATAAAATCTCTAAAGGGAAAGGGAATTCTTCAGCGGATAGGTTCCGATACAAAAGGGTATTGGAAAATAAATAATGAATAATGTATGCGATAAGGATCATTGCTTTCTTTAAAAGGAGTGATCCTTAATTTTTAATCTTTAATCTGCCTGTCAGAAAGGCTTTAACCCTCCCCCAATAACCTCTCCACCGCATTTACTGCCTTCAGATATCGTGAAAGATATTCCGGGGACGGAGAAAAGTCGCTCAGCCTGGAAAGACATTCCTTCAAGGCATATTCCAGATTGGTATTCATACGCACCAGATAGATACCGCCGTCTTTCCGGTCGCGGCTATGCCCGGCCATGTGTTCCAGAATACGGATTTTCTGGATCTCATCCAGGGCATCGGCGGAGGAAAGGCATTGGAGCAGCCGGCGGATGTGGTCCTCTACCGGGGAGGAGACGGCGTGCAGTACTTCTATCAGACGTCCCACGATAAGCCCGTAAGTTTCCTGGCATTTTGGATCTTCAAGCTTTTCAAAATGCTCTTCGATCAGCTCCTGGCGCCAGAGCTCCAGAGTGGCATGGGGAAGGTGGAGCGCCTTGTATTCGGCATATTTTGATGTGCTGTCGTGGAACATGTGAAATTCCAGTCCATTGTATTCCATAAAAAAATCTTTTGCTTCATGAATATTCATAGTTTTCCTCCGGGGCTTTTGAAGTCCTGTCTTTTATCCGTGTTTCAGCGGGGGCTATAATCTGAGTTTATCAATCCCTGAGAGAAAGTGCAAGCGATATGGGATAAGTGTATGCGCAAATGATTTACGCCGGATTCGCCATATTAAAGCCTTTGACTTATCAAAAAATTTACATCATCTTACTTACATTTAAACTTCTTATTAAGAATTGTTAAAGGTCAGTTGCTATGATTAATACTGTCTTGTCAATGTCGAGTAATTTAGGAAGGAAAACTACTAGATACTATGACGAAAAAAATTCAATTTAAGAAGATTGGAACGGTCGGCGCATTTGTACTTCCGGCAATGATCCCGCTGATCGTTTTCTGGATTTATCCGATTCTCAGAACAGTCTATATCAGTTTTACCGACTGGGATTATATGATGCCGGAGTATAATTTTGTCGGTGTTCAGAATTTTATCAACCTTTTCCATGACAGCAGATTTTACGACGCACTCTGGAATACAGTAGTATTTTGTCTGGGGACATTAGTCCCTACGATTGTGCTTGGTCTTATGCTGGCTCTCCTGATGCAGAAGGCGTTTAAGGGAAGCGGAATTGTGAAATTCATACTGTTTTCACCCTGGATCACGCCGACGGTTGCGATTTCCATCGTTTGGGTATGGATCTATGATCCGGATACAGGAATTGCAAATCAGATTTTACGGTTCCTGCACCTGCCTGCATTGGAGTGGATCAACAGCTCGGATACGGCGATGCTGGCGGTGATCATCGTAACCATCTGGAAGAGTCTGGGGTATGCAATGATTTTTTATCTATCCGCACTGGAAAAGGTGCCAAAGGAGCTGTATGAAGCCAGTGCGTTAGACGGCGCCAGAGGATGGCAGAGGTTCCGGGATGTAACGCTTCCGGGAATTTCGCCGACCACGTTCTTTCTGTCCATTATCACGATGGTTAATTCGCTTCAGGCCTATGATCAGATCCAGATTCTGACACAATCTTATCTGGAAATAAAAAAATTTTAAGATAAGATTCTTTTTCTTTTTGGAAAACAGTGGATATTGTGAAAAAGTTCTAAAAATAGAGTCTAGAAATAAGTAAAAATGACAGTTTTGACGATTACTTAATTAAATTTATTTACAAAGTATTCGAGATGAGATATAATGTCCACAATGAAAGAGGAAACCTATTTAAAGAAATAGGAAAAAAGAAGGAGGAATGAATATGAAAAAAAGAGTATGTGCCGTGTTGTTGACCGCCGTGATGGTTTTTGCAATGGCAGGTTGTTCTGTTAGCTCTGATTCGGGAGAAACAACAGCAGATCCGGGAACGACATCTACTGATGAAAGTGGTGAAAGTTCTGATAGCAACTCAACGACTGAAGGTTCGGGAGATGGAACATGGAAAATAGGAATTGCGAATCGGGAGATTACTAATGATTATAATCGCTTAATTGCCTATGGTGCACAGGATGTTTTTGAGGAAGCGGGATGTGAAGTGGTTATGACAGATGCCGAGGCAGATGTTCAAAAGCATAATGAAAATATCGAATCACTTCTTAATTCAGACATTGATGCACTTTTGATCCAGTTGGGTGACAATGATCAGCTGGCTCCCTTGTGTGCCGAAGCAGCAGAAAAGGGGATTCCGGTTGTAACTGCTGGTATCAGTTCACATATCGATAACACAATCTGTGATGTAAACGGTGATGATGCACTTATGGCAACATTGCTTGCGGACGCAATATTTGCATCCATCGATTACAGTGGTGATGTGTATGTTTTCTATGTGCCAGGGGCACCATTGCTGGAAAATCGTTTGGCTGTATTTGAATCTGTTGCAAGTATGTATCCCGATATTAATGTAGTTCCGATGTCTACAGAGCATAATGTGTCCCGGGTGCAGTCTCAGACAGAAGAACTTCTGACGGCAAATCCGGAGGAAGGCAGTATTGCTGCGATTGTTGGAACTTATGATTCGTTGATATCCGGGGCTGTGGAGTCTGTTCGGCAGGCAGGACGTACAGAGATTGTTATGGGTGGAATTGATGGTGATCAGGTGAGCTTCCAGATGCTGTTCCAGGAGAATACGCCATTTAAGGTATCGGTAGTTATGGATGCGAACAGTATCGGGGAAACTGCAGCCAATACACTTCTCGGGGTACTGAATGGAGAGACTGATCCGGAAACAGTTCCCGCTAAGATTGCTACAGAATGTTATACAGCTACGCAGAGCAATGGCGTAGAAGCGGCGGAAAAGAAATGGGGAGAAACGGTGTGGGAGAATATAGGTTTCGCAAAAGAGGATGTGGAAGCTACTTACCCGCAGGACGATGAATTAGTTGTCTGCTATCCGACTCTTCCGTAAGTAATCTGAACAAAAATAAATGCGTGCAGGCTTTAAAAAGCCTGCACAAATTACATAGTACTGAAAGCGAGATGTGAAAACCTATGACAAATAATATTTTTCTTGAATGTAAAGGCATTTGTAAGTCTTTTGGAAGCAATAAGGTACTTAGAGATATTAATATTCAGATAAAAAAAGGAGAAGCACATGCATTTCTTGGCTCCAATGGAGCGGGGAAATCTACACTAATTAAAATTATTACCGGTGTCTATTCGAAAGATTCCGGAGAAATTCTGGTTGATGGTAAAGTGGCGGATATTAAATCACCACAGGATGCAGAAAAGCTGGGGATTGCCGTTATTCATCAGGATCAGCAGATGGTTCCTTTGTTTGATGTGACCAGGAATGCCTTTTTGGGATCTGAATTGACGAATTCTGCCGGGATTCTGAACCTAAAAGAAATGCGACGGCAGGTGCAGGAAAAACTGGAGTATATTCAGGCGGATTTTACTGTAGATCAGCAGATAGAATCTTTAAGTGTAGGGCAGCGTGAACAGGTTGCAATTGTATCAGCCCTGTTAAAAAATCCTAAATTGTTGATTTTGGATGAGCCGACGGCTTCTCTTAGCAGTAAAGAGATTTCACGATTATTTGAAATCATTAACTTGTTAAAGAATTCTGGAGTCACGATTATTTATATATCTCACCATTTGGATGAGGTATTTACGATTACAGACAGTATCACAGTACTTCGTGACAGCCGTGTTCAGGGAACACTCCCGACAAAAGAGGCAGACTCAAAGTCAATCGTTGCGATGATGATCGGACGGGAATTGAAGGAGTTTTATCCGAAGGAACAGGTTGCGGCTGGCGAGCCGGTTCTTGAGATTAAAGATCTGCATTCAGGAAAGCTGGTAAAGGGAGTGTCCTTTTCATTAAAAAAGGGAGAAATCCTGGGGCTAGCCGGTTTGGTGGGGGCGGGAAGAACAGAAACGATGCTTGCAATGTATGGTGCGGAAAAAGTCTCCAGCGGAACGATTCTGATTGAGGGAAAGGAATATAAACCTAAATCACCGCTAAATGCGGGGAGATACGGAATAGCATTTATCCCTGAAGACCGAAGAAATGAGGGAATTGTTGCCCCGATGAGTATTCGGGAAAACATTTCTTTATCAGCGACAAAGCTCTGGACAAAATTAGGAATTATACAAAAGAAGACAGAAAAACAAGGGACAAAAGATATTATTAAGGCTCTGGATATTATTTGTACCGGTACAGATCAAACGGTAGGAGAACTTTCTGGAGGAAACCAACAAAAAGTCGTAATTGGCCGATGGCTGGTAGGAAAATATAAAATTTTTGTTTTTGATCAGCCAACCACAGGTGTTGATGTGGGAGCAAAAACAGAGATTTATAAACAAATGATTGCTCTTGCAAAAGAAGGCTGTGGAATCATATTTATCTCATCTGAGAATGAAGAGCTTCTGGGAATTTGTGACAGGATTGCGGTAATGAATAAGGGAAAAATTGTAAAGGAATTCGAGGCCGCTGAGGCAACAGAACAAGATTTGCTTTACTGGAGTACCGTAGGAGAGGAGCGTGCATAGTATGAAGCAGAAAAAGGGATTTGACATAGGGAATGCAGTGATCAAACGCGGTACAGGAATAGCAATGATTTTGATTCTGCTGATCCTGGGATTAAGGGCACCTCTGTTTTTTAGTCCTGAGAATATCATGACTGTTTTGAAACAGAGCGGCGTACTTGTTATGACAGCATTAAGTATTACTACGGTACTAATTGTAGGTGGATTTGACATGGGAGCAGGTGCGTTGGTGCAGCTTACATGTAATATTGCTGCGGGTTTGATTATTTCGGGAGTAAACCCGGCATTAACCTGGGGTGCCGGGCTGGGAATTGGATTAGTGATGGGGCTGATTAATGCAATCCTGGTCGTATTTGTTAAGATTCCAACCTTTGTTACGACATTGGGAACGATGTATCTAATGACCGGAATGACAGCATTGTATAACGGTGGCAGTGCATTAACGTTTGAATTGATTGTTAACTTTAATATGATGGGACAAGGAGAAATACTTGGATTTCCAATCATATTTTTAATCGTATTACTATTTTGTATAGCGCTTAATTTTTTCTTTAAGCATACGCGAACTGGCCTTCGGATGTATGCCTGCGGCGAAAATAAAAATGCAGCAGATATACATGGAATTGACAAAAGAAAGCTCATGATCCTGGGTTACGTGATTTCTGGAGCTTTACTGGGATTTACGGGAGTTTTACAGTGTTCTTATAACTATGGAGCATCAGCAGTAGACTATGGCATGGATTTCCTGATCAGAGCATTAGCATCGGCATATTTGGGAAGTACATTTTCTAAAACGGCAGAGCTCAGCATGTTTGGAACTATGATTTCTGGAGTATTCATTGCGGCATTATCCAATGCAATGGTAATTAACGGTTTTTCTAATCAGATTGTATCTGGAGTGCTCGGCAGTGTATTGATTCTGTCCATCTTACTGACCGTTATCAAGAAACGTGAAATCGGTCAAGTAACGATTTTTTAAAGGAGGGTAAACTATGGAAAAGAGACTAGAAGAAAAACGTATGTTATGCCCGGACAGAATTCTTGATTTTGTCAGAAACTATGGGGCCGTAGTGGGGATCCTTTTATTGCTGATCATTTTTCAATGTATTGATCATCGTGTGCTTCGGCTGGCAAATATATGGGGAGTGCTGCGAAATAATACTTTTTTGATTATGATGGCAATGGGGATGACACTTGTAATGTCTGTACGGGGTATAGACCTTTCGGTGGCACAGGTTGCAGATGCGGCAGGAGTTTTAACCGCATTTTTAATCTTAAATGGAACAAGTGCTGTGGCTGCTGTAGGAGCAGGACTTGGGCTTGGACTGATTGTGGGAGTAGTCAATGCGGTTTTAATGGCATATTTGGGCGTTCCCGCATTAATTGGAACACTTGGAATGATGTACGTGGTGAGAAGTTTTGAATTGGTTCTGACAAATGGCGCTCAGCCGCAGATGCTATTTACTCTGAATCACTCTATTACAGGTTTCTTCCTGAATATTGGTCAGGGTGATGTGGCTGGGATTCCGAATGTATTAATTATCTGTGTTATTGCAATTATAATTATTTATCTAATTAAAGAAAGATCCCTCATCGGACGTCATATGGATGCCCTTTGTGGAAATGTACGAGCCTCCTTTTTAAGCGGAATTAATGTCCGGAAAACCTTTGCTATTACGTTTGTGCTCAGTTCATTTCTTGCAGCGATGGCGGGTCTTATGATTACTGCGAGAGCAGGGGGAGCGACGCCAAGAGCTGTGGAGTCATATTTGAATGACTGTTTTGTGGCTGTATATGTGGGGACTCTGCTCTCGAAAGATCGGAAATTCAATGTGATAGGAACAGTTGTTGGATGTTTGTTTGTAGGATTTATGAGCAACTTCTTTACTTTGCAGGGAATAGGAAATGGCACAAAGCAACTGTTTAACGGATTCTTTATCATTGCGGCAGTTGCACTTGGAACCCTGAGAGCAAAGAAAAAATAGAATTCAATGTGAAAAGAGATAAGGAGGATAAGTATGCTGAAAATTGATGCACATTCTCATGCGGGAGAGGGAGCAGCAAAATGGAGCGGACAGCAGGTTGTAGATCGTATGGATACGATTGGAGTTGACAAGACAGTGATATTTCCATTTACAGAAGGATTTTTTCACAATGAAGATATTCCTAAATACGTGGCGGAAAATCCGGATCGTCTAATTCCTTTCTGCTCAGTAAATCCGTGGAACTTTCATACGGCAGCAGACGAACTGGAAAAGTGTTACAAAGAGGGATTCAAAGGACTAAAATTGCACCCTACTCTCTGTGGATTTCGGTTAAGTGACCATAAGTTGGTAGACCCATTGTTTGAAATTACACAGACATATGGGGGAGTTGTTATAGTACATGGATCAGCCGATCTTTATAATTGTCCGCTTGAATTTGACAGGATGGCAAGGAGGTTCCCTAAAGTGCCGCTTTTGATGGCTCATTGTGGTTTTTTTTGGGAATGGGAATTGGCGATTGAACTAGCCATGGAAAACGATAATTTGTATCTGGAGACATCCAGAGTGCCGGGATTTGAAACGAGCAAGATCATTGAAAAACTGGGAGCTGAGAAAGTAATCTGGGGAACCGATGGACCGTTTTGTGACTATGAGTGGGAATATAAGAAAATTGAACGCTACGCAAAAACGGAGCATGATTTTGATATGATTATGGGCGGAAACATTGCAAATCTGCTGAAATTATAGGTTGAAATTTGAAATCCCCGGCCGATCGCCGGGGATTTTTGCGACCGGAGACTTTCCTTTGCAGAGAAAATCCTGTAAAATAAAACTGGAAAAAAATAACAAAAAATACATATAAATATGAGGGTAAGAGGGCAGCTTTTCATGAATCGTGTGGATATCAAAGAACTCAATCGTCAAAGGGTATACCAACTGGTGTATCAGGAAAATCAAATTTCAAAGCCGACAATTTCTGCAAAGTTGAAAATCAGTCTTCCGACAGTGTCGCAATGCGTAAACGAACTGATTGAGAGGGGGCTGGTGTCTGAGAAAGGATATTTTGAATCAACAGGCGGGAGAAAAGCGGCAATTATCACTTTAAACAGAGATATTAAAGTGAGTGTGGGAGTGGAGATTTTAAAGGAGCTGATACATCTTACAGTTGTCGATCTGTATGGGGCTGTTATCCGGGAAAAATTTATCCAATTCCCGTTTAAAGACAGTGAGGAATATTGCTCCCATGTAGGAAGATATATTATTGAGTTTGTAGATGAATCTCAGATTGATTATAATATGATCCTGGGCGTAGGGATTGCAATCCAGGGACTGGTAGACAAAAAGACGGGAAAAGTCACATTTGGAAGAATTTTAAATGCAAATGGTTTTGATGCAGAGCGAATTGGTAAATATATTCCTTTTCCGTGTGAACTGCGTCATGATACAGAACGGGCAGCTGCTTATACTCTTTGGCATAATCCGAAGATTAATGATGCATTATACGTGGTGTTAAACAGGAATCTCGGAGGAGCGGTAATTATTAATGGAGAAGTGCACCATGGACAGATACTTCCAAGTGGTTTGATCGCGCATATGACACTGATCCCGAATGGAAGGACATGTTATTGTGGCAAAAAGGGCTGCGTAGAGGCCTACTGTTCAGTAGATTCCATAACAAGAACTTTTAATCAAGATCTGAAAAGTTTTTTCTTTGATCTGCGGCGAGGACAGCCGGAGCATGTCCGGTTTTGGGAAAAATATTTGGCTTATTTAGCCGGGGCGATTTATAATTATCAAATTCTTATGAGTACAGAAGTGGTGATTGGAGGATTGGCAGCAGAGTATTTGACGGAAGAGGATATACATAAAATTATGGATATGGAGCTGCAGGGCTCTAATATAGCAGAAACACTGCCCAAAATATGGATATCAGAATATAATAATACATCTGCAGGTGCTGCGCTGATCTATATCAAAGAGTTCCTGGCAGAATTTGGAATTACCGGAAGGTATGAGAGTGTAGAAGAATAGTCTGAACGAACCGTTGGCCAGTGCATACCTGGATATGTCATTGAAAGGGCATGGACGCAAGCGAGATATTAATTGACACATATGGAGATATTGACTATAATATACTTAACAAGGGAGCCGTTGGCCAGTGCACACCTGGCCGCCGGTAAAATATTTAACTATGGAATAGCGCCTTACTTTACCAGAGCAGGGGCGCTATTTTTGTGCTTTATTATTGTGACCATCCCAGCTACAGCATCTGCTGTGCCAGGCAGAACTCAAGAAAGTCCCAGGGCACATCAGAAGTCTCTAGTGTACCGGGATAAATGCAGTAGAAGTCCTCAGATTCATTATATTCTTTGACATGGATAAGAGCCAGGTCATTGTTTTCCAGAGATTCTTCGACGGCACAGCGGTACAGAAAAGAGATCGACTGACTGTTCTTTAAATACTGGATGCAGGAGTACATGCTTCCGGTTTCAAAAGAAATATTGAAGGTATCCAGATCATATCCCAGACGAGTAAAAGCGTTTTTCAGAATTTCATAGGCATGAGAATCCTTTTCCCTGTAAACGATATTTTCTGACTGCAGCCGGGATAGAGAAACTTCCTGTCCGGCCAGCGGATGGGCCGGATTGCAGACACAGCAGACCGGTTCGCGGCGGAAGGGGCGGTGCTTCATTTCAGGGCAAAGATCGAAATAGTCGGTGATGCAGAAATCAATTCCCCCCTGCAGAAGCTGTTGCTCCAGCTGTTCCGAGGAAACAATGAAAGAGGAGATCCTGCGGTCAGGGTGCCTCCGTGTATAGGAAGAAATCAGCTTCGGAAGGATAAATTCACCGATTGTAGGATCTGCACCGATACGGATCACAGGAATATCCGGCAGGCGGAATGTTCACAGAATCATCAGAATTATTTCATAGATCTATCACAGGAAGATCACAACATTTCTGTAGAATCATCACATCAGTTTTTTATGCCTGAAGGGAAAACATGATGGAGGTGACGGATGTTGGGAAGCCGGATAGAAGAACAGGAAAGAATGATAGAGCTGGTGCGGCAGGGAGCCTGTAAAAGAGCATTGCAGGAGATGGATGAAAAAGCAGTGCAGAAAATGCGGCCGGAGCAGGTAAGCAGACTACTCTCTGCTCTGATCCCGTTTCGTTCCAGACCGGCCCGGGAGATTGAAGAGCTGGTATTCCAGAACGGAAGATGGAGCTGGACCGAAAAAGATGAAGAAGGATTTTGGCTGCATGAACAGATAATACGGGGCGGGCGTGTGGACATGGCGGCGAAGGCAGCCGAGAGAATACGGAAAAGAGAGGCGGGAGATTCCGGCCTCTCTTTTGTATGGGCGGAATTAGTGGTTTACCTGCTGGACAAGTGCCAGCGCCTGCCGGCGAGAAATATGCTAGAATAAGGGATCCTTCGATGTATGGACGAAGAAGAATCCTGCAGGGTTCTGGAAAGTATTCTGGCTTATCAGGATTTAGAACTCTTAGGGATTGCACTGAAATATACCAGGAATATCCCGACAGAGCTTTTGCAGGTACCGGAAGACGAGCGGGAAAACAGGTTTATGCGGGAACTCCTGAATCTGTATGTTAAATATATTGATATACAGGATGATACCAAAAGACTGTGGAGGATTTCTCTTTGCTGCGGCGCCGAAGTCATGGCAGAGCGGCTCCTGAAGAAGACAGAGGATTATCAGTATCTCCCGCAGATTGCGGAAGGCCGGGAGGAGGTGTTTGATCTCCTGCTTGGCGTGCCGGCGCGGAAGGTTCTGGACGAGGTAAAAAAGGAAGTGCTGTACAGTGCGCTGGTCAGTGAACACTGGAAAGAACGTCTGGAGACGCTGGAGCAGAAGGGATGGACAAAAAGCAGCCGGCAAAGAAAAGGAAAGATCCAGTTTGCGGACGAATCCATAAGGAGGCTGGAAAAGAAAAAATATGCATCTGATAGAAGGGGGAAACTGGAGCAGGTGGCGGATAAGGAAAGAATCAGATTTGTAAAGGCATATGGGCAGGAGTAGAGCGTGGGGGCGTGACGCCTTGCATCAGATGTCCGGATATAGTAGAATGAATCCATCTTTGAGATATATTAGGAAAGGATTGAAGGTCATGACGATCAATCAGCTGAGTTATCTTATCACTATTGCCGAGACAGGATCTTTGAATAAAGCGGCCGAGCTTCTGTATATTTCCCAGCCCTCTTTATCCGGTGCGGTACAGGAACTGGAAAAGGAGCTGGGAATCATTATATTCCGGCGCACCGGCAGAGGGGTCACGCTGACCACAGACGGGGCAGAGTTTTTGCTCTATGCAAAGCAGCTGTATGGCCAGTACGAGGAAATTTTAGAAAAGTACGGGAAAAACGGAAGGCGGAAAAAGAAGTTCGGCGTTTCGACCCAGCATTATTCCTTTGCCGTAAAGGCCTTTGTGGAGATGGCAAAGGCTTTTGATATGTCAAAATATGAGTTTGCGATCCGGGAGACGAAGACAGAAGAAGTGATCCGGGATGTCAGTAATCTGAAAAGTGAGGTCGGCGTGCTTTACCTTTGTGATTTTAACCGTAAGTGGATAGAGAAGCTGCTTCGGTCATCGGGGCTCATATTTCATCACCTGATTGACTGCCGGGCTTATGTCTATTTATGGAAACGCCACCCGCTGGCCGGTGAAGCGGCGATCAGTTTTGACCAGCTTCGGGATTACCCCTGTCTGTCCTTTGAACAGGGAGAGAACAGTTCCTTTTATTTTGCGGAGGAAATCCTGGCGGACAATGAATACTCCCGGATAATCCGTGCAAATGACAGAGCCACGATGCTGAACCTGATGATCGGCCTGAACGGATACACGTTGTGTTCCGGTATTATCTGCGAGGAATTAAACGGAAATGATTTCCTGGCAGTCCCGTTCCGGGATGACGAGGAAAACCGGAACAGTATCATGCAGATCGGATATATTGTAAAGAAAAATACGATACTTACCGAAATGGGAGAGCTGTATGTAGAGGAGCTGAAACGGTGTCTTAAGATGTGAATTTTCTGTGTAGATATTGTGAAAAGTCTGCCGGCGCCGTCTTCTTGTGCTATAGTTATCAAGCAAATGGAAAAAAGTCAGGGAAGAAGGTGGAACATGAGAATCATCAGACGGCTGCCAGGTGTTCTGTCCACAGCGGTAATGGTTTCCTGCCTGGTCGTGACCTCTGTAACGGCGGCGCCTTCACAGGATAGCCTGGAAGAGCAGAAATCCGCGGCGGAAAGTGAAGCGGAAGATCTGCAGGCACAGCTGACCGAGCTTTTGGACAAAGTCGGAAAGATGGAGGAAAAGCTGATCGAGACAGGAGAGAAGATCACGCAGACACAGTCGGATCTGGAAGAAGCACAGGCAAAAGCAGAACAGCAGTATGCAGACATGAAAGTCCGGATCAAGTATATGTATGAAAATGGGGAATCGGATCTTTGGGAAGTCTTTTTAGAGGCGAAGGATTTCTCGGATTTTCTGAATAAGGCAGAATATGTAAGCAATGTGCACTCTTATGACAGGCAGCAGCTGGAGGAATTAAAGAAGACGCAGAATGAGATCCAGGAATTAAAGGACACGCTGGAAACAGAACAGGCAAGCCTGGAAAGCCAGCAGGCAGACTATGAGGAGCAGGAAACCCAGTTAAATGCGCAGCTGGAGGAGACAAAGGCCCAGATTGCAGACTATGATGAACAGATCCAGGCAGCTGCAGAAGCGGCGGCACAGGAGGCGATAGCCAGAGAGGCTGATAATACAGACACTGCTTCGGAAGAAAGTTCCGGAGGTACTACGGATGGCGGCAGCAGTTCCGGAGGCTCCGGCAGTACATCAAACAGCGGATCTACAGGAAGTTCCAGCGGAAATACGTCTGTGGCACAGACCATTGTAAATGCGGCATACAGCCAGCTGGGCGTACCCTATGTTTATGGAGGGACAACGGCGGGTGTAGGCTTTGACTGTTCAGGGCTGGTACAATACTGCCATGCAGTAGCGGGAATCTCTTTGCCAAGGACATCCCAGGCGCAGGGAGGCTGCGGCATAGCGGTCAGTGACCCGCAGCCTGGCGATCTGGTATGCTACGGAAGCCATATTGGAATTTATATTGGAAACGGGCAGATGATTCACGCGCCTCATACTGGAGATGTGGTGAAGATCGCAAGTGTATACGGATCTCCATGGTATCGGCGATGCTGGTAAAATTGAATATAAGTATATGGGAAACGGCGGCACGGAAGAAACCCGTGCCGCCGTTTTGCAGTAATATCAGTTTCGCCAGAAGAACATTTATGCTAGAATGGTAAAAAACGTAAGAGGGGGATAATGATGAGAATCGGGATCTGTGATGATGAGCCGGTTTTTCTGGAAATCATGCAAAAAGAGCTGGAGGCGTATTACCGCAGCCTGGATCTGGAGGTGCGGGCGTTTTCTGACGGAAAGGAGCTTGAGGAGGCGGTAAAAAAAGAGCCGTTTTCTTACACCTGCATTTTTCTGGATGTAGAAATGCCGGGGATGAACGGATTTGAGACGGCAAAAGCATTGCGGGACGCAGGATGTCAGGCGCCGGTGATCCTTCTGACCAGTCATCGTGAATATGCGCCGGAAGGATATGAGGTTGGAGCCTTTCGTTTTCTCACGAAACCTCTGGAAAAAGATAAGCTGCATCGTGCGCTGGAGGCAGTGGAAAATGAGAAAAGGGACAGGGGGCGTCTGCTGGTTAGCCAGAGCGGAAGAGAATTCTATCTTCCGCTAAATGAAATTTTATATTTTAAAAGTGAAAATGTATATCTGGATATACAGACGGAAAAAGGTCGTTTTCTGGTTCGGAAAAAATTAAAGGAACAGCTTGCAGAGTTACCAGAAACAGCTTTTTTTCAAGTGCACAGAAGTTACATTGTAAATCTGGAAAAGATACAGTCTTTTGACGGGAAAGAGGTCGCTTTGGCAGACGGAAGCAAGATCCCTGTGGGGAGAGGGAAAAGAGCGGCGTTTCAGGGGGCGGTGATCCGATATCTGAAAGAGGGAGATCAATGATGGGAGCAAAATGGGGGATGGTCATCTATAACTGTATATCTGCAGCGGAGATCCTGCTGGCGCTTGTGTGTATCAGCAGAGTAGTTTACCTGGAGCCGGGAATGTCGGGAAGAAGGAACAAGATCCTGTTTGCAGTAGCGTTTCTTGTGCCAACGCTGTTTGTGCAGATATGTCCGGGAATGAGCAAGGATATCTTTTCGGCTTTCCCTGTTTGCTTTTTTGCTGTTTACATGGTGATCGTAAGAAGGGAAAAAAGAATCCGGGGAATATTCCTGACGGTTCCTGTGCTTGGGTTCCTGATGGGGATCGTATCCGTATTTTATGCGGTCCCATATACGCTGACGGGGAAATATCCGTCAGAAGGCGGCTGGCTGTATGCAGTGGACGCGCTGTTCTGGATCGCTGTTTTGATCATTTACTGGAAACGAGACGAGACCGTGCACCTGCTCCGGCTGGATGAGCCTTATCGGAGGCTGGGGAAGTGGGAGAGAAACTTTCTGCATGCGGCGGGGGTGTTTTTGTTTGTGATAGGAGCGATGCTGATGGCGGTCACACAGACGGGCATATCCGGCACTGCGGCCAGAGTGATTACTGGATTTGGAAGCCTCGCGTCGGTGTTTTTGGAAATGTCTGTGGTCATTTTGGTATGGCAGGGGAATCAGAAAGACTATTACCAGTATATGACTACGATAGGAGAGCATTATCTGCAGGCTGAGCTCCGGCATTTCCGGGCATACCAGGAAAGGGAGACCAGGGTGCGTAAAATGCGCCATGACATGAAGAATCATCTGCTCTGCCTGAAGGAACTGGCGGAAAACGGAAAAACGGAGCGGATTAAAGAGTATCTGGGGGAGCTTTCGGGGGCCTTGCGTGAAACAGAGCAGACAATATACAGCGGAAATGAGATTGCGGATGCAATTATTAATGAAAAGGAAGTGCTTGCAAGGGCGGGCGGCGTCAGGATCAGCCTGGAAGGAAGACTTCCCGAGGAGATTACGATAAAAGCGACAGATCTGTGTACGATTTTTGCCAATGCGCTGGATAATGCATTAGAAGCAGTGAAAGATCTGGAGGAAAAATGGATTGATATCCGGATCAGGCAGCAGGGGCGGATGCTGTTTATCACATTCCGGAATCCCACGGAGGAGAAAGAAGTTGTGTCTCCTGGCAGTACCAGAAAAGAAGATCCGGAAAATCACGGATTTGGGATCCTGAATATGACCTATGCGGCAAAAAAGTATCAGGGAAGTGTGCAGTGCGGGATTGAAACTGCAAAAGGCACAAGAGTGTACAGTACAGAGATTTTACTGCTTTTGCCGGAGAAGGAGCGGGAAGCCTGAGCTCTCCGTGTGCCGTTTACAACATACAGAGCACCGTTTGCAACGAAAAACGGGTGCTCTGTTCTTTTTTGCCTTATAGTAGAAAGCGAAAAGAAAAGGATTTGAAAAGTTAAGGCAAAAGGAGAGACGGAATGAAGAAAGAAATAAAAAAGCTGGTGAATCAGATATCAAGAGATGTTCTGGTTTATTATGTGCTGTTGGCAGGGGTAACATTTACATTTGCAATCGTAAGGAGTGTGATGATGTTATCCAGGGCAGGAGGCGGTGAGACCGGGACAGTGGTTGCGGAATTGGGCAAGAGTGTAAGAGCGCATGCGGGAATCCTGAGTATTGCGGGAACTGCGGCAGGGCTTTTGTTCCTGTTTTTTCGGTATCGCAAAAGAGGAAGTCTTAAAAGGATGTGGCAGGAGAGAAAAGAGATGAAGCTGCCTGCATTTCTGCGTATTTTCTGTGTGTTTATGTCCTGTCAGGTAATCTTTATGGCGGCAGCAGCACTGGCGGAAGCAGCATTAAATCCCCTGGGATACACGTTGGCGGAAGCAGCACAGAACGCTACGGCCATCAGCGGGACGCTGCCGTTATTTCTTTATACCGCACTGGTAGGGCCTGTGGCAGAAGAAGTGGTCTTCCGGGGATTTATCATGGACAGGCTGCTCCCCTATGGCAAAGGATTTGCGATTGTTTTGTCGGCAGTACTGTTTGGCGTGATGCACGGAAATTTCCTGCAGGGGCTGTTTGCGTTCGGGGCAGGGCTGGTATTTGGCTATGTTGCGGTGGAATATTCTCTGAAATGGTCTGCCCTGATCCATGTAATCAATAACATGGTATTCAGCGATCTTCTGGGGAGAGTAACAAAGCAGCTGCCGGAGACAGCCAGGTCGGCTGTAGAGTACGGGATTGCGCTGGCGTTTTTTGCAGCGGCATGTGTAATCCTGTTCCGGAAAAGAAATGAAATCCGCGGCTGGTGGCAGGAAAACCGGCCGGAAAAGAGATACTGGGCCTATGCGTTTACCGCTGTATGGATGATTTTATTTATCATCATGGAGATTTGCGTGGCCATGGACGGCGTAGGCCGCATCTAATATTCATTTATGAAGACGGGCAGGCAATCTCCATCATCTGTTCGATAACGTGGTGCAAAAGCTGTGCCTGAGGAGTTTTGGCGGCTTTATAATATACTTCTTTCCCTTCCCGGCGGCTGGTAATAAGGCCGCTGGTTTTTAATTGTCTGAGATGGTGAGAGACGGCGGGACTGCTCATGTCTACCATGGAGGAAATATTGATCACACATTCTTCGCAGTGGCATAAAAGCCAGAAGATACGTACACGGCTCCCATCGCCCATCTGTTTGAAAATATCTGCTACTGTCTGAAAATCATCAATACTGGGCAGCTGTGCCAGATTCTGTTCGATATTCTGTCCGTGGTCGTGGGGCAGTCTGTAGTCTGTCATGGTAGAATCTCCTTCCGCTGATGTAATGCCAGACTGCAGGCTTTGCCTCTGGCATCTTATAAGTTATTCTATTATAGGTTCCGGGACGGCGCAATAAAAAAGTAAAAAAGATTAGGCTAAGGGATTGACATATCCTGATACTGTGCATATAATAAAACCAACGATTAAACAAATGATTAATTGTTTGAGATGAGAATGAAGGGAAAGGAAGCGGGAAAATGAAGAAGACGTATAAAATCGACGTTGACTGTGCAAACTGTGCAAACAAAATGGAAGAAGCGGCAAATAATACCGCAGGGGTGAAACATGCAACTGTTAATTTCATGATGCTGAAGATGATCGTGGAGTTTGAGGAAGGCTATGAGCCAAAAACGGTCATGAAGGATGTGCTGAAAAACTGCAGGAAGGTAGAAGACGACTGCGAGATTTTCTTATAATCCGCTTAAAGCAAGGAGTAGTGCTATGAATAAGAAGCAGAAAAAGATGCTGATCCGGATCCTGATCTCGGCGGCCCTGCTGATTGCGCTGAGTTTTGCGCCGGTCACGGGGATTGCAAGATTTGTCCTGTATCTGGTGCCGTATCTGATCATCGGGTATGACATTTTGCTGAAGGCTTTCAAAGGGATAAAAAACCGCCAGATGTTTGATGAGAATTTTTTGATGGCGGTTGCCACGGTCGGAGCCATTGCTATCGCACTTTATGAACAGAGCGGAGACTATACAGAAGCGATTGCCGTTATGCTGTTTTATCAGATCGGGGAGCTGTTTCAGAGTTACGCGGTGGGTAAGAGCCGACGAAATATCAGTGAACTGATGGATATACGGCCGGACTATGCCAATGTGGAGCAGGACGGAAAGCTTGAGAAGGTGGATCCGGACGAGGTGGAAATTGGAAGCGTGATCGTGGTGCAGCCGGGAGAGAAGGTTCCGATCGACGGCGTGATCCTGGAGGGATCCTCCACATTGAACACCAGTGCGCTGACAGGAGAAAGCATCCCGAGAGAGGCTGCTGCAGGGGATGAGATTATCAGCGGATGTATTAATATGACAGGGCTTTTGAAGGTAAAGACTACGAAAGAGTTTGGGGAATCGACGGTTTCCAGAATCCTGGATCTGGTAGAAAATGCCAGTTCAAGAAAGTCCAGATCTGAAGAATTTATATCCAGATTTGCAAGGATCTATACACCGGCGGTTTGTTATGCGGCACTGGCCCTTGCATTTCTTCCTCCTCTGGTCAGAATGATTGGGATGGGGCTTGCGGCGGACTGGGATATCTGGATCTACCGGGCGCTTACCTTCCTGGTTATCAGCTGTCCATGTGCGCTTGTTATCAGTATTCCGCTCAGCTTTTTCGCGGGGATCGGAGGAGCCAGCAACGCAGGAGTCCTGGTAAAAGGGTCTAACTATCTGGAAACATTGTCTCAGACAAAAATTGTTGTATTTGACAAGACGGGAACATTGACCCGGGGAGTGTTTGAAGTCAATGGAATTCACCATAATGAGATGGAAGACGAGAAGCTGATCGAGTATGCGGCGCTGGCGGAAAGTGCTTCCTCACATCCGATCAGCAGAAGTATTCAGAAAGCCTATGGAAAAGAGATTGACCGCTCCCGCGTAACAGATATCAGGGAGATCAGCGGAAACGGTGTGCTGGCAAAGGTGGACGGCCATGAGGTGGCCGCGGGAAATGATAAATTGATGGAGCGTCTGGGGATTGAATATATCGGATGCCATCTGGTAGGCACTATTATACACGTTGCGGTTGACGGGACGTATGCCGGCCATATTGTGATCTCAGATGTTTTAAAACCTCATTCAAAGGAGGCGGTCCGGGAATTAAAGACAGCGGGCGTACAAAAGACAGTTATGCTGACGGGAGATATCCGCAGAGTCGCAGAACAGGTAGCAGGAGAGCTTGGGCTGGACGCAGTGTACAGCGAGCTTCTTCCGGCAGATAAGGTAGAGAAGGTAGAGGCTTTGCTTGCATCGAAACCAGAGAAAGAAAAGCTGGCGTTTGTGGGCGATGGCATCAATGACGCACCGGTGTTAGGGAGAGCCGATATCGGGATTGCTATGGGGGCCATGGGATCAGATGCAGCTATCGAGGCTGCGGACGTGGTATTGATGGATGATGATCCCATGAAGATTTCCAAAGCGATTAAAATATCCAGGAAATGTCTGCGGATCGTATATCAGAATATTGTGTTTGCCATCGGTGTGAAGCTGATCTGCCTGCTGCTTGGCGCACTGGGGATCGCCAACATGTGGCTGGCTATCTTTGCCGATGTGGGTGTTATGATCATTGCGGTGCTCAATGCGATCCGGGCGCTGTTTGTAAAAAATTTATAAGATAATGAAAAATCTCAATTGGAGAAATGGCCGGTTATAGCTTCAGCCTATAGCCGGCTATTTCTTTTACGTATTAGCGGGAACGAGACCGTCGTGGTAGGATATCGGAAAAGGAGGACGATATCATGACAACGAGCAGAAGTGACATTAAAAATTCGGCAAACTGGGGATTTGAGACGAAGCAGGTACATATCGGGCAGGAAAATCCGGATCTGGCAACCGGAGCCAGGGCTGTCCCGATCTATGCATCCACGTCGTTTGTATTTGAAGACTGCCGGCATGCGGCAGACCGATTTGCCCTGAGGGACGAGGGAAATATATATGGAAGATTGACCAATCCTACCGGGGAGGTGCTTGAAAGGAGAATGGCAGCGCTGGAGGGCGGAGCGGCAGCGCTGGCAGTAAGTTCAGGAGCGGCGGCCGTTTCTTATGCGATCCAGGCGCTTGCGAAAGCCGGAGAGCACATCGTGGCATCCAGGAATATTTATGGAGGAACCTATCATCTGCTGGCCCACACGCTTCCGCTGACAGCGGGTATCACAGCCACCTTTGTGGATCCGGAGGAGGAAGGGGCGTTTGAGGGCGCCATACAGGAAAATACAAAGGCGGTTTTTACCGAGACTCTGGGAAATCCGCATTCCAATGTGGCGGATCTGGAGACACTTTCAAAGATCGCACACAGTCATCAGATCCCTCTGGTGGTGGATTCCACATTTGCGACGCCTTACCTGGTGCGGCCCATCGAGTACGGAGCGGATATTGTGGTACACTCGGCGACGAAATTTATCGGCGGGCATGGGACGGCCCTTGGAGGAGTGCTGGTCGATGGCGGACGGTTTGACTGGAAAGCGTCTGGGAAATATCCCTGGATTTCCGAAGCAAATCCCAGCTATCATGGGATCACTTTTACAGAGGCGGCGCCGGAAGCGCCATTTGCGGCTTATGTCCGGGCGGTACTCCTTAGGGATACGGGAGCCACACTCTCGCCCTTCCATGCCTTTTTGTTACTCCAGGGGCTGGAAACACTGTCTCTCCGGGTAGAGCGGCATGTGGAAAATGCACAGAAGATCGTAGAGTACCTGTCCGGGCATCCAAAAGTAGAAGCTGTGCATCATCCGTCCCTTAAAGGCGAACCAACGCATACACTCTACAAAAAGTATTTTCCCAAGGGCGGAGGCTCCATCTTTACCTTTGAGATCAAGGGAGGAGAAAGAGAGGCGAGGGCCTTTATCGACAATCTGCCGATCTTCTCCCTGCTGGCCAATGTGGCAGACGTAAAATCCCTGGTGATCCATCCGGCTACCACTACCCACAGCCAGTGTACGGAGGAAGAGCTGGCGGAGCAGGGAATCAGACCCAACACGATCCGGCTGTCTATCGGCATTGAGAAGGCGGAGGATCTGATTGCGGCACTGGAAGAGGGATTCCGGCAATAAAAAGTAAAAGTATGCATTTAAGTTATACTTTAGTGTTTGATTGGCATTGTAGTTTTTCAGATTCGCACATTAGAATATAGATAGGGAGGACGAAAGGATTCCCGGGAAAACAGACGGAAGATTCAGGAGGTATGTGCGATGGAAATGGTAACTTTAAATGATGGAAATAAAATACCAGCAGTGGGATTTGGCGTATTCCTTATCCCAAATGATGGAGCAACATATGAAGCGGTAACCCGGGCGTTAAAGGCAGGATACCGTCATATTGATACAGCGGCCGCATACTTTAACGAAGCTGAGGTGGGAAAAGCGGTAAAGGACAGCGGGATTCCCAGAGAAGAGATTTTTATCACAAGCAAACTCTGGCTCCAGGATTATGGATATGAAGCAGCAAAGAAAGGTCTTGAAACATCTCTGGAAAAACTGGGGCTTGACTATGTAGACCTGTATCTGCTGCACCAGCCCTACGGGGATGTGGCCGGAGCATGGAAAGCCCTGGAGGAAGCAAAGGCGGAAGGAAAGATAAGATCCATTGGCGTCAGCAACATGACACCGAAGATCTGGAAGGAATTTGTGCCGCAATTTGCGACGATGCCTGCTGTAAACCAGGTGGAGTGCAATCCCTTCTTCCAGCAGAAAGAGCTGCGTGCGCTTCTTGCTGAGAATGATGTAAAGATTGAGGCCTATCAGCCGTTGGGACATGGGGATGAGACACTTCTTAGCCATCCGGATATTGTAAAACTGGCGGACAAATACGGAAAGAATCCGGGGCAGATTATTCTCAGGTTTGAGGTACAGGACGGATTGATCGTTCTGCCGAAATCCACGAATCCACAAAGGATTGCAGGAAATATTGATATCTTTGATTTCGAGCTGTCAGACGGCGAAATGGACAGTCTGCGGACGCTGGATACAGGAAAGGGGCACCACGATCCGGAGGCGCCGGGAGTGGCAGAGATGCTGCTGAATAATTATAAAATCCATGACTAATTGTAATTGGGGACGGGGGATTTCTTAAAATCCCCCGTCCCCAATTAGTATGTCTAACCCTTACAGGAAAGAATGGTCTGGTAATTGGCCTGGTCGGTATCGCCCTCGGTGCTGATGCAAAGCACCCGTGAATGTGCATCTAATCCAAGGGAGTGCCGGATATCAGAAAGAGCTTTATCTTCCATAAGAGCAGCGAGGATACCTGCGCCGACGGCTCCGGATTCGCCGGATACGATTGGAGGATCGCCCGGTTCCGGGCGCCCAAGCAGACGCATCCCTCTGGCAGAGTAATCATCGCTGCAGGAGAAAAAGGCGGCGGCTCCTCTGCGGATGATTTCCCAGCTTATGGTACAGGGCTCACCGCAGCAAAGGCCGGCCATCATACTGTCCATATCACCTGTTACCGGAGTGATGGTCCCGGATCGGGCGCTTCGGTACAGACAGTCTGCCTTGTCTGGCTCAACGATGCAGGTGACGGGACAGTCTTTTCCAAGTCTTGCGGCAAAGCTTCCAAGCATAGCCCCGGCGAAGCTTCCGACGCCCGCCTGAAGGAAAAGATGGGTGGGCATTTGCAGATTATTTTCTTTGAGCTGACCGAAGATTTCCTGGGCGATGGTAGTATATCCCTGCATGATCCATGCAGGGATTTCTTCGTATCCGGGCCATGCTGTGTCCTGGACCAGGATCCAGCCATTTTGTTTTGCCATTTGGTCAGCCAGACGGACGGCGCCATCGTAATTCTGGTCTGTGATCTCGGCGTAGGCGCCCTGAGCGCGGATGTTTTCCAGACGCTCCAGCGAGCTGCCCTTTGGCATGTAGACCACCGACTTGTGGCCTAAAAGCCTGGCAGCCCAGGCAACGCCCCGGCCGTGGTTTCCGTCGGTGGCGGTAACGAAGGTCAGTGTGCCAAGCTTCTCCTTCACCTCAGGAGACATGAGAGCATCGAAGGTGACCTCATCTTCCGGCCAGCCAAGCTTTTTTGCCAGAGTGCGGGCAATGGCAAAGCTCCCGCCCAGCGATTTGAAGGCGTTCAGGCCAAAGCGGTGAGATTCATCCTTTACCAGAAGGGATGAAATGCCCAGACGCCTTGCCAGATGGTCAAGAAAGACCAGTGGAGTGGGCTGGTATCCGGGGATGGTGCTGTGGAAACGCCTGGCTCTGGCAAGGACTTCCGGACCGGTCAGAGACAGGACATCCGTGGGGATGGAGGTTTTTTGATTTATATAAGACTGGATTGCCATAAAGGGACTCCTTTCTACTTTTTTTTCGTTTTTTTGTATCTCCGGCAATCATGCCCGGGGCTTACGGACTGCATTGTCCTGGAAACGGAAGTAGTCTGGCCGGTGGCGGGACTGAGTGTATTCGAACATGATGCCATCGCTGTTGTAAGTGTGGCTGGTAATGACAGCCATGCAGTTATAGTCGTTGACGTCCAGTTCCAGATATTTTTCATCAATCTGGGTGATCTTCATAACAGTTACCACTCGTTTACTGTTGACGATAGTCATATGGAGCGTGTTTTCCAGGTAATCATATATGGAATCTTCGGCAATCTCGGGTGTAAGACCGGGCACCGCGCTCTTCAGAAAGTAGTTGTGGTTGATGATCAGCGGTTTTCCGTCTAAATAGTGGAGTCTCTGGACATAATACAGTTCAGAACCTACAGGAAAACCGCTTTGTCTGGCGATTTTTTCGTCAGCGGTCAGTTCGATAAACTGGAGGACACGCGTCCGTGCCTTTTGATGGTTTCTGAGGGAGGCCTCCTTAAAAGATTCAATGCCGCCTATCGTGTAATAGGTGGGGGAAACGGGAAGATAAATATTGCGTACGCCTTTGCCCTGCATGGTCTGCACATATCCGTCACTGACCAGTTGACTGATGGCCCGGCGGATCGTATTGCGGGAGCAGTGGTAGGTCTGGATCAGTGAATTTTCAGAAGGAAGAAAGTCCTGATAGGCATACTCTTCATCCTCGATTTTCTGCTTTAAATCCCTGTAAATATCATGATATTTTGCTTTTGGCATTTCCTCACATCCTGTAGAAGTATATCTTGTTTAAACAGCTGCTTTCATTATATCTCGATATGCAGGAAAGTCAAGGAAAAAGAGATTGACATGTTTAAACAAGTGTGCTATAGTTGGCTTGTTCAAACAAGTGAAGGAATGTGTGAGGAGGTACGAGATGGCGAAGTATACAGAGGATGTCAGGCAGCTTCTTGAACTGATCGGGGGGAAGGAGAACATCCAGGCAGTATCCCACTGTATGACAAGAATGAGATTTGTTCTTGTAGATGAGAAGAAGGCGGATGCCAGGGCGATTGAAAAGATCAGATCCGTAAAAGGGACATTTACCCAGGCAGGACAGTACCAGGTCATTATTGGAAACGATGTGGCGGTCTTCTATAATGAATTTACAGCTTATGCGGGGATTGAAGGTGTAAGCAAGGATGCGGTGAAGGCTGCTGCCAGAACCAATCAGAATCCGCTGCAGAAGATCATGAGTGCGTTGGGGGAAATTTTTGCGCCGCTTATCCCGGCCTTGATCTGCGGCGGTCTTGTTCTGGGATTCCGAAACATAATCGGTGAAATTAATTTTTTTGCAGACGGGACCAAAAGCCTGGCGGATATCTCTCAGTTCTGGGCCGGGACTTATAGCTTCCTGTGGCTTATCGGAGAAGCGGTATTTCATCTGCTGCCGGTAGGAATCGTATGGTCGATCACGAAGAAGATGGGAACAACACAGATCCTTGGTATTATTCTGGGACTTACGCTGGTGTCTTCCCAGCTTCTGAACGGATTCAGCGTGGCTGATACGGCGGCATCAGATATTCCGGTGTGGGATTTTGGTTTTGCAAAAGTAGAGATGATCGGATACCAGGGACAGGTTATTGCGGCGATGATGGCCGGGTTTGTTCTGGTATATCTGGAAAAATTCTTCAAAAAGCACTGCCCGGAAGTGATCAGTATGATCGTGGTTCCGTTCTGCTCGCTGGTGCCGGCGGTTATTATTGCCCATACTGTTGTGGGACCGATCGGATGGAAGATCGGGGATGCCATTGCAAACATAGTCTATAATGGATTAATGTCTCCGTTTGGCGTGGCATTTGCAGGTGTATTCGGGCTTTTGTACGCCCCGGTCGTTATGACAGGACTTCATCATATGACCAACGCTATCGATTCACAGCTTACGAATCTGTATGACGGGACAATCCTCTGGCCGATGATCGCACTTTCTAATATCGCGCAAGGGTCAGCGGTTCTTGCAATGTCTGTCTTACAGAAGAGAAACGAGCGTGCCCAGCAGGTGAATATTCCGGCGTGCATATCCTGTTATCTGGGAGTTACGGAACCGGCGCTCTTTGGTGTCAATTTAAAATATGGATTTCCGCTGGTATGCGGTATGATCGGCTCTGCCATTGCGGCTATGATTTCTGTCGGGGCCGGTGTGCAGGCGTTCAGTATCGGTGTGGGAGGACTCCCGGGAATCCTTTCTATTAAGCCGGCGTTCTATCTGTATTTTCTGATTGCAATGGCGGTTGCGATCGTAGTGCCGTTTGTTCTGACCATGGCTGTGGGAAGCAGAAAGCTTTCTAAAGAAGCGCTTTGCGGTGAAGAGAGCGAAGAACTGCCGCAGACAGAAAGCATCGGGGCAGAGTCCGGGGAGAAAGCTTCAGTGGAGCTGAAGGCTGGTCTGACGGGAAGGGTAATCCCGATCAGTGAAGTGCCGGATGAAGTGTTCTCTCAGTGTGTGATGGGAAATGGTATCGCTATTGAACCGGAAAGTGATACGGTAGTGTCTCCGGCAGATGCAGAGGTGGGCGTAGTTATGGCGGATACCGGGCATGCCTGCGGATTGGTGCTGGACAATGGTGCAGAGCTTTTGATCCATGTAGGAATTGACACTGTGGATATGGGCGGAGACGGATTCGAACTTCTTGTAAAGGAAGGAGAAGCAGTGAAGCAGGGACAGCCGCTGATTCGTTTTGATCCGGAGAAGATCCGGGCAGCCGGTCATCCGACAGTAACCGTATTTATTGTGACAGATGAAGGAAATTATGAAACTGTAGAATATCTTTCAGGTATGGATGGAAAAGCCGGAGAGACTACAGTGATCAGATTTGCATAGGAGGCGCTGACATGGTGGATTTTAAGAAAAGTGTGATCTATCAGATTTATCCCAAATCCTTTTATGACAGTGATGGCGACGGACTGGGTGATCTGAAAGGGGTGACGGAGAAGCTGGATTATATCCGGCGGCTGGGGGCGGATTATATCTGGCTGACGCCGTTCTTCGTATCACCCCAAAAGGATAATGGATATGATGTGGAAGATTATTATCACATTGATCCAAGATACGGTACAATGGAGGACCTGGAAGAGCTGTCCCGGGAAGCGGGGAAGCGGGGAATCAGTCTGATGCTGGACATGGTATTTAATCATACGTCAGACCGTCATGAGTGGTTCCGGAAGGCTCTGGCAGGCGACCCTGAATACAAAGATTTCTATATTTTCAAAAAAGGGAAAAAGCCCGGAGTTCCGCCTACCAACTGGGAGAGCAAATTTGGCGGGAGCGCGTGGGAATATGTAGAACAGTTTGATGAGTATTATCTCCATCTTTTTGATGTGTCACAGCCGGATCTGAACTGGGACAATCCTAAAGTGCGGCGGAGGATCCAGGATGTAGTAAAGTTCTGGATGGGAAAAGGCATCAAGGGGTTCCGGTTTGATGTGGTAAACCTGATCAGCAAGGGAGAATTCCGGGATGATCTTGAAGGAGACGGGCGAAGATTTTATACAGACGGACCGAATATCCACAAGTATCTGCAGGAGCTGAATGAAGCTACTTTCGGGACAGATGCCGAGATTATCACGGTGGGGGAAATGTCCAGTACTTCTATGGAGAACTGTTATCGTTATGCGTCGGAGAATGGAAAAGAGCTGTCCATGGTGTTCAGCTTTCACCACCTGAAGGTGGATTTCATGGGAAATGAAAAATGGGTAATGGTACCATTTGATTTTTGTAAGCTGAAGCATATTTTATTTGAATGGCAGACACATATGGCAGAACATCATGCATGGAATGCAGTGTTCTGGTGTAATCATGACCAGCCAAGAGTAGTGTCCAGATTCGGCAATACAAAGGAATACTGGAAGGAGTCGGCAAAGATGCTCGCCACAGTGATCCATTGTATGAGAGGCACGCCCTATATTTACCAGGGCGAGGAGCTTGGGATGACCAATCCCGGTTTTCATGACATTTCGCAATACCGGGATGTGGAGAGTATCAATCATTTCCGGATCCTGCAGGAAAAGGGGCTGACAAGAGAAAATGCATATCAGATCCTTGCGATCCATTCCCGGGACAACAGCCGCACACCGATGCAGTGGTCAGATCAGAAAAACGGGGGATTCAGCCAGGCAGAGCCATGGATTGAAGTGAATGACAACTGTGCCTATATTAATGCGGAAACGGAAGAAAAGGACGAGGATTCCATTTTTCATTATTATCAGAAATTGATTACTTTAAGAAAAAAATATGATATCGTAGGATATGGAGATTTTGAAGCGCTGGATGAAATGCATCCGTCGGTTCTGGCATATCGGAGAAATTATCGGGACCAGAAATTACTGGTGATCAACAACTTTTACGGGAAAGAAGTGACCTGGGAGGCGGATGAGTCGCTGAAAGACTATACATGTATCCTGAGTAATTATGAGCATCATATGATGGATGGAAAGCGGATCCGCCTGAAGCCTTATGAGGCGCTGGTCCTTTATAGAGAAGCTTAAAAAATCATATAAAAATTAAGGAGAGATGAACTATGAAAACAATGACCTACACAATTCAGGACGAACTGGGAATCCACGCAAGACCGGCGGGAGTGCTGGTAAAAGAAGTGAAGAAATTTCAGTCAAAAATAATGCTGGAAGGCAATGGAAAGAAGGCAGAGGCAGGAAAGCTTCTGGCCATAATGGGAATGGGGATCAAGCACGGAACAGAGGTGACCATTACTGCAGAAGGACCGGACGAGAATGAGGCGATTGCTGCAATGGAAGAGTTCTTCAAAAATAATCTGTAATCTGTCAGATACGGAAGAAGGGAGAACCTGGAATGGAAAAATACACGGGGAAATCCATTTTAAAAGAAATCGCTATTGGGAAGATTCTGTTTTATTCCAAGGATGAGCAGGTAGTCCAGAGAAAAAGCATCACAGATACAGCAGCTGAGCTTGCACGGTTTGAAAAGGCAAAGGAAGCAGCCGTGGCGCAGTTGAATCAGCTGTATGAGAAAGCACTGAAAGAGGTGGGCGAGGTCAATGCCGCAATCTTTGAAGTACATTCTATGATGCTGGAAGATGAAGACTTTCATGATTCAATCCGGAATATGATCGAGGGACAAAAGGTCAATGCAGAGTATGCGGTGGCTGTTGCGGGAGATAATTTCTCCAGGATGTTTGCAGAGATGGATGATGAGTATTTCAGAGCCCGTTCTGCAGATATCAAGGATATTGCGGAGCGGGTGGTCAGTATCCTGCAGGGAAGGCAGGGGGCCGGAGAGCTGGGAGATGAGCCGGTGATCCTGGCGGCCCGGGATCTGGCGCCGAGCGAGACGGTACAGATGGATAAGTCCAAGCTGTTAGGATTTGTAACAGAACTTGGCTCTGCCAATTCCCACACGGCAATCCTGGCCCGAACCATGAATATCCCGGCGCTGATCGGTATTCATACTTCGGAAACGATGAATGGGAAAATGGCTGTTATTGACGGAATTAAGGGAGAACTGATCCTGGATCCGGACGAAGAGACTCTTTTTGCCTATCAGGAAAAGAAAGACGAGCAGGAACGCCAGAAGGCTCTTCTGCAGGAACTGAAGGGTAAAGAAGATGTGACCAGAGACGGCAAGAAGATCAGGCTGTTTGCCAATATCGGAAGCGTGGGAGATATTGCGAAGGTGCTGGCCAATGACGCCGGGGGGATTGGCCTTTTCAGGAGTGAGTTCCTCTATCTGGAAAAGCAGGATTATCCAACTGAAGAAGAGCAGTTTCAGGCCTATAAATCTGCACTGGAGATGATGGGCGGAAGAAAGGTGATCATCCGGACTCTGGATATTGGAGCCGACAAACAGGTAGAGTATTTCGGGCTTGATAAGGAAGACAATCCGGCTATGGGATACCGGGCTATCAGAATCTGTCTGGACCGTCCGGAGATCTTTCAGACGCAGCTGAGAGCGCTTCTTCGTGCCAGTGCTTACGGCAATTTGGGAATCATGTATCCGATGATCATTTCCGTAGATGAAGTAAAGAGAATCAAGGACATTGTAAAGGAGATCAAGGCAGAGTTTGACGAAAAAGATATCCCCTATGGAAACTTTGAACAGGGCGTAATGATTGAGACGCCGGCAGCCGTCATGATCAGCGGGGAACTGGGAAAAGAGGTGGATTTTTTCAGCATTGGGACCAATGACCTGACCCAGTATACCCTGGCTATCGATCGTCAGAATGCAAAGCTGGATCCGATCTACGACGCCCACCATCCGGCGGTGTTGAAAATGATTCAGATGACTATAGAAAATGGACACAAAAGCGGATGCTGGGTGGGTATCTGCGGGGAGCTGGGTGCAGATACCACGCTGACCGAAACATTCGTGAAGATGGGGGTAGACGAGTTGTCGGTAACTCCGGCAAGCGTGCTGCCGATCCGGAAAATCATCCGGGAGACAGTGGCAGATGCAGCAAATGTAGCAAATGGGGACGTACACTTTTGACAAAAGTGTACGTCCCCATTTGCAAAAGTGGGTGTCCCCATCTGCGTATCAGGGTGTCCCCATCTGCGTGCCCGGACTATTTTTTCTTTGCATTTGGGAACTGATCCTGCATCCTTTGGTCGTCGAAGTGGGTGTCTATAACATGCTCCCAGCCGCTGGCTGCGGGCGGACCGCCGTTCCTTTCGCTGTAGCGTATCAATGCGGCGGCGGAGACCAGCATATTTATGGACATAAACAGGACCAGAATCCATGTCAGGATATAACCGGTGACTTTTGGGATTTTTTCAATCCACCGGGAGAAGGGCGGATACAGTCCTTTGATCCAGATCAGCGCGGCAATTCCCCAAAAAAAGCAGTAAAGGAGATTGACGCGTCCTCCAAGGTTAAAGGGAATGTCACTATAATCCCAGAAAACCTGTCCGAAAACAATCTCTGCAAGTACGCTGCAGATATATTCATAGGCACCGCCCAGAAAGGTACCGACGAGGAAAATATGTCTGTCCGGCTTATCCTTGTCTTTGTAGAGCAGAATAGTTGCAAGGACGATGGCGAAGCCCCAGACGATGCTGAAGGGCCCCCAGACCAGGCTGCTGCGGTTCATCCATTCGCCGGCGGTAAAGCGGCAGAAAATGGTTTCGGTAATGTCTCCCAGCAGTGATCCGATCAAAAACAGCCAGAATAGTTTATAGAACCCGCAGCCTTCGGCAAATTTTCCTTCACTTAAGATTTCGTCTGCCTTTTCCTGGATGGAAGGGTAGACATTGGCGATACGGCGCTCCGCATACCCTATAATAGGCCGGCTTGTCCGGCGGGACCAGTCTGCAAAGGGGATGTCCAGCTGAGAAGCCTCCAGTGAAAAATTCCGCAGATGAAAAACCGCCGCAAAGGAAACCGCCATATCCAGAAGAAGATAAACAGCGAATACCCATACGATGATTATAGAAACAGGTTCGGGAATCTGGTAATACACGTCCAGAAACAGCGGCGTGGCAAAACGGATGCTGACAATACCCAGCACCGCCCATAAAAGGGAATACTGCGGACAAATATAGCCGTCGAAATTCCACTTTTTATCAGAGTAGTCCCACCATTTGTGCCGGTTCATCCGCTCCAGAGTCTTACCGGTAAACCATTCAACAAAGGTGGCCTGTATTCCACAGCCAAGAAACAGAAAAAAGGGGTTGCCTATTAATTCGGATAAAGTGATTTCCATCAGCACTGCCGCCACTCCATAGACCAGGCAGAAAGGTCCGGTAGAAAAGCCCCGGTTAGTAAATTTTCTGTTTTTTATGGTTCCGACTGCCGCCTCAATGATCCATCCGATGAAAGAGTAGATAAGAAGGAGCCAAAGTAGTTCTGTAAAAGTATGTTCCATGATGTGTGCTTTTTTGATTTTCCTTTCTTTTGTAAAACAGCAGATTCAAAAGGTATGATAGCATAATTTTTTTCGGATTGTCTATAGAGGGACAGATTAAAAAAATATGAAGAAAGCTGTTCCGGATTCTTGCACCGGATTTGTATTTTGCGTATGATATAGATAGATTTTACAAAAGGAGGAATCGGCATATGAGCAACTTTATTTTTGAAAACACATGGGAAGAGAATCAGGAAGCGTTGAAAACAAAAAAACTGGCGATCATCCCTGTGGGAAGCACGGAACAGCATGGTCCGGCTCTTCCTGTCGGAACGGACTGGATCGTGGCGGAATATCTGGCTAAGAAAGTTGGAGAGAAGACAGACAAAGGCCTGGTGGCGCCGGTGATCCCATACGGACATGCCCTTTATCATGCGGATTTCCCGGGGACTATGGCGGTTTCACAGACAGCACTTGCGGCATATGTAAAGGAAGTCTGTGACCAACTGGTTTCCTATGGATTTACACATTTTCTGTTTCTGAACGGCCATGGCGGAAACAATAATGCGCTGTATGATGTAGGACAGTATCTGCGGCTTAAAAATATTCCGGTGGCAAATATCCAGTGGTTTGAAGTGGCCGGGGACTTGAATCCGGAGTGGGGCCTCATTGGTCACGGAGACATCACGGAAACAGCTGTCATGATGCACATTGCGCCGGAGACGGTAAAGGTAGAGCGTGCTCATATCCCGGATAATCAGAAAATTGGCAATATCCGGTTCCTGGACCTGCATCGGGGAGAATTTGACGGAGCGGCTGTATATCTGAATCTTCGTACCCGTGATGTATCCAAGACCGGAGACCTGATCGAGCATGGACATGCCACGGGCGTGGATTACAGCAAGAGCGCCAGAGACGCTACGGCTGAGCTGGGAAAAGAGGTCTGTGACGCGGTGGTGGATTACGTACTGAAGTTTATTGATGAGTTTGTAAAGTTTGAATTTGAATATCGTAAGTAAAAACCTGATTTTTTATCCAAATTGGATATTGCGAAAACACTGCAAACCCGCTATACTCTTAAGCAGAAAGTTCCAAGGGTGGAAATTCCTTGGGACTTTTTTGCGTATTTTTACAGAAAAACCTGCAAATCATACAGATAAAGGAGAGGAAAACATGAGACAATTTCAAGAAATCAACCCGTCACCACGTACACTGATGACTCCGGGGCCGGTAGAGGCTGACCCCAGAGTCTTACGCGCCATGAGCGCACATATCCTGGGACAGTTTGACCCGGAGTTTACCGCACTGATGAATGAGACTATGGAAATGGAGCGCTATGTGTTCCAGACAAAGAACCACCAGACATATCTGGTAGATACCACATCCAGAGGCGGTCTGGAGACAGTGCTGACCGGTGCGATCTGCCCGGGCGACAAGGTACTGATCCCGGCCTTCGGCAGATTCGGCTATCTGCTGGCAGAGATTCTGGAGCGCTGCGGAGCAGATATTACCCTGCTGGAAAAAGAATGGGGTACAGTATTTGATCCTCAGGAGATTGAAGATGCCCTGAAAAAAGATTCCTACAAGGCAGTGGCCTGCATTCATGGCGAGACTTCAACTTCTATGATGCAGCCGCTGGATGAGCTGGGAGAGATCTGTGAGAAATATGGTGCGCTGCTGATCGTAGATGCTGTTGCCACGCTGGGCGGAGCGGAAGTGAAAGTAGACGACTGGAAACTGTCCGCATGTATATCCGGAACCCAGAAATGTATTTCTGCACCGTCCGGATCTGCACTGATTACCTACAACGAGCAGATCGGGGAGATCGTCAGGAAGAGAAAGCGGGTGGAGAAAGGAATCCGTACTACGGATGATGTGGATGGAAAGCTTGCGGGAATCCCAAGCAACTATCTGGATCTTGCACAGCTTGAGGACTACTGGAGCCCGAGAAGGCTGAACCACCATACTGAGGCCACCAGTATGCAGTATGCAGTACATGAGGCCCTTCGCTGCATCGTAAATGAGACACTGGAAGCCCGTTTTGCAAGACATAAGTTAAACGACGAGGCGCTGGTAGCCGGACTGAAAGCCATGGGACTTTCCATTTTCGGTGACCTGGAACACAAGATGCCGGTAGTAACTGCCATCAATATTCCGGAGGGAGCGGACGGAAAAGCAATCCGCGGAATGCTGTTAAACGAGTTTGGTATTGAGATCGCCACTTCCTTTGGACCACTGGATGGAAAAATTTTAAGAATCGGGAACATGGGATATTCAAGCCAGAAACGGAATATTCTTCTGCTCCTTGGCGCACTGGAGGCTGTAATGCTGAGAAATGGCGTCAAAGTTTCCACAGGAGAGGCTGTGGCAGCAGCTCTGGATGTTTACGAAAAAGCTGGAAAATAGCAAAAAATAAACTTTTTTACACAGAAGTATTCCCTGTTTGAAAAAAGTAGTTGATTTTTTTTAACATATCCGGTATGATAAGAAAGATCAACTGTGAAAAAAATAACAAAAGAAATGGGGAATGACATGGAAACAAAAAGATTTAAAAAAGCAGTCAGTGCAGAAGCCTTTGTATTTCTGATCTTCCTTGCCATTATCTTTGGCGGTATCGGAATGAAAATGGGCGGTGCAAACATGATGCAGACAATGATGGCTACCGCGTACGAACTTTTGATTGATACAGTTTTTAATATTATGGCAATCGCTGTCATTGCGGGAGCGCTTTCCGGAGCACTTTCCGAATTTGGAGTAATCGCACTCTTAAATAAGGCGATCACTCCGCTGATGAAGCCATTATATAATCTTCCGGGAGCGGCATCTGTGGGTATTATGACCACATATCTTTCCGACAACCCGGCAATCTTGGGGCTTGCCGAGGATCGGAATTTCCGCAGATATTTCAAGAAATTCCAGCTCCCGGCACTGACCAACCTGGGAACAGCTTTTGGTATGGGGCTGATCGTTACCACATTTATGCTTGGAATCAATGCACCAGGTGAGAATCTGGGAATGGCGGTCCTGATCGGAAATATCGCCGCGATTATTGGAAGTATTGTCAGCGTACGGATCATGACCACATTTACCAAAAAAGAATACGGTACGGAAAGCTATTGTATTGAAGAAGAAAACGGTGAATCTGCGGATGATATCCTGAATAAGCGAGAGATCCGAAATGGCGGAGTAGGTGGACGTCTCCTGGAAGCACTTCTGGATGGAGGAAAGAATGGTGTAGAAGTTGGTATGGCCATCATTCCGGGTGTACTGGTTATCTGTACCATTGTAATGATGCTGACCAACGGACCTTCCGCAGACGGAACCTATACCGGAGCTGCCTATGAAGGTGTAGCTCTGCTTCCGTGGATCGGAGAAAAGCTGGAGTTTATCCTGAAACCACTGTTTGGCTTTACATCTGCATCGGCTGTGGCGGTTCCGATCACGGCTCTTGGAGCTGCGGGAGCTGCTATCGGACTGGTGCCTGAGATGGTAAGTGCCGGAACAGCACACGCAAATGATATTGCAGTATTTACGGCTATGTGTATGTGCTGGAGCGGATATTTAAGTACTCATGTGGGTATGATGTCTGCGCTGAAGGTGCCGCACCTGACCGGCAAGGCGATCATCAGCCATACCATAGGTGGTCTTTGCGCTGGTGTTGCTGCCAACCTGATCTTCCAACTGGTTTCAATGGTATTGTAGTTTTTATAAAATAAAGGAAAAGCTTGTGCCTCTTTTTCGAGGATGATAAGATAACGTTATCAGAATCGAAAAGAGGCATTTTTATGTTGGCAGAGAAAAATATACGGGTGGTGGTGCGGGGAGCAGGAGATCTGGCTTCCGGGGTGATCGCAAAACTGTATCGCAGCGGATTTGAAGTGGCTGCCCTGGAGTGTGAGAAGCCGTCCTCTATCCGGCGTACGGTTTCTTTTTCGGAGGCGGTATACCAAAAAGAAGTGACAGTGGAAGGAATCACGGCAAAACTTGCGGATGAAGAAAATGCAGAAGACATACTGGCAGAGGGAAATGTTCCGGTACTGGTGGATCCGGAAGGAGAATGGATCGAAAGCTGGAAGCCTCAGATCGTAGTAGACGCCATTCTGGCAAAGAAAAATCTGGGTACCAGGATGGACATGGCGGAAATTACAATCGGGCTGGGGCCGGGTTTCGAGGCTGGTGTGGATGTCCATGCGGTCATCGAGACAAAACGTGGGCACAGCCTGGGGCGGATCTATTATCAGGGGACAGCGATACCCAACACCGGAATTCCGGGTAAAATTGCCGGTTATGCAAAAGAACGGGTCATCTATGCACCTGTGGAGGGAACACTTAGAAGCTGTGCGGCCATAGGAGACGCAGTGAAGAAGGGACAGATGATTGCAACGATCGGCGGCTATCCGGTGAATGCGTCGATTGACGGCATATTAAGAGGAATACTTCCGGACGGATTCCGGGTAAGAGAAGGATTTAAAATGGCGGATATTGATCCCCGGCCGCTGGGAGGACAGGAGTGCAGCAGCATATCAGATAAAGCACGGTGCATTGCGGGCGGTGTCCTGGAAGCCATCCTGTATCTGCGACAGGGTAGGGATAGAAAAAACGGGGCGGAAAAGCCGGAATTTTCACTGATAAGTATGCTAAAGATTCGTCCGGAAAAGCACCGGCTGATTGCTGTGGTGGGTGCCGGCGGAAAGACTACGCTGATTTATGAGCTTGCCAGGGAGCTGAAAAAGGCGGGATACCGCGCTGTTGTTACCACGACTACTCATATGTACAAAGAAGGACGGTATGGATTTGTGCCTGTGGGCAATGGTGTTTCCGGAGAAAAGCTTACAGGCGTTTCGCCGGAGGTGCCGCGCGGGATGCTGGAAACGTACGATGTGATACTGGTGGAAGCCGACGGAAGCCACGGGTTTCCGCTGAAATGCCCGGCCTCTTTTGAACCGGTAATCCCAGTGGAAACAGACCTGGTCATCGGAGTGGCAGGAGCATCTGCTGTCGGAAAAAGCTTTCGGGAAAAATGCCACCGCTTTGAGACGGCCTGCCAAAGCCTGGGACGTCTGCCGGAAGATCTTATTACAGAACAAGATGTAATAAGGTGTCTGACGGAGAAATTCGGGCAGAAAAAGAATGTGGACTGTGAATACCGCTATGTGGTGAATCAGGCAGAGGTCCTTTCAAAGAAACAGATGGAACGATTGTTGTATTTTCAAAAATCACAGACAGATATTGGAGTGGTCATATCATTTTCGATGGAAAGATGGTATAATTCTTAAGAATAATTGATAATCTTAGCTGATTACATTTGAAATATGAGGGAGACAAAATGCTGAAAATTAAAAATTATGTAAAAGCAGAGAGCCTTCAGCAGGCTTATGAGCTGAATCAGAAAAAATCTAACCGTCTCCTGGGAGGGATGCTCTGGATGAAGATGAGCAGCGCCCAGATCCAGACGGCGATAGATCTGTCAGGACTTATGCTTGATCAGATCGAAGAGACGGATGAAGAATTCCGGATCGGGTGTATGGTGACATTGAGGCAGATTGAGCTGCACCAGGGACTGAATGACTGGTTCCAGGGAATGTTAAGAGACAGTGTAAAGGATATTGTCGGTGTACAGTTCCGGAATCTTGCGACGGTGGGCGGAAGTATTTTCGGAAGGTTTGGTTTTTCGGATGTGCTGACGGCCTTTTTAGCCCTGGATACGAAGGTGGAGCTGTACCGGGGCGGAATCATTCCCCTGGAGGAGTTTGTAAAAATGCCAAGAGACAGGGATATCCTGGTACGCCTGATCGTAAAGAAAACGAGCGGGACCTTCGCTTATCTGTCCCACAGAAATGCCAGGACGGATTTCCCCGTGCTGGCAGTAGGGATGAGCCTTTGCGGGAAACAGGCGCGGATTTCTGTAGGGGCAAGACCGCAGAAAGCAATGGCGATCGAACTTTCAGAGGCGGAGACGGAAAAGATCAGGGAAGGAGTCTGTTCTGAAGAAGAGCTGGCCGGGATTGCACAAGCTGCGGCAGAAAAAATCCCGACGGGAAGCAATATGCGTACAGGAAGCGAATACAGGAGCCATCTTTGCGGGGTGCTGATCCGGAGAGGGCTTATGAAATTACAGGAAGGGGGCGGCAGACATGAAGATTAATCTGACATTGAATGGGAAACGGATCGAGGAAGAGATCCGGGCTGATCTGCTGCTGATTGATTTTGTGCGGGAGCATGGATGCTTTAGTGTAAAGCGTGGCTGCGAAACCTCAGGCTGCGGCCTGTGCACCGTGTTCCTGGATGAAAAGCCGGTGCTTTCTTGTTCTGTACTGGCGGCCAGGGCAGATGGACATGCAGTGACTACTTTGGAAGGACTGCAGAAGGAAGCAGAAGAATTTGGGGCATTTATTGCGGATCAGGGAGCAGAGCAGTGTGGCTTCTGCAACCCGGGCATGATCATGAATGCAATCGCTTTGTTCCGGGAAAATCCGGATCCTACAGATGAAGAGATGAAAGAGTATCTGGCGGGAAATCTCTGCCGCTGTTCCGGATATGAAGGACAGCTGCGGGGGATGAAAGCGTTTCTGGAATATAAGAAGCAGGGAGGTACGGTATGAAGACAGTAGGTCAGCCGATCAGAAAAAAAGACGCTTATGCGCTGGTGACAGGAAAGCCGGTGTTCACCGATGATATCGCACCGAAGGACTGCCTGGTCGTAAAAGTGTTGAGAAGTCCCCATGCAAATGCCATGGTTAAAAATATCCGGACCGATCTGGCGGAAAAGGTGGAAGGGATCGAAGCTATTTATACATGGGAAGACGTGCCGAAGGAGCGTTTTACCATGGCTGGACAGACCTATCCCGAGGCCAGTCCCTATGACCGGCTGATCCTGGACCCGCATGTGCGGTATGTGGGAGATCCGGTGGCTATCGTTGCCGGGAAGAATGAGGCCTGCGTAGATCAGGCCCTGAAGCGTATCAAGGTAGAGTATGAGATCCTGCCGGCGATTCTGGATCTTCACGAGGCAAAAGACAGTGATATCCTGGTGCATCCGGAGGAAAGCTGGAAAGCCCTGTGTCCGGTAGGGGCAGACAACCGCCGGAACCTGTGTGCCAGCGGCGAGAGCCATGATGGGGACGTGGACGCCGTACTGAAGGACTGCGATGTGGTCGTAGAAGGAACCTACCGGGTGAAAGCGAATCAGCAGGCAATGATGGAAACCTTCCGGACAGTGTGCTACATGGATTCCTATGGACGGCTGAACGTAATGAGTTCGACGCAGATTGTATTCCATGTCCGCAGGATCCTGTCGAATGCCCTTGGAATCTCAAAGTCAAAGATCCGGGTATTCAAGCCCAGGATCGGCGGGGGATTCGGGGCGAAACAGACTTCGGTTTCCGAAGTGTATCCGGCATTTGTGACCTGGAAGACCGGAAAGCCGTCCAAAATGATCTTTACCAGGGAGGAGTCTCAGATTGCATCTTCTCCGCGGCATGAGATGGAGGTTTCTGTCAGGGTAGGTGCTGACCGGGATGGAAAGATCCGGGCCATTGACCTTTATACATTATCCAATACGGGCGCCTATGGAGAACATGGACCGACAACTGTGGGGCTGTCCGGGCATAAGTCCATTCCGCTTTATGGGTCTGTGGAGGCACACCGCTTTGCATATGACGTGGTATATACCAATGTGATGTCCTCAGGAGCTTACCGGGGATATGGAGCGACCCAGGGGATTTATGCGGTGGAGACCGCGGTCAATGAACTGGCACAGAAGCTTCAGATGGATCCGGTACAGCTGCGCCTGAAAAATATGGTGCGGGAAGGAGAAGTCATGCCTGCTTATTATGGCGAGCAGACAAACAGCTGTGCGCTGGACCGCTGTATGGAACGTGCAAGAGAAATGATCGGCTGGGATGAAAAAATCCCCTGCCGGGATATGGGAAATGGAAAGGTCAGAAGTGTGGGCGTAGCTATGGCTATGCAGGGATCCGGAATTTCTCATGTAGATGTGGGCTCTGCCACCATTAAGCTTGAGGAGGATGGACTTTATGCTCTGTCCATCGGTGCGGCGGACATGGGAACCGGCTGTGATACTACGCTGGCCCAGGTGGCGGCAGAGTGTCTGGACTGCTCTGTGGATCAGATCATTGTATCCGGGGCGGATACAGATACCTCGCCTTATGACTCCGGCTCCTATGCCTCCAGTACCGCCTATATTACGGGAAGAGCTGTGGAAAAGGCCTGCCGGAAGCTTCAGGAGAAGATTTGCGAGAAGGCGGCAGAGATGCTGTCCTGCGGCCGGGAAGATATTGAATTTGACGGGCATGTGGCCACAGACCGCAGTACCGGAAAACAGGTGACGTTAAAAGAGATCGGCACGGCAGGACAGTGCGGAAATGCAAATGCGCTGCAGGTGACAGAAAGCAACAGCTCTCCGGTTTCCCCGCCGCCATTTATGGTAGGCATGGTGGAGATCGAGGTCGACAAAGAGACTGGCCATGTAGAGATCCTGGATTACGTGGCGGTCGTAGATTGTGGAACGCCTCTGAACCCGAATCTGTGCCGCTGTCAGGTGGAGGGCGGACTTGCGCAGGGAATTGGTATGGCTTTATATGAAAACATCCAGTATTCAGCGAAGGGGCAGCTTTTGAACAATTCCTTCATGCAGTATAAGATCCCGACCCGTCTGGATGTGGGAAAACTGCGGGTAGAGTTTGAAAGCAGCTATGAAGAAACCGGACCGTTCGGTGCGAAATCCATCGGAGAAGTGGTGATCAACACGCCGGCTCCCGCACTGGCTCATGCGGTTGCCAATGCGACGGGCATCTGGGTTCATGAGCTGCCGATTACCAGTGAGAAAATCGCAATGGGACTGCAGAAAAAATGAAAATAGGATTGATTTATCTGGCGGCTGGAAACAGCCGCCGTTTTGGAAGCAATAAGCTATTGTATCAGTGGAACGGGAAACCGATGTATCTGCATCTATTGGAAAGGCTGATGGAAATTGCAGATGCGGATGAGCGTTACGAACTGCGGATAGTAACACAGTATGAGGAGATCAAAAATCAGATTGGTATATTCCGGCAGGAGGGGAGAAGGGCTGCATGTGTCTGGTCCCCGGAGAGCGAAAAAGGAGTCTCATATTCTATCCGGTCAGGGCTTTTCGGATCCGGGATACAGGAAGGGCGTGCTTCAGAGGCCAAAATGCAGGCCTGCGCCTTTTTTGTGGCGGACCAGCCGTGGCTTGCTAAAGAAAGCGTCCTGGGCTTCCTGGAACGGATGCAGAAAGAGGAAGCAAGGCTTGGCTGTGTAAAAAATGGCAGTCTCCTGGGAAATCCCGTCTGGTTTTCGCAGGAGTACTTTGGGGAGCTGCTTGAACTGCAAGGCGATGAGGGAGGAAAGAAAGTGCTCCGAAGGCATCAGGAAGAGGCAGTTTATTATGAGATTGAAAATGGGAAAGAACTGGAAGATATAGATCGGCTGCGGTATAATAGTCCTATTAAAAGATGAAAAAGAACAGGAGGAAAGAACATGAAAGAATATCTTACCGGAATCCAGCATGTAGGCATCCCTACAAAAGATATGGATGCAACCGTCCGCTTCTATCATAAGCTGGGCTTTGAGACGGCCTTTGAGACCATTAACGAGGAAAATGGTGCAAAAGTTGTATTTTTAAAGCTGGGCAACCTGGTGGTAGAGACCTATGAAGAGCAGGCGGTGAAGATGGAGTATGGCTCCATAGACCATCTGGCGATTGATGTGACGGACGTGGAAAAAGTGTATGAGAAGATCTGTGCAATGGGGATGAATAATCTTTCTGATGAGATTCATTTCCTTCCGTTCTGGGAAAACGGTGTGCGGTATTTTAAGATCGACGGGCCGAATAAAGAATGTATTGAGTTCAGTCAGATGCTATAAACTGAAAGTATCATTTGCCAAGAGGCCATAAGTGTGGTATGATGGGGTGTGCAGAAAATGAAGACAAGTATTCAGTTGGAGGTTTTATATGAAGTTTCTGTCAAAGCATTGGCTGCAGGCGGGCGCATCGGCGCTGTGCGTATCAGCGATGATATGCTCGGGGATGCCGGTACAGGCCGCTGAACTCGACAGTATGGAAGAGCAGTCATCACAACTGGAAGATGAGCTAGGCAGCATCAACCAGGAGCTTTTGGATCTGGGAACGCAGATCGCAGATCTGGAAGATCAGATTGAAGCAACCAACGGGCAGATCGAGGCAACACAGGCGCAGATCGATATCGCAAAAAATAGTGAGCAGCAGCAGTTTGAAGAAATGAAGCTGCGGATTAAGTATGTGTACGAAAACGACAGCGCATCAATGCTGAGCATGATTTTTTCTGTAGACAATATGGCGGATTTTCTGAACCGTGTGGAATTTGTCCAGAATATCAGTGATTATGACCGTGAGCAGTTAGAAGAGCTTAGCAATCTTCGTCAGACGATAGAGGATGAAGAAGCAAAGCTTCAGGAAGAAAAAGAATCTCAGGAAAAGATGGAAGAAGAGCTGGCATCCCAGAAGGAAGAGCTGAATGCCAGGGCGGCAGCCACTTCTACAGATCTTGCCGCACTAACGGATCAGATTGAAAGTCTTCGTGCAGAGGAGGCCGCAAAGCAGGCAGAGGCTGCAAAGAAAGCAGCAGCGCAGGAGACAAGCAGTAATAACTCTGGATCGGGAAGCAATTCGGGAAGCAGTTCCGGATCGGGAAGTTCATCGGGCTCATCCGGCGGAGGAGGATACGACTACCCTTCCGGCGACGGTGTGCTGACACCGGAAAAGGGAGTTGTCTATTTCAACGGTCACAGAGAGACTTATTATTCTCAGAAAGTCCTGCCGGGACACGGACTGAATATTCCGGGACGGCATGTGGCAAGTGACGGGACGATTCGTGATAAAGACGGTTACATCTGCGTAGCCAGCAGCGATCACCCGAAGGGGACTGTTGTACAGACCTCGCTGGGGGCCGGAAAGGTTTATGATACAGGATGTCCGTCGGGAACGATAGACATTTATACAGATTGGTAAAATTGAATGACGGAAATGATAAAGGGCGTTCCGATTTTGCGGGACGCCCTTTTTGGGGTAATCAAAGGTAATCAAATTTTACCGGCGTAAAGGTAACAAAAAAAGAACGGAAACCCTTAAAATCAAGGATTTCCGCTTTTCATAAACCATGCGGAGAAAGGGACTTGAACCCTCACAGGATTGCTCCCACTAGAACCTGAATCTAGCGCGTCTGCCATTCCGCCATCTCCGCTCGACAAAAAGTATCATACCATAAAATATTCGTTTTGGCAAATACTTTTTGCAATTTTTTTAAAAAAATTTTTTACCCCCATAAATCAAGGGTGAATTTCGATTCCGTTGACCTCCAGATGGTCGTCAATGGCTATGACCAGACAGCGGCGGCCGTCGATCTCGCGGGTCTCTACCAGGTCAGAGCGATCCGGGTTGACTTTAACGATCACATCCGGTGTTTCAATCTGGAAGGTCCGTGTGCTGGCTATATTGGATGCCAGGACAGAGGTCTGTTCCCCCATCACATCAGAGAACTCCCGGTCAAAGGTTTCCATCTGCTCTTTGGATGCCCCGCTTTTTTCCAGCAGCCGTTTGATATCCGGGCGGGAAAGTTCGAGTGGTTCCGGAGCCTCCTTGGCCTCCTCCAGCATTTCGTTCAGATTGTCGTGGATGTTGCGGACAGTCTCATAGTCGCAGGAGCTCCCCAGGGTGTCGCTGACAATTGCCTGGAAGGAGGTTTTCTGGTCGCCTGCGGTCAGAGGGATCTGACTTCCCAATACGTGCTCAATGAATGCGGGCTGGAGCTCTTCGGGCTTTTTGGTGTAATACAATATTTGATGGACGTCTGACGCCCGGTCCGTAAAAGCAGGGAAGAGAAATCCCTTTACGGGCATTTCCACGATCCAGTCCCGGATCCGGTCTTCGATATTGTTGGTCTGTGCGTTGTAGCTTAAGCTGGCCTTGCTTAAGTTGACCGGACAGATGCTGCACATCAGATGCTCATAGACCGTATCGGATGCATCAAACATTTCCAGACCGTCGGAGGACTTTCCCGGCACGTCGTAGACGGCGTGGATCAGGATGATGTAATAATTTTCCGGATAGTCGTAGCTTTCGATGACCTTGTCATAAAATTCCTCTAACAGAAGATCGTCTTCCAGCCGGCTGTCCCGAAGCTTCAGGAGGAATTCCTGAGTTCCGCCGGAAAGCTCCTGATCCAGGGGGAATTCCATGGTGACCATGTTTTTTCCCAGGGTGCCGGAGAGTGTATGGCGGAAAATATCAAAATATTTGAACGCCTCTTCTTCCGGCAGAGAGAGGAAAGCTTTTTTCAATTCGGCCTTCTTTTCTTTTTCGTGATCCACGTAACACCCGCAGATCCGGGTGATGGCGCAGTTTTCCGGAGTAAACTGACGCCGGATCTCCAGTATTTCCTTTTTATTCATAGTCTGCACTTCCTTAGTGTATTGTGTTGCTCCGCTCCTTGCGGATGTGAATCTAGGGTAACATATTTAAAACCGGATTACAAATCTTTTTGCATGGGAGCAGTGGCGGGCGCCCCGGGAAAGCAGCCGCCATCCTTCAGAGAAACAGGGCCGGCCAGGATTTCCCGGGAGACCGAAAGAGACAGGTCAGTTCTGATGCCGATGGTCCATTTGATGAGGGTGGCTGCAAGCTGACTGATCTCGATGCAGGTAATGTATCCGGGGCGGACACAGCTGCCGGTATTATAATAGCAGGAGGAAGCTTCCAGTACCGGCCGGTGGGTGTGACCGGCAACCAGGATGCATTGGTTTGCCCTTGCCCAGCCTGAAAGAGATTTTTCAATTCGTTCCTTTTTTTTATTTTTCCGGGAGGGATCGGAAGGATCCAGAAAACCAACCCGTTCCAGAGGGCTCCAAAGGTAGCGTACCAGGAACCGGGCCTGCCGCCACAGTACACTGTTCAGGAAATCAGCCTGGTGTCCGTGGGTGAGATAGAGGTCTGGTCCGGGCTCCTGATTTTTAAGAACCAGCCCGGAGTGAAACTGGATGCCAGGAAACAGAGGCTCTTTCCGACAGGTAATGCAGGGGTGAAAAGAATTACATTGCGTGGAAAACCCGCGGGAGCGTTTGGACATATCGTGGTTACCGTACAGGAGGTACAGACGCTGATCTTCATAAAATCGGGCAAGCATCTGGAAGGTGCTGGCATGTGCCTCTTTGATGGAGGAAAACGAACGATTTTCCCAAAGCTCATCGCCGTCTCCAAGCTCGATATAAGTGAAATCATTTTCATAGTAATAGCGAAGAGCGGCAGCATACAGGTGCTGGTTTTTTAAAAAGTTATCGCCGGTAAGGCCGTTTCCCCGGTGGCAGTCACTAAACAAAGTATAGCGGGAGGATGCAGAAAGAGGAAGTACTGCGGCATCCTGAAAGGCCTGGTCAAGCTGTCTTTTTTCAAACATTCCGGATCACCGGTCCTTCCTGGAAAAATCATTTGCTTTTCTGCGGCGCCCGGTTTTTTTCTTCTGGATACAGATCATATGGCGAAAAGCGAAGGGCAGGTATTCGGCAAGATACAAAAGCTGGTCCAGCGAGAAACAAAAGGGAGCGGTTACCTTACAGTAGATCCACAAAAACAGGCGGTTCCGGCATTGAGAGAAGGCGCTTAGAAGCGGGAACAAGCGCCTTGGCTGGGGAGTGTGAGGTGTATAGAAGGAAAGGGAGATCCTTCTTCCGCAGACACAGATATCCTCTGTGCACCAGCCGGCCTCCAGAAGTCCCTGGTAAAAGGCTTCCAGCATGTCTCCTGAATGAAATGTGACCGCAAGGCGGAGACTTAGAAGTTCAGGAGAGGTGAATTCGCCCATGCAGAATCCGGCCAGCCACCAGTGACGGCGCAGGAGCCGGTAGCGGCGGCTGGCGCCTTTTACCAGTTCCAGCTCAAATACGGGCAATTCTTCGTCGGGCACTGTGTGAAAAAGAGTATACGGACGCTGGGCGGGAGAAAGGAGTGTGTCCGCCCTGTAGATGCCAATCTCGGCGCCGGTATTGATGCCATACTGACCTTTCCAGAATTCCAGCAGCCAGGTCTTGCCCTGATAGTCAAAGTAAACCGGTTCACAGTCAAAGACCATGCCAAGCAGCGGCGAAGCGCGGTCATAGAGTGAGCGGTAGCCGTATTCCCGCTGCCAGGCATCCAGTCTTGTCACAAAAATATCCTGGGAGATCTGGTATTCAAAACCAAAAGGAGCGAGCAGACAGTTGAGTCGATAGACCTTTTCGGGGACAGAAAGGCCTAAGATGCGGCAGATGATCCGCTTCCTGCGGAAACGAAAAATGAGAGCCGCGGCCAAAAGTATTATGATAGCTATAGAAAAAAGAACATACATAAAAATTCCTCTCGTTCTCATAGAAATCGGTTACTCCAGCATATGCACAAATGTACCGGCGGGTGCAATTATACATTGTAAAGAAACGAGTGTTCCAGTATAATATAGGATAGAAACATGTCAAAAATAATATCAAAGAGAGGAAAAACAAATGGGAAGTATATTTGACATTTTAGGTCCTGTTATGGTAGGGCCATCCAGCTCTCATACAGCTGGAGCTGTCCGTATCGGACAGATTGCCAGACAGCTGTTCGGCAGACAGCCGGAAAAAGCTACAGTATACCTGCATGGGTCATTTGCAGCCACAGGAAAAGGGCACGGGACAGATAAGGCGCTGATCGCAGGGCTTCTGGGGATGAAGCCTGATGATATGCGGATCCCGCACAGCTTTGAGATCGCAAAGGAGCAGGGTATGGACTTTGTGATCGAAAATAAGGATATCAAGGGAGCACATCCCAATACTGCCCAGATCATTATGGAGGCGGAAGGCAAGAAAGCAATGAAGATCCAGGCGTACTCCATCGGAGGCGGCCGTATCCGGGTCAGCAAGCTGGACGGTATCGATGTGAACTTCAGCGGAGAGAGCAATACCCTGATCGTGCGGAATGTAGACCAGCCTGGTCGGATCGGAGAGGTGTCTGCAGCTCTCAGCAAAGAAAATGTAAACATTGCGACAATGACTGTGTTCCGTGATAAGAGAGGCGGCTTTGCGGTAATGGTGGTTGAGACAGACCAGATCGTATCAGAGGAAGCAATTAAGACACTGGAGAGTAAAGAGGGAATCTTAAAGGTCATCTTCCTGAAAGCAAATGGAGCTTAGATTTCGAAGAATTGGAGGTAGCAAAAGCGTATGTCATATCAATCAGTAGAAGAAGCGTATGCAAGATGTAATAAGGACGGGATCGAATTCTGGAAAGCAATCCAGCTGGAAGATATGGATGAAAACGGAATTACAGAAGAAGATTCCTGGAAACGGATGAACGGAATGTGGCAGGCGATGCTTACAGGCATTGATGCCTATGAACCAGATGAGGTCTCAGGAAGCGGCCTGGTAGGAAAAGAAGGGGGTCTGATGGAGACATACCAGAAAAAGGGAGACACCCTTTGCGGAGATTATATGGCGAAGGTTATGACCAATGCTTTGAAGATGGGCTGCAACAATGCCTGTATGAAGCGGATCGTGGCAGCGCCGACGGCGGGTGCCTGCGGCGTTCTGCCGGCAGTTCTGGTTACATATTACAGGGAATACGGCATCCCGGAAGAGAAAATGATCGAAGCTATGTATGTGGCAGCCGGAATCGGACAGATTATTGCAAACCGGGCTTATCTTGCGGGCGCATCCGGAGGATGCCAGGCAGAGATCGGTTCGGGATCCGGCATGGCAGCTGCGGCCATTTGCTATATCAAAGGCGGAACCATGGAGCAGCTGGGACATGCCTGTGCTATGGCGTTAAAGAATCTGATGGGTCTGGTATGTGATCCGGTAGGCGGTCTGGTAGAAGTTCCCTGCGTGAAGAGAAATGTGGGCGGCGCTGTCAATGCGCTGGCGGCGGCAGATATGGCGCTGGCAGGGATTGTAAGCCAGATTCCGGTAGATCAGGTCATCGACGCCATGAAAGAAGTAGGTGATAAGATGGATGTCAGCTTAAAGGAGACCGGATTTGGCGGCGTGGCAGCCACACCGACGGCGGATGAAGTCGTAAAGAGACTGGGACTGGAATTAAAATAGAAGGAAGTGGTCAGCAATATGGAAACAGGATCCAGACTTACCGTACGGGCTTATCATGTGACGGATGTAGCATACGGGACAGAAAACAGGGTGACGGTGGACGGACATCTGACAGTCTGCAAAGAAACGGCAGACGAGATCTTAAAGGCGGAGCCGCTGATCAAGAGCATTGATATCCGGATCATTGCTCCGGATGAGCATCAGCAGCACACGAATACCATTATGGATGTCATTCCATTATCCACAAAGGTGCTTGGAAAAGTCGGGGAGGGGATTACCCATACGCTGACCGGCGTGTATGTCCTGCTGACCGGGATTGATGAGAGCGGGCGGCAGGTGTGCAACTTCGGAGCCAGTGATGGAATCCTGGCAGAGAAGGTGGCCTGGGGAAGGGCCGGGACACCACTTGAGAGTGATATGCTGATTTCCTTTGACGTAGTTTTGAAAGAAGGCACATGGGCAGACCGGCCGGGGCCGGAAGCGGCGCACCGGGCCTGCGATACCTTCTGTCAGATCTTTCGGGAGCAGATGAAAAAATTCAATGGATACAAATGCACAGAGAAGCATGTGTTCCAGGAAACCTATGAGCCGGACCGCAAAGATGTTTATATTGTCAAGGAGGTGTCCGGACAGGGAGCCGTGTATGACACCTGGATGTTTGGCGATGAGCCCTGCGGATTTGAAGGCGGACATTCTGTTATCGATATGGGGTGCATGCCGGCCATTGTCACACCGAATGAATTTCGGGACGGCGTGATGCGGGCGATGGACTAGCAGATGGATTTCGTAAAAACGAGGGTAAGCATAAGGAGGCAGTGACATGGGAATTGGAACAAGTATGAAGGAAACGTCTCTGCACTATTACAGAGATCCGCTGGTAGAGGTCTTGTCTGAGGATCAGGATGTGAATTTAAGAGGTATCATCATTGTTGGATCGCCGGATAAGAATGAGGACAAATATCTGTCTGCGGAGCGGGTAGGCGTGACACTGGAGTGTGCCCGGGCGGACGGAGCCGTATTTTCCTGCAACGGACTGGGAAATAACCACGTGGACTATGCTCACGCCATCGAGGCGGCGGAAAAAAGAGGTGTGCCGGTGGTGGCGCTCAGCATGGTGCCGGCAAAGGACTTTGTAGTGCAGAACGACTCCCTGGATGGAGTTCTGTGCTACTATAAAGCCTATGATAAGACCGGGGCTATGGGTGATGAGACCACGGTGTTGGCAGAAAATACAGTGAATGAACTGGATGCCAGAAAAGCGCTGGCGATGTTGAAGCTGAAGATGAGAAAACGAAGCTGAAAAGAGATAATCAAACAGAACGGGAATGGCAGAAGTGCTATTCCCGTTCTGTGGTTTCCCGCCGGAAAATCGTGGGTGCGATCACTTTATGGACGGGTTCCAGCAAAGGAGCCGGTCTTCTTTTTTTGCGTTCATTCATCTGCTCCACCAGCAGGCGGACCGCCTCGTAGGCCAGCTTATCAATCTGCTGCCCCACTGTGCTTATGGGAACCACGGCCTCTCTGGAAACCGGCGAATTATCAAAACCGACCAGCAGATAATCTGCCGGCAGACAGCCGTGTTTACGGAACAAAAGATTTAAAAAGGTATTGGCCAGAGTATCGTTGGATACGAAGACACCCTTCTTTTGTCCGGCATAGGTTTCGTCCAGTTTATCGAGGATTTCTCTAAGAAGGGGCTGGACGCTTTCATAGCTGTGGCCGAATTCCCGGAAAAAAAGTTCGTTTCTCAGGTCTTGTTCCCGGCAGCAGTCCTTAAATCCCTGGATCCGTCCGTAGCTGGGGATTTTGGGATCCGTAGGAGAATTGATGTGGATCAGGATATCACAGTCATGCTTTGCCAGCAGGCTTGCAGCCTGGTAGCCGCCCATATAGTTGTCGGTGTTGATGCTGCTGACAAACTGATCTTCACGCTCGATAGTCACGATAGGGATCGGCAGCTGGGCCAGTTCCCGGGAAGGGATGGTGTGGCTCAAGATGATCATGCCCTCGATCTGATAGGCCAAAAGCTCCTGGATGTATCTGCGCTCAATCTCTTCATTGGCATTTCCGGTAAAGACCAGAAATTTATAACCAAAAGTCTCATAAGTGGAAAGGATCTGGTTTAGCACCTCTGCATAATAGTGGTGATAGAGGTCCGGGATCAGAAGACCGATGAACTCAGTCTTTCCGCTGGCCAGAATACGTGCCACTTTATTTTCCTGGTAATTCAGTTTTTCCAGAGCATCTGAGATAATCTTCTGATTTTCCAGTGTCAGAGAATCCGGATGATTAAAATACCTTGAAATGGTGGTCTTTGAAAAGTGTGTATATTTTGCAATATCGTCAAAGGTTACTTTCTTTTTCTGCGCCATAAAAATACGTCTCCTTTTTTTCAGCCTGAATATAGATTAATTATAGCAAAAACGAACAGTAGAGACAAGAAAGTAGCGGTTAAGTAACCGGTTTTGTAAATAATCAATAAAGGGCAGAGTATAAATTCGGATAGTATTAACAAAAACAATAAAAATAAGTGGATTTTGTTGACGAAATGCTTAGCTGGTGCTAAGATGAGACCATAAAGTAACCGGTTACTTTACCGGTTACTTAAGAACGAAAATATGAAGGAGGAGAGACTATGAAGAAGAAAATCGTATCGAGGGCTGCCGCCTGCGGGCTTGCCGTGGCGCTGGTGCTGACAATGGCTGCCGGATGCGGGGTACGTTTTGGGTTTGCCAGCGACCCGGACGATCCGAATGAAGAAGAAAAGACGGTGCCGATCGATACATCCGTGGATTCCTTTGAGTATGATACCTCGCTTGACGGCACCAGCATTACACTTCTGAACTCCAAAGCGGAGATCCAGACGGCGCTGGAGGAGATGAGCAAGGTGTTCGAGGAAAAGTCGGGGGTACATGTGGAGGTTATGCCGGTAACGGACGGAGATTCTCCCTATACAAAGGTAGTCAGTCTTTATAACTCCGGAACACCGCCTACACTTTCTATTCTGGATACGACAGACGTAATTGCACTGGCAGAAGAAAAGGCGGCAGATCTTTCCAATGAGCCCTGGACCGCCGAAGCGGAAGGGTATCTGACTACCGTGAATGGAAAGGTTTACAGCTTCCCGCTCTGTATCGAAGGCCGCGGGATCATTTACAACAAGAAGGTGATCGAGGATGCGTTAGGAGAGAGCTTTGATCCGTCTTCGATCCATACCCAGGAGGAGTTCGTAGAGCTTCTGGACAGGCTTAAGGACGCAGGCATCGAGAAGCCGATCTCTCTGGCAAAAGATGACTGGTCTGTAGGAGCCCACCATTTACAGTACATTTATGAGACCTATGACGGGACTTCCGAAGGAGCTGCAAAGGCGATTGAAGAGATTAAGGACGGAACACTGGATCTGAAAACCTATGACCGCATGTCTCAGTTCCTTGATATGTTTGATATCCTGAAAGAATATAATGTGGCAAAGGGCGATCCGCTGGGAGCCGATTATGATGAGATGGCCATCGATCTGGTAGATGGAAAGACAGCATTTTGGTTCAACGGCAACTGGGCATGGCCAAATCTTGAAGAGGCCGGAGCCGAGACCGGGGATGAGTACGGATTCCTTCCCTATTTTATGAATGATGATCCTGACGATTTTGCAAACCAGAAGATCCAGGCGTCTCCCTCCAAGCAGGTAATGCTGGACGGCCAGGTGGCAACAGAAAAGGAGCAGGCGGCAGCAAAGGAATTCCTGAACTGGATCGTTTACAGCGAGATCGGACAGCAGATGCTGGTGAAGACCTGCAGCATCATCCCGCCGTTCCAGAATAATCCCTATGAACCGGAGGATCCGCTGAGTAAAAACATTTATGAACAGGTACACGCAGGAACCACATTTAATGCATCAGCTATCGTCCCGAATGACCACTGGTCGGTTCTGGGTGCAGCGATGCAGAAATATATGGCGGACCGCTGCGACCGGGAGGAACTGATAGAAGAGATAGAAGATTACTGGGATGAGCAGGAGTAAAAGGGAGGAAAAATCATGAGATCGAAAAATGGAGGAAAAGAGTTCTGTTTTTTTGCTCTGCCGGGGCTGTTCTGCTTCCTGGCAGTAGTGATCGTCCCGTTTATTTACGGTGTATATCTGACACTGACAGATTGGGACGGCGTAGCAGCTGTCAAGAATTTCGTAGGACTTGAGAATTTTGCCGGGGTCATGAAAGACAGTGCGTTCTGGGACTCGCTTTTGTTGACATTTAAATATGTGATTCTTGTTGTCATTATCGTAAATGTGATCGCATTTGCCATCGCATTTCTGCTGACCAGGGGGATCAAGGGCCAGAATTTCTTCCGGGCCGGATTCTTCACCCCGAACCTGATTGGCGGTATCGTTCTTGGATATATCTGGCAGTTTGTATTTTCACGTGTATTCGTCAGCATCGGAGAGGCAACCGGATGGAAACTGTTCGAAGTATCCTGGCTGTCAGATCCGACCAAAGCATTCGTGGCGCTGGTTGTAGTCAGTGTATGGCAGCTGTCCGGTTATATGATCCTGATCTATGTGGCCGGCTTCATGGGACTGAGTGAGGATATTATAGAAGCGGCCAGCATTGATGGAGCGACCGGTTGGGTAAAACTGAAAAATATCATTCTCCCGCTGATGATGTCTTCCATCACGATCTGTCTGTTCCTGACGCTGTCCAGAGCGTTCATGGTTTACGATGTCAACCTGTCGTTGACCGGCGGCGCACCGTACGGAACCACAGAGATGGCGGCTATGCATGTATATGAAAAGGCCTTCACATCCAGACAGTTCGGCGTAGGACAGGCGGAAGCCCTGATCCTGTTTGTCATTGTAGCGGTCATAAGTGGAGTACAGGTATATCTGACTAAGAGACAGGAGGTAGAGGCATAATGAATAAGACGACAATCGGCGGAAATAAAAGAAAATTAGCCAATGCACTGGCCATGATCGGCCTGATCATCATCTTTATCGCATATATGTTTCCCTTCCTGATGGTGGTGATCAACTCTCTGAAAGAGAAACGAGATATTATCAAGAGCCCGTTTTCCTGGCTGTTTACCATCAAGGGCCTGTCCTTTGATAACTTTGTCAATGCATTTACGCAGATGGATTTCCTGAATGCGTTCAAGAACTCCCTGATCGTAACGGTATCTGCGACGGTGTTGGTAACCATCCTGGCAGCTATGCTGGCATACTATATCGTGCGTCACAAGAATATGGTTTCCAAGCTGACCTTTGCACTGATGGTGGCGTCCATGATCATTCCGTTCCAGGCGATCATGATCCCGCTGGTCAGCATTTACGGAGGAACATTAAATATCCTGAATCACCGGCTGACGTTGATCTTTATGCACACTGGATTTTCCATGGCAATGTCCGTGTTCATGTTCCACGGATTTATCCGGGGAAACGTGCCGATCGCACTGGAGGAAGCGGCTTACATCGACGGTTGCACTCACTCACAGACGTTCTTTAAGATCGTACTGCCGCTGTTAAAGCCAATCATTTCCACCATGGTGATCCTGAACTCCATGGCGTTCTGGAATGACTTCCTTCTGCCGTCGCTGGTGCTGACGGACAAAGAACTTCTGACACTGCCGCTGTCTACTTATAGTTTTTATGGTACATACTCGGCAGACTATGGTACAATCATGGCAGGACTTCTGCTTTGTGTCATTCCGATCATGATCCTGTATGTGGCACTTCAGAAACAGATCATCGGAGGCGTTGTGGCAGGAGCTGTGAAATAGTGATTCCAGGTTTCAAAGGTCTGACCCCACATGAACTTGCTCATAAGTGGGCAAAAGACCTTGGAAACCGCCCTTATATGAGCATAAAAGTGGGATGAATATCCCACGATATGCGAATATAGGGCCGGATTGTGAAAGTGCGAGCACGGAACAATCCGGTGGAATAACAAGAGCCACAAAAATTGTGAAAATAAGTAAACTAGAAACGAGGCTTCAGACATGATCAGAGACAACTTACATTTAAAAGCCCCGGGAAATTGGATCAACGACCCGAATGGTTTTATCTATTATAAAGGGGAATATCATTTGTTTTACCAGTATTTTCCCTATGGAACCCGGTGGGGGACCATGCACTGGGGACATGCGGTCAGCAAAGACCTGGTGCATTGGGAACATCTGGGAATTGCGGTATTCCCTACCAAGGCTTATGACAGAAATGGTATTTTTTCCGGGAGCGCCCTGGAGATTGACGGAAAACTGCATCTTTACTATACGGCAGTGCGGTATCTGGAATCTAACGAGGAGGATATCCACTGTTCCTGGAATGACTGCTATGAGGCTTCCCAGGCCATGATCACCTCGGAGGACGGCAGGCATTTTGACAACTGGAAGGATAAGAGGCAGATCATTCCTGTGATCACCGATGAAGAGAAAGGGGATATCAAGGATACCCGGGATCCTAAGGTGTGGGAAGAAGACGGCCGTTATTATATGGTGCTTGGCAGTACCTACCAGAAGGAGATCGGGCGGGCGGTGTTCTTTAGAAGTGCGGACGGCACCAGCTGGGAATATGCGGGCGAATGTCGTACGCCGGCCTTTGGCGAGACCCTGGAGTGCCCGGATGTGTTTCGGATCGGCGATACCTACGTGTTCGTTGGTTCGCCTATGAATGTGACAGAGGCAGGGATCGAACACCGGCACCATGCAAAGTGCGGGCTGGCTGACTTGAAGCTTCCGGAGTGCAGCATGCGGCTTTTAGGAGAGTTCCGCTTTATCGACTACGGGCTGGATTTTTATGCACCGCAGACCACGCTGGACGAGGACGGACGGCGGGTGATGATCGGCTGGATCCGGATGCCGGAGGTGGTCCGGGACGAGAAGGACAAAAGAGGCAGCTGGATCGGCATGATGAGCATGCCGCGGGCGGTGGATGTGGAAGATGGCCACATTTATTTCCGGGTGCATCCACACGTGGACGCCTGCTATTCCAGAAGGTGCCTGTCCCTGGATGAGATCGATATGGACCGGCCGTTTCGCATCAAGGCGCCGATCCGTGACGGCGAGACTTTAAATGTCTGCGGCTATCAGATCACGATGGAAGACGGATGCGTTTGTACAGACCGGAGCTGTGTATTTCCGGAGCTTGGGAATTACCGGACAAAGGCGCAGACTCCGAAGACCGGAAAAGAAACGTGCCAGCTGGATATCTTCGTGTCGCCTCATCTGATCGAGGTGTTCGTCAACGACGGCCAGTATGTGATCACCCATGTGGTGTATGGGCTTAGGAAAAAGCTGGCGGGGAAGATCGAAGAACTGCTGGTGGAAGAATAATCTGATAAGAAGAATATGCTGTATGTGCGAATGGGGCTGTCGGGAAATAGATAGTCCCACACAGGGGCAGGTGTGACTCGTGCGAGTCACACCTGTCCCTGAATTTATCCCCTAAAAAGAGAAAAAGATGGCTAACGACAACCCAATGTCATTAAGATAACATTGGAACAAACCCATAGTTCCGAAGAACTGATATAAAAATGTATCATTCTTCGGAACTTCTCTTTTTTACAGAAAGTTAGACATGGGAAAAACTCCTTCGTTATAAAGGAGTAAAAATAGATTGATTTTTATTAGAATCATGCTAATCTATAATTGAACGAAACCACACATGCACTAACAGTATCTCTTGGTCGGGAGCGGTTGGATCTTATGGGTAATAAGAACTTTACTATGGTGGCTTCGACATCAATTGGTGGTCCGTTTTCTGTTTGCTTGAAAAACGCAATACAGATTCGGACTGCCCTTGAAAAATTAATCTGGTGCTGATGTTTTCGCTCCTTTTCGGGAATTTTTGTTCCCAGAGTGATCAACATACTAAAATTATACATAATAATTCTTGAATAAATTTCCTGACAAATAGAATTCTCTTGCTTTGAATGGAAAGCTTCCATACCTAAAATATATTTTGCTTCTCTAAACCCTACTTCTATATTCCAGCGCAATTGGTAAAGCTTTTTTAATTCCTCGGCTGAAAATTCATCTTCTGAAAGACTCGTAGCAATCAGTTCATAACTACCGTTTTCCAATTGAAACCGTACAAATCGGATGGTCAGTTCATAATCATTCGATTTACTATCTTTTATATAATCAAATCGAGCGGTTTTGCTGAAATATTTGTATTTAATACGATTCACTATGCATGGACCAGTTGAATGTCTCGTTATTACTACATCTCGCATCAGATCAAACGGACCATCTGATGGGAAATCAAATCCAGATGCCATAGTTCTGATTGCTCCCAGATCTCTGATTCTAATTACATAATCAAAAAGTCTTTCCTCTATATGGGCAAACAGATTATAATTCTCGTATCCCCGGTCAGCCATGATAATGACCGGATATTTTTCAGAAATTCTGTCAACCATAATGCATGCTGCATCTGTTTCGTTCCTTTCTTTTCCATGTTGAATGACGCTGTCCATAAAAATTTTACCACATACGTCATACAGACTGTTTAGATACAAGGTGGAATGATGATTCTCTCCGATTACGTTTTCTTCATTTGGGTTATACGGCAAAGAAAGTTCGCTGCCATCTATTGCAGCAATTCGATAACCTTTAAACAAAACCGGATCAGATTCTGTTCGGTTATAAAATAATTTAAAGAGATTCTCCATAGCTTGAAAGGACAGCTTCTTTCGTTGTTGAACAAAAGAAGATACTGAAGGAAAGCCGTCTTGAAATTGAAAATATTCAAGTATTTCCGTTCCTAACGACTGGCTTCCGAAAGAAAGAATAAAATGAATTAGTTTGTCTAATGGCCATTTTCGTGTTCTGGAAAAAGCTTTTGGAACTAAAGAAAATTCGTTATGGTGAAATACAATTTCTGAAATACACTCATTTAAACATTTTTTCAGATCATCTGCAGTTAGCTTCATTTGCGTTGCCTCCTTTAATCAAGGGGCTTCGCCGCAAATTTTACTGTATTTGTCAAGTGTTTTTTGATTTTTAATATAAAAAAGCAGAATATGCATTTCTACATATTCCACTCTTTTCACTCTGAGATGATTATCCTTATCTTAATGACATTGAACGACAACCATCCTTCTCTCCGTTCCATGTTATAATGGAACTATGCTAAAACAAGATTATTATAACGACTTTTTTGATTTTGGGCAACAAAAAATTAACTTCAGTTTCTTCGAATTGAGTTTACCCGATGATGATCCAGTCTATACCCTGAAAAACGTGATGGAGGAATTAGATTTTTCAGGCCTGCTGGCCTGTTATTCAGATAAGGGAAGAACCGGGTTTAACCCAATCATGCTGTATGCTGTTGTTACCTACGCAAACATGCGCGGGGTCAGGGCTGTTGACCGTATTGTAGACTTATGCCAGAGAGATCTTGCCTTTATCTGGCTGACCAAAGGACAGAAGCCTCAGCGGGATGTTTTTTACGATTTTAAAGGGAAAAAGCTGACGGGAGAAGTTCTGGATGAACTGAATTACCAGTTTATGCGCCGCCTGGAAAAGGAAGGCCTTATCACGCTGAAAGAGCTCTACATCGATGGGACAAAGATCGAAGCAAACGCAAACAGATATACGTTCGTCTGGCGGGGCAGCCTCAACTATCATCTTGCCAGCCTGCTGGACACCATAGATGCCCTTTATGCAAAGTATAATACGTTTCTGCTCAAGAACGGGTACGGTCCCAAATACGACATTGGGGATGCCCGGATGTTTGTGATCGAAGGAATGGCTAAAGTCCGGAAGGTCATTGAAGAAAACAGGAAACGAAAGCTGACAAAGCATAAGAAACTCCCCAATAACACGATCATTGAGATTGACCATTGTTCCCCGCTTGAGATCCTGAAGCTGCAGAAGAACCTGATACAGATTGCGGAAGGAGAAGGGATCGGATTCGTTTACGGGAAAGGAAAGCATAAACCCGAAATCCAGAGGCTCTACGAGGAACTGGAAGAATGCGGGATCCGCCTGATGGAATATAAGGAATGTTTTGAGATCATGGGAAACGACCGCAACAGCTATTCCAAAACAGACCTGGAAGCAACATTCATGCGGATGAAAGAAGATCATATGATGAACGGGCAGCTAAAACCGGCATACAATGTCCAGATCGCAGTAGAGAACTACTTCATTATCCACGGATATGTGAGCAATGACCGGACAGACTATAATACGCTGATCCCTGTTTTGGAAAAGCACCGGAATGCGTTTGGGGATACGCTGGAGGCGGTGACTGCTGACAGCGGCTACTGCAGTGAGAAGAACCTGCTGTATCTGAAAGAGAATGAGATCAAAAGCTTCATCAAACTCCAAGACCATGAGAAACGGAAGACACGAGCATACAAAGAGGACATCGGGAAGTATTCAAACATGACATACGCTGTCTTTGAAGATGAGCATTATTACATCTGCCATGACGGAAGGGAACTACATCATATCCGGACGGAAAGCAAAGAACAGGATGGCTATACACAGACGGTGGAGGTCTATGGGTGTGCGGACTGCAGTGGTTGTGAGCATAAATCCAGATGTCTTTACAGATACAATGCGGAAAAGGATTCCGATCGGAATAAAGTCATGAAGATCAACGAACGGTGGGAAACGCTGCGGGAGGAATCCAATGCGAATATCCAGAGCGAAGAAGGGATCCTGAAACGCCAGACACGATCGATCCAGACAGAAGGGCACTTTGGAGATATCAAAGAGAACGAAAACTTCCGTCGTTTCAATTACCGTTCAGCGGAAAAAGTGTATAAAGAATTCATGTTGTATGCAATAGGCCGGAACATCCTAAAATACCACCGATTCTTGCATCATGAAATCGAGAAATACGAGGGAGAAAAAGGAAGAGACAATCCGACAGAGAATTCAGATCCTAAAAAAGTCTGAATTCTCTGGGATTGTCTCTTTCCTGCGTGTTAGGGGTTAAAATTCGGTATTACCCGATAGCCCCTTTTTATTTTTGCATGAGAGTGTAAAAAATGTTATAAAAATGGTGTACAAATGCTATAAAAGAAGAATAAATTACATACGAGATTGCCTGATACTGAGACTGTAGAAGTAATGAAATCGTAAGTACCTGGTAACGTGAACATAACATTGTTTATATATAGATTTCATATATAGCTATATTTAATAAATATTTCACAATTATAAAAAAACAACATATAATTTAGACATAATATAAAATTATTCGAGTAATTTAGACTATTTCCATGGATAAAAGGTATGTTTAGACAATTTAGTTGCGAAAAGGAGGTATTAGAATGAGTGATAGCAAACTGATCAAGTGTGGGAAACTGTTTGATGGTATCCAGGAGGCTTTGCAGCCAGATATGGAGATTTTGGTAGAAGGAAATCGGATTGCTGCTGTAGGAAAAGATCTTACCTGCCCAGAAGGAGCGGAAGTGATTGACCTGACGGACTGTACAGTTACTCCAGGCATGATCGATGCCCATGTGCATAGTCAATATATCGACTGGCCTACCCGAAACCACGATATTGTTTACCGGGGAGCCGCATGGAAGAGCATGTGCCATCTATATAATGCAAGAGAATGTTTATATCGTGGTTTTACAACAATTCGTTCCATTGGGAATTCAACTTATGAAGCCAGAGGAAGTCTTGCGGCCCGCGAGATGATTGACCTTGGACTTTTTCCGGGAGCCAGGATGGTAGTAACGCCTCATTATATGGCAGATGTGGGAAGCCATGGGGATCATTCTCAATATCTTCGGACGAATCCGGATCTTGCGGAAGCCTTTGCTAAGATGACACCTACCATTGGGACGGGAGTGGATTTTTTCCGCCATGCGGTCCGGAATGAGATTAAGATGGGAGCAGACTTTATTAAGATCATGATCAATGGCGGCTTTAGTACCCCAAATGATACCCCCGATGATCAGCAGTTAAGTGATGAGGAGATCAAGGTTATCATTGATACAGCTCACGCTCTGGGCAGGACGGTGACTGCGCATATTTATAATTCTGAACAAATGAAAAAAGTAGCCTTAATGGGTATCGACGGGATGGAACATGGATCTTTAATTACAGAAGATACGGCAAGAGTAATGGAAGAACGAGATATTTATCTGGTACCAACCTTCTGCCCATATGATGACATCATCAACTTAAATGAAGAATCTCTGAAAAAGAAAACACCGCAGTTTCAGAAGAAATTACGCCAGTATTCGGAAAGGCTGAAAGCCGGCCGCGAGACGATCATCAACAGTAAGATCCGTCTAGGGTATGGTACAGATTTTGTGGCGGTGCATAATGCCTATGAGAACGGCTATGAATATGAATCCTGGCTGAATTCAGGCATTAATCCATTCCGAGCGCTGAAAGCAGCTACCAGCGTTAATGCCGGAATCCTGGGATTGGAAGATCTGATCGGAAGCATAGAACCAGGAAAAGCAGCGGATATCTCTGCATGGAAGCGGGATCTTTTGACAGATCCAAAAGCATTATTGGACTGCGCTTTTGTCATGAAGGAAGGAACTGTTTATCCCACCATTAAAGTAGAGTAAAAAATCAGGACAGGGAATTTTCAGTTTAGGTATAAAGAAAGGAAATTACATATGGAGAATGAAGGGAAAAAATATAGCGAACAAGTGACCGTCCGTTGGTATGGTTATATTGTATTGATTCTTACAATCCTATTTTTCTCAGGAGTCTTTTCCTCTGCTGAGGGACCGATTAAGGCACTGGATTTTACCAATATTTCTGGCTCATTTGGCTCTCTTGGAGAGATTACGGAAGATGCAGGAACCCTTGCGTCTGATTTCAGAGGAACAGGCGGAAGCGGCGCGAGAGATGCCTGGCTTTTTGCCCTGACTCTCGTACCTGCAGTCATGCTTGCCCTTGGAGTGGTGAAGGTAGTGGAATATCTGGATGGCCTTCGGGCTGCTCAAAAGTTGCTGACGCCTCTTTTGATGCCGCTGATGGGGATTCCAGGAATTTGCGGACTGACTTTGATTGCCAGTCTTCAGTCTACAGATGCAGGAGCTTCTATGACAGCTGAACTGGCACAGGAAGGAATGATTGATGAAAAGCAGAAGACCATTTTCGCCTGTTTCCAGTTCTCTGCAGGCGCCACGTTGACAAACTATCTGTCCTCCTGTGCGGCCTTGTTCCCGTTTTTATCAGTACCGATCATCATACCTTTGGTCGTTGTGTTTGTGTTTAAGATATTTGGTGCGAATATGACAAGGATCTATCTGAACAAAGTGTGTAAGGGGGAGATCTGATGGAAGAAAAAGTTAAAGAAAAAAAGACGATTGTAGATGCCTTTGTGGAAGGGGCAAGAAATGGTTATAAGATATCTATCAATTCAATGGTGCCAAACGTATTGTTTGCATTTGTTCTGATCCAGATTCTGAACCTGACAGGGCTTTCTGATATTCTGGGGAAAGTCTGTCAGCCGATTATGGGGATCTTTGGACTTCCCGGGATCGCTGCCACCGTTCTTATTGCGGGATTCCTGTCAGTCGGCGGCGGCGTTGGAGCTGCGGCCAGCCTGTATGCATCAGGGGCGCTGGGAAATGACCATATTACCATCCTGATTCCGGGAATTCTGTTGATGGGCGCTTCTCTTCAATACATGGGGCGCTGTCTTGGAACAGCGACGGTTAAGAACAAGTATTATGGTTTTTTAATCGGGATTAATGTTCTCAATTCTTTGTTGTCAATGATTGTAATGAAAATCATCGTATCTTTGTTCTAAAATCAGTATCTTTATGGGAAAAGGGGCGGGAACCAGAGGAGTTCCGCCCCTTTTAAGAATCATTGATGAAACAAGAATCCAATGCTATACTGAAAATATCAGGAGTAAAAGAAGAGGGAGTGTAAATATGAAAACAGAACAGATATTGCTGGCTCTGGAAATCGGCAGATGTGGCTCTATTTCAAAGGCCGCTTCAAACTTGTTTATGGCTCAGCCAAACGCCAGCAGTTCTCTGGGACTGCTGGAACAGGAGGTTGGTTATCAGATATTTGAACGAACCTATAATGGAATGCGAGTGACCAAGCAGGGAGAAGCATTTCTAAGATACGCCCTTGCGATCGAACGGAATATAAAGAAAATATATATGCTTAGTGAGGAAGATACCAGAATTCGGCTTTCCGTGGCGACCTATGCGTATCCCTTTTCGGAAAGAGCGTTTACAAAATTCTGTACAAACTATATCGATACGGCTCATTCTTTAAATTGTAAACTTCGCAGAATCGGTACTGTCAAGGAGGGGATTGATCTTCTAGATCAAGACTTGGCGGATGTGTCTGTGATTACATGTAGACAAGAGTTATACGGCCAGTTTGAGAAGGAATTCCAGAAGGAGGGGTTATGTTCGGAGGTGCTGGGCTATACTACTTTACATGTGGTACTTCCAGAAAAGCATCCCCTTGCCAGTAAAGAGACAGTAGATTTGGAAGATTATGTGGACTATCCTTGTATTTCGAATGAAGGATTGTCAAATAATTATGCCCCGCCAGAGGTGGAAAAATTATTAAAAGAAGTAAAACTACATATCGTAATGGAGCCAGGGGAAGCCAGGTTTAAACTATTGGAAAATTCAAACAGCTTTGTGATATGTACCCCTTATCAGAAGAAAGAATTGGAACGTCATCATCTGATAGGAAAAAATATTCCTAACGCAAACAGGAGTATGGTTTTGCTGATGAAGGAAGAAAATCAGCATGATCAGCAGATTCAAAGATATGTCAGCCTTTTGAAAGAGGAGGTTGCTGTGTGGATGCAGGAGATTGAATAGTCAACTACAGGATCACAAGTGCGCTACAGCAGATGTGCATTCATCAGGGCAAGATTCGTCGAAGGGATCGTCGTGCTGGCTTTTCGGGCACCGGAGATCCTGGCAAGGTAGAGGAAGAAGAAAAGTAAAGGAATTAACATTCACCTCTTGGATCGTTTTTGGGGTGTCCTGTAGCGTCAGAGCCCGTAAAGCCTTATTTTGCAAGGTTTTTGCGGGTTCTTACTTTTTGTCTGAGAGCGTCAAAAATCGTCATTTTTTGAAAAAATGGTGTGGTAAATTCGTGAGAGGGATAGTTGAAACAATAGTCATTAGATGATATAATACGACTATAAAAAGACGGGAGGTACGATCATGTTTTCATTACAAGAATCTATTCGTCCATCAGCAGATTTGAGAAATCATTACAGTGAAATATCGAGGCAGTGCAGGGAAAATAAAGAGGCTGTCATTATCACGGTGAATGGCAGAGGAGATACTGTTTCTCTTTCTTATGATGAATACAAGAGGATGAAATCAAGAATAGAGTTATTGGAAATTCTGGCAGAAGCTGAAGATGATGAGAAGAACGGAAGGGTAGAACCTGTTGAAAATACTTTCCGTGATCTGAGACAGATGTTGAAGGAGAAATAACATGAAATATGCAGTTGTTCGTACTGATACAGCAGATGAGCAGATCCGTAAAATTATCCTTTATATCAACGAGAATTTCGGTTCAGAAGCTGCATTGCAGAAATTAGATGAATTAGAGGAAAGTATTTTACATTTGGGTAATCATCCGGGTATTGAAATCATCCCCAGATATGGAATTTTAAGACGGCAAGGATATAAAGTGTTAGTTTTAGAAAAAAACCTTGTGTTCTACAAAGTGAATGAAGAAAGAAAAAGAGTGGTTATCTATGCAGTTGTGGATCAGAGACAGGATTATTTGAATATTATTCGGGGATTGTAGAGTATTGACGTGGGATGACTATTTATATAACCCTCGACTTGTCCGAACTCTTTGGGAACAGGTTCAAAAGAGGTGGCTGAATTATGGAAAATAACATTACTGTTTTTGATTCTTTTTGTGCATTCATTCAATCATGGAGTACTTACCGGCAGCAAGCTGCCGTGTGGATAAGTACTCTGAAAAACTGAAAAAACTAGTAGTTTTTTCGGCTTTTCAGAGTGTTTATCCTATGGTGAGAATGACGAACGACCTTTTTGTGTGGTTCGCTTTT
>NZ_MIEH01000064.1 GCF_001754075.1 Merdimonas faecis | reverse complement strand
ACTAATTATGGAAAGAACCAATTTACCGTGTACGCATATTCTCCTCCGATAAAAATATGTTTATGCTTTCTTCTCATCCCCATTAAAGTTAGCAATGTATAGTCATAGGAGCGTTTTCTGATATAAGAAAGAAGTACTAGAATCATCAAGAAAAAAAGAAGTTCATAGGTCAGCAGGAATGAAAAGAAGGTAAAAACTTCTTCGACAGTTTCAGACAAACCGCTTGGCGCAATTTTATACAAACAATCTGCCCTTAAGACTATAAAAAAATATTCTTTCCATACCTTCTCCTCCCTCGCCGGACACAATCTATCTAAAACGGAATATTGCTAATTGCTAATATTTCTTGTCTTATTGCCATTTACTATGTAGTGCATAGTAGTTACTTTTATTCTGCTCCTTATGTAAGAGAATGTCAATAGAAAAAACAAAATTGTGCAGACAATGTCTGCACAATTAAATCCTTAATTACTTCTATTTGCAAATTATCCAGTAGCCTTTTTTGTCAGATCCCCTTCTTTCAATTTTCCCCTCTTGTTTTAACTTCTTTATAATTCGATTGACTTTACTGTTACTAAACCCTGTATTTTCACTGATAATCCTTATTGTAATACTAGGTGTTGCTTCTAAAATAGACAAAATTATCTGTTCATTCTTTTCCTTGTTATTAACAATGTTTTTTATATTTCTCGAAAGATTTACTATGTCATTTTCACACCGCACACCATTTTCTGTGTCATTTACTATGTCATTTTCACACCGCACACCGTTTTCTATGTCATTTACTATGTCACCTTCATATCCCACAACACAATCTAGACCATTTTTCTTATCAATAAGATCTGTTCTTTTTCGGATTGACAAAGAAAATGGGAAAACCACTTTTATAAAATGATCCGATATTTCAAAAATGTCTCTATCATAGTATTTTAAAATACGGCTCATGCCTGATCCAAGCTGCTCTACTAATCCCACATCTTTAAAAACCCTCATTAGCTCTCTGTTTCGCGGCATACTGCTACAACTGAAGAAATCCTCTTTACTCTGACCTGATATAAGTCCACCATATGATGTAAATTCCATACGATCACTAAAAATCTCAAAAACAGGCGGTATTTCTCTGGAGAAATCGTTATGCACAATAGCATTTATCAATGCCTCCCTCAATGGTACAGGCTCGATCAAATTCTTTTCTATTCTCTTGGTACTCGTTACTTTTGCTTTCGTGACGTTTTCAACTTTCATCTTCTCTAAGACTTGATTTGTCGCTTTGATCAAAGAACAATATCCATACTCCTCATTTTCGATCAGATCAACCTTATCTGTCCCGGCATATTTAGCAACTTTAATGGATACACCGTTTTCATCTGCCAACAAATATGCAATATAATTATACTGTCCATCTGGTGTAAGTAACTCAAGACTCTGAGCGAATCTACTATTTAATTCAAGTCCCCGTTCCTGATAATAAATTTTTAACTGTGCAAAAGTTAAGTCCTGTCTCGGAGCCGGAATATTACGCAATGTAGTGTGTATCCTTTTCGAATACAGCTCATCTATCAATGTCGTTGGCATAGGCTGTGTAGAAGTTCCAATCCTCATAAAACATCCACTTGGGGACATTCCCTTATTTTTAACATAATAAGGTTTTTCAAGACCACTGGAAATAATAATCTTTGTAACAGATATTCCATCTATGGCATCCGTAACGATATCGAAAAGACCTAGTGTTGAAGGCAAAATATTATTTTTTATTCTGTCTGCAATTTTATCTTCCACTGTTAATATACGGAACTGTTCCTTTTGATTACCTCTCAATTTCCGGGCACGAAAAAAAGTCCCATTTTCTGGGACTTTTTTAGTGACTCCGAGGGGAATCGAACCCCTGATTCCAGCGTGAGAGGCTAGCGTCTTGACCTCTTGACCACGGAGCCATTTCGTATCGTACTTGCCTATTATAGCAGAGAATTTCTATTTAGGCAAGTACTTTTTGCAATTTTTTTAATTTTTTATTTTACTCCTGAAGTGAAAAGTTTATTT
>NZ_MIEH01000063.1 GCF_001754075.1 Merdimonas faecis | reverse complement strand
GGTTCTTTCCAGATTTAGTTGATTTGATGAAAATATTCGTTTATGAGTAGTTTCGCTTTCAATAAAGCAAAACTATTCCGTCCATACATAATTCGTTTCGTAAGTTTGATTTTATTTACGCTGCCTTCAGCCAGGCCGTTGTTGTATGGGTAGATAATCGCATTTTTTACAGCTGTCAGGTCGTTTTGCAGGCCATTAATATACCGGTCCAGTTCGTCTATCTTCAGCTCCGCTGCCGTTTCCATCCAGGAATCCAGTTCCTCACTTTTTCTGGAAAACACAATACGGTAGAATTCTTTTAACAGTGTATATAACTGGCCGAGTACAGGATACTTTTGAATCGCTGCCTCATATTGTTCTGCCGTGATCCCTTTCACACTCTCCAGTTCATGGTAGATCAGTTGACACATGGTCTTGCGGGGAATGTACTCAACAGGGACAGTCTCATTTGGGGAAATATTTTTCTGGTGTGTTCGTTCCTTCTGCATAAAGACTCTCAGGGAGGCAATCGTGCCTGTATATCCTTTCTGAGCGATATGTTCATGGATCCTGGCATAAGTCAGCCCTTTGGACCGCAGTTCGATGATCTCCTTCTCATATGGTGCCAGCTTTCCCGGCCGTCTTCTGTCATAGTGCCCATTTATAAGCGGACAGTCCTCTTTCAGGTATGTTTTGACAGTCCGTTTTGCGTGGCCGGTGATACGGCTGATCTCATCAATCGAATGGCCTTCTGAGTGAAGCCTGCGGACTTCATCGATTTTCGCCTGTTTTTTCAGGATCTGCTCCTGATGCTGCCGCTCACGGGCGTTTTCTTTCTTTTCCGGGATCTTATCTTCCGGCATCGAAAGATACCGGTTTATGGTTGTCACGGAAGAATGAAGAAGAAGTGCGATATCATTAACCGTATAGCCTTCGGAGCGTTTTTTTCGGGCAAACAGTATCCTTTCCGTGCGGTTCCTGGTATCATAAAGGGCCTGCATTTCCGGATTTTGTGAAACAGCCGGGACAGCCAGGCGGGAAGGGAACAGCCTGTACATATATTCCTCCACTGCGCCGGACAGATTTTTCAGCAGATGGAAACGGTCACTGATCTGTAATGCCCCGGGATGGGAATTGGCCGCTGCAGAAGCATACGTCTGTGCGCCGTCGCGGGAAATAACCTGGATATTTGGATAAGATTTCAGCCATTCCTCAACCTTACCGGTTTCTCTGGAATCGAGGAGATCAATAATTCTATGGCTTTCCAGGTCAACCATTACTGTCCCGTAGGAATATCTCTTACGGAACGCAAAGTCATCCACACAAATCTTTGTGACGTCGGACTTATCCACAAGAGCCGGCATTTTTTTTAAGCAGATCGCAGATGCTGCTTTTACAGACCTTTATGGAATCTTCCTTCAGTAAAGCGGAAGCACTGACAGAACTTAATTTGGAAGATGTTTTCAGAATCTTATTCACCAGCCGCCTGGTTTTTCTCTCTTTTGGATCAATAAAATCAAATCTTTCAGAGAATGTTTTATAGCCGCAGGCAGGATTCATGCAGAACATCTTTCTGGTGCTTAATAAAAGTATTGTCTGCCGGTCCTGTAGCGGAATGTCCTGGATCTCACGCTGATAGACGGAATGCACTTTTGATGAAAAAGTCCCGCAATAAGGGCAGGGAACCTGCCTCCTTGCAGATTGAACTTCGAAAATAATCTGTCTGGTTTTTAACCTGCACCGGATACACTCCAAATCCGGACTTAATGAACTTATGATTTCCTGTTCCATGAACCATCACCCGGTATTATTATATTACTTTATTTCAGTGATATCAACCAACTTTGGAAAGAACCTATTTGGCGCTTACG
>NZ_MIEH01000062.1 GCF_001754075.1 Merdimonas faecis | reverse complement strand
CTAAGCGCATCGCCACCAGGAGTTCCTCCGGTCCTTTTGACAGTAACCTCGGATCTTTTGTTATCTTAATTATGAATGGAAAGTCTTTCATCTGTTCTGCCATTCACTCCTTGATAACTAAATAATAAACAACGACCCCTACTTTGATTTCCTTAGAAAGGAGGTGATCCAGCCGCACCTTCCGATACGGCTACCTTGTTACGACTTCACCCCAGTTATCGGTCCCGCCTTCGACGGCTCCCTCCTTGAAGGTTGGGTCACCGGCTTCGGGCGTTACTGACTCCCATGGTGTGACGGGCGGTGTGTACAAGACCCGGGAACGTATTCACCGCGACATGCTGATTCGCGATTACTAGCGATTCCAGCTTCATGTAGTCGAGTTGCAGACTACAATCCGAACTGAGACGTTATTTTTGAGATTTGCTCCGGATCACTCCTTCGCTTCCCTTTGTTTACGCCATTGTAGCACGTGTGTAGCCCTGGTCATAAGGGGCATGATGATTTGACGTCATCCCCACCTTCCTCCAGGTTGTCCCTGGCAGTCTCCCTAGAGTGCCCATCCGTAATGCTGGCTACTAAGGATAAGGGTTGCGCTCGTTGCGGGACTTAACCCAACATCTCACGACACGAGCTGACGACAACCATGCACCACCTGTCTCCCCTGTCCCGAAGGAAAGGTGACATTACTCACCGGTCAGGGGGATGTCAAGAT
>NZ_MIEH01000061.1 GCF_001754075.1 Merdimonas faecis | reverse complement strand
ACCTGAGACTTTACGATCACAGGCTTTTCCGTATCGCCGAGTCCTTCCTTGCAGGCTGGGCATCCGTAACTCTGGCTGTAGTATTCGATCACTTTACAGGTGGCAGGAATGAATTCCAGTTCCCGGCGGACATACTCCTCGCCGATCAGGATCATCTGCGTGCCGCAGACCGGGCAGATCTGGTCTTCTTCCGGAAGAGGGATCACTACTTTTTCAACCTTCAGGCCTTTGAAAAGCTCCTCATGGGTTGCCTTCTTTTTACGGGTATGCTCCCGGATCACGGTCTCTTCTTCCGGCAAAGAGGAAGCTTGTTCCATTTCCGCTTCATCGAAGAGATTCTGTTGTCCCGGAATGTCATCGGATCTTTTTTCACTGGATGAGCCGAAAAGCTTTTTGGTCAGATAATCTACCTGTTCCTGCAGCGCTTTCTCGTGACTGGATTTTTCGTCAATAATAAGACGGAGAGATTTGATCAGCTCAGTCTGTTCAGATATCATTGTTTTCAGTTGTGATAC
>NZ_MIEH01000060.1 GCF_001754075.1 Merdimonas faecis | reverse complement strand
CTAGTATAGTTGTCACTAATTAACTCGACTTTTCAAGAGACAATGTTTCAACCTGTGCTTCTTCATTCGGATTGATTTCATCAAGTCGATATTTCCAGTGATAGACAACAGGGGTATCATTGATCTCTTCAAAATATTTATATATTCGCTCCACCAGCTCACTTTTCGTTTTTACACGAATGCCTTTTAACGACTGACGGGTGAGTTTGCTGAAAAATCCTTCTACAAGATTTAGCCAGGAACCATGCTTCGGAGTGAATACAAACTCAAATCTTCCGGGAACACCAGCCAGATATTTTCTCGTTTCTTGGGAGGTATGCACCTGGAGATTATCTAATACTAATCGGATTTTATCCTCTTTAGGATACTTGGAATCCAGTAGCTGAAGGAACTCTATATACTCTTTGCTGCTATGCCGATCCCTCACAAGTGGAATCGCCTCTCCTGTTTGCAGGTCGATCCCGGCAAGCAGGGAAATAGTTCCAAGACGTTTGTATTCATAGTCTCTGCTGATTGTTTTGTGATTTTCATCCGGCGGAAGATCCTCCGTTATATTGGCAATGGCCTGTATGCCTGGTTTCTCATCATAGGAGAGTACATGAGTTACCTGTTCATTCTCAGGAAAAGGCAATAATTGTCCATTTTCGTCAAACTGAAGCGACAACTGCTTATAAACCAGAAGGACGTTATGCATCTTCTGATCAAAGTCAGGATCGCGGTTTTCGCAGTAATACGTGATCTTATTCGGCTTAATTTCGGCTTCTTCAAGTATTGTGCGAACCTTTGACTGACTTATGGTTGAAAGACGTATATGACCGGCTTCTTCTGCAAACTGATGGATATGTTTTGTTAGAAGGGCTCTGGTCCATACTTCAGCGGAATAACCAAGATCTACAGGTTTCTGACATGCAATGTTAATAATCCACGCCTTTTCGGTATCTGTGATTTCAGCATTGCGGCCACGGCCGGGAGCATCAGAGAGGGCATTTTCAACGCCGCCCTCCTTAAACTTTTTTAAGCAAAGCATAACGCTGCATCGGTTGATACCAACTTTATCAGCGATTACATCAATCGGTTCACCATCCGCTTTCAATAAAAGGATCCGAGCTCTGCAAACAGTCTGTGCCTGAATGGTACGAGAACGTGTCTGTAATTCAAGATAAGACCGTTCCTCTGGAGTAAGTGTTATTGTTGTTGCTTTTCTTCCCATGATATTGCCCTCCATAGTTAATGTATAGAGATTATATCATAGGTTGATTATATAGTCGAGTTAATTAAAAACATTTATACTAG
>NZ_MIEH01000006.1 GCF_001754075.1 Merdimonas faecis | reverse complement strand
ATCACTCCCTCCTACTCGATTTGGATTGCTTTCCTTTTAGGGATATGCTATGTTATAATTATCTATCCGGTGAAAACCGGTTCTTAAGTTTCTTTGCTTCTGTAATTGGAAGCGTTTTAACAATTTCGTTTTATTTTCCAATTTATTTTCAATTCTATATTTCTAAAAAGGGGGAATCTGTCTGTGAAGAAATCTTTAAAATCTCATTTTCCGATTATTCGGTCGAAAGAAGAAGTCCGTCTCATTATAAGGAGAAATTTGCGGCTGGAAGAATTATTTCAAAGCTGGACAGCAGGAAGAATTTCTGGATTTTTGTTCCGGAAACAGGGGTGTCAAAATCCTGTATGATTCATTTTTCAAAGAAATCCTAAACCCAGAAAATGCACCAGAGCGCCTGAATGAATTATTGTCTCTTATCCTAAGGCAGCAGGTGAAGATTTTACAAGTACTTCCCAATGATTCCACACGGATTGCGGACGAAAGCTCTCTGGTTATTATGGATATCGTGGTAGAGCTGGAGGATCATAGTATTGCAAATGTGGAGGTGCAGAAGATCGGTTATAAATTTTCAGGCCAAAGAAGCGCCTGTTATTCGGCGGATCTCCTCCTTCGCCAGTATAAACGCGTACGGGGAGAAAGGGGAAGGGCGTTTAGCTACCGCGATATCCATAAAGTATATACAATCGTATTTTTTGAACAGAGTCCGGAAAGCTTTCGGAGATTTAAGGAGGAATGTATCCACCATTTTACCCAAGTATCTGACACTGGCGCGGAGATTGAGCTTCTGCAGGAATTCTGTTATGTCTGCCTTGACATCTTTCAGGATCTTCTGCACAATAAAGGTATTAGAAACAAGCTGGACGCATGGCTCACATTCCTAAGCGTAGATGATCCGGAAGCGATAGAGGCATTACTTGACCAGTATCCGGAGTTTGGAAAACCCTACCAGGAAATTTATGAGCTGTGCCGGAATGTGGAAAGGGTGATGGGGATGTTCTCGGAGGAGTTACGTGAATTGGACCGGAATACGGTACAGTTAATGATTGATGAAATGCAGGAGGAGATCGATGCATTAAGGAAGGAGCGGGAAGAAGCAAAACAGGAAGCGGAAAAGACGCTGGCCAGGAAAACGGAAGAGGCGTCTCAAAAGGATAAAAAGATTTCCGAGCAGGAGCAGGAAATCGCGGAGCTTAAGAAGAAGCTGGCGATGTATGAAGAGCATGGTAACGATTGATAATAACTACTTTTCAATCCCCCAGGTCTGTGAATCCGGGCAGTGTTTCCGGATGGATCTGGTATCGGAAAATACATATGAACTTCTGGCAGGCGGCAGGTATCTGAAAATCGAGGTCATAGAACAGGGGCAGCCGGAAGAGACGGGGAGAACGATATTACACTGTTCAAAGGAAGAGTACGAAGAGGTATGGAAAAAATATTTTGACCTTTCTGCGTCTTATGCCGATTATGCCAGGCGAATTGACGAAGCAGATGAATACCTGAAAGCCGCGGCCAGGTTTGGACAGGGGATTCGGATCCTGAGGCAGGACGTATGGGAGATGATCATTACATTTATTATTTCCCAGCAGAATAATATTCCCCGTATTAAGGGACTGATCCGGGCATTGTGCGAAAAATATGGCAGGAGAAAAGAAACTCCGGAGGGAGGCTTTTACGATACATTTCCAGATGCCGAGGCGCTGGCAGGCGTGTCGGAAGAGGAATTACGGGAGTTAAAGCTGGGATACCGGAGTAAATATATCTGTGGTACGGCAAGGATGGCTGCGGAAGGAGATTTTGATCTGGAAAAGCTAAAAGGCATGGCCTATGAGGATGCCAGAGCAGAGCTTATGCGCCTTCCGGGAATCGGCGGCAAGGTAGCAGACTGTATCTGCCTGTTTGCCCTGCATCAGATGGATGCATTTCCTGTGGATACGCATATTAAAAAGGCACTGGAGCTCCATTACCCAGAAGGATTTCCTTTTACGAGATATCAGGGATGTGCGGGAGTGATGCAGCAGTATATGTTTTACTATGATCTGAAAGCAAGAGAAAAAGAGTTGCTGTAAAAGGAGACAGAAAGAGGAAGGAGAGGACAGATGGAAAATTTTCAGTATTATACACCGACAAAAATCATCTTTGGCAGAGGGGCAGAAGAGCAGACGGGACAGCTGGCAGCGGAGCAGGGGTGTAAAAAAGTGCTGGTCCATTATGGCGGCGGGAGCGTGGTAAGAAGCGGCCTGCTGGAACGGATATACCGGTCGCTTGATGCGGTTGGGATTTCTTATGTTTCCCTGGGAGGGGTGGTGCCAAATCCCAGACTTTCTCTCGTGTATGAGGGTATCCGGCTTGCCCGGAAAGAGCAGGTTGATTTCATTCTGGCCGTGGGCGGCGGAAGCGTCATAGACTCTGCCAAGGCGATTGGATATGGCGTGGCAAATGAAGGGGATGTGTGGGACTTTTATGACAAGAGACGTACGGCGAAAGCCTGCCTCCCGATCGGCGTCGTGCTGACGATTGCGGCGGCAGGATCCGAGATGAGCGATTCATCCGTGATCACGAAAGAGGAAGGCTGGCTGAAACGGGGATATAGCAGCAACTATGCCCGGGCGAGGTTTGCCGTGATGAACCCGGAGCTTACCATGACGCTGCCGAAATATCAGACTGCCAGCGGATGTGTGGACATTATGATGCATACGATGGAGCGTTATTTCAACCATAGCGAAAATATGGAAATGACAGACGGCATTAGTGAGCATCTGCTTCGGACGGTGATGAAAAATGCAAAGATCCTGATGAATGAGCCGGACAACTATCAGGCCAGGGCAGAGGTGATGTGGGCCGGAAGTCTTTCGCACAACGGCCTGACCGGATGTGGAACCGGCGGCGGAGACTGGGCAAGCCATCAGCTGGAACATGAGCTGGGCGGAATGTTTGACGTGGCTCACGGAGCAGGACTTGCAGCGGTCTGGGGAAGCTGGGCGCGCTATGTAATGGACGCTGCGCCTGAGCGGTTTGCGAAATTTGCGGTGAATGTGATGGGAGTAAAGCCAGAGGCGGAAAAGCTTAAAACGGCACAGAAAGGGATCGAAGCGATGGAGGATTTTTACCGCGCTCTTGATATGCCGGTCTGCATCGGGGATATGGGAATTGAACTTACGGAAGAACAGATGCGGGAGCTGGCCGAGAAATGCAGTCATTTCGGGAAACGTACCATTGGCTGTATCAAAAAGCTGGATCAAGAGGATATGTACCAGATTTATAAAGAGGCAAGAGGGAGGAAATAGGCATGGCAGGATTCTTGTATGTGGGAGCCGGCGGTGCGCTTGGAGCAGCGCTTCGCTATGCGATCAGTCTTCTGCCTTATAAAGGACTATTTCCTGCGCTCACGCTGATCACAAACGTGCTTGGCGCGGCAGCGATCGGCTGCATTGCAGGAGTGGCGGCCCGCCGCGGGGGCCATGAACAGCTGGCGCTTTTCCTGAAAACCGGCGTATGCGGCGGTTTTACAACGTTTTCTACGTTTTCACTGGAGACATACGACCTTTTGAACCGGGGACATTATAAGACTGCGGCGGCCTACATGGTCCTGAGTATGGTGCTCTGTCTGGTGGGAGTGGCCGCAGGGTTTTACCTGGCGGAGCATATTGGATAGGATTTGTTTTATGCAACAAAGATTGCGATTGACTAACCCTGTATCTGTTTTCTAAAATTAGAAAAAGGAGGGATATCATGCAGGCGTTGTCAAATGCGAGACAAGGAGAGTCTTACACCATTAAATGGATGTTCGGTCTGCCGGATGTGCTCGATTTCCTGCATAGCCGTCATGTGGAAGAGGGCAGCACGATCAGGGTGATCCAGCAGTGCCGGGACAGTGTGATCATAGGAGTGCAGGACATAAGACTGGTCCTTGGATACGAAGTTGCAGAAAAGATCAAGGTATAGAAGAATAAAAGGTAGACGTAAATAAGACTCCGCCGCATCCTGAATTTCGTGGAAGGGATGCGGCGGAGTCTTATCCTGATTTTTATAGGGAATTTAAAACTTCCAGGGTGATCTCTGCTGCGGCAGTGCCGTCCGCACCGTCCGTATCCCGGATATTCGTGGCAAAGCAGCGGACATGTCCTTCGTTTTCCAGAAAACCTACGAACCAGCCATTTACATTTTTTCCGTTTTCAAGGCCCGTGCCGGTTTTGCCGTAAAGCTTTCCAAGAGGAGTATCTGCAATAAACAAGGCGTTTTTGACAGCCTGGATATTTTCTTCATCAAATCCCCATCTGTTCTGGAGCAGTCCGGATAAAAGGAGAACCTGTTCTGCCGGAGAAATTTTCAGAGAAGCCTCCGCCCAGTAGTGATCTGTGCCGGAAGAGAGATCACAGTTCCCAAAGGAGACCTGACAATAGTAGGAATATAAAGCTGAAATCCCCATCTGCTGATCCAGATCCTGGAAATACCAGTTTACAGAATTCTGCATGGCAGTGGCAAGAGTCTGATCCTGATTCCAGGATTCAAAGGGATATGCGGTTCCGTTCCATTCCCGTCCGGAGGACTCCGGCGTAATAAGTCCCTCTTCCAGAGCAAAAAGGCCGCTGTATATTTTAAAAGTAGAATCCGGGGATACACGGCGGGTACTCAACTTTTCATTGTATATCTGCCACTGGTCTTTCGTTACATCATATAAGACAAAGGAGCCCTGCGTTTCTGCAAAACAGGCGGAGAGATCTATTTGCTCCAGCTGTTTGGCGGAAAGATCAGAAAGATCAAACGTATTGTCAGGGAAAGCATAGACTGACAGAAACGGGCTTGCCGCCAAAAGAAGCAGTGCTGTCAGGAGTAAAATGACAATGCTCCTGCATTTCCGGGACCTGGTATCCGGTCTGTACTCCGCAATCTCTTTTATCCGCCGTAGTGCAGCGGATTTGTCTTGGCCCAGGCTGGAGAGCGGAGAGAGAAATGCATGATCCCGCAGGCTCCCGGCATAGCGGATCAGCATGTGTCCGTAGCTTGCGGCCTGCTCCCTGCCTGCCGTGCGGATTACAGCATGGTCACAGGCAATCTCGCAGTCCCGGCGCATGACGGTAAAGCTGTAGCGGATCAGGGGATGAAACCAGTACAGGATCTGGAGGATACAGCTTAAGCCATTGAGGATGGCATCTTTGTGCTTCAGATGCTGCAGCTCATGCAGAAAAATAAAGCGGATATCATCAGCGGACAGCAGAATGTCCAGATCCTCCGGAATGAAGATTGTGGGACGGAGAATCCCGCAGGAGGCAGGGCTTTCAATGCGGCAGGATGTGTACAGATCCACCTGGCGACGGACACCGGCCTTTCGCATGCATGAGGAATAAAGAGCATAAAGATCCGGTTCCTGTTCGGGGGTGATACGGCGGGCCGAATTTTTAAGCATATAGATCTTATAAATCTGGATGATAAAGCATAAGAAAGTGACCGCACATCCGATGCCCCAGAAGGCGGCAAGAAATGTGCTCAAAGGCAGAGCCGTGCTGCCGTCCAGTGATGAGGCAAAATCCGACAGCCCCAGCTGCATGGAGGCAATGGCGGTGTCATTTGTTTCCGCAGGAATACCGGACACAGAAGAAGCAGAGGGAAGAAGATCCCGGATTTTATAAATAAGCCCGGCCGGATCGAAAAGCTGTTCCGGCACCAGAGGAAGGACCAGCGCCAGCATCCAGATATACCAGATGCGGCGTCGGCTGTCTGCGGTCACATGCCTGCGGAAGACGGTTCTAAAAAGCAGCACCAGGCCCAGAAAACCGGTGAGCACAATATTGCACAGAAGAAAATGAATGGGAAAAGTCAAAGCACTTCACCTCCGCCCAGTTTGGAATCGATCAGGCGGTGCATTTCTTCCAGATCATCATCTGATAATTCGGAGCCGGATAAAAGAGAAGACAGCAGCGCAGAGGCCTGACCGTTGTAAAACCGGTTTAAAAAGAGGTGGCTTTCCTGGCACAGATAGCTTTCCTGTGAGATCAGGGGATAGTAATAATACATCCGCCCCCGCTGTTCATAGGCAATGACCTGCTTGGCTGTCAGCCGGGATAAAAGCGTGTGGACTGTTTTGCTGCTCCACTGATGGTCTTCCGGAACTCGTTCACACACATCGTTGGTGCTGATCGGAGAACTCTCCCAGATAATCTTCATAATCTCATATTCTGCGGCTGAGATCTGCGGTAATTTTTCCATGATGTCCTCCTTAATCTTACTTATGTAGTCATTATAAGCACCGGCGAGCAAAACAGTCAATAGAAAAGAGGCAGTCTGTCCGGACTTTTGATCATTTGCCAGATTGTTCTGGTTTTTCTTGATAAAAGAATGAGAAAGCGTATATAATAGTCAAATAAACTTTTGGAAGCTGATATGGGGAGAAAATAAAGTGAAGAAAGTCATTGCTATTATCATCATTGTGCTTATCGTCTATGTGGCCGGAAGTGTTTTTGTATCCTATAATTATCTGGCGGTGAATGAGTTTTCAGTAGATACCGGGAAATGCAGAGAAGCCGTCACGGCGGTGGTGATCTCGGATCTTCACGACCATGAGTTTGGAGCGGATAATTGGAGGTTGGCAGAGAAAATAGAAGAGATTCAGCCGGATCTCATTCTTATGGACGGGGATATGCTTAACGAGGCATCGGAAGATGCGTTGGTTCCGCTGGAGCTGATCGGGCAGTTAAAAGATACGGCGCCGGTCTACTATGCGCTGGGGAACCACGAGCTTGGCTATATGGAAAACGGACATCCGGAGCTGACCGGAGAACTGGAAGCGGCAGGAGCAGTCGTGCTGGATAAAACATATGTGGATATAGAGGTGAATGGGAACAAGGTCAGGATTGGCGGCATGTATGACTATGCTTTTGGCTTAAATGGCAATAACGACGCATCTGCGGCGCCGTCGGATACCCTTTCCTTCCTGCAGGAGTTTCAGGACACGGACAACTTAAAGATCATGCTGGCCCACCGCCCGGACAGCTTCATCTTTGGAGATGCGAGCAAGGTCTGGGACGTGGATCTGGTGGTCAGCGGACACAACCACGGCGGCCAGGTGGTCATTCCGTTTCTGGGCGGGCTTTACGGCGGGGATCAGGGCTGGTTCCCGGAATATATCCATGGAATGTATCAGAAGGATAAGATCCGGATGTTTGTGACCAGCGGCCTGGGAACGCATCATGAAAAGCTCCCCCGGTTCAACAATCCTCCGGAGATCGCGGTTTTAACAATTCAATAAAAATGATGAGATTATCTCTTGACGTATGGCCTGGGAAATTTTACCATGTAAAAGGAAATAAAAGAACTTATAGCAGATAGTAGGATTATGCGACGATAAGAGGTAAAAAGATGCCTGGGAGAATAAGTGAGAAAATGATGGAAGCTCTCTGCTGCTTCCTGAAAGGAAGAAAGGCAGTCTGGGAGGACGGGCTGGATGCGGAAGAGTGGGCAGAATTCTTCCGGCTTAGCCAGCACCACCAGATCCTGCCGATGGTCTATGACGCAGTCTATAGCTGTCCGGCTTTCCGGACCTGCCCTGAGGGGCTTGTGTTGGCAGTCAAAGGGCAGGTGATCCGGCAGGTCATGATGCAAAGCCGGAAGACCGGAGAGTTTCTGCAGCTATATCAAAAGCTGGCAGAGGCGGGACTGACGCCTCTGGTGGTGAAGGGGCTGGTATGCCGGAGCCTGTACCGGGAGCCGGATTATCGGGCGTCCGGAGATGAAGATATACTGATCCCTGCGGAGCAGTTTCCGGAATGCAGCCGCATTTTTGCAGAAAACCAGATGCTTCCGGCAGAGCCGGATAAGGATCCCGAGAAAGAAGGAGAAGTGCCGTATTATAAGGCGGGCGGGGCGCTGCATATTGAGCTTCATAAAGAGCTGTTTTCCTCAGAGTCGGATGCCTATGGAAGCCTTAATGACTTTTTCAAAGACGCCTTTGTGCGGAAGATCCAGAAAGAGATACAGGGAATCCCGGTCTATACACTTTGCCACACGGATCACCTACTGTATCTTATCCTGCATGCATTCAAACATTTCCTTCACAGCGGATTCGGGATCCGTCAGGTATGTGATATCGTCATTTATGCGGGTGTATATGGAAAAGAGATAGACTGGGAAGCGGTGCTGGAAAAATGCAGGAGCATCCATGCGGATGTATTTGCCGCCGCCCTTTTTGATATCGGAGAAAAATACATGGAGTTTGATCCGGGAAAGGCCGGTTATCCCGACAGCTGGAGCCAGCTGAAGACAGACGGGACGGAGCTTCTGGAGGATATCCTGGAGGGAGGCGTGTTCGGAGATTCCAGCATGAGCAGAAAGCACAGCAGCAATATCACATTACAGGCGGTCAGCGAGAGCAAAAGAGGAAAGAAGGCCAAAGCGTCTGTCCTGCAGTCTCTTTTCCCGGACCGGAGATATATGGAAAGAAACTACAGCTATCTGAAAAAGCACAGGTTTCTTCTGCCGGTGGCCTATCTGTCAAGGATTGGGAAATACCTGAAGGAAACAAGGCAGAGCAAAGGGAATTACGCAAAAGCAAGCATTGAGATCGGGAGCCGGAGAGTGGATTTGCTGAAAAAGTATAAGATCATATAGAAGAAAAATCAGGAAAAGGCGCAGCACATGAAGAGGCTGCGCCTTTTTCTCGGCCAAAATCAAATGCCATATTTGCGGTATAGTTCTTCGCGAAAATCCGGATCAGAGGCAACTTTGATGATCAGGTCATTTTTCTTTTCCTTATCCAGAATCAGAATTAATTTACTGTAGCGCTCCGAAGCCTGCTGTTGTCCCTGGGCCTGCCCCTGTGCAAGTCCCTTGGCAAGTCCCTGCGCCTGGCCCTCTGCGAGGCCCTGTGCGAGAGCATCGTCCCAGATCATTTGTCCAAGTTCTGTCATGGCAATCTCCTCCTTTATTGTGGCTAAATTCATGCCTCTAAAAAATTTAAGTGCGAAAGCATATAGAATGGCTTCCATCTTTCGTATTTCATTCTGAGAGAAAATATGTTTCTCTTCTGTTATCTTTAGTATGCGGATTCCCTGTAAGATGCAGTCTTTTCGGTTTCTTTCGCCAAATGACAGGCGCAGCATATGAAGAGGCTGCGCCTTTTTCTCGGCCAAAATCAAATGCCATATTTGCGGTATAGTTCTTCGCGAAAATCCGGATCAGAGGCAACTTTGATGATCAGGTCATTTTTCTTTTCCTTATCCAGAATCAGGATTAATTTACTGTAGCGTTCCGAAGCCTGCTGTTGTCCCTGCGCCTGGCCCTGTGCAAGTCCTTTGGCAAGTCCCTGTGCCTGGCCCTCTGCGAGAGCATCGTCCCAGATCATTTGTCCAAGTTCTGTCATGGCAATCTCCTCCTTTATTGTGGCTAAATTCATGCCTCTAAAAAATTTAAGTGCGAAAGCGTATAGAATGGCTTCCATCTTTCGTATTTCATTCTGAGAGAAAATATGTTTCTCTTCTGTTATCTTTAGTATGCGGATTCCCTGCAGAATACATGTCTTTCGATTGTCTGACTCTGCCATAAGCGGAGACAGAAGAAGCGGAATGATATCTGTCCGGTCTAGTCCCGAGGATGCTTTTTCTTTTAGGGAATCAAGCAGCTTTTTCTGGTCGTGGTCTTTCAGCCGGATTACCTTCACTCGATAGGTGTTGATTCCTTCCGTGATATGATCCAGCAGACGGCTGGCTTTTGAGGAGCATATCACATAAGTGATGACCGGGGCGTTTACCCGTCTGGCGGTGGTCGCCTCGTATTCCCGGAAGCGCTTTAAGTCTTCCGGAGTGATGGCGTTGCTTTCGAATTCAAAGTGACACCAGGTGCCGTCTTCCAGCTCAAAGAGAAAATCCTCGTACATGTGTCTGGTTTCCAGTTCCACGATCTCGGTGGGAGAGGAACGGATCATCTTTCCGGGAATCCCAAGCCAGTGGAGGAGTTCGGCGCCGAAGTAGTCGGCGGCGGACTTTAAGGCAAGATCCTCCAGGTGGGCGAGATCATGATTCCGGCGGGTTTCATTTGGCAGCAATGTGACCTCCGTTTCCGGCGGCACAGGACTGTCTCCATATATAAATATCATAGCATAAAAAATGCTCTACTGACAGCAGAATGCCTGATTTTGCAAATGTTTTTGGGATTTGTTTGTTAGAATATCGTCCGAATGGACAGAAAAATGTGCAGAACATGTCAGCGTGACATGAAGGATAAAAATAAGAAATAGAAAATATATGTGATATATGGCGGCAGTGCCGTGCGTAACTGCTGTCTGTAGGAGTATCATAGCAGATAGAAGACGGAAGTGCAATGGGAATGATTCAAGAAATCTGGCGGTATAAATATACTGTCGGGGCGCTCCGTACTCCGCCACAAGGTCTAAGGTCATTCACATGCCAGTGACCACTGTGGCAATTCCTCCAATCAGGTTATCTATGATCATGATAATAATAACATTGGTGAGGCAATGGTAGAGACCGGAACAGATGGTTTGGGTACCTTGGAGTGTGCCATATATACAGGTTATAATGAACTTACCGGAGAGTTTACTGGATCAATATCAGCTTCGGAAGTATATATAGGGCAGGAAATATACTGGACAACATCCTCCGGAAGCCGGACATGGCATCACAGGGGTACTGTGACCGCAACTGCGGAAGGGCATCCCAATCGCTCTTAATATAACGGCTATGATACACTTAAATGTAAAAGTACAAAGGATTAGAGGGAGAATCGATAATGTGTCGGTTCTCTTTTTTAAAGGAGAAGTTTGAGATGGAGCTTTTTCAAACAGAGGCAACAACTCTGGAAAAGGTTATACTGCAAAAAGCCGCTGCCGCACAGCGCCCCGTTAACGGCACCCTTGAGATCCTCCCTCTCTGCAATATGAACTGTGATATGTGCTACATCAGACGGGATCGCACTGCGGAAGAATGGATCGGGCTGGGAGAAGAGATGCGGAAAGCGGGTGTGCTTTTCTTACTTTTGACTGGCGGGGAGCCTCTTTTATTCCCTGATTTTCAAATACTGTATCTGGAATTGAAGCGGAGGGGTATGGTTTTGACAATCAACACTAACGGTACACTTCTTGATGAGAAATGGGCGGATTTTTTCGGGAAAGAAAAGCCGAGGAGGATTAATATCACGCTTTATGGAGCGGATGAGAGGGCTTATGAGGAGCTCTGTCATTACCCGGGAGGTTTCGAGAGAACAATGCGGGGAATCCGGCTTCTAAAAGAACGTGGTGTGGATGTCAAGATCAATGGCAGTGTAACAAAGGAGAATTGCAAGGATATAGAGCGGATCTATCAGATCGGACGGGAGCTTGAAATACCGGTACATATGGATACTTACATGCTGCCGGGGATACGGGAGAGAGGGCTGGCTATTGAACAGCAGTCCAGGCTGGCGCCGGAAGCGGCGGCTGCCGCAGAACTTGAAACAGTCAAAACAGAGCTTGGAGAAGAACAATTTTCTTTCTATGTACAAAGAAAAATTGCACAGATAGAAAATGGCCCTGATGTTTATCCGGATGGCATGACCTGTATGGCGGGGAACTGTTCCTTCTCAGTGAACTGGCAGGGAGAAATGCGTCCCTGTGTCACCATAGAAGAGCCGTCGGCTCCAGTATTTGAGATAGGATTTGATGCTGCCTGGGAAAAGATGTCAGGAGGGGCAAAGAAATTTCGTCTGCATACAAAATGTGTCAAGTGCCGGCTGCGCCCTGTGTGCAAGACATGTGTGGCGAGCGCCTGGCTGGAGACCGGGAAATACGATGGTTTACCGGAGTATCTTTGCAGGTACGCCAAAGAATATGTGCGGTTACTTTATGAAGCAAATGCTGGTTTAAGGAGAAAAGATGAAGACAAATAAGGAATATGTATTAAGAGAGATAGCAGGAGAGCCGTTATTAATCCCTGCGGGGATGGCATCCCAGAAATTGAATGGAATGATCCGGCTGACAGAGACGGCTGCATATATATGGAAACAGGTAGATACAGCGTCAGACCTTGAGGAAATCGTAGAGAAGATACTTCAGGAATTTGAGGTGAATGAAGAAACTGCAAGGCGGGATGTGTATGGTTTCCTTCGTGAGTTGCATATAAGAGGAATCGTAGAGGATATCCCTGAATTTGCAGGAGGTCAGAAGCTGTAGAAGAGGAAAGAAGCCATTGGCTAATTTTATATCGAAAGAAACGTATACCATAATATAAATTCCGTGACAGAGCATATTCTTTCATGTATGAAAATACAAAAAATAAGGAACCAATGCAGGCATCAGCTCCTCGGAAAAACCATATAAGTTTTTTGATCTTCGTAACTATTGTATGAGGTATAGATATATCTGTCAACTCTTATTTGCGGTATTTGTTGCAAAAGATGTTTACCACTTTGTGGGTAAAATGGTAACATTCTTTTATGCTTAAATTTTTGTCAAAGTATTCTTTGTGGCGAGGCATTTTTTCTTCGAATAGCCATTTTAATTGACGAATTCCATTTTGTTTAATTCCTTCACTTTTTACTACGTTTAGATAAACATAAACAAGAATGACAAAATCGTGTATTACCGGATTTTGCATCCAAGTGTCTCGACTTTTCTCAGAGATACTCTTTATTTTTGATACTTGAAATTGGATATCCCTATTTTTATGGAGTGTTATATTATAAGGTGCTTTTAGACTATTCAGCAGGCAATTATTATGTGCAGCTGCATTGCGCAGGAACTTTAGTGACCAAAGATAACTGCTGAAATATTCTTTTGACGGATATTTCTGATAGTATAGCTGGTATAAATCAATAAAATGACCAAATGAGAGTACCTCCACAATTTCCCGGAGTGCATAACTATCATCTTCCCCCTGTCTCTTTTTGATCAAGTCGCTGGTTGCGGATTTTCCAATCTTATCATGCAGCGTTTTTATTCTCATATAATCAGAGTCCAGATATTCCATGACAATATTATAGCCGTCTTCATCTGAATTTTGAGTAAGATCATAAAGAAACAACGGGATTATATCATATACAGTCTTATCCATCTACAGCTTTCGACATGATTCTATTCTTACCTTTGAACGAAATTCCGTTTTGCAGTTTAATGTCCGGAATGAGGGATTCGGTGGGAGAAAAGAGTGGGGAGAACTGTTTCGGCAAAAGTGTGAATATTCTGTGATAAATTTGTGAAAAATGCCATTGACAATAGGGACAATTATGATATGATATTAACGTATAGGTATAATGAGATAAAAGGGGAGGAATAAAAGCATATTGGAGAGAGATGAAAAGTCATCCGTGACACTCTCCAGTTCCGAAACTCAGGAGCATCTTCCGGAAGGAACAAAAGAGGAGAATGTCAGGGTCTTTAGAGCAAATCCGAACTTTCTTCTGCGGGAAGTGGCAGGTGAATCCGTGCTGGTGCCTGTAGGAGAGGCGGGAGTGTTTGAGAACAGTGTGATATCGCTGAATGAAACCTGCAGTTTTCTGTGGAAATTGTTCCAGGAGCCAAGATCGGCGGAGGATGTGATTGCTGAGGCGAGAAAAGAGTATTCCGATCCAGATGGCGAGATGGAGCAAGGCATAAAAGATTTTATAAGAGAATATTTACAGTATGGTTTATTGAAGGAGGAGTAAAAATGGAGAGGAAAGTATGGAGAAGACCTCTTACAGAAGTGCAAAAGTTTGAGGCGAATGAGTATGTAGCGGCTTGTGGGGATAGTGGAGTGGAATATTATTTTGAATGTAATGCGCCTGGAGGAACACTTTACTATTATCCCAATAGGGACAATGCTGTAGATGGAGTTCATGCGGATATTGGCAGAGATCGGCTTGGTGGGTATAAACCGTGTGAAGATAAACACGTTACTTCAGCGATAAATGATTTCTATGATGGATTTGTGGATTATAATGATAATGGCAGGCAGGATGATGGAGAAGGTGTAATTGTTTGGCTTGAAATGGGGTGGTTTATGGGCCCGTATGTAAAAGATTATCATGCAACTAAAAATCTTGATATGGACTCTTGGGAGACAACTAGATCATAATGCTTAACCATATAATCAAAATAGACCGGATAACCTCCGGTCTATTTTCACGTTACCCGAAAGGAGACAACACCTATGGAACCTTTAGAAGGCGCCACTACCGTGGAGCGCATGCTTCTCGACCAGGCCAAGCGCACACTCACCCCGGCAAACGGCAGTATTGAGTTGCTGCCTCTCTGCAACATGAACTGTGATATGTGCTATATCCGGCTGAGCCGGGAAGAGATGGAGTGGCAGGGAAGACTGCGCACAGTAGACGAATGGCTGGAGATCGGAAGGCAGATGAAGGATGCGGGAGTCCTGTTCTTGTTATTGACAGGAGGAGAACCGTTCCTGTATCCTGATTTTAGAAGACTTTATCTGGAACTGCGTAAGATGGGGATGATCATCACCATCAATACCAACGGCACGCTGATCGATGAAGATCTGGCTGCGTTTTTTGGAAAATATAAACCAAGAAGAGTGAATATTACTCTTTATGGTACGGACGAAGAGACTTATGCAAATCTTTGCCATTACCCTGGAGGATATGAGAAGACCCTGCGGGGAATCCGGCTTTTACGGGAGCAGGGGGTGGATGTGAAGGTGGGCGGAAGCCTGGCCCGGGCGAATCAGGATGACCTTGATAAACTGCTGGATATCGGAGAAGAGCTGGATATCCCTGTCCGGGTGGACACTTATATGATGCCTGCTACCAGGGAGCGTGATCTGCCTTATAATATGCAGTCCCGTTTAAATCCGGAGGAGGCGGCGAGAGCCAGGATCCATGCACTGAAAAGGGAGATGGGGTCGGAGCTGTTCCCTCAATATGTACAGCAGTCGGTCTATAGAGCTGATCATCCGGAACACGCTGAAGCTGAGCCGGGACATATGTCCTGTATGGCGGGGCAGTGCTCGTTTACGATCAACTGGCAGGGAGAGATGCGCCCCTGTGTGATCTTGAGCGAACCGGCTGTCTCCGTGTTTGAGGTCGGTTTTGAGAGCGCGTGGAAGTATATTGTGGAGGAGACGCAGAAGATTCTGTTGAACGCGCAGTGCAGCACGTGTCATTTGAGACATCTGTGCCGTACATGTGCGGCCAGCGCACTGTTGGAGACAGGCAGCTATGACGGCGTACCGGATTATATGTGCCGTTATGCAGGTGAGTCTTTGAGAATCTTGCGGGAAGAGTGGGAGAAGATACAGCATGGACAAGCTATTTCAGATCGGTGATTTTACATTTCGCCTTTGCTGCCCGGCGGAGGTGACGCCGCCGGAAAATTTCATGAAGTTTGAGAGTGGCTCAAGAGCGCCGGGGCAGCGGGAGTCTGGACAGTTGGAAGAGAGCGGGACCGTAAAAGCTCCTGAGTATACATATCATATAGAGGTTTCAGACCATCTGCCGGAGCCGGATGGGAAGATTGTGGCGAGACGACCGGATCTTCTGGTGTTCCAGCGTCAGGCAGAGGGAGACAGCCAGCTATTGGAGAGCCGCCTGATCGGCGTGAAGGGAAGGCCGGATCCTTATGCCTGCTACCGGGAGACGAGTGCGAATCGGGCGGAGATCCTTCTGATGCAGGATGAACTCCGGGATCTGCACATTGATCCTCTGTTTACGTCCCTGCTGGCATTAGAGCGGAGGCTGGTGAGGAAGGATCAGATGGTCCTGCACTGTGCTTATGTGGAGTACCGGGGAGAGGCTATCTTATTTTCCGCTCCTTCAGAGACGGGAAAGACCACCCAGGCGGGGCTTTGGGAGAAGTACCGGGGCAGCAGGACTGTGAACGGGGACCGGTCCCTGCTGGGTAAAAAGGAAGGCAGGTGGATCGCCCAGGGATGGCCGGTATGCGGGACATCCGAGGTATGTCATAATGAGGCGATTCCCATAAAGGCAGTTGTCATGCTGAGCCAGGCAAAGGAAAACCGGGCAGAGAAGCTTAAGCCGGGACAGGCATTTCCTCTTTTGTACAGCCAGATCACGGTCAACAAATGGAATATGCAGGATCATCTGCACACCATGGATCTGATTGAAGACTTCCTGGGGAGTGTGCCGGTCATCCATCTGGGCTGCACTATATCCGAGGAGGCGGTAGAGTGTCTGGAGGAGGCTTTGCAGAGCCTGGATGCTTGACGAGGTTGTATGAGCAGAGTATAATGATCGCACAAAGTGCGATCCGGGCCGGCAGGCCAGCCCTCCCTGCTGCGCAGGGATTATACCGACAGGCAAAGGAGGAAGATAACATGGACGAAGAAAATCAGGACCAGCACAAGAATCCGGCCTTTGAATCTCTGGACATCCTCATATCCAGGTGGAAGGACGGAACCTTCGGAGAGATCATCGACGACTGGAAGTGGATTTTCACGTATAGCGCCAGGTATAAAGGCGCCATCGTATTCTATATTATTCTTGGTATCTTCAGCACCTCTATGGGACTGGTCAGCAGCGTGGCCAGCAAGTATATGATCGACATCATTACCGGCCACGACTCCAGCAGACTCTGGGTCATGGTGGCTATCATGGTGGGAAGTACCGTGTTCAGCCTGGTATTCGGCAGCGTGATCAGCCGGATCACGGCCAAGCTCAGCATTGATATCAACAATGATATTCAGGCGGATATCTTTGATAAGATCGTGGATGCGGACTGGCTGGCACTGAACCAGTATTCCAATGGAGATATCCTGAACCGTTTCAATGGAGATATCGGCACGGTCAGCAGCAATGCCATCAGCTGGCTTCCGACCATTATTATTGCAGTCTATAACTTTATCGCCACTTTTTTCGTGATCCTGCACTATGACTGGATCATGGCGGTCATTGCGCTCGGCAGCGCGCCGTTTATGCTCCTGATGTCCAGATTTATGATCCGGAAGCAGCGGGACTACAGCAAGAAGGTCCGGGAAATGAGCTCCGAGCTTATGACCTTTGAGGTAGAGGCTATTTACAATTTTGATACCATCAAATCCTTCGGGATCGCGCCTCATTACAGTAAGAAGATGCGCTGGTGGCAGGGAAAATTCCGTGATATCAGCCTGAAATATAATATGTTTACCATCAAGACCAATATCCTGATGTCTGTGATGGGAACGCTGGTGCAGTTCCTGGCGTTCGGGTACTGTCTGTTCCGGCTGTGGACAAATGATATTACTTATGGAACGATGACTTTGTTCCTGCAGCAGAGGAGCAAGCTGTCCTCTGCGTTCAGCAATGTGGTGTCTATCATCCCGTCTTTCCTGAACAGCTCGGTTTCCGCACACCGGATCCGTGAGCTGGTGCAGCTTCCCAGAGAGGTACATATTCCCGAGAGCGGCGATATGGACAAGCATGCCTCCCAGGGATTCCGGGTACAGATGGAGGGAGTGGATTTCTCCTATGTGGAGGGGACCAGGGTGATCACGGACTCGGCGTTTGAGGCCAATCCGGGAGAGATCGTGGCGTTGGTAGGGCCTTCCGGCGAGGGCAAGACTACCATGATCCGTCTGATCCTGGGGCTTGTCCGTCCGCAGGACGGAGGGGTGAGCTTATGCGCCGCAGACGGGACCGCAATTGAAATGAATGCGGAGACCAGGCATCTGTTTGCTTATGTGCCCCAGGGAAACACCATTATCTCCGGGACGATTGCAGAAAACATGCGGATGGTAAAAGAGGACGCCACGGACGAGGAGATCATCGAGGCACTGAAAATTTCCTGTGCCTGGGATTTCGTGTCCAAGATGCCGGATACCATCAACAGTAATCTTGGAGAGAGAGGCCGGGGCCTGTCAGAAGGACAGGCGCAGAGGATCGCCATTGCCAGAGCCGTGCTCCGGGACGCACCGGTGCTTTTGCTGGATGAGGCCACTTCGGCGCTGGATGTGACGACAGAGCGTACGGTGCTTCGGAATATTGTAAAGCAGCACCCGAACAAAACCTGTATCGTAACTACCCATCGGCCCAGCGTGCTGAATCTTTGTCAAAGAACTTATAGAGTCATGGAGACAAAGGTGACCGAACTCAGTGAAGAAGAGTCCAGCCGTATGGCTATGGATTTCTAAGCGATGGGATAATAGAAAGATTTTTGATATAGAAGAGGCCGGAGTATGGTTGAGAAGATAGTGGATACAAATGCATATGTATCTGTCCTTCGGGAACTGGCGGAAGAGGGCAGGGTCGTTTCCATGCAGATCGCGGGCAGCAGCATGTCGCCTTTTTTGTGTCATCGTCGGGACTACATCTATTTCACCAGGCCGGAGGAAGAGCTGAAAAGAGGGGACATGGTGTTCTACCAGAGGGACAGTGGCCAGTACGTGATGCACCGCATCTGGAAGGTGAGGCCGGAAGGCTATTATATGGTGGGGGACGCCCAGACCCAGATCGAGGGCCCGTTAAGGCGGGAACAGATCTTTGCCAGGATCGTCCGGGTAAAGCGAAAAGGACGCATTCTGGAGCCGGGAGATTTCTGGTGGGAGTTTTTTGAGCATGTATGGATCCGCATCATTCCGGCAAGAAGATTTACCGCCTGGTGGTATGGAAAGATATCGGGGATCTTTCACAGGAAAGAGAGTTCCCAGAAAAGGAAAAACGTGGTATAATTGTAAGTTGTAACTTATAAAGAGATAGAGATAAAGGGATCGGTATGATTGATATACATACACACATACTTCCCGGGCTGGATGACGGCGCCGCGGATATCTATGACAGTATAGAGATGGCATCTCTGGCATACAGGAACGGAACGAATGTGATCGTGGCAACGCCGCACTGCAATATTCCGGGAATGTATGACAACTATTTCGGAAATGAATATTGCAGAACGTTTCTAAAGACAAAAGAAATCCTGCAGCGGGAGGAGCCGGGGATTACCATCCTTGCCGGGATGGAGGTGTTTGCCACCGAAGAGCTCCCCAGGCTTCTGACAGAAGGGCAGATTTTTCCGGTGAACCGGACCAGATATGTGCTGATGGAATTTGACTTTGGAGAAGATCCGGGATTTGCAGACCGGATCCTTAGAAAAGTCAAAGAAGTCCGGGCGATTCCTATGATCGCACATGTGGAGCGGTACGCCTTTGTTCAGGATGATCCGGCTATTGTATACCGGTGGAAACGAAGAGGCTATGAAATACAGGTCAATAAGGGCAGCTTTCTTGGAAAATTCGGCCGGGGCGCCCAGAAGACGGCGTTTGACCTTCTGAACCATAACCTGGTGACGGTGATCGCCAGCGATGCTCACAGTCCGGAGCGCAGGACCACCTGTATGGCGGATGCGTATGAGTATCTGCGTGAGGAGTACGCAGAGGAGTATCTGGATATTTTATTTGAAAAAAATCCCCGGAATATCTGTAACGGAGTAAAACCGATCCAATTCCGGCGGATTCCGTTTGAAGAAACCATAACTGGAAGGAGTATGTACAGTGAGAAGGCTTAGGATAGCGATCGTGGCGCTTTTTATCCTGTCCGGGATATCATTCGTTGGATATAACGTGATCAGCAGACTGGCGGAGGACCATACGCCGCCGGAGATCAGCTGTGATTCGGATACAGTGTCAGTCAGCGTGGAGGATGAAGAAATCGATGAGGCGCTTCTTAGCGGAGTAAAGGCATCAGACAATGAGGACGGCGATCTGACGGATCAGATCCGGGTGTCTTCCATGTCTAATTTCACAGAGCCTGGAAAGCGTACCATCACCTATGCGGTGTTTGACAAGGCGGGGCAGGCGGCAACGCTTCAAAGGACGCTGGAATACACAGATTATACTTCTCCGCAGATCCTGCTTACAGCGCCTCTTCGGTACAGCCTGGAGGATATGGCGGATGTAAACCTGACAGAAAATATGAGCGTGGAGGACTGCCTGGACGGCGATCTGACCTCGCAGATCCGGGCCACATTTAATGACAGCATCTATATCCAGCAGGCGGGGGAATATCCGGTAACAGTGCAGGTCAGCAACAGTGCGGGGGATACCTGCTCGGTTCCGCTGACGCTGACGGTGACAGATTCCTCTGACAGCAGTGAGAGGGATAAATATTATCCACTGCTTTCCCAGTACATCGTATATACCAATGTGGGAGAGCAGGTGGATCTGGCAGGTCTTCTGACGGGATTTGAAAGAAACGGGGCTGAGTACCTTTTCACGGATCCGGATGCGGCTTCCCTGCCGGGGGCCAGAGAAAATGTGAGCATATCGGGAGATGTAGACTGGGCGACAGCAGGGACATACAATGTGGATTACCAGTTTACATCGGCAGCAGGGGTGACGGCAACGACGAAATTAGCAGTGGTGGTGAGGTGATATCATGGAAAAGACAACCGGTCGGACCTTGGAAAATTACAAAATAGAGCCGTTTACGCTGGTACATGATATCCTGATCAACTGGTGGGCGATTCTCTTGGGAGCGCTGGCGGCAGCAATGCTTTCATACGTTTTTGTGGGAATCCGTTATGTGCCACAGTACACCACGTCTACAACCTTTGTGGTGTCTTCCAGGGGAACAACTGCTTCTTATTCGTCTCTGGGAAGCGCTAATTCAACGACGGCAACCTTCCAGAAGATCATTGAAAGTACGGCGATGCAGGATATCCTCTGTGAGAAGCTGGGCGTGGATTCTATTGATGCGGACATCCAGGCTAATATTGCAGGAGAGACCAACCTTCTGGAGCTGACAGTGACGGCGGCTTCGCCATCGGAGTCCTTCGATATCATGGAAGGGATCCTGGATAATTATTCCAGTATTTCCTATTATACGGTGGGAGACATTGTCCTCAATATCCTGGAGGAGCCGTCCATTCCGTTTTCACCAGATAATCCGATGAATACTGGAAGTGTGATGAAGAAAGTGTTTGTGGCGGCCCTGGCAGCATTTGCGGCGCTGTTCGGTGTGCTTTCCTTCATGAAAGATACACTGAAGACAGAGGAGGATATACAGGAAAAGCTGGATGCAAGAAGCATGGGAGCTATTTCCTATGAAATCAAATATAAATCGATCCGCGAGCTTTTGAGACGGAAAAAGAAGGGACTTTTGATCAACGATCCGCTGGCTGGCTTTGGATTTGTGGAGAGCTTCCGGAAGTTCTCGGCCCGTGTGGAGTACCGGATGGAAAGGGAAGGATGGAAGACGCTGGCGGTGACCAGTGTTTCTGAGAATGAAGGTAAATCAACGGTGGCGGCAAACCTGGCCATCAGCCTTGCGGAGAAGGATTACCGTGTCGTTTTGATCGACGGGGACCTGAAACGTCCGTCACAGTTTCTGATCTTCGGGCTCCATCCCAAGGAGGAAAATGAGCTTGGAGAATTTCTGAAGCGGGAGAAGAAAGAATTTAACCTGTTTATGAAGACTTCTGTTCCGCGGCTTTATGTGGTGGGCGGACGGAACTGCTATTCCTCCTCCACGGATATCCTGCAGAATGAGGTGACGGCGAAGTTCATGCGCCGGTGCAAAGAAGCGGCAGATTACGTGATCGTGGACACACCGCCGACAGCGGTGCTGGGAGATGCGGAGCTGTGGGGACAGTGCACGGATGCGGTGCTGTTTGTGGAGCGTCAGAATTTTATCTACGCAGAGGACATCAATACCATGATCGACAAGTTCCGGGCGCAGGATACCCGGATCCTGGGCGTGGTCATGAACGGCGTACAGTCCTTTGGCCGGGTGGTAAGCTCTACCGTGGGACGTTACAGCAGCCGTTACGGGGAATATGGAAATTATGGGAAGAAGCATAAGGAAAGTGAACAATGAGTGAGAATGTAGAAGCAACAGAAAAGAAAACAAGTCCAGAGATAGAAAAAATAGATATCATGAATCTGGTGGCGGCCTTCTGGAATGGGTTTAAAAGGCTGTGGTTTGTGCTGGTGATCATTGTGATCGTGTGTACAGCGCGGTCCTACTTTTCCACAAGCTTTTCCTATACGCCGCAGTATGTGGCATCGGCAACCGTATCCGTCACGACGCCGGGAGGATCCTATACCAATATCGAGTCCGCACAGGAGATGGCGGCGATCTTTCCCTACATTCTGACCAGCGGTGTCCTGGAGGATGTGGTGCTAAATGATATGGGTTTAAAGTCGCTTCCGGGGCAGATTGAGGTGGAAGCGGAAGAGGGCATGAATATGCTGACCATATCCGTATCTTCCGACGACCCGCAGATGGCTTATAACGTATTGCAGTCTGTGATCAAGAACTATCCGGAAGTAGCGGAATACATATTTGGAGAGACGAATCTGCAGATCCTGGATGAGACGGGAATCCCGTCGGACACCCAGCGGGAGGTCGTGATCCGGGGGTCCTATAAGCGGGGCGCGCTGCAGGGAATGATCATCAGCGCACTGATCCTGTGCCTGTATGTGTTCCTGAAGCGGACCGTAAGGACGAAAGAACAGCTGAACAAGCACATCAATCTTCATGATCTGGGGAGTCTTCCTCATGTCAGGATGAAGAAGCGGAAAAAAGAAGAGTATAACAATCTTACCCTGCTGAACGACCGGATCTCTCCGGCCTATGAAGAGGCTGTCAGGAGACTCAGGGTCCGGGTTATGCGGGAGGCGGAATCTGAGAACGGCGGTGTGATCATGGTGACCAGTTCTGTTCCGGGAGAAGGAAAGACTACGACTGCGGTCAATCTGGCGCTTGCCATTGCCAAGCAGGGAAAATCCGTTATCCTGGCAGACTGTGACCCCAGAAACCCGTCAGTGGCAGAGGTGTTGAAGGATCAGGGAAAGCATCCCGGGATCGGGGCGGTCCTTAGAGGCAAAGTTTCCCTGCAGCGTGCACTGACCATTTTCCAGATCCCGGGAACGGATGCGGAGATGGAAGTGTTATATGGCGGGAAGCCAAATGCCGGAGACGCGGCGCTTCTTGGATCCCGGAAGATGGATAACCTGATCGAGACTCTGCGGATGAGAGCGGATTATGTGATCCTGGACACGGCGCCTGCAGACCTTCTGGCGGATGCATCTTTGCTGGGAAAATATGTGGATTTTGTTCTGTATGTGATCCGCTGTGATTATACCAAGGTCAATAAGATCCGAAGCGGGATTGAGACGCTGACGGCAAGAAATGTCAACCTGCTTGGATACATTTTCAATGATGACGTGAATCAGAAATCCAGCCGCTATGGATATGGATACGGCTATGGGTATGGCCGCTATGGAAGATATGGCCGCTACGGCAGGTATTCTCATTACGGAAAGCTGAAAGGCACGGGGCAGACAGAGGATGAAGCCGGACGTGTGATCAAAGAGTAGGAGGAAGCACCAATGAGAAAAGCAAAGACAAAAGCAAAAGGAAAAGGCTTATGGAACTGGATGAAGAGGCATAAGGTGGTCTCGACAATCCTGTGCCTGCTGATCCTGTGTTTCCTGGTTATGGCGATGTCGCTGGGTGTGCTTTTGTGGAATCTGAATAAGGATAATGTAGGGATCGTGGATGCGGACGACGTAGATCCCAATGCGGATGAAGTGCAGATTGCCAGAGAAGACCAGAAAAACAAGGACGTGATCAATGTCCTGCTGGTAGGCTCTGATTCCCGGGATCCGAATGCGGAGCTGGGACGTTCGGACACCATGATCCTGGCTTCCTTTAATAAGGCAGAAGGGAAAGCCACTGTTCTTTCCTTCCTTCGTGATTCACTGGTGGAGATCGACGGTCACGGACAGAGCAAGCTGGGCCACACCTTTGCTTACGGCGGCGTGGGTCTGACGATCAACACGATCAATCAACAGTTCGGTCTGGATGTGCAGGACTATGTGATCATTAATTTTGAAAATCTGGTAGAGATCATAGACCAGCTGGGAGGCATCCAGGTGATGCTGACAGAGGAAGAGGCGGCATATTACCGTGAAAACGGCATGCCCGATATTGTGGCAGGAAATGTTACTCTGACCGGATCCCAGGCACTGGCACATGCAAGGAACCGGAGCCTGGACAATGACTTCGGAAGAACCGAACGGCAGAGAGATGTCATTTACGGCATCTATAATAAAGTATTAGAACAGAGAAATGATCCATCCACACTGCTCTCTCTGATCCAGTTCTGTATGACGCAGGTATCCACAAACATGAGCGTGACAGAGCTGTATGAGATGGCGACGGATGTTTTAAGCGTCGACAATCTGAAGACGCAGCAGGCGGCGATCCCGACGGAAGGCACTTATGAATTCGGCACCTATGAGGAAATGTCGGTTTTGAATATAGACCTGGAGGCAAATAAGGATTATATCCAGGAGCTGCTTTATTAGAAACATTATTTTTAAGGTACAGAGGGATTGTTATGAGGGTTAATATACGAAGGTTTTACGGGAACAGGGAGGCCTTTATCAAAGGCATGGCGTTACTGCTCCTGGATGGTATTTTAATTATCGGCTGTATGGTCGGGGCACTCTGGCTCCGGGTAGACTTTAGTTTTGCCAATATTGACCCGATCTTCTGGGAGTCTGTGCGGAAGTATATGTGGATCAATGTGGGCTGCACAATCCTGATCAACGCTCTGTGCCGGCTGTATACCAGCCTGTGGCGTTTTGCCAGTCTGGAGGAGCTTAAAAATGCGATCATAGCGATCGGGTTATCCTCACTGCTGCAGTATCTGGGGATGCAGATATTAGATCTTCCGGTTCCGAGAAGCTATATTTTCATTTATGTCATGCTGCTGTCTGTATGTATAATAGTACCTCGGTTTTCTTATCGGTTTTTAAGAATCGCATATCGGAATCATGAAGTGATCTGGAAGACAAAACCAGTAGTGACGATGGTGATAGGAGCAGGAGCCGCCGGATATATGCTGGTGCGGGAAATGAAAAACAGCAAGCATTTAAACCGAAAAATCCCATGTATCATAGATGATGACCCGCAGAAGGTCGGAACCTATCTGCAGGGAATCCCCATCGTCGGGAAAAAAGAAGACATTCCTGAGATGGCAAAGAAATATAGTATTGAAGAAATCATTATCGCAATCCCGACATTGAAGGATCAGGATCAGAGAGAGCTCCTGGAGATCTGCCAGAAGACAGCCTGCAAGATCAAGATCCTGCCTGGAATCTACCAGATGGTCAATCAGGAGGTAGACGTATCTATGCTGAGGGACGTCAGCATAGAGGATCTGCTGGGAAGAGAACCGGTGGAGCTGTATATGGAGAAAATCGGCAGCTATCTCAAGGGTAAGGTTATCCTGGTAACCGGGGGCGGAGGGTCCATCGGCAGCGAGATCTGCCGGCAGGTGGCGCTTCACGGGCCGAAGCTTCTGATCATCTTGGATATCTATGAAAATAATGTATATGATATCCAGCTGGAGCTTAAGAAAAAGCATCCGGATTTAAATCTCGTTGTACTTATAGCGTCAGTGAGAGATAAGCACCGAATAGACGACATTTTTGAGACCTATCATCCGGACATTGTGTATCACGCGGCGGCGCATAAGCATGTACCGCTGATGGAGGACAGCCCGGACGAGGCGATCAAAAATAATGTAAAGGGCACTTATAATGTGGCAAGCGCCGCAAATAAGTACCATGTGCAGAAGATGGTCCTGATCTCCACGGACAAAGCGGTACGGCCTACTAATGTAATGGGGGCCTCCAAGCGGATCTGCGAGATGGTGATGGAGGTCTTCTCCGAGATCTCCAGTACCGAATATACAGCAGTGCGTTTTGGAAATGTGCTGGGAAGCAACGGCAGCGTAATCCCGATTTTCCGCCAGCAGATCAAGGCCGGAGGGCCAGTGACAGTAACCCATCCGGATATCATCCGTTACTTTATGACGATTCCAGAGGCCGTGAACCTGGTGCTCCAGTGCAGCGCCTACGCAAACGGCGGAGAGATCTTTATCCTGGACATGGGCGAGCCGGTGAAGATCGTGGATCTGGCAAAGAAGATGATCCGCTTAAGCGGCCATGTGCCGGGGGAGGATATCAAGATTGAATTTACCGGCTTACGTCCCGGAGAAAAGCTGTACGAGGAATTGCTGATCGATGAGAAGAACTTGATCGAGACTGACAATGAGAGGATCTTCGTGGCACAGATGGGCAGGATTGATGTGGAGGCAACCAGCCAGAAGATCGCGGACCTGATCCGGCATGCCTATGATGAAAGCAAGGATATCCGGGCGGAGATCAGGGAGCTGGTGCCGGAGTATCAAGAGAATGGAGAGGGAATAGGACAATGAAGCAGAGCGTGAAGAAGGCTGCAAAGCTGTATTATCCTCAATTTACATTATTCCAGAAACTATATATGAAGACACAGAGAGTGCTTAGCTTTGTCTGTGCACTGCTGGGGATTATTGTCCTGTCACCTGTTTTTCTAGTTCTTTGCATATGGATTGTACTGGACAGTGGTTTTCCAATCCTTTTCAAACAGGAACGTATAGCGAAGTCGAGAAATGATGGGACACCAGTATACTTCACAATATATAAATTCCGCACGATGTATACGGACACGCCGAAAGACATGCCGACGCATATGCTAAAGAACCCGGATGCGTTTATCACAAAAGCAGGGCATTTTCTACGGAAGACATCACTGGATGAGCTGCCGCAGCTTTTCAATGTGCTGAAAGGAGACATGAACCTGATCGGCCCCAGGCCGGCACTTTATAATCAGAAGGATCTGATGGCAGAGCGGGATAAATACGGTGCAGGCTTTGTACGGCCGGGAATTACAGGATTGGCCCAGGTGATGGGACGGGACGAACTGCCTATCGATGTGAAGGCCAGGTATGATGGAATTTATACCCAGCATGTAGGACCAGTGGAGGATATTTTTTGCCTGGTTCGGACGGTTGGTGTGGTGCTGACCAGCGATGGAGTCGTGGAAGGCGGCACAGGGAAGATGGAGGCAAAGGGAAGTGAGTAAAAAAGTATTAATCATTACGAACCATTCCTATATGCTTTATCAATTCCGCAAAGAGTTCATTGAAAAACTTCTGGAAGAATATGATGTAACTTTGAGTATGCCGTTCGTTGGTCATGAAGATGAGTTTGCCGAGATGGGCTGCAGATGTATTGAGACAGAAGTAGATCGCAGAGGGATAAATCCTGTAACAGATTTTAAGCTGCTGCAGTTCTATCATAAACTGATTAAAAATGAGAAACCAGATAAAGTGATTACATATTCTATCAAGCCCAATATTTATGCGGGTCTGGTCTGCAGTCATCAGAAGATTCCCTATTATGCGAATGTGCAGGGACTGGGAACGGCGTTCCAGAAAAAGCTTTTGTCACAATTTGTAGGGCTTCTATATAAGACGGCATTTCGAAAAGTAAAAGCGGTGCTTTTTGAGAACAGTAAAAATGCACAGGAGTTCCTTGATAGGAAACTTGTTGCACGGAATAAAATTGTTGTTCTAAACGGGGCAGGCGTAAACCTGGCACACTTCAGTTATCAGCCTTTTTCTGTCAGCGGAAAATCAGATAGGAGTATTCATTTTTTGTACCTCGGACGCATTATGAAAGAAAAAGGGATCGATGAACTTTTTGATGCTATGCGGAAACTTCATGCTGAGTACGGCGATAGGGTAGTGCTTGATATTGTTGGATTTTTTGAAGATGAATATAAAGACGCAGTAAAAAAAATGGTGGGAGATAACATTGCAGTATTTCACGGATTTCAAGAGGAGACAAGGCCATATTATACAATGGCAGACTGTGTTGTTCTTCCGTCTTATCATGAAGGCATGAGCAACGTGCTTTTGGAGGCTTCGGCAATGGGAAGACCGGTTATTACAAGTGATATCCCGGGATGCCGGGAGGCTGTGGAAGATGGAAAGAGTGGTTATCTGTGCGAAGTGAAGAATGCGGATATGCTCTATGAGAAGATGAAGCAGATGGCTGATAAGGGCGTGGAAGAACGGGATATGATGGGGAGATGTGCGAGGAAACGCATGGAAGAGATGTTTGACAAGAAGAAGATTGTTGAACAGACGGCAGAGATAATAGGCGGTAAAGATTACAGACAGTTGGTAGGAGAAAAGATATGCTTTCAAACGGATATATCCTGATATTAATATGGGTTGGAGTATTAGGGGCGCTTGCTGTAATGGCTCCAGAATGGATATATAGAACTGAATTTGTGAATGGTGAAAAAGTGCGGAGGGTGACTCCGCTTTTTGCCGTTGTGGCGGTGGCACCATTGGTGATTTGGGCTGGATTTAGAGGCGATGTGGGTGATACGCTATCTTATCGGCAAACATTTCAGAGTATGCCGTTATCTCTAGCCGGAATTACTAGTTATATGTCAAATATTACAAAAGATCAAGGGTTTTATGTTGCATCTATAATAATAAAAACTGTTATTAAGAATAGAGAAGCTTTGTACTTTATTATTGTTGCGGCAATCCAATGCTTTTTCCTGTTTAGAATTTACAGAAAATATTCTATATCCTTTTTGATTAGCTTTTTTTTATTCATTGCTTCTACAGATTTTATTTCATGGATTTTTAATGGAATGAGACAGTTTACTGCAGTTACTATAACAATTGCAGCGTTGCCATTTATTATAGAGAAAAAGTATTTAAAAGCAATATTAGTTATATTGTTTGCATCTTTATTTCATCAGAGTGCATTACTTGTGATACCTTTTGTCTTTATCGTTCAGGGAAAAGCGTGGAATAAAAAAACGATTCTATTTATTATAGCAGTAGTCATTGCAGTTTTATTTGTGGATAGATTTACTGATATTTTAGATTCAATGTTACAAGATACACAATATGAAAATGTGGTTTCAGATTGGGAATCTTGGCAGGATGATGGTACAAATGTACTACGTGTTTTGGTATATAGTGTTCCGGCAGTGTTATCATTAATAGGGCTCAGATATATACGAAGCGAAGATGATTCTGTTGCGAATATTTGTACCAATATGTCGATAGCTTCTAGTGGTCTGTATATTATATCTATGTTTACCAGTGGCATTTTTATAGGAAGACTGCCTATATATTTTTCGTTATATGGGTATTGCCTTATACCATGGTTAATAAAAAGTATGTTCACAAAAAAGTCGCAGACAATTATAGTCATTTTGATGATATTATTTTATATTGCTTTTTATTATTATCAGGTACATCTGACTTGGAATTTGGTCTAAAAGGAACGTTTCTATATCTTTTAGAACTTATAAAAAGGAGATTATAAGGAATGGAAAATATAATAAAGCAGCCTTGTGTATCGATTATTGTTCCAATTTATAATATTGAAGAGTATTTGAAACAATGTATAGAAAGTTTAGTTTCTCAAACATATGAAAACTTGCAGATTATTTTGGTTGATGATGGTTCTATCGACCATTCTGGTGAATTATGTGATCAGTTTGCTGAAGCTGACAAAAGGATTATTACTATACATAAAGAAAATGGAGGGTTAACATCCGCACGAAAGGCCGGTATAGAAACAGCAGTAGGAGAATATGTAATGGTTGTTGACGGTGATGATTGGCTGGATGTTAATACCGTTGAACAATGTGTAACAGTTGCACTTGTGAATCATTCTGATTGTGTGATGTTTGGCTATATAAGAGAATATGGTGATAACAGTATAGAAAATCCACTTTTTGAAAAGGATTTTGTATATGATTGCAAGGAATCCAAAGAAAAAATATTTAGAAGATTGATTGGACCAATAGGAACTGAACTGAACCATCCCGAAAAACTAGATAATTTTGGGACTATTTGTATGAAATTATATAAATACGAAACTATAAGAAAAGGTAAATTTGTTAGCGAGCGGGAAATTGGTACAAATGAGGATACAGTATTTAATATATATGCCTTGAGACATTGTAACAGTATCACTTATATTAATAAATGTTTTTATCATTATAGGAAAACCAATCAACAATCTATAACTATGAAATATAAACCTGATTTATGTAATAAATGGGATAAAATGTATCAAGAAATTTATAGTTGCATAAAACAGGAAGATACGCCAGAGCTGTACTGTAAAGCTTTTTATAATAGGATTGCCTGTGGGATGATTGGGCTTGGTTTAAATGAGGTAATTGCCAAGGATTCACTGTTAAGCATTAGAAAAAGAATTGCAGAGATACTTATGAAGAAGATATATCGAAAAGCATTTTGGAGGCTGGAGATTACATATTGTCCCGTTTATTGGAAATTCTTCTTCATATTGTGTAGATTTAGATGTTCTCTACTTCTTGTTTTTCTGCTTAAGGTTATGAATATATTGAGAACTTGGAAATAAAGAGGAAAAATAATGAACAAAGTATCAATAATTATGGGAATATATAATTGCGAAGCCACTTTATCCGAAGCAATAGAATCAATTCTAGGACAGACGTATCAGGAATGGGAATTAATTATGTGTGATGACGGTTCCACAGATGCTACATATAGTGTGGCAGAGAAATACACGAAACAGTTTAGTGATAAAATGATTTTGCTGAAAAATTCTGTAAATAAGGGTCTGAATTATACACTTAATAAATGTTTGAAAGTAGCTACTGGAGAATATGTCGCTAGAATGGATGGAGATGATATTTCATTACCCAAACGTTTGGAAAAGGAAGCAGATTTTTTGGACACTCATCCTGAATATGCAATTGTAAGTACACCTATGATTTTTTTTGACGAAAATGGAGATTGGGGACGTAGTTATTCGATCGAGAAACCACAAAAAAAGGATTTTATTAAGCATAGTCCGGTATTTTGCCATGCGCCATGCATGATTCGGAAAAAAGCATATTTAGATGTAAAAGGATATACGGTAGATAAGAGAATGCTTCGCTTCGAAGACGTGAATTTGTGGTACAAATTATATTCAAAAGGTTATATAGGATACAATTTAAGTGAACCCTTGTATAAAATGCGTGATGATATAAATGCAGTTCGGCGGAGAAGTCTTAGGTCCCGAATGAATGGCGTATATGTTACATATGTGGGTTTTAGATTATTTGGGTTCCCTTGGTATATGTATAGGTATGTGGTATTAGATTTTATTAAGCATTTGATAAAAGGAGTTATTCCTGAAAGGCTATATATTTTTATCCATAAAAAATCAGTTAAAAAATGGTGAGCTAAGGAGAACTTATGATTCCAAAAAAAATACACTATTGCTGGTTTGGCAATAATGAAAAAAATAAATTAGTAAGAAAATGTATAGAGAGTTGGAAAAGATATTGTTCGGATTATGAAATAATCGAATGGAATGAATATAATTTTGATTTAAAGCAGCACCCATATCTTCAATGGTGCTATGATAATAAAAAGTGGGCCTTTCTAAGTGACTTTGCCAGGCTTCTGATTATAAAGCAAAATGGTGGAATTTACTTTGACACAGATGTAGAATTGCTGAAAAGACCAGATGAATTCTTAAATGCGGAAGCGTTTTATGGATTTGAGAATGATAAAAATATTGCAACGGGCTTGGGATTTGGGGCAGAAGCAAACCACAGAACCATCAATGCGATGGTAGAGGTTTACATGAACTTAAAAGAAAATGACGACGGATCATATCCTACAGTAGTATGTCCGGCATTAAATACAGAGGCCCTTACACCTTTAGGATTGCAATTAAATGGGAAACGACAAAATGTAGCAGGAGCAGAAATTTTACCAGTTGATTACTTGAATCCATATGATGATCAAACTGGAATACTTAAAAAAACGGATAATACCATTTCAATTCATTGGTATTCAAAATGCTGGTTGGATAAGAAGACAATTTTGCGCAGTAAGATTACAAAACCGTTTCACAGAATTTTTGGAGTTGATTGTTTCAGGAAATTTAAAAGATGAAAAAGAAAATATTAATTGTTTCACACGCTCTGGAATTAGGAGGGGCGGAACGCAGCTTAATTGGTTTGTTGGAAGCCCTTGACTATGAAAATTATCAGGTTGATTTGTTTTTGTTAAGACATGAAGGAGAATTACTTACAGATATTCCAGAAGGCGTAAGACTATTACCAGAGATTCCAGCATATACAGTTTTAGCAAGACCAATGGTACAGACTTTGAAAGAAGGTCATGTGCTACTTACACTAGCACGTCTGTTTGGAAAAATAAAGGCAATATGCTTTGATAAAAAAAACAGTTGTACCGAAAGTGCAGTAGCGCTTGAATATAGTCATAAATACACATTTAAATTTATGCCAAGGATTCAGGCGAATGAAGAGTATGATTTAGCTATCAGTTTTTTGACACCACATTATATTGTGGCTAATAAAGTTCAAGCTAAAAAGAAGATTGCCTGGATACATACCGATTATTCGAGAGTAGCAGTTGATATCTCTTCAGAAGAAAGAATGTGGGGAGCATATGATAATATTATATCAATATCAGATGCCGTTACAGATAGTTTTGTCAGGGTGTTTCCTAGTTTAAAGAAGAAAATTGTTTTGATTGAAAATATATTGCCGGAACAATTAATCAGAAGACAGGCTGAAAAATTTGATGCAACAGAGGAGATGCCAGAACGAAACGTGCGGTTGCTATCTATTGGACGATTTTGTTATCAAAAAAATTTTGATAGTATACCATCCCTGTGTAAATTGTTATTAAAAAAGGGTATAAATGTCCGCTGGTATATAATTGGATTTGGACCAGACGAAGAATTGATCAGAAAGAAAATTGAAGAAAATCAAATGCAGAATTTCGTTATTATCTTGGGAAAGAGGGAAAATCCTTATCCTTATATTAAAGAATGTGATATATATATTCAACCTTCTCGATATGAAGGAAAATCAGTTACTGTTAGAGAAGCGCAAATGTTAGGCAAACCAGTGATTATCACGTCATATACCACTGCTATTAGCCAATTAAAGGCAGGAGTAGATGGTATTATTGTACCGATTGATAATCAAGAGTGTGCTGATGGAATTGCTACATTAATTAGAAATAAAGAAAAGATGGAAGATCTGATTAGAAATTGTAAGGAAAGAGATTATTCTAATTATTCAGAAATAAATAAAATATATAAAATGATTGAAAAGAGTTGATTTAGAATTCAAAACTTTACAGATCATTCGGCATAGATACTGGTAGGATGTTGCTCGATTGGGGAAAAGGGAAAATACTTGAAAGTAATAAAGTGAATTGTTCATACACAAGAAACTAAAAGAAGAAAATCTAATTATATTAAGGAGAAAGAAGGAAATATGCCGTTAGTTAGTATAATAGTTCCGGTATATAAAGTTGAAAAATATTTGAAACGCTGTGTGGACAGTTTGACAAATCAGACTTTGAGAGACATAGAGATCATTTTGGTGGATGACGGAAGTCCGGATAACAGCGGAAAAATCTGTGACAGTTTACAAGAAAAAGATTGCCGTATAAAGGTTATACATAAAAGTAATGGTGGCTTAAGCAGTGCACGTAATGCGGGGGTAAAAATCGCGCAGGGACAATACATTGGTTTTGTTGACTCAGATGATGATGTGGCATTAGATATGTATGAAAAAATGTATAGTGTTGCAAAACGAGAAAATGTCGACTTTGTCATGTCAGATTATCAACGTATTTGTGCTGATGGTACATATTATTTAAAAACTTTGGATATACCTGCCGGGCTTTATGAAAAGAACCAGATACGTAGAATGATTTTTCCTAATTTAATTATGGGAGAAAAAATTGAGTATGGTCCCTTTCTTTCAGTATGGCATTGCTTATACCGTACAGACTTTTTACGCCAGAATAATTTATATTTTGATGAGAAAGTACGCTGGTCGGAAGATAATATTTTCAGTGCAATTGCGGGATATTGTTGTGAGCGATTCTATTATATGAAGGGAGAAGGCCTTTATCATTATTATCAGAATCAAGGAACGATAACAACATCTTATCGGAGTGGGGCTTGGAAGGTATATTGTACAATGAATGAACATCTGCACAATTTTTTTGATTCCATAAAAGATTTTGATTTTAGCAGACAGCTAAAGCTTCATATGATTTATTATGCTTGTAATTGTATTGGACAGGAACTAACATTGCCGAAATTAGAAGCTAAACGAAGAATAAGAAATATTCTAGAAACAAGACAATTAAGAGATTCTTTTACGGATCTTAAAATGCCTCGGGTAGGTATAAAGTTAAAAATACAGTTATATTTGATGAAATATAGACAGACAGACCTCTTGTATAGAATTAAGAAAGCAAAGGATTAAAGGGAAATTTTATGCCAAAGGTATCAATCATTGTTCCGTTATTTAACAAAAGTAAATACATAGCAGCAACATTAGAATCCATTTTGCAGCAGAAGTTTGATGATTATGAAGTTATTATTATAAATGACGGATCAACAGATGAAAGCCCCCAAATTGTGGAAGAATATGCAGAGAAAGATCACAGGATTTGTTTGATTAATATTCCTAACGGCGGTGTTTCAAATGCGAGAAATGTTGGTTTAAAGTATGCTCGGGGAGAGTGGATACAGTTTTTAGATGGCGATGATCTTATAGACCCTCAATATTTATCAGAAGGTATAGCATTGGCAGAAAGTGCTGGCGTTGACATACTTTTCACCAATTTTCAGATGATCGATGAAAACGGTAAATTGGTAAAGGAAGTTTTTAATCAATATCAAGGGACCGCAGATCAGGAAGGGCTGTGTAGGAATTTTATTGAATATCAGTACGAAAATGGTTTTTTTGGCTATATTTCAAATAAGCTGATAAGAAGAAAACTGCTGGAAAAATCTAAGACAGTGTTTCCCATAGAAATCAGCCTTGCAGAGGATTTAGATTTTTATGCGCATTTGTACCCATATGTTCAAAAGGCATATTTTGCGCCTATAAACAGCTTTTTTTATTTGCAGACAGATACAAATTATCAGAATAATAGTATGATTGATTATTACAGTCAACTTATAGTACATCTGGATATAAAAAGGTGGTTTGTAACGACAAATCAATATTCACAATATCAAAAGATACTTGACCGAAAAGTTGGGGAATATGTTTATTTTGTGCTTTTTCATACAAATGAAAGTGGGAAGAGAATAAAAGGGTATTTTAGTAAAATTGGAAAGAGTGATGAAATTTTAGAGTGTATTCATCCTGAGCAGTTTAGTGGTTTTATCAGATGGCTTCTTAAAGCAGTTGCAAAGAAAAGTTATAATACAGCTTTAATATTATTGAATGGCAGAAAGATGATAAGGGGGATTTACAGGAGGTTAAGGAAAAATGGGCGAAATATTCCTTTATAATCACGGAGGCAGTGCTAATCATGGCTGTGAGGCGCTTGTACGCAGTATATGCATTTTAATGCAGCAGGAAAACAAGATGAAGCTATTGTCCGAGGCACCGCAACAGGATTTTCATTATGGGCTTCAAGAAGTGGCAGATATTCAGCCGGGAATGCAGGCATATTCCAAACTTAATGTTGATTTCTTACAAGCATATTTTCAGTTAAAGAAAAACAGAAACTATTTTCCAATGGATATTCTTCCTTATAGGAAAAGTATAAAATCTTTGAAAAAGGGAGCGGTAGAAATATCTGTGGGAGGAGACATTTACTGCTATGATGATTATCCCAAATTTATTAAATTGCATGAGCTGATTTCAAAAAGGGGATGTAAATCGATTTTATTGGGATGCTCTTTAGAAAAGCAGCTTTTTGATGATCCGCTTTTTATTGAAGATATGAAGCGTTACGATTACATATCGGCAAGAGAATCTTTGACATATCAATTGCTAAAGGACAATGGCCTGGCTAATATTGGTCTCAATCCAGATTCAGCGTTTACCCTTCCGGCAGAATATCTTCCATTACCTGAAGGATTTGTAGAAAACAATACTATCGGACTTAATGTAAGCCCGCTGGTTATTAGGAAAGAATCCAGAAAAGGAATTGTGTATGATAATTTTGTATATATGATGCAATGGATTTTAGAAAATACAGAATGTGCTATTGCATTGATTCCTCATGTGGTGTGGGAGGATAATGATGATAGAACTGTCCTGAGAGAGTTGTACAATAAATTTAAAAACACTGGCCGTGTAGTGCTTATTGATGATTGTAATTGTATGCAGTTAAAAGGTTATATTTCCAGATGTCGGTTTTTTGTTGGTGCGAGAACCCATGCAACAATTGCGGCATATTCCACGGGAGTACCAACCTTGGTGCTGGGATATTCTATTAAATCTCGGGGAATTGCCAAAGATCTGTTTGGAACAGAAAAAAATTATGTGATTTCGGTCCAGGATTTAAGAGAAAAGGAAAACTTGATTGAGGCATTCAGGTGGATATTTGAGCATGAACATGAAATTAAAGGACATCTTGAAAAAGTGATGGATGAATATGTAGAAAGGGCTAGAAACATAAAGAATATAATCAGGAGTATTGGGTAAATGGATTTAATTACAGTTATTATACCGATTTATAAAGCAGAAGAATACTTAGATAGATGTATTATTTCTGTTGTCTGTCAGACATATCGAAATCTTGAAATTATTCTTATTGATGATGGATCTCCGGATCGGTGTCCGGAGATCTGTGATAAATGGGCTCAAAAAGACAGTCGTATTAAAGTTATACATCAAGTCAATAAAGGAATAAGCGGAGCAAGAAATATAGGTATAGCTAATGCTAATGGAAAATATATTCTTATGGTTGACAGTGATGATTACCTATATGATGGTATGATTGAAGTTATGCATAAAACACTTGTAGAGGAAGATACAGATTTAGCAATCTGTGATTTCCAAAAAGGTGTTGAGAATTCATTTCAGTTTACATACTGTACCGGAATTCCTATTGAAGTAATCGATGGGGAAACCGCATTGTATCGTATATATTCAGGGAGCGACAAAGCTTTACAGTATGTTGCTCCTTGGGGGAAATTATATAAAAAAGAGCTTTTTGATAAAATTCAATATCCGGAGGGCAAAATTTTTGAGGACATTTTTGTCACACATCAAATATTATTTCGGTGTAAAAAAATTGCTGTAATTCCACAAAAATTGACCTACTATTTTCAGAACCCAACAAGTATTATGAATAAAGAATTTCATGTGGGAAAGTTGGATTATCTTCCAGCATTAAAGCAACGCATCGAATTCTATCATATACATCATTTGAGAGAACTTGAAGAGATAGCTTATGACGAATATCTTCATGCTTTGATTTGGGAGTATTCCCGTGTAAAGGGTTTGTTAGATGATAAGGCGAAAATGAGATATATCGTCTTATGTTATCGGTCCATTTATAAAAAAGGATATGCGAGCAAACGTTATCCAAATGAAAATGCATTTTTCTTGGGTGCTTTTAATTTGAATCCTGAATTGATTATTCTATATTGGAAAATATCTGCGAAGTTAAAAAATTGTTAGGAAAATAATATGAATAAACCATTAGTAAGTATTGTTACACCATGTTACAATGGAGAAAGTTATCTTTCTCGTTTTTTTGATTCGATTTTAAATCAAACATATACTAATTTAGAGGTGGTTCTAATAAATGATGGTTCAACTGACCGAACGGAAAATATAGTAAATCAGTATCGTTCGCTGTTTGATAAAAAAGGAATTACCTTGATCTATGAATTTCAGAAAAATGCAGGTCAGGCAGCAGCTTTAAATAGAGGTATGAAGCTATTTACGGGTGAATATGTTACCTGGTTAGATTCTGATGATGAAATTCTGCCTGATTTTATTAAGAAAAAAGTTGATTTTTTGGAAAAGCATTCGGAATATGTTTACTGTTACGGTAAAGCTATAGCTGTAGATGAGGACGAGCCTGATAAAATAGTGGATGTTTTTGAAAGAAGAAAGAAAAATGGAAGATATGCTTTTTTTGAAGATATTCTTATGGTAAGAGATGTATTTTTTTCCGGATATTTAGTAAAAACAGCTGCATTTGAAAAGGTAATTCTGAATCGAGAAATTTATACAGGCGCAGGTGGGCAGAATGCCCAGATACTTTTGCCGTTAGGCTGGTACTATGGGGAGCCCGGATATGTGGACGAGTCAGTATATAAATATTTTGTGAGAACCGAAAGTCATTCTCATAGTCAAAATTCCAGTGAAAAAATCATTCAACAACTATACAATTATGAACAGATCTTATTACATACACTGGAGAGAATATCGGATAAAGATGTATTAAAATATAATGATATAGTAAAGGGATATTATGCAAAGCTTCGTTTCGGCAATGCAATAGATACTAAAAAAGCAGAGTTGATAAAAAAACATTATCTTGAACTGAAAAAGACAGGGACAGCAACAAAAAAGGATTTTGCATTATATATAAAATATACAAATAGAGTTATACGGAATATATTACATATAGGGTAAAGAAAAATGTATTCATTCATTTATAGATTATATTTTTATCTAAAAAGAAAAGAAAAAAAAGCCAAAGAGGAGAGAAAAGAACCGGCAAAATTTTTAAAAAAATTTTTGGATAGGATAGAATGGTTCTATAATGTACTAGTTCGGAATTGGTATATGAATCATCCATTAAAACGATGTGGCCTAGCAGAAAAACCACGAGAACAGAAAGTTGTTGTATCACTGACGTCTTACCCCAAACGTATAGGCACAGTGTGGCTGACAATTGAGACTCTTCTGCGGCAGAGTGTGAAACCTGATGCAATTATTTTGTGGTTAGCAAAAACACAGTTTGAAAATATGGATGATTTACCTGAAGCATTACTGCGACAGAGGGAGAGAGGTCTTACAATTCGGTTTTGTGAAGACCTGCGCAGTCATAAGAAGTATTATTATGTGATGCAGCAATATCCGGAGGATTTGATTATTTTGGCAGATGATGATATGTTCTATCCCCGGGATACAATTAAGAAATTGCTGGATATGCATAATGAAAATCCAGATGATATATGTACAATGACAGCGCAGGTAATAGAGCCATCTTTTGAAGCAAAGCCCTCTTTGTGGAGAAATCCAAAGTTAAAAGAGACATTCAAACATTCAGACAACATTCAGATTTTTTCGGGAAGCGGCTCATTATATCCGCCACATACATTGGATGAAAAGCTTTTTGATGTGAACCTGATTCAGAAACTATGCCCCTATGCAGATGATCTGTGGCTGACTTTTATGGCATATCGTAATAATACAAAAATAACAGCGGCAACTCCTTGGCGTTCGTTTCCTATTACAATTTATGGGACGGCAGAAGGGAGTCTTTGGTATGTTAATGCTGCAGAGGGTCAGAATGATGAACAATGGCGGGCAATGTTAGAGTATTTTAACGGGAGCATGAAATGATAAAGAAAATTGTACAGCGAGTTCGATTTTTAAAAAAAATAAATATTTTGCAGTTCTTACATTTGAATTATTTTTGTAAATCAATTATTCGAACTGATCAGAGTAAATTAATTCCGTACAAGAATACCGTTATTGATATTGCGCCAGGCGCACGGATTTATATTGGTGGAGGAGATATAGAAATTGGCTGTGATCTTCTGCGAAAATCGAAAGCAGAAACGCGTCTTCGTTTAAGGGAGAGAGCAGTCTGGAGTATTTATGGCGGATGTAAAATTTCTTATGGGTCAACAGTTGAAATATTGAAGGATGCTGTTTTTGACTGTAAATATTTTACAATGAACAGTAATAGTACGGTGATTGTGGCAGAAAAAATTGTTTTTGGAAAGGATGTAATGATTGGACGGAATGTTGTGGTTTATGACAGCGATCATCATCAGATAATAGATGAACAAGGTGAAGTCGCAAATCGTCCGGCGCCTGTAGTTGTTGGAGATCATGTATGGCTGGCAACAAATGTACTGGTATTGAAAGGGGTAACAATAGGAGAGGGAAGCGTTGTTGGTGCAAATTCTATTGTGAACAAAAGGGTTGGCAGCCATATGATTTTTAGTAGCGAACATAGATCGCATATCAAAGAAAATGGTGGCAAGTGGGACAGAAAGAGCCCGAGTGTTGAAAGGTAAAAATATGAGTTGGCTCAAGAAAGTTTTGAAATCTATAATATATAGTTTGGGGATTAGAAAAAAGCCGCCGACATTGTCGAAAGAAGAGCAGTGGAGAGCCAGAGGCGTAACTATAGGGAAGAACTTTGACGGACCGGACAGTGCTATTGATTATTGTTTTGGACATTTGATTACGATAGGAGATAATGTAACAATTTCAGGGACTACTATTCTTGCACATGATGGAACAACAAAGAAGTCGTTAGGCTATTGTAAAGTAGCTCCGGTTAAAATAGGAAACGATGTTTTTATTGGTTATGGCTCAGTAATTCTTCCGGGAGTTACCATTGGGAATAAGGTGATTGTCGGTGCGGGAACAATTTGTTCAAGAGATATTCCAGACAATTCAGTGGTTGTGCGGGGATCTGATACGACTTATAGGATTTTGTGTACCTATGATGAATATATAGACAAGCAGAAAAAGAGGTTGGAAACACTTCCGGTATCAAATAAAATTTTCTCAGAGCGTACGGATGATGAGTGGAAAAGCTGGAAGGAGGAGCTCGAAAATTCTGGTGGAGGATTTGATTTGTAGATATTAAAAGTTTTGTGCATAATTCATATATAGAATTTAAAAAGCTAAAATTTGAGGTGACACAATATGTCCAGAAAAAAAAATAGTCTTAATAACTTAGTGTGGGGAATACTTGGAAATTTGTTGACTTCTGTTGTGGCAATTATTATTCCCAGGCTGTTTATTGTAAATTATGGTTCCGAAGTGAATGGACTTCTATCCTCAATTCGTCAAATATATGTCTACCTTGCCTTGCTGGAAGTTGGAGTGGGAGATGCCTCCGTGGTGGCGTTGTATGGCCCGATTGGTCGAGGAGAACATGATGCTGCTAATCATATTCTGGCAGCGACAGATCGCTATTATAAAAAAATCGGTGTGATATATGCGGGATGCGTAGGTGTATTAAGTGTTGTATATCCTCTTTTGTTAGATACAACAATTCCTTACATGACTTGTTGTTTAGTCATACTGTTACAAGGGTCAGGCAGTGTAATCAGCTATCTGGTTCAGGGCAAGTATAATATGTTACTTAGAGTTGATAACAGAAATTATGTTACAACAAATCTAGGTACTGTTACAACAGTATTAACCGATGTCACAAGAATTATTTTATTGATGCATGGAAAAAGCATAGTAGCGGTACAGACGACATATCTGATTTTTAATCTTATAAAAATGATTTATGTCAGTTGGTATATCAAGAAAAATTATAAATGGCTGGATTTGAGTGTATCGCCCAATTTTAAAGCTATTTCACAGCGAGGCGCTGTCTTTATGCATCAGATATCATCTTTAGTATTCAGTCATACGGATGTATTAATTCTGACCTTTGTGTCTGGATTAAAGACAGTTAGTATCTACTCTATGTATGCTACTATTTACGGAATGGTAAATAATATTATTACAATCGTATCCAATAGTGTCCAATCAGCATTGGGACAAATATTTAATACAGATAAGAAACGTTACATAGAACTGAATGAGGCTTTTGAAACTTATTATCTGGCATTGGTTTTTTCGTTATATGCAATAACGTCTATTTTTATTCTGCCATTTATGAGATTATATACAGCAGGTGCAGATATAAATTATATAGATTGGAGATTGCCAGTATTATTTGGGATTTATCAATTATTGAGTTACGGACGTATATCTTCTAATTTTATTATCGGTTTTGCAGGAGAGTTTAAATCGACTCAGTGGCGAGCATGGCTAGAGACAGCTATTAATTTGGTCGTTTCTTTTGTATGTGTATTTAAATTTGGAATATATGGCGTATTGTTTGGAACAATTGCGGCAGTACTATATCGTGCGAATGATATTATTCTATTTGCAAATCATAGAGTTTTAAAACGTAGCGCATGGCCAACTTATCGTAGATGGCTGACAAACGCAATTATCTTTATAATAGTTGTTTGGGGCTTCGGTAGAATACCAATGAGGCTGGACTCTTATTTTTGGCTTTTGGTAAATGCGGTATGGGTTAGCATATGTGTAATTATTGCTTTTTTTTGCGTGGACAGTATAGTAGAACGGAAAGCGAGAAAAATTGCCTGGGGATATGTTAAGAGTACGATTAATATAGTGTTTCGTCATTGAAAATATTTTTCAAATAAGATAGTGTCAACAGGTTCTTAATTATGCATCATCATAAATATAAATGAGAAAGTAAACTATATACGTAACAGTTGGAGTTTGTGTATGAAGGCTTTTGTTAGGAAATATTTGTTTGTGTAATTCTTGCAATAACTGTAAGATTAAGAGCGTAAAACAGTGTACAGATTTTACACTTCGAGATCAGTGGGGAATTTGGAATCAATATCCAGAATTAGTAGATTATTTAGAAGTTAATATTGAGAATGATTACAGAGAAAATAGGAATTTGGTGAATTCTTCCTTGCTTCATTTGGAAGAGATGAATTTCTTATGCAGGTTATAGCAAAGATTTTGAAGAAATAGAAGAATTTGCGGGTTCTCAAATGTCAGAAATTATATTGATTAAAGGAGGGTGATGAAGGACGCTATATTACATGGAAAGCTCGTACTGAATATGAATGGACATAAAAGAGCCTTGATCGAAAAAAGCGATCAAGGCTTGATTTGTATATACAAAAGTCATTTTAGAATTCTCACTGATCACCTCGGCACCATCTCTATATTCAGGTCGGTATTCCCCGTGATCCCGGGCACCTGCCCCTGATTCGTATACTGCCAGAACCGGAAATGATACGGAGTCTGGGGAGCCGGTTCATAGTCGGCGTACCAGAGAGGATATTCCGAGAGCTCCTCCAGGTCCAGCTCGAAGGCCTCCCACAGCATATTGGCATAGATCATAGGATCATATCCGGCGTCGGCTACGGCAGAGCAGAAAACTTCCGTATTTTTGGTAAACTGCTCTCCGGAAACATTGTCTGTCCGGGCTTCGTCATCCAGGATGCTTTCCGGATCGTACACGACAGGAAGCTGCAGCGTATACCCTTCCAGATTCTGGAGGACAAAATTTGCTTCCTCCAGCGCCTCTTCCTCATTCACGGCCTGGGCAAAAAAGTAAACGCCCACATCAAAACCGGCGGCCTGCGCGTTCTGGATATTCCGGTGAAATTCCCGGTCCAGGCAGATTCTTCCTTCCTGACCGTAGCCCCGGTAGCCAAGCCGGATAAAGGCAAACTCAAATCCGCTGTTTTTTAGCGTCTGCCAGTCCACATATCCCTGGTGCTCGGAGACGTCCACACCCAGCCGGTAAGTATAATTGCTGTCGTCCTCATAGGAAAGCCGGTCGCCATTGTGGACAAAGGAGTCGTCTTTGTAATCGTGCTTTTCGACGTTTGGGTTGATCTCGACCTGATAAGGATTCTGGTATACGTCTACAAAGTGCAGGATCTCCGGTTCCTTGGTCTCTTTTTCGGCGTCGTCGTCTTCTTTCGAAGCGGCTTCTGTATTCTTTCCGGCCTCCTGTACTTCCTGGCCTGCGGTCTCTTCCGTAGCTTTACCGGAACATGATGTCAGCAGAAGGGTAGCAGGTATCAGATAAATCAAAAATTTCCATGTTTTCATCATAATTAATTAACCTCACTCAGATATTCATCGTATGTCCGCCAGGGATCGGCATCAGAAAAGCCGCACATACGGTAGTAACATTCTGTCAGATATCCTTTCTGGTGTTCGTCATTTGCATTGGTATACTCAGGGAAAACGACTTTCATCTGCAGGATGTAGTCAGATTTCACTTTTGTCAGCGAGTAAACAGTATTATCCGGATACGTTTTATCCCAGCCGGTTACAATGATCTTGCCGGCGCCGTCCTTTACCGTATTAAGGATGACCTCCGAGGAAGATAAAAGGCCAAGCTCCGAGGTGTAAACCGTATTCGTCATCTCGTCCAGATCCATAGGGTCGGTACGCCTGATCGCACGGAACATAAGCTGGGAGCTGTCTTCGGCGGTGAAGGTGATCTCTTCTTCGCTGGTCCCGAGTGTTGTGTCGAAGGACGTGGTATTATAGGTTACATGATTATAGAACTCCGTTGGGTACCAGAAATTAAATTCTGATATTTCGGAAGAATAAAAAGCGTATTCGGATGGATCCAGGGACGCGGTGTAATCAGCATGGCTCTCGGGATCGATGGTAAAAGGATGCTCAGATTCAGAGCCGTCTGCATGATGGCTGCTGTCCGTATCGTCCGTGGTATTGCTGCTTCCGGTCGCATCCTCCTCTTCGCCTATATAGGTATCCGCTTCAGAATCTTTGGAGCTGTCAGTATCTGACTGGATTTCAGCTGCCGGTTTCGAATCATTAGAAGAGTCGGATCCGATTGTCAGTGCAAGGATGACACCTGCGGCAATCGCAAGTACGACGGCAACTGCGATCACAATATAAACGACCTTTTTTGAAGAATGTCCAGAAGGAACCGGAGCTCCGCAGTTCCCGCAAAACAGATCTCCATCATTTAGTTTTTGGCCACAGTTTTTACATTTCATTTTTCTTTCCCTCTTTCAAACAGAAATGTTATATATTACAACAATTATTATATAAGAAAAGAGAACGGCAGTCCAGAAAAGTATGGCCGGTGAAAAACTTTTGCTAAGGATTCAAATTTTTGTATGAAAAGTCGACAAAATAGTGTATAGTAACAGGAGTGTGCAGGATGCAGGAGGTAACAGGAAATGATAGAGAAAAAGATTAAATTTGTGACGCCGGAGCAGATCATGTCTTTTTGTGCGGCCTGTCAGAAAATGAAATCAGATATTGACGTGGTGAATATATCAAACAGGCATGTCCGGATTGATGGAAAGTCCATCGTCGGTCTTATGACGATCAAACTGGGGATGCCGATGCTGTTGCTGGTAAACGGTGAAGATGAAGGGCTTGTGGAGGAGAAGTTTTCCTCCTTTCTGGCGGAGTAACAAGAGAAAAAGGAAAAAGCTGCGGACCGTCGAGTCCGCAGCTTTTTTGTGGATGCGGCAAGCCAAGGCCGGGTTTGTCCGAGACCTTGGCGACCGCTCTTGTAGACGGATATGCTTTAAGCTATAATAGATAGAAGCAGGTTGTGGCGCCGCAAGAGAGGGGAACGATGCGGTGTACAAAGCAGACAGACGAACGATAGAGTAGGACGGTAAAGACATGAGAGGAACGATATTTTCTAAATTTGTAAAAAATCAGTGGGTGGATGTGGTGATGAGCATCTTAGCCCAGCTCTATTTTCTGTTTCCCTGGATCCAGACGGAGAGCGGAAACTATAATGTGATCATGTATCTGGCAAGGGGCTTCTGGCTTCAGGATTTTTCCAGTATGCTCAAAATGGATTTTCCGATGCTGCAGGCGCTTGGGAAAAATGATGTACAGGAGATCTCGATCCTGTTCCAGATGCTTTTGTGGATTATGATGGCAGTGTGGATCATGAGTATCCTGATTCTGATTCTCACACTGCTGAGAAAAGAAACCAGGTGGCTTCTTCCGGCGATGAATGTACTTGCGGTCATTCCCAATTATTTCTGGACGGTATCCGTTTCCTGGACAGGTGATGCGCTGCCGGTCATTCATCTGCTCTACCCCATGAGCCTGATCTTTCTGAACGGGATCTGGCTGGTGGCAGAAAAGATGGCTGAGGCATGGGATGAGGCGGCCAGAAATAAGAAAGAGGAGGATGAGAGGAGACGCCTGTATAAAAAAGAACGGAAACGGCGGCTCTATTTTCCGGGAAGATACTCGGGGCTTTATTATCAGATGCTGTGGAAGGATCTGAAATTCCGCTGGAGAGATGTGTGCTTTTTGTTCTTGGCAGGATTTCTGACAGCGATGTTCCTGTTTACAGGAGTTGGAATGTTGAATATTTTTTCCTCCAGCCATGGAGAAGAGCAGGCGCTCCTGGGAGCAGGGCTTGTAGAAATCATGAGGGATTTCCTGATCGTGATGGTGCTGATCGCTTTGTTCCTGGTGACTCTGGTATTATCTTTTTACCGGCAGAGACGCGCTGAGAGTACCGGGCTTTTGGAGACGCTGGGAATCCGCAGTGACGCACGGTTTGCGGCCTGGATCCGGGAGATCGTGCTGTGCTTTGCGGCGGCGGGGATTGCCGGAATGGCGGCGGGAACGCTTCTGATCCAGCTGTTCCGGAGCGTGGCGGGATATTTTGCGCCGGAGCTGGGAGATCTTGGGAATGTAACGGTTTTTTCTTATCTGTGGACAGCGGGCGGAGTATTTCTGATCGAGCTTGTAGGCTTTGCGATTTCCCATGATATGGAAGCTGCAAGGAGTTCCACGGACGGACGAGCTACAGCCGCGCGGGCGGAAAAAATGCCGGGAAGGCTTAAGTGGCTCTGGCTGCTCATAGCCTGTATCCTTGCGGGATGGTGTATCTGCCGATATGCCGAGAGACGGACCGGCGAGAGCATCTTTTTCCTGAGCCTGTTCCTTCTTTGCCTTGCTGTAGTGATCCGGAATGCATGGGCGATCCTGATCACCTGGAGAGAGAAACAGCCAGAGGTCTATATCAGAGAGATTCCCCGGGGACATATGATCCGTTACCGGTTCCGCACCACTGTGCGCTACGTCTCTTTGCTTACCATTGTACATATCTGTGTGCTGTTCTTTTTCGGAGTCAGGCTGGTGTCGAATCAGATCGCTGAGGATCCGGAAAGTCTCTTTCCGTATGATTATGTCTTCCTGGCAAATGAGACGGACGAAGAACTTCTGGGAGAGTTTCAGGAAGCCTGCGACGCCGAACTTAGCACTTATCCGATGGTGCGGGCAACAACCGTGGATAATACAGAGATGCCGGATGATATGCGTCAGCCGATGATCCCCCAGGGACAGAATATCGGGATTTCAGAGAGTACTTACCGGCAGCTGAAAGACGCGCTGGGAGAGAAGGCAGAGGAACTTAAGCTTGACGACGAAGGAAATTTTGTCCATATTGTCTACCAGCAGGATGTGGCGGCCAAGGCAAAGCCGGTGGACTGGTACCTGGGACTGGAGACGCCGTATGTACATATTGGAACGCCGGTCTATCCTTATAATATGCTGGACCGGGAGACGATTTTTCCACCAAGGCAGATCACAGGAGAGGAAACGGAGAGCCTGATCGGCTGCTTCCGGCAGGGGAAATACGAAAACCTGATCGTCTTTTCGGATGCGTATTTTGAAGAGGCACACCGGGAGGTAGAGGAAGGATCTACACAGCTTGTACTGGCAGAGGTGCCTGAAGAAAACCAGGAGCAGGCGCACACATATATGGAAGCCTTCCAGGAGGCCCACCAGGAGGACGAAGCCCACGACTCTATGGTGAAAAGCGCTTATGCAAAGGAGGAAGCGGTGCGGCAGAGATATGTGGAGCGTATGGCGGATATGACGGTCAACGGATGCCTGATACTCATGCTGCTTGCAATCAGCCTGTTCCTCCTGCATGTAAAGGTAAAGATGGAGCTGCCGCAGATGCAGAAGAGATATCAGTTTATGGAGTGCTTTGGCATGCGGCAGACAGAAAGAGTCCGCACCGAGCGCAGGGAGGTAAGCCGTTTCCTGTGGATCCCGCTTCTTTTGTCTGCTGTGTTTGTACCCGTATTTACCGGAATCGTGTTCCGGCTGCGGGAGTTTGACGCAGGGGATATCCGGGCATATCTTCTTTGCTGGGCAGGGCTGGCAGCCATCTATCTGGCCGTGCAGCTTTTGAATCTTAAGATTCTTGAATATGATGTGACGAAAAAGGTGGAGGAGACAATCCGAAAGGAACGCCCTCTGCAGGCTAAAAATGACAGATAATTTTGACAATTTAAAATTAAAGTTAAAATAAAATAAAAATTATTTAAAAAATGTATTGACAATAGTTGGTTCGGATGTTATATTAAAGATACAAAATAACAGATGTTCATTATAAGACAGACGCGAGCTGTAAATAATGAAAAGTTATTTTAATCAACACAAGTGTTGAGGAAGATTTCCCAGAAAAATGTAAAACACATTTGGGAAGGAAAATCTAAGAAAGGAAGGTACGGACCACCGAAGACTTAAGTTGATTTACCAGATTTTTTAAGAAAGAGGTAAAAAGAATGACAGAACCAACAAAGTAGAGGCGGATATCAAATATGTTAGTTTGGTATCCGCCTTTACTTGTGTCGAAACCGCTAAAAAAATGTAAAGAAAAAAGAACTCCGTTGACAACGGATAGGTGCAATGTTATATTTTGGTTAAAATCATGTAAAATCAAAGTGACAGGAGGAAGACAGAAAACGAAAAGGATGCTGACCCGGAGGCGGGCATGTATGGTTTTCCAGCTGTCTTTTTTTGTTGTCATGTATCCGTAAGGAACTTTGGCAGTAAAGGATGAGGAGAAAAGAGGAGCTTATATGGATGTATCATTTTCTTATTTTTGCCAGGAGATTATGGCAAACCCAGTGATGCTGGTTACGGTAGTCCTGACGCTGGGAGTTATTTTTGTCAACGGATGGACAGATGCGCCGAATGCGATCGCTACCTGTATCGGGACACGGAGTATGAATGTACGGCATGCAATCTGGATGAGTGCAGTATTTAATTTTCTGGGTGTTCTGGTAATGACACACATTAACAGTTCGGTGGCATCCACCATCAGTAACATGGTAGATTTTGGCGGGGAGACGCACGAGTCGCTGGTAGCGCTGTGTGCGGCGCTCTTCTCCATTGTAGTATACAGTGTGGCGGCCTCGGTGTTTGGAATCCCCACCAGTGAGAGCCACAGTCTGATCGCCGGACTTTCCGGGGCGGCGATTGCCGTGCAGGGAGGCATAGGAGGCATTAATTTTAATGAATGGGTGAAGGTCCTTTATGGACTGGTGCTTAGTCTGGCGCTGGGATTCCTTGTGGGATGGCTGATCTGTAAGGGAATATCCCTGCTTTGTGCAAATATGGACCGCAGAAAGACGAATTCCTTCTTCCGGGGTGGCCAGATCTTTGGAGCGGCCTTTATGAGTTTTATGCATGGAGCCCAGGACGGTCAGAAGTTTATCGGCGTGCTGTTCCTTGGCGTGGCGTTCTGCAATGGCCAGAATAGTGTGGAAGGTATGATGATCCCGGTATGGCTGATGGTGCTGTGTTCCACAGTGATGGGTGTGGGCACCAGTGTGGGCGGAGAAAAGATCATTAAATCTGTGGGGATGGATATGGTGAAGCTGGAAAAGTTCCAGGGCTTTTCGGCGGATCTGGCAGGAGCCTTTTGTCTTCTGCTGGCCAGTGTGACCGGTATTCCGGTGTCTACAACCCATACCAAGACCAGTGCGATCATGGGAGTGGGAGCGGTCAAGCGGCTTTCGGCCATCAACTTTGGCGTAGTAAAAGATATGATGCTGACCTGGATCTTTACGTTCCCGGGCTGCGGATTGATCAGTTTTGTAATGGCTAAGATATTTATGATGTTTTTCTAGATAAATAACAGGAGGAAAAGAAAATGGCAAGAAAACAGGACGCATACTATTTTGATAATTTTGTCGCATGTGCGGAGGAATCCTGTCAGGCGGCGGCGCTTCTGCGGAGAGTTCTGGGAGATTTTAAACCTGAGGAGCTTGAGAAATATCTGGAGGAGATCCATGAGATCGAGAACCGTGCCGATGGAAAGAAGCACGATATGCTGGACAAACTGGCAAAGGAATTTATCCCGCCTATTGAGCGTGAGGATATCGTGGAACTCTCCCAGCATATTGACACTATGACGGATAAGGTGGAGGATGTGCTGATGCGCATCTATATGAGCAATGTACAGGAGATCGAGGATGACGCGCTGGAGATGACAGACGTGGTGATCCGGTGCTGCGAAAAGGTCCGTGATCTTCTGAAGGCATTTTCGGATTTCCGTCATTCCAAGGAACTGAAAAATCTGATCATCCAGATCAATGACCTGGAGGAAACATCGGACAGGCTCTTTATGAGCAGTATGAGAAGACTTCACACAGAGTGCAGCGATCCGCTGCACATCATCGCCTGGAGAGAGATTTATATCTATCTGGAGCGCTGTGCAGATGCCTGTGAGCATGTGGCTGACACGGTAGAGAGTGTTGTGATGAAGAATTCTTAATAAATCTTTCGAAAATCCGGGGAGGCGTCTGGTTGACGCAAAGAAGACTCCTGTTGTACAATGAACGATAAAGACAGCAGTAAAGGAGCCTGGGCGTGATGCAGAAGATCTTGCTTTTGGAGGATGACCGGAACCTGAACCAGGGGATTTCGTTAAAATTAAAAAAAGAAGGATATGAAGTGTATTCTGCCTTCTCCGTAGGGGAGGCAGAAGCGCTTTTTGACGCCGTTAGGCCCGACCTTATCATCAGCGATGTGAATCTGCCGGATAAGAGCGGGCTTGATTTTTGTGCGGATATCCGGAAGAGGAGTAATGTATATCTGTTTTTTCTGACTGCGCTGGATTCGGAGATCGACATGGTCAATGCCTATGACCTGGGAGCGGATGATTATGTGACGAAGCCCTTCAGTCTGATGGTGCTGGTGTCTAAGGTGCATGCGGTGATGCGCAGAGCGGAGCAGGCGCCGAAGAACAGCCTTTTCTCCGGGGAACTTAAGGTTTCTTATGCAGAGATGAAGGCATACTGCGGAGAGGAACAGCTTTCGCTCAGCAAAAAGGAGCTTCAGCTTCTTATATATATGATGGAAAATGCAAGACAGATCCTGTCCAAAGAGCAGATCCTGGAACACGTATGGGATGTGGACGGGCAGTTTGTGGATGAAAATACAGTACCGGTGAATATCAGCCGGCTGAAAGCCAAGATTGGTGACGGTTATATTCAGAATGTAAGGGGGATGGGATATATATGGATTCAGGAAAGCTTCGGAGAGTAGCCCTGGCGGCGGGGCTGCTTTTTTGTTTCGTGGCTGTGACAGGATGCCTTTTCCTGCGGGCGTCGCAGGCGAGGTTTGAGGAAGAAGCAAAAATCATGGCAAAGCTGACAGAGACTGATCCGGCAGGCGAGGCGGAGTTTGCCGGAATTATTACCGGGAAGTCGAACGAAGAGGGGGCGGATACGGGAGATGGGAAAAAGCTGTTGGAAAAGTATGGGTATACGTTTGAAGACAGTATGAGGGGCAACGGTCTTTGGATATATGCGGGAGGCCTGGGCGTCGTTCTGGCAGCGGGATTTTTGGCGGCAGGTGCGGCAGGCTGGTACTGCTTCCGGGAAAAGAAAAAGGAAAAGGACCGGGCCGAGTATCTGAAAGGGAGGCTTTTGGAGACACAGAACCGCAGCGAAAAAATGGAAGACAGGCTCAGGAAGGAAGAGCAGGAAACGAAGGCGCTCATTACGGATATCTCCCATCAGCTGAAAACGCCGATCGCATCACTGAAAATGAGCTATGAGATTGAGGACTCCACGGAGCTTTCAGAAGAAGAGCGGGCGGAGTTTATCCGGAAGGAAAGAGAAGATGTAAGCCGAATGGAGAATCTTCTGCAGGCGTTTGTCCAGATGACCAGACTGGAGACGGGGATGATCCGCCTGCAGCAGGAGAAAAGGAGCCTTAAAGAAACGCTGAAGCAAGCGGTAGGCAGCATCTATATGAAGGCGCTTAAAAAGGGAATCCGGATAGAAACGGAAGAGTTCCCGGAGCTTGTGATCCGTCATGATCCCAAATGGACGGCGGAGGCTTTTGGCAATGTACTGGACAACGCAGTAAAATATGCGCCGGCAGGGAGCTGGGTCAGGATACAGGTATCGGAAATGGTAAGCTTTGTGATGGTGGAGATAGAAGACGAAGGGCCGGGTATTCCGGAAAAGGAACGAGGAAAGATTTTCCAGAGATTTTACCGGGGTGAACAAAAGAACGTGCAGGAAACAGAAGGGGCCGGCGTGGGGCTGTATCTGACCCGTCAGATCCTGGAGCGGCAGAAGGGGACGGTTTTCGTGAAGCCGGGGAGGAATGGCGGCAGTAAATTTGTTATGACGCTCCCGAAGGAGTAAAAAATCCCGGCAGGAGACGTTTCTTACAATTTTGTTATTGTTTTTGTAAGCCTTCTGTAATTCTGGGGAAGTATCATATCATCAGATACTCAAAGAGACATAATAAGGAGGCCTGCAGATGAAAGCAATATTGGAAACAAAAAATCTGGTGAAATATTATGGTACAGGCGAGAACCTGGTAAAAGCCATCGATCATACGGATATCCGGATCGAACCGGGAGAATTTGTGGCGGTAGTAGGACGTTCGGGATCAGGGAAGAGCACGCTTCTTCACATGCTGGGAGGTCTGGACCGGCCGGACTCGGGGAAGGTGCTGATCGAGGGAAGGGATATTTTCAGGCTGAAGGATGAAAGGCTGGCGGTATTCCGCAGAAGGAAGATTGGATTTATCTTCCAGAGCTACAACCTGGTGCCGTCTTTGAATGTGTGGGAAAATATCGTGCTCCCCATCGGACTGGACGGACGTAAGGTAGATCAGGAGTATGTGATGGATATCATCCGCAGGATCGGAATGGAAGACCGGCTGCACGCGCTTCCGAATACTCTGTCCGGCGGGCAGCAGCAAAGAGTGGCTATTGCAAGAGCGCTGGCTTCACGTCCGGCGATCATTCTGGCCGATGAGCCCACGGGTAACCTGGATTCCCGGACAGAGATCGAGGTGGTGAATCTTCTGAAAAACTGTGTGACAGAATACGGGCAGACCCTGGTGATGATCACACATGATGAAAGCATTGCGCAGATGGCGGACCGGATGATCGTCATCGAGGACGGTAAGGTGGTGAGAGCATGAAGACGGTAACGAAGACGGCTCTTGCCAATGTAAGGCAGAATAAGGTGAGGAATCTGATCAGTGGGACGGCGATTATCCTGACAACACTTTTGGTGTTTATGGTGCTGACAGTGGGAAATGCGTCCGTGGCGGTGCGCTTTGCGGGGGTAAACGCCTATTATCCGCCGTATCATGCTATGTTCCGTCAGGTTTCAGAGGAAAATGTACAGAAGCTTTCCAGCCACAATGATATCGAAAAGCTCGGACGCCGGATAGATCTTGGCGAGGGGGTGGAGGATGACTCCACGGTTCTTCTGATGTATATGGATGATACGGCGCTGGAGCTAAATAGGGTAGAGCTTTCGGAAGGTACGTTCCCGAAGTCGGGAAATGAGATTGCGTTTCCGGAAGCAATGCTGGGAGAATACGGGCTGACGGCAGGGATCGGAGATGAGATCGCACTTCCTTTCCAGCTGTATGAAGAGGACGGGCTGGGATATCAGAAGGAGGACACCTTCCGGATCTGCGGATTCCTGGAAGGAGAGAATGGTTCGGAGCAGAAGTCTTATCCCGTGCTGGTGTCAGAGGAATATATGGAGCAGACCATTCCTGAGGAAAGCCGGGAATACCGGGTGATGTTCCGGTTGAAGGATGTGGGAAAAAATATAGAGACTACAGATGCGATCGAGGAAGAGGTTAAGGGGATCGGTGCGGATTTTGGCGTACAGGAGGATAATGTGGTGATCAATACCGAATATCTGCTGGCCAATTATATAGATCCGACGGCGCTCTTTGGAATCGTATGTATCGTGCTGGTGGTGGTAATGGCCGGGGTACTGACGATTTACAGCATTTATTATGTATCTATGGTGCCGAAGATCCAGGAATATGGAAAATTAAAGGCTATGGGCGCTACAAAGCGGCAGATCCGGCAGATTGTATTCCGGGAGGGACTTTTGGTCACTGCCATAGCCCTGCCGCTGGGACTTCTGGTGGGAAGCCTGATCGCAGGGCCTGTCACAGAGTGGATTTACCGTCTGGGCGGGAATATTAAGACAGAATATACGGAAGAAAATCTGAATACGATCTGTATGCAGCTGCTGGAAAATGGAGAAGTGCAGATCCTGACATGGTGGATCTATCTTGTTACGATCCTGACGGTAGTGGTGACAGTCTACCTGTCGCTGGTAAAGCCAATGCGGATGGCGGCAAAGATTTCACCGGTGGAAGCCATGCGTTATCAGGGAGAGAGACCGGGAAAGAAGCAGCAGCGGAAAGGATTTCAGGAGATGAGCCTTGGCCGGCTGACCCGGGCGGGTCTGGCACGGAATAAGCGGCGGTCGGCGCTGACGATCCTGACCCTTGGCACTGTAGGGATCCTCTTTATGGTGGTGGCTACGGTCATCAGCTGTGCGGCGCCGAAGGAGATTGCCAGACAGGAGTTTGAGGAGGATTATAAGATCTATGTGGATAGCTGGAGCGGGGATAAGATGAATCCGGACCGGGAGTGGGAGAATCTGATGCAGAACAATCCTCTGACAGAAGAATTTATCTCCGGGATCCGGGAAGTGCCGGGAGTGGAGAAGGTGGAGATCAAAACCTATCTTTCAGGTGCTCTTACAGAGATCGATCCGGAAAGTGATATTGCAGGCGCCAGTATCCAGGGGCTTGGAGAAGATTATGCAAAAGAGATGGAAGACTGCCAGATTGAAGGCCATGCGACCTATGAAGAATTGAAATCAGGGGATCAGATCCTGATGTCTCAAAATATGATGCGCTGGTTCCCGGAACTTCATCTGGGAAGCCGGGTGAAGATGACGCTTCCGGTAGGGAACAAAACGGTAGAGAGGACATTCCAGGTGGCAGCAATAGGAGACTATCCGAGTGCGATATCCTGGGCGAACTTCCTGCTTCCGTCATCCGTGGTAGAAGAGATTGCAGCGGAAGCGGGAGAGAGCGTTAATCTGAATGATGCCTGCGAGATCCGGGTGGATTCCTCTCTTAGCGGCAGCGAACGGGAGGAAACGTATGCGGCCCTTGCAGGGCTTGCGAAAACCAGTGAATATCTGGAGACAGACAGCTTTGAACAGCATCTGGGAAACTGGGAGACAACCATGATGATTTTCGGAGTTATTGGATATGCGTTCCTGATCATCCTGGGGGCGATCGGTATCATGAATCTGATCAATACGATGATCAACAGCATCTATACCAGGCGAAGAGAGCTGGGGATGATCCAGGCCATCGGCATGTCGGAGAAGCAGCTGGTGCGTATGATGCAGCTGGAAGGCCTGTTTTATACTGCCGGGACACTGCTTGTGTCGCTGGGGCTTGGGAGCCTGGCCGGATATGGTGTCTTCCTGTACGCAAAAGCAGACGGGATGCTGAATATTACCGTGTACCACTATCCTGTGGTGCCGGCCGTGGCTCTGGCCGTGACGGTGGCTGTGATCCAGCTGCTGCTCACCTATGCGGTGGCGAGAAGCTTCCGGCGGATGAGCCTGATCGACCGGATCCGGTACGCCGACTGATCATTGGGGACGGGGGATTTTTGAAAATCCCCCGTCCCCAATGGCGTTTTTCCATACTCTGTGGTAAAATAAGTGCATAAGTTTTGCGTGACAGAGATTGTAAATTTATCAAACAGGCAGGAGGGGTACATATGTATACGTTTGATGAGATCCTGAAGGTAGATCCGGAGGTTGCACGGGCGATCGAGGCAGAGGGAGAACGGCAGAATTCCCACATTGAGCTGATCGCTTCGGAGAACTGGGTGAGCAAGGCTGTGATGGCCGCTATGGGAAGCATCCTGACTAACAAGTATGCGGAAGGGTATCCGGGGCGCCGGTACTACGGCGGCTGTCAGTGTGTGGACGTGGTAGAGGATCTGGCAAGAGACCGGGCCAAAAAGCTGTTTGGCTGTGATTATGCCAATGTTCAGCCGCACTCCGGGGCACAGGCTAACCTGGCAGTGTTTTTTGCCATGCTAAAGCCCGGGGATAAGATCCTGGGGATGAATCTGGACCATGGCGGACATCTGACTCACGGATCGCCGGTTAATATTTCCGGATCGTATTTTGAAACTTCTTTTTACGGAGTGAACGATCAGGGCGTGATCGATTATGATATGGTCCGTGAGATTGCAAAAAGAGAAAAGCCAAAGCTGATCATAGCAGGAGCCAGTGCGTATGCGAGGATCATTGATTTTAAAAAGTTCCGGGAGATCGCAGATGAGGTGGGAGCCTATCTGATGGTGGATATGGCTCACATTGCCGGTCTGGTGGCGGCAGGGCTTCACCCAAGCCCGATCCCCTATGCGGATGTGGTGACCACAACGACCCATAAGACACTTAGGGGGCCGAGAGGCGGCATGATCCTGGCAAATCAGGAGGCGGCCGAGAAATTTAATTTTAATAAGGCCGTATTTCCGGGAATACAGGGAGGTCCGCTGGAGCATGTGATCGCCGGAAAGGCAGTCTGCTTCCAGGAAGCACTGCAGCCCGAATTTAAAGCGTATCAGACGCAGATCGTCGCTAATGCACAGGCGCTGGCGAAAGGCCTGACGGAACGGGGCGTAAAACTGGTGTCCGGCGGCACGGACAACCATTTGATGCTGGTGGACCTAAGCGAGGAAGATGTGACCGGAAAAGAACTGGAAACCCGTCTGGACGAAGCGCATATTACCTGCAATAAGAATACGATCCCGAATGATCCAAGGTCTCCGCGGGTGACCAGCGGCGTGCGGCTTGGAACGCCGGCAGTGACGACCCGGGGCATGAAGGAGGCAGATATGGACGTGATCGCGGGAGCCATCGCCATGGTGATCCGGGATGAGGGTTACGTGGCCCAGGCCCGGCGGATGGTAGAGTCACTGACGAAAAAGTATCCGCTGCCTTAAGACTTAAAACATGGCAGGATATGATTATGAAACAGGAAATCATTTACCCACGCCCGCTTCGGGCCGGCGACCGGGTTTGTCTGATCGACCCGGCCAATGCCCGCACACCGGAGGCGGTGCAAAAGATGACAGAATATTTAGAAGGAAAAGGATTCCGGGTATCCGTAGCAGAAGAGATGGCATTTAAACGAGGCAGCTGGAAGGAGCGGGCGGAACGGCTGAATCAGGTACTCCGGGACGAGGAGAACCGGGCGCTTTTTTGCATCTGGGGCGGTTATGGGACTATGACGCTCTTAGAGGAGCTGGATTATGAAGCCTTTCGGAGAAACCGTCCGGTGTTTGTGGGATTTAGTGATATCACGGCCCTTCATGCGGCCATCGGACAGCGAAGCAAAGCGGTGACGTTTCATGGGCCGGCAAGCTTTGGCCGGCAGAGAATTATGAATGAGGAAACATTGGAGTATATGCTGTCCCTAGCGATGGAACCTGAGAAAGAGCGGGAAATATGCAATCTTAATGGCACAACCTTTGAGGTGCTGGCAGAAGAGGACGAACAAAGCGAAAGGAAATATGCCTGTGAAGGACGTCTGACCGGAGGAAACCTAACTCTGGTAAGCCGCCTGATGGGGACGCCTTACGAGATCGATACCCGGGGAAGGATTTTGTTTTTGGAAGAGATCGGCGAGAAGCCGTACCGTCTCCACGGGATGCTGATGCAGCTTAGGCTGGCCGGAAAGCTTGCGCAGGCGGCAGGGATCCTGATCGGCTCTCTAAGAGGCTGCGATATCGAAGGGAGACCCGGCAGCGCTATGGAAGCTGTGCGGGATGTGCTGGGAGATCTTCCGGTGCCAGTGCTGTTCCAGGTACGGGCAGGACATATCGAAGACACACTGACGCTTCCCATGAATGCAAAGATACGTATCGAAGGAAACCGAATTTACCAGAGCCTATGAGACAAGACAGAAATACACGGCAAGACACAACTACAAATCAAGACATAAGTAAAAAGCATAAGGATAAAAGAAAGGCGATTACCGGCTGCGCGCTACTGGCGGCCGGTATTGTGCTTACAATCCTGGCAAGGAGTGTGGAAGGACTGGCCCAGTGGTACAGTACCCATGTGTATCCTGTCTGGGTAAATATGCTGGGGCGGCTTACGGGAATGTTCCCATTTTCAGTGGCGGAGATCCTGCTGTATCTCTTTTTACTGGCACTGATGCTCTCGGCCGGGAGGCTGATAGTCCGGCTGGCGAGCCTTGGGTGCGGGCGAAGGAAGAAAAGTCCGGATGGTCAGGAGAAAAAAGTCCAGGCAGGAAAGCAACTGGTGTATGGATGGATTTCAGGGCTGCTGCTGGCGGCGGGAATTTTATATTTTCTGTATGTGGCCTGCTGCGGGATCAATTACTACCGGACCTCCTTTTCGGAAAGCTCAGGGATCGTGGCGGAGGAATATACGGTCGGGGAGCTTACAGAGGTCTGCCAGTGGCTGACGGCTGAGGTAAATGACTTGAGCAGTCAGGTGGAGCGGGATGCAGACGGAATCATGAGGACAGACGATGGTGTGCAGGAGCGGGCGGTAAAGGCCATGCAGGCGCTGGGGGAGACATATCCGGAACTGTCCGGCTACTATCCGGAGCCTAAGGGACTTTTTAATCCATGGATCCTTTCTGTACAGCAGCTGTCCGGCATTTATTCACCCTTTACCATCGAGGCTAATTACAACAGCGGGATGGTAGATTATAATATTCCGTTTACGGCCTGCCATGAGCTTTCCCATCTGAAAAGTTTTATGCAGGAGCAGGAGGCGAACTTTATCGCATTTCTTGCCAGTACCTCTTATGAGGATCCGGCATTCCAATACAGCGGATATCTGCTGGGCTGGATCTATTGCATGAACGTGTTGTATGATGCAGACTATGAGTCCTGGCAGGAGGTCAGGGAGGGACTGGCGGCTGCCGTGGAACCGGATCTTAAGGAAAACAATGGGTTCTGGGCAAGGTATGACGGCAGAGTGGCGGAGGTGGCCGATCAGGTCAATGACCGGTACCTGCAGGCCAATGGACAGGAAGAGGGAGTCAAAAGCTATGACCGGATGGTGGATCTGATCGTGGCTTATTATCAAGGAGGAAAAGGAAAATGAAATTAGAAGAAATGTCATGTATTGACTGCGCGGTAAAGCGCTGTGATGCAAAAGAGGAGAGAACGGATTTCCCGGAGTTTTGTGTGACCACACATCTGGATCCGGAGGTGCTGAAAGACGCCATGAAGTGTTACGAGGATCCGGAGAACCATAAAGTCATGGTGGCAGCGGCAGAGGTAGAGTATGAGCATTACTGCAAATATACCAGGGTAGAGGAGATCATGGAGTTTGCACGGAAGATTGGGGCAAAGAAAATCGGGATCGCCACCTGCGTAGGGCTTTTGAAAGAAAGCCGGATCCTTGCATCCATCCTCAGAGGGCAAGGATTTGAGGTAGTGGGCGTGGCCTGTAAGGCGGGCTGCGTAAATAAGACGGAGGTAGGGATCCCGGAAGAATGTTGTGAGATAGGGATACATATGTGTAATCCGATCCTCCAGGCTAAGTTTTTAAACAGCAAAAAGACAGATTTGAACGTGGTCATGGGACTGTGCGTCGGTCATGACAGCCTCTTTTATAAATATTCTGAGGCGCTTACGACTACAGGAGTTACAAAGGACCGCGTACTGGGACATAATCCCGCAGCGGCCCTTTACACGGCAGATACCTATTATTCAAAATTAAAGAAATAAATATAAGAGATAAGCTATTTATCCAGCTTAATGCCAGACAGAGCCTGGGCAAAGGTATTGCCTACGGATTCTTCCTTCTGGTTGTTCAGATAACGCCGGACGTCCTTTTTGGAGACGCCGGCGCCTTCTTTTTCCCGGCGTTTCTTGAAGGCGTCCAATTTCTCTTTGTAGCCGCAGGAGCAGACGAAGGTCTCCTGGCCGCCCTTTTTCAAAAGCTCCATTTTTTTATGGCAGTTAGGGCAGCGGGCATTGCTTAAGCGGGCGATGGTCTCCCGGTATCCACATTCCCGGTCCTGGCAGACCAGGAGACGGCTGTTTTTACCGTTTACCGCCAGCATCCGCTTGCCGCAGCGGGGGCATTTGGTGTTCGTCAGATTGTCGTGGCGGAACTGTCCTTCGGCCGTACGGATTTCCTGGATCAGTTCCTGCGTGTAGGATTCAATATCCCGGATGAAGGGCTCCTCCTGGCTTTTCCCTTTGGCGATATCGGAAAGCTCCATCTCCCAACGGGCGGTAAGCTCCGGTTTTTTCAGATCCTCCGGAACCAGAGAAAGGAGCTGCTTTCCTTTGGAGGTCAGAAGAATCTCCTGGCCCTTTTTCTCGATCAGGAAGGAGTGGAACAGCTTTTCGATAATATCGGCCCGGGTGGCAACGGTGCCAAGACCGCCGGTTTCCGTGAGGGCCTTGCGTTCCCTGGAATCCCTGGATTCCATATATTGTAGCGGATTTTCCATGGCGCTTAACAGAGTAGCCTCCGTAAATCTCGGGGGAGGCGTGGTCTTGCCGGAGGTCAGTGTGATCTGATCCGGCGCAAGAACGCTGCCTTTCTTCAGTGCAGGAAGCGCTTTTGATTCTTTTTCAGTAGCATCCGCATCCTCGTAAACCGTTTTCCAGCCTTTGGAAAGAACCGTCTGGCCTTCGGCGGCGAAAAGTTCGCTGCCCAGATCCGCCTTCAGGGAGGTCTGCTCGTATTCAAAGGGCGGATACAGCACGCTTAAGAAGCGGCGGACAACCAGATCATAGATCTTCCGCTCTTCATTCGTCATATTGGAGAAAATGGCGGCTTCCTCGGTGGGGATGATAGCGTGGTGGTCGCTGACCTTCTTGTCATCCACAAAGGAGCGGTTTGGGCGGATCTCGGAGCGGAGAAGGGCTGGGATATAGGCTTTGTAAGGGCCCTGATTGCAGGCCTTCAGGCGTTCCTTGATGGTGGGGACCACGTCGGTGCCGATATAGCGGGAATCGGTCCTTGGATAAGTCAGCACCTTATGGTTTTCATACAGGCGCTGCATGATGTTTAAGGTTTCCTTGGCGGAGTAGCCAAACTTCTGGTTGGCGTCCCGCTGAAGCTCGGTCAGGTCGTAGAGTCCGGGAGCATAAGTCTTTTTCGCCGATTTCTGGACATCCGTGACCGTCAGAGATTTCCCCTGGAGGTCCTGCCTGAGACTGGTGATAAAGTCTTTCTGGAAGGAGCGGGTGCTGCCGCTTTTCTTGTGGCGCCAGGTCCATTTGATGCCTCCGGCCAGACAGGTAAGTCCGTAGTAATCCGCTGGCTTGAAGGAACGGATCTGTTCCTCTCTTGCGGCAATGATGGCAAGAGTGGGAGTCTGCACACGTCCGCAGGAAAGCTGGGCGTTATACTTGCAGGTCAGCGCACGTGTGGCGTTGATGCCGACCAGCCAGTCCGCCTTGGCCCGGCCGAGGGCGGCGTGATAAAGAGGATTATAGTTCCGGCCGTCTTTCAGGTGAGAAAAGCCCTCCCGGATCGCCTTGTCTGTGACAGAGGAGATCCATAACCGTTTGATAGGCTTTCTACAGCCGGACTTATCAAGAATCCAGCGGGCCACCAGTTCGCCTTCGCGTCCGGCGTCGGTGGCGATGATGATCTCGGAAATATCCTTCCGGAACAGCTGGGCCTTTACGTAATGGTACTGCTTGGAGGTCTGGCCTATCACCACCAGCTCCCATTTCTTCGGGATCATGGGGAGGACGTTCAGATTCCATTCTTTATATTTTTTGTCGTAGCCTTCCGGATTTGCCAGAGTGACCAGATGTCCAAGGGCCCAGGTCACAACGTAGCGGTCGCCCTCGATGGCTCCGGAAATATTTTTGCGGCAGCCAAGGACACGGGCGATATCCCGGGCCACGGAAGGCTTTTCTGCTAAGACCAGTGATTTCATACGAAATGTCTCCTTATTTACTATAAAAGTATATCGTTATCAAGATAGCGGATTTCCGGGGATTTGTCAACGCAGGCGGAGAGGGGGCGAAGGATTTGTTACTATTTACAGCAAGTACTTATGTGCAAGCACAACGTATATGCTGTAAAGTCTGAAACGGCTGTGAATAGTAACATGGATTTTGCAGAAAAAGTGAAAAAAGGTTGCAAATTTATGAAGGGTGTGATATTATATACCACGGTCACGCTGGAGAAAGCGTGGTATGGCCCCGTGGTCAAGCGGTCAAGACATCGCCCTTTCACGGCGGTAACACGGGTTCGATTCCCGTCGGGGTCATTGCACGTAAGCGTCTAAAAGACAGACGCTAAGTGCTCGTACCCGTCGCCTGGTAAGCTCGAAAGAACCTCGCTAACGGCGGCGACATGGATCGCACGTAAGCGTCTAAAAAACAGACGCTAAGTGCTCGTACCAAGGCGCCATAGCCAAGTGGTAAGGCAGAGGTCTGCAACACCTTCATCACCAGTTCAAATCTGGTTGGCGCCTCTCAAAAAAGCCCGGAAAACCAAGGTTTTTCGGGTTCTTTTTTTGTCTTTTAGCGCTTGAAAAAATAATGAAAAAAGGAAAAGAAATGAGGTGTTGATGGTGGCAAAGACAGCAAATAATCTGCATAATTTAATTCCGATTTCTCAATTTAATGAAGGAAAGGCAGCGCAAATTTTTGACAGACTCCGCACAGAAAAAGAGTTGGTCGTATTAAAAAATAACCAGCCGTCTGCTGTGATACTATCACCGGAAGAATATACACGGCTTACGGAAATCGAAGAAGATTATCGGTTGCTTCTTGAAGCAAACAGCAGGCTTATAGAAAATGGAGATAAACCGGCCATTTCTTTTGAGAGTGTAATTCATGATCTAGGTATCACAGAAGAAGAACTGATTTGACAAACAAGCAGACAGGCGCAGGGAAAAGCATGATATATAAAATGTAGAGATAAGGGGCGAACATGGAAAGGGAGTGCCGCGCAATCATCGGATTAGAGGGTTGCGTGGCATTTTTGCTATATTTATGAAAAAATTGAAGTAATTAATCTTTCAGAAACAAAACCGAAATGCTTTGTAAATAAAGGAGGGCTATCCTGCTATCAGAACAAAGCGAAAGGAGAAAAAACATGGCGAAATCAAAACTGGTAAAAGCCAACGAGAAGATTGCCAAAAAAGTGACAGGCGGTTATAAAAAAATCGAGGAAGGCGTGGTTGGCGGGTATAAAAAGATTGAAGAGGGAGCAGTCGGCGGCTTTACAAAGATATCGGATTCTTTCGTAGATGAGTTCCTGACAAAGGACGGAGAGTCTGTGGAGGAAGCAAAGATGAGGCTGGCTGCAGAGCAGCAGAAAAGATACGAGGCAAGAATAGAGAGAAAGGTGAGGAAATAATCATGAAGAAAAGTAGTTTTGTAGCAATGATCTTAGGAACAGTTGGCGGAATTTTATTTGCGCTGGGGATGTGTATGGCGCTGATCCCCGAGTGGAACGCATTTAACCAGGGGATTATCATGGGCGTGATGGGGCTCGTGGTGCTGCTGGTCATGGTGCTGGTGTGGAGGAAGATGGAGAAGAAAAGCCCGATCCACCTGTCCGCAAAGACCATCGGCATCACACTTCTTGGGATTGCAGGTGCACTTGTGCTTGGTGTTGGCATGTGCCTGACAATGGTGTGGAGTAATATGATCGTTGGGGTCGTGGTCGGGCTTGTGGGGATCATCCTGCTTTTGTGCCTGATCCCGCTGACAAAGGGATTAAAATAGAAAAATCTATGTAATCATATTTTCTTCCATCGGTGCATAGAGAGAGGGACAGTTTCTCACAAATCCCCAGTATCTGTCACCATAGGACCAGTGCCACCATTCCGAGGGATAATTGACAAAACCCTCCTCTGTAAGGAGCTGTGCCAGGAGACGACGGTTCCCGGCGGCTTCTTCGGAGATGGTGTCACAGGAAAAATAGGTCCGGTATTCCGGAGGGGACGGTTCGTCGTTGTATTCAGTTCCCATATCAACTTCTTTTCCGGCTTTCATGAGAGTCAGATCAATGGCGCCTCCGGTGGCATGACCGGCCACTTCCACGGGGGCGACAAACTGACAGGTCATTCCGTAGAGTTCTTCTTTTTCTAATTCCGGATAATTCTTCTGACATTCTTCATAGTAATCATTAAAACATTTTCTCTGCTGGGCCGGAGAGCGGTAAATTTCTTTGATCAGGAACTGCCAGCCTTCCGGAAGCTTTTCGGCTGCGCGGACAAGCCGAAGAGCTGCGTCTTTTCGCATATAGCAGAAGAAAGGAGAGTCGTTTTCGATATGGCTCCTGGTTTCGTCGATGAGAATGTTTTTGTGGATCCCCCGCATGGAGACCATCTTTTCCGGACGGTTTTCGCAGTCCACCTGACGGATCCTGGGATCATCTAACAGTACCATTTCTGTCATGCAGAACACCTCCAACGTTTATTCTTAAGTAAAGAATGCGCTGAAAAAGGAGTCTTGTCAAGACCTGCGGGTAGATAGTGCCCAGTCGGGGCCAAACCTGCAGGTTTTTACTCCGTAACCAATCCATAGCTTCTGCTGCGGAATATTCTCAATTATAATGGAACCGGAAATGTAAGAAGCAGCAAAACAGATGGAGGTGGCTGGTGCGGTGAAGAGATATAAATTACTGGCAGTTATGCTGGCGGTGACTGCCCTTGCAGCAGGCTGCGGGCAGGAAGAGAGGAGCGGCCGTGAAACACAGACGGAGGAAACCGGCGGAGCAGGCAGCTCGGAACAGGCGGGACAGACAGAAACGGCAGAGGAGGCGGCAGATATGACAGATGGAGAAACTGTGACAAATGCATCACTTCCGGAAGAACTGGCGCAGATTCCCCGGGAATATTTTGAAGAGTCAGATTCTCCGGGAACCCTGGTGGAGCTGACCTATGATACCTATGAATCTATGTCCTATGAAGAACAGGATCAGGTACTGAAAAAGAGGGCGATCGTGTACCTGCCTTACGGCTATTCGGAAGATGAACAGTATAATGTGTTTTATCTGATGCATGGCGGGTGGAGTAATGAAACGACTTATCTGGGAACGCCGGAGAGGCCGAACGAATTTAAAAATGTTCTGGATAACGGGATTGCGGATGGAAAAATCCGTCCCATGATCGTGGTGTGTCCTACCTATAATAATGAGAGTGAATCGGACAGCTCCAGTTATTCGCTGGCGCTCCGGCTGACGGAGAATTATCACAATGAGCTGCTGGGTGATCTGATTCCGGCGGTGGAAGGTACTTACAGCACATATGCCGAGGATACCACGGCTGAGGGGATTCGTGCTTCCAGAGATCACCGGGCGTTTTGTGGATTTTCCATGGGATCGGTGGCTACCTGGCGGACGTTCCAGTACTGTCTGGACGATTTCCGATATTTTCTGCCTTCCAGCGGAAGCCTGACGGCGGATGTGGAGGATGGGACCTTTCGATATGCCAATAGTGAAAAAGAAGGGAATCTATACTTCCTGGAACAGGAGGGTGGAACCCGCAATGGAGATTATGCAATGGAATACTTTTATAACGGACTTTGCTGGATCTGGCAGTAAGAGGCATTAAGCCTCTGCCAGCTCCAGCATTTTATTTACAAACACTTTTGCGTGTTCTTCGTCCAGACTGTCCGGGTGGGTCAGCGCTTCGTCAAAATTGTGGATGAACATATCCATCTGAGCGGCGTTTTCGGCTGTACGCATGGATTCATATTTCTGGCGGACTTTCTGGGGCATTTTCCCCTGGCATAGGAAAGCGCCAAGATATCTGTTGTCGTTTTCAATCCAGGCACTGACATTTTTTTCAATGGTGTGGTAATAGTCCGGCGAATTTCCCATGCCGCAGGTAGCAAACAGGGCAATCTGCTTCTGGGAGAGTCCGCTGAGAAAATCACTGATTTCCATGCTGCAGGTACCGCGGTGAACACAAAAACCAATGAAATAAATTTTTGCTTCAGGAATGTGTTTGTCGGTGTGTATATCAATTAAATCTTTAGATGTTCCGGGCAGATGGGCAAAAATAGTGGCGGCAATCTTTTTGGTGTTGCCGGATTCGCTTTGATAAAGGACAAGATAATCTAACATTATAATGCTTCCTTTCTTTAACTTTTTTTAATAAATGTGGCGTTGCATTTTGGACAGCGGATCTCGATACGTCCCTTCCCGCGGGGGATCCGGATTTTTTGTTTGCAGACCGGACATTTGTAGATGTGATGGGTCTTGCGCTGCTGCATCATGTTTTTCTGTCGGGCGAAGAAGAGACGCAGTTTATAGGTTTTATCCAGATACCATTGGTTTTCTGCGGAACGTTTATAGATGTTCCGGGAAAACATGCGGAAATAGGCATAGATGATTAAGGCCCAGGACAGGGTGACCAGCACCAGACTGTCAGTCCATCCGGCAGTCAGCATGGCTATCAGGCCGACGATGACTAAACATTTTCCGAGGGAGTCCATACCGTATCTCCCGTACATAAAACGCATTATTTTTTCTTTCAAAGAATCTCACACTCCTAAATAATCTTTGAGGGACGTATCCCGGTTGTCTTATACGTCTAATCATAAGGCTTGCAGGGGGAAAGTCAATAAACTGGCGATAAAAAATATATAAAGTTTTTTTCCCGGTGGGGATGTGGTATAATGATCGCACAGGTGCGATCCGGGCCGGCAGGCCGGCCCGCCCTGCTGCGCAGGGATTATACCAACAATCCACGGCTTGGGAAGTAAATGCCGCTTACGCGTCGCTTCCTTCCCTGTGCACGTGGTATAATGATTGCACATGAAAGCATTAGGAATTTTAGGAAAGGCGGGGGAAAGATGGAAGAACTGACCAGACTGATCCGGGAGGATATGAAGCCGGCGCTTGGCGTGACGGAGCCTGGAGCTATTGCATTTGCTGTAGCCAGTGCAAAGAAGCATACATCCGGAGAGGTCAAGCATGTGAAGGTGGCGCTGAATTCCGGAATGTATAAAAATGCCTTTACCTGCGGGATCCCGGGTTCCGCCAGATTTGGGAATCTGTATGCGGCGGCTCTGGGCGCTGTGGCGGCAAATGCGGATAAAGGGCTTCAGTCTCTGGAGGATATCACCAGAGAGGATGACGAGCAGGCGGCCCGGATGGTGGAGCAGGGCATGGTGGAGGCTGTGCTGGATCATATCGGCTCAGAGATCACTATCGACGCCGTGGTGGAGACGGAGCAGGACACTTGTACAGTGCGTATCCGTGGAAGTCATACCAATATTACGGAGATTGAGAAGAACGGCGTACGTATCTGGAGTGCGGAAGAGACGGCGCGGGGGAAAGTCCGGGGAGAAGAGAGAGAGGAAGTTCCAAAGATCCATAAATATACGTTACATGAGATTTTTACATATATTAAGAAGGTTCCGGAAGAGGAAATCAGATTCATACAGGAAGCGTTTTCCATGAATCTTGAGCTTCTGGAGGAAGGTCTGGAATCAGGAAGGGCAGTGATCGCCGGGCAGCTGCTCAGAGAAAATGGCGGAGAGAGGATCTCCGGGGACTGTCTGAAGACAGCCCAGCTGCTCTGTAATGGAGCAATCGAGGCAAGGGTGCTGGGGCTTAGCCGGCCTGCCATGAGTATTACCGGAAGTGGAGCTCATGGGATCATTGCGACGATGCCTCTGTATGCCTGTCAGCAGGTAGAGGAGCTTCCGGAAGAAATGCTTCTTCGGGCGGCTGCGCTTAGCTATCTGATCACGATGTATATCAAAGAGTATTCGGGAAAGCTGTCGGCCTTTTGCGGCTGCGGCATAGCGGCGGGCACGGGAATGGCCTGCGGTCTTGCTTTTATGAAGGGCGGAGATGAGAAGGCGATAGAACGGGTGATCCGTAACATGGCAAGCGGCCTTACCGGCATGATCTGTGACGGAGGCAACCACGGCTGCGCTATGAAGGGGATTGTAGCGGTGGACGCGGCATTCCGGGCGGTGGACCTGGCGCTTCAGGGAGTCAGCATCGAAGAGATCCATGGCATCAATGGGCGGACTCCGGAGGATACCATGCGGTATATGGGACTGATCGCGTCTCCGGGAATGACCGGGACAGAAAAGACGATCGTAGAGATCATGGAGCAGAAGGGTTAGAAAAAGCGGAATGGCAAGAAAAAAATATCACAGGGGAAGAAAAAGAGAAAAAAAGAAAAGCAATCTTATATTAAACATGATTCTGGTGCTGGCTCTGATCGTTTTTGCGGTCTCGGCTTATCAGCTGTTTGGAATCATCAAGGGATATATGGACGGCAGGAACGAATATGAAGAGATTCGTGACCTGGCCATTGAAAGCAGTGGCGGCGATGACGAACCGGAGGGGTTCAGAGTTAATTTTGACGAGCTTCTGGCGGTTAATCCGGATACCATTGGATGGATCAGGTTTTCACCGGAGCCCGCGATCATCAATTATCCGATCGTTCAGGGAGAGGATAATGAGGAATATCTGCACAAGACATTTTCGGCGAATGAGAATACTCTGGGAGCGATTTTCCTGAATGCCGGGAACAGCCCGGATTTTTCGGACCGCAATTCCATCGTTTACGGACACCGCATGAAGGATGGATCCATGTTCCGGCACCTGCAGGACTATGAGGATCAGTCCTTCTGGGAGAGCAATCCTTATTTTTATATCTATACGCCGGATGGAAGGGAGATTACCTATCACATTTATTCAGTGGGGCAGGTAGAGGATACGTCGGATACCTATCTGACTTCTTTTGCGTCGGATGAAGATTATCAGGCGTTCCTTGATATGACAAAGGAAATTTCCTTATATGATACGGGGGTGGAGGTGACGACAGAGGACACCATCGTTACCCTGTCCACCTGTACCAGCGCCAGTGACGAGCACAGATTTGTGGTGCGCGGAGTAAAGGAGAGTGAGGTGAACCTGAACCAGTGATGAAAAAGGAATATGTATATGAAGTGGGGGATGTCGTAACTCTGAAAAAACCACATCCCTGCGGAAGCAAAGAGTGGGAGATCTTAAGAGTGGGGGCAGACTTTCGCCTGAAGTGTCTGGGGTGCGGACATCAGATTATGATCGCACGTCGGATTGTAGAGAAAAACACGAAAGATTTAAAGAAAAAGGCTTGAAACAGGCACTAAAATATGATATCATGTTAAACCGTGATACGTGAAATCTGTCGGGAAAATACCGGCGGATACCCTTGCTCCCTCAAAGCATGAGGGGGCCAAAAGACCAGAAGGAGGTGCAAAGACGACATGAATAAGTACGAATTAGCTGTTGTTGTCAGTGCAAAAATCGAAGATGACGAGAGAGCACAGGTAATCGAGAAGGTAAAAGCTTTAGTAGAGCGTTTCGGTGGCCAGATCTCTGACGTCGATGAATGGGGTAAGAAGAAATTAGCTTACGAAATTCAGAAGATGAAAGAAGCATACTACTATTTCATCCACTTCGAGTCTGATGCTACGACTCCAGGCGAAATCGAGCAGAGAATTCGCATCATGGATAACGTGATCAGATATTTATGCGTTAGACAGGAAGCATAAGCAGGAAGTAGAGGTAAGATATGAATAAAGTAATTTTGATGGGACGCTTAACCAGAGACCCGGAAATCCGGTATTCACAGGGAGATAATCCGACAGCGGTGGCAAGATATACCCTTGCGGTGGACAGAAGATTTCGCCGCAATGGCGACGGAGACCAGAGTGCGGACTTCATCGGATGCGTTGCATTTGGACGCAGTGCTGAGTTCGCAGAGAAATATTTCCGTCAGGGTCTGAAGATCATCGTGACCGGAAGAATCCAGACAGGAAGTTATACCAACAGAGATGGACAGAAGGTCTACACGACGGATGTAGTCGTAGAGGATCAGGAGTTTGCTGAGAGCAAATCTGTCAGTGACGCAAATGCAGGAAGCTTCCATGCGGCGGCCCCTTCACCGGCTCCGGCGCCAGTTTCTGATGCGGGTGACGGCTTCATGAATATTCCAGATGGAATTGATGAGGAATTACCATTTAACTAGGCACCGAACACTTAATGAGCGGGAGCCGTAAGGCACGCGCGGATTTAGTGAAAGGGCCGTTCTGCCGAACTTGGTGAGGCAGAACTTCATCGTATGAAAAGAAAGGAGAGTCGAATCATGGCTTACGATAAAGCAGCTCGTCCGGAAGGCGGATTCAAGAGAAGACCAGGCGGACGCAGAAGAAAAAAAGTTTGTGTATTCTGTGGTAAAGAGAACAACGAGATCGATTACAAGGATGTAGCAAAATTAAGAAAATACATCTCTGAAAGAGGAAAGATCCTTCCGAGAAGAATCACAGGAAACTGTGCAAAACATCAGAGAGCGCTGACTGTTGCTATTAAGAGAGCTCGTCACATTGCTCTGATGCCGTACGTACAGGAGTAATTGATTTAGTTTGTATAAGTAAATGAGCGAAAAGCCTTTAGGTGCTGGAGATCCGGCATTTAAAGGCTTTTTTCTGTATCCGGGGATTTGTGGAAAAATTATCATCCTTCCCTGTTCAAAAATGTCAAGAGATTCTTGGATAAAAAATTTCACAAAAAAAGAGAAATAGCATATCGTTGCACTTATAGACTAAAGTACGAAAAAGTGTAGTAAATATAATGTTTCTGAAAAAAACGGCATTGATCTTATTTAATCAATGAAAAGCTGATATTGTATATATTGCATAAAAAGTGTGAAAAATAAATGTCCGGCATTGACAAATAAGTGAAAAATGGGTATGGTATTAAACGGACTGCGCAGGAAAAAAAGAATAGAATATCCTGAAATTGGTATTCAAAGGAGATGAAACAATGGAACGGGAAAATATGTGGAAACAGTATTCTCCTGAACAGCTTGCAGAATTGGAAGAGGTAAGCAGCCGGTATAAGGAGTGCCTGAATTTGGGCAAAACGGAGCGGGAATGTGTGGCGCTTGCAATTTCCATGGCCGAGGCAAAGGGGTATAAAAACCTGAAGGACTGCATAGCGGGCCGGGAAGAACTTCATCCCGGCGATAAGGTATATGCGGAACGGATGGGGAAGATCCTTGCTTTGTTTATGCTGGGGGACCGGCCGCTGGAAGAAGGCATGAACATTCTTGGGGCGCATATTGACTCCCCTCGTCTGGATGTTAAGCAAAATCCTTTATACGAAGATGCGGATATGGCTTATCTGGACACGCATTATTATGGCGGGATAAAGAATTATCAGTGGACGGCAATCCCGCTGGCACTGCACGGAACAGTGTCTAAAAAGGACGGGACCGTACAGACCATCGTGATCGGGGAAAAAGACGATGAGCCTGTTTTGGTCGTTTCAGACCTTTTGGTCCATCTTGCCGGGGAACAGATGGATAAAAAGGCGAGTGTGGTGATTGAAGGAGAAAACCTGGATGTCCTTGTGGGGGCAAGGCCGATGGCGGAATCTGGAGATCAGAAAGAAAAAGAGCTTGTAAAAGCGGAAATCCTTCGGTATCTGAATGAAAATTATGGGATTGAAGAAGAAGATTTTCTTTCCGCAGAGCTGGAAATTGTCCCGGCGGGGAAAGCAAGGGACTGTGGACTTGACAGAAGCATGATCCTTTCCTATGGGCAGGATGACAGGATCTGTGCGTTTACATCTCTGTTTGCATTGCTGGAGACAGAAAAGACCAGCAGGACAGCGTGCTGTATCCTGGTGGATAAAGAAGAAATCGGAAGTGTGGGCGCAACGGGGATGCAGTCCAGATTTTTTGAGAATACAGTGGCGGAGCTGGTAGCGCTGACAGTCGGGGAGTCAGCGCTGAAAACAAGACGGGCACTGGAAAATTCTTACATGCTTTCTTCTGATGTCAGTGCGGGATTTGATCCATTGTATGCGGATGCATTTGAGAAAAAGAACACGGCTTATCTTGGCAGGGGACTGTGCCTGAATAAGTACAGCGGCAGCCGTGGAAAGAACGGGTCGAATGATGCAAATGCAGAGTATATCGCAAAGCTGAGGAAAGTGTTTGACGATAATCATGTGGGATTCCAGACGGCTGAATGGGGAAAAGTTGACGTAGGCGGGGCAGGAACGATCGCTTACATCATGGCCGGATACGGGATGAACGTGATTGACAGCGGCATGGCACTTTTGTCTATGCACGCGCCCTGGGAAACATCCAGTAAGGCGGATGTTTATGAGGGATACAAAGGATACAAGGCATTCTTGAGAGAAATGGAATAAAGTGGTATTTGAGAGGAATCGTAAATGGGAACAACAGCTAAGAAAAAGTATCCAAAAGGATTTTGGATCTGTGGGTGTACGGAAATTTTCGAACGTTTGTCGTATTATCTTGGGCGTTCACTGATTTTGATTTTTGTAACAGCTTCTGTGGCAGAGGGAGGACTGGGACTCTCCAATTCACAGGGCGCGACGATGCAGTCGCTTTTGACAGCGTTTGCTTACTTGGGGCCATTGATCGGCGGGGTAGTGGCCGACCGGTGGATTGGCGGACGCTACACGACTCCGGTGGGAATGCTGATCGTTGGCATTGGCTATTTCTGTGGGTCGCTGGCAACAAGTCCAACGATGGTATATGTGATGATCTTCTGTGTGAGTGCAGGTCTAGGCCTGTTTAAGAACGGAGCTATGATCGGACGTATCGTGACAGATAAGGATCAGATCGACGGGGCGTTTTCTATCCGTTATTCTCTGGTAAACACCGGAGCATTTATCGGAACATTTGCAGTAGGAATTCTTTACAAAGACGTATTTGCACATGACGGCGTGCTGGGATTTTCGCCATGCTTTAAGCTGGCGGCATTGTCCATGTTCCTGGGAGCGATCTGGTTCACCTGGGGATGGCGCTTCATGGGAGACGTAGGAAAGAAACCGTTCAAGCTTGAAAAGACAGCTGAAGAGCTTGAGATGGAGAAACAGCGGAAGGAAGAGGAAAAGAACATGAAGCACCAGCCGCTGACACTGGTAGAGAAGAAGCGTATGGGTGCGATCTTCCTGGTGTCCGGATTCTCTATCATCTTCTGGATCTTCTGGAACCTGGCATATCTGCCGGTCTACTATTACTGGACCGAGAACATGAACTGGGTGGTGGCAGGCTACGAAGTGCCGACTACATGGTTTGACGCGGCAAACTCCTTCTTCTGTGTAGTATTCGGACCGTTGACCGCAATGCTGTGGGCAAAGCTTTCCGCAACACCGCAGGGAGATATGAGCCTGTTCCGCAAGACGGGTATCGGAATCGGTATCCTGGGTATTGCGTATCTGTTCTTTGCAGCCCTGGATGTTGCCCGGGGCGGTGAAAAAATCAGTGTGTTGTGGTTGATCGTTTTTGCGGCAATTTTTACACTGGGAGAAATGTTCTTTTCGCCGCTTGGCCATGCATTCATCAGTAAATATTCGCCAAGCCGGTACCTTTCAACAATGATGGCGGTTTGGGGAATCGCAACCTTTATCTCTTCTCTGTGCTACGGCCCGCTGTATGGAGCCACATTTGAAGGCGGCTTCAAATTTACAAGCGTGTGTATCGTGATCGCGATCATCGCTGCGGTATCTGCAATCGTGCTGTTTGTACTGGACAAGAGACTGTCAAAGCTGGTAGAAGACTAAGAAATAGAGAAGGTGTTCAAAAATGGAGATAAAAGAACGGATTGTTAAGCTGCGGGAACAGATGAAAGAAAAAGGGATCGATATCTATATCGTCCCGACTGCAGATTTTCATCAGACCGAATATGTAGGAGAATATTTTAAAGCCAGAAAATTCATCACTGGCTTTTCAGGATCTGCCGGGACGGCAGTAATCACAAAAACGGAGGCGCGGCTCTGGGTAGACGGCAGATATTTTATCCAGGCGGCAAAGCAGATCGAGGGCACGACGGTGGAAATGATGAAGATGAACCAGCCGGGAGTGCCGACCATCGACGAGTATCTGGAAGAAACTCTCGGCGAGGGCGAGACGCTTGGATTTGACGGACGTGTCGTGTCTATGGGAGACGGGCTCCGCTATAAGGCGATTGTAGAAAGAAAGAACGGAAAGATTATTTACGATTATGACCTGATCGACGCGATCTGGGAAGACCGTCCGCCGCTTTCCAGGGAACCTGCGTTTATCCTGGAGCAGAAGTACGCAGGCGAGACAACGGCCAGTAAACTGACGCGGATCCGGGAGTATATGAGAAACTGCGGAGCTAATGTGCACGTGGTGACTACTATCGACGATATCTGTTGGACTTTAAATATCCGTGGAAATGACATTGAGTTCTTCCCGCTGGTGCTGTCCTATGCGATTATTACGATGGACAGGATGCATCTGTATATTGACGAGACAAAGCTTAGCGATGAGATGAAGGAAGTCCTGGCGGCTGACGATGTGGTCCTGCATCCATATAATGATATTTATGAGGACATCAAAGCATACGGGGAGGGAGATTGCCTCCTGCTGGATCCGGTAAGAGTGAATTATGCTATGTACAGCAACATCTCCGACAAGGTTCGCAAGGTAGAGGAACGGAATCCGGAGATCCTGTTCAAGGCCGTCAAGAATCCGGTGGAGATCGAAAATATGCGCAAAGCTCAGATCAAGGACAGTGTGGCTCATGTAAGATTTATGAAGTGGTTAAAGGAAAACGTGGGCAAGATGAAGATCACAGAGATGAGCGCATCCGACAAGCTGGATGAGTTCCGTGCTGAGATGGGCGGATTTATCCGTCCAAGCTTCGAGCCGATCTCTTCCTATGGAGAACATGCGGCGCTCTGCCACTACACCTCCTCGCCGGAGACCGATGTAGAGCTGAAGGAAGGAAATATTTTCCTGACAGATACCGGGGCCGGATTTTATGAAGGATCCACTGACATTACCAGGACCTATGCGCTGGGCGAGATACCGGACATCATGAAAGAGCACTTTACCTTGATCCTGATGTGCAACTTAAGCCTGGCAAGCGCAAAATTCATGGAAGGCTGCGTGGGAATGAACCTGGACCTGCTGGCAAGAAAGCCGCTGTGGGACAGAGGGCTTGACTTCAACCATGGAACCGGGCACGGCCTTGGCTACCTTTTGAGCATCCATGAGTCACCGGCGGGATTCCGCTGGAGATACCGTCCGGGCGAGACTGCCGAGCTTATGGAAGGCATGATCATGACGGACGAGCCTGGAATCTACTTCGAAGGCTCTCACGGCGTACGTCTGGAGAACGAGATCCTGGTGCGCAAAGGCGTGAAAAATGAATACGGCCAGTTCATGTATTTCGAGCCCATCACTTATGTCCCGATGGATCTGGATGCGGTGAAGGTAGAAATGCTGTCGGAAGAATATAAAACATTGCTGAACGATTACCATAAAACCGTATACGAAAAAGTTTCGCCATATCTGAACGACGAAGAAAAAGAATGGCTGAAAAAATATACCAGAGAGGTATAGGTTGGGGACGTACACCTTTGCAAAAGGTGTACGTCCCCAATTGCGTTAGCCGGTGTCCCTATCTGCATTTTGCCCTGTCCCCAAGTGGACGATTATGTGATTTTTTTGTACTTTTATGAAAATACATTTGCCCAATCTTGTTTTTGAAATTGCTTTTTGGTACTATGGGACTAGAAATGCTTTTATGCAATTAAATATGAAAGAGAGGAACAGCTTGTGGATGTGGAGATCCTTCAGAACAGCAGTGAGCTTGAGATGACCAGGCCATTTCGGGTGGAAACGCTCCTGTGGGGAACGAAAAAGATCCCGGAGACCTATGGCTACCTTGGCTTTGTGCCGGGGGACGGCTTTTATCTGAAGATGGTATGTGAGGAGGCGGATCCCCTCAGGACATATACCGAAGATCAGGATCCGGTTTACCAGGACAGTGCGATGGAAGCTTTTGTCATGTTTGAATCGGACCGGGAAAGGGAAGGCTTCCCGATTTATATGAATCTTGAGGTAAATGCAAATGGTGCGCTGCTGGCGGCTTATGGGAAGGAGCGAGTCTACCGGTCTTATTTTTCCAAAGATGAGGTTCGGGCATTTTCCTGCAAAGCATGTATAGAAAGCGACAGGTGGAGCATTACGCTCAAGATTCCGCTTTCGGTTTTAGAGCAGATATACGGACCGCTGCATCTGGAGGAGGGAAGCCGGTTCCGGTGTAATTTCTATAAGATATCAGAGACGGCGGCATGTGAGCATTATGCGTCTTATTCGCCGGTGCTGTCGGAGACGCCGGACTTTCATCTCCCGGAATTTTTCGCATCTGCGAAGCTTGTCAGAAGAGAGAGGTAGGAGGTTATTATGAGGATTTACAAAGTAAAAGACTATGGGGAAATGAGCAGAAAGGCCGCAAATATTATTTCGGCCCAGGTAATCTTAAAGCCGGACTGTGTGCTGGGACTGGCTACCGGATCAACACCGGTGGGAACCTACCGCCAGCTGGTAGAATGGTATGAAAAGGGGGATCTGGATTTTTCAGAGGTGCGTACTGTCAACCTGGACGAGTACAAGGGACTGCCCAGAGAAAATGACCAGAGTTACTATTACTTCATGCATGAGAACCTGTTTGATAAGGTGAATATCAAACCGGAGAATACAAATCTTCCGGATGGCACAAAAGAAGACAGTGAAGAAGAGTGCGCACGCTATGAAGCGCTGATCCGTTCCATGGGCGGAGTGGATCTGCAGCTTCTTGGACTGGGACACAATGGACATATCGGGTTCAATGAGCCGGCAGAAGACTTTGCAAAAGAGACGCACTGTGTGGATCTTACAGAACGCACGATCGAAGCCAACAAACGGTTCTTCGCCTCCGCAGATGATGTTCCGCGCCAGGCTTACACCATGGGAATCGGCACCATCATGCGTGCAAAGAAGATCCTTCTGGTAGTCAGCGGAGAGGATAAGGCTGAGACAGTGGCAAAAGCATTCTTCGGACCGGTGACTCCGGAGGTGCCGGCATCCATCCTGCAGCTGCATGAGGATGTAACGATCGTGGCAGATGAAGCTGCGCTTTCCAAAGCGCCCTGCTAGATAGCGCAGATGTCTTCAGGCCCTGCCGGACGTGTCCTTAAGGCTCTCCGTTAAACCGGGCTTCGGCCATGGCTTTGATGGAGGAGGCGTACTCCGAGGGCGTCATGCCGGTTGTCTTTTTGAACTGCCGGGAAAAATAATGAATCGATGTGTAGCCAAGGTGCTCGGAGATCTGGGTGAAATTCATCCGCCCTGTCCGTATCATTTCCTTGGCTGCATTGATCTTCATATGTGAAAAATATTCGATAATGCCAAGGCCGCACCGCTCCTTAAACAGTTTCTGGAGCTGGGAGCGGCCGATTATATTGTCCCTGCAGATCTGTTCGATGGTCACATGGCCGTTTAAATGCACCTCCAGATATTCGATGATCTGGCGAAGCGTTTCCATATCATTTTTCTCTTTGGTACTCTTCAAAGGCTCCGGCGAGGCCGGCTCTGTGGATGAAGAGGGCCGGCTGTACCGGCGGATCAGGTGGATCAGGAGATGCTCCAGGTGAAGACGGATCATCTGCTGTGCCCCGAACTTGTCCGGTTTTTTCAGCGGCATGTTCTGAAGATAAGGATCGTCCAGACGGCAGTCGAAGCACCACCTTGCTTCGGCGATGATCTCTGCAAGCAGATTGTGTTCGGTCTTATCGATCTTAAAATGCCGTTTCTGAAAAAACTGCATGGCCTCATCCTGACAGCCGAAAGAGACGACCATCAGGTTGGGGGCGATTTCTCCGGTAGCCTTTACCGCATGAAATTCATTGGGCGGATGAAACAAAAGATCACCCTTTTTCAGGATCAGGTGCTCAGAACCTGCCGTAACGCCCACTTCTCCTTTATCGACACAGATAAATTCCCAGAAATCATGGGATTCTCCCTCAAAAGAAAAGGTGTTCATATATTCAAAATAATGAATACTGAAAATTTTATCAATGGATATAGAATTTTCCAGATGAATACCGTTGTAACTCACTGTGTTCTCCTTTATGTTTCGAATTGTTTCAAATGACTCTAGTATCATCATACTCTATTATTTGCAGAAAATCAAAGAAAAAGATGGAAAATTGTGCAAATCAAAGATAAAATAGTATAAAGCATATTTTTATGAAGTCAATTACAATAAAGACAAGAAGGAAACAGAACAAAATTAAAGGAGGAAGCGGTATGAATAAACCAGTGTTAGTGATCATGGCGGCAGGTATGGGGAGCCGGTATGGCGGACTTAAGCAGATCGATCCGGTAGACGAGGACGGGCATATTATCATGGATTTTTCCATGTTTGACGCCAGGCGGGCAGGATTTGAGAAGGTAATCTTCATTATTAAAAAAGAAAATGAAGCGGACTTCCGGGAGGCTGTGGGCGACCGTATGTCAAAGTATATGGAAGTTTCATATGCGTTCCAGGAGCTTTCAAATATCCCGGAAGGATACACAGTGCCGGAGGGGCGCATAAAGCCATGGGGAACGGCACATGCGGTCTTAAGCTGCATTGATCAGATCGACGGACCTTTTGCGGTAATCAATGCAGATGATTATTATGGGCAGGAAGCATTTCAGCTGATCTATGACTATCTGTCCAGCCATCAGGATGATGACAAGTATCGCTATACAATGGTAGGTTATCATCTGGGGAACACGGTGACGGATAATGGACATGTGGCCCGCGGGATCTGCGATATGAACGAGAAAGGAGAACTGGTGTCTATCCATGAACGCACCCGGATTGAAAAACGGGACGGAGGGATCGCATTTACTGAGGATGACGGAAAGACCTGGACATTTGTACCGGCAGACACCACTGTTTCCATGAATATGTGGGGATTTTCAAAGAGCATCCTGGAAGAGATCCGGGACGGATTTCCGGCGTTCTTAGACCAGGGACTGAAGGAGAACCCGATGAAATGCGAGTATTTCCTGCCGGCAGTTGTAAGCGGTCTGGTAGAAAAGGACCAGGCATCGGTAGCGGTCTTAAAGTCGGCAGACAAGTGGTATGGAGTAACTTATAAAGAGGATAAGCCTGTTGTTGTTGCGGCACTTCGCAGGATGAAAGAAGAGGGGCTTTATCCGATGCATTTATGGGAGGAATAAAAATGGAGCCAGTAACAAATGAACAGAAGCTGGAAGCGATCGGGCATTTTCCCTTTGAAGGAAAGCTGATGAGTGCAGAGGCTTATGGAAGCGGACATATCAATGACACCTTTCTTCTGGTCTACCAGATCGGAGTGATGGGACAGATCCGGGTGATCCTGCAGAGAATGAACAAGGATGTATTTACAGACCCGGTATCACTGATGGAAAATATCACCGGCGTAACCTCTTATCTGCGGGAGCGGATTGAGGAAAACGGAGGGGATCCGGACCGGGAGACGCTGAACGTGATCCCTGCGGCGGACGGAAAGCCCTACTACAAGGATTCCAAAGGAGATTACTGGAGAGCATACAAATTTATCACGGATGCTACCAGCTATGACCAGGTGGAGAATCCGGAGGATTTCTATCAGAGTGCGGTGGCCTTCGGAAACTTTCAGCGATTGCTGGCGGATTATCCAGCCGGTACGCTGCATGAGACGATCAAAGGCTTTCATGACACCAGAGCGCGGTTCGAGGTGTTTAAGAAAGCTGTGGAAGAGGACGTGATGGGAAGAGCAGCTTCCGTGCAAAAGGAAATCCAGTTTGTGCTGGACCACAAAGATGTGGCGGATTATCTGTGCGAGCTGCTGGAAAAAGGTGAAATCCCGCTGCGTGTTACCCACAATGATACCAAGCTTAACAATATCATGATCGACCATAAGACCGGAAAGGGAATCTGCGTCATTGACCTGGATACCGTTATGCCGGGGCTTGCGGTCCACGACTTTGGAGATTCCATCCGGTTTGGAGCCAGCACGGCTGCTGAAGACGAGAAGGATCTTTCTAAGGTGTCCTGCAGCATGGAGCTGTTTGAACTGTATGCAAAAGGATACATTGAAGGCTGCGGCGGAAAGCTGACGGATAAGGAGATCGAACTTCTGCCGATGGGAGCTAAGACCATGACCTTTGAGTGCGGAATGAGGTTCCTGACAGATTACCTTCAGGGTGATACTTATTTTAAGGTCCACAGGGAGGGACATAACCTGGACCGCTGCCGGACTCAGTTCAAGCTGGTTGAAGATATGGAGCAGAAGTGGTATACTATGAACGAAATTGTTAAGAAGCTGAGCAGTCAAGCGTAAAGAAAAGTTATAAACTAGGAGGTATCGAGATGGCAAAAATACTGATCACAGGCGGTGCCGGATATATCGGAAGCCACACTGCACTGGAGCTTTTGAATGAAGGATACGAAGTAGTCGTATATGATAATCTTTGCAATTCTTCACAGGAATCTCTTCGGAGAGTCGAAGAGCTGACAGGAAAGACTGTCAAATTTTATGAGGGCGATGTGCTGGACGGTGCGGCTCTGGAGGCAATGTTCCGTGCGGAAAATGTGGATGCGGTAATCCACTGTGCGGCGCTTAAGGCAGTCGGGGAGTCGGTGCAGAAGCCGCTCGAATACTATCAGAATAATATTACCGGAACACTGACGCTGATGGATGTGATGAACCGTGTGGGTGTCAAGAATATCGTGTTCAGTTCTTCCGCTACCGTTTACGGAAGCCCGGAGGAGATGCCGATCACAGAAAGCTGCCCGAAGGGACAGTGCACCAATCCTTACGGATGGACCAAATCTATGATGGAGCAGATCATGTCCGATGTTCAGAAGGCAAATCCGGACTGGAACGTGATCCTTCTGCGGTACTTCAATCCGGTAGGGGCACACAAGAGCGGACGTATCGGAGAGGATCCAAAGGGAATTCCCAACAACCTGATGCCGTATATTTCTCAGGTGGCAGTCGGAAAGCTCGAGAAGCTGGGCGTTTTCGGAAATGACTACAATACGCCGGACGGTACCGGTGTACGGGATTACATCCATGTGGTAGACCTGGCGATCGGCCATGTAAAGGCGATCAATTATATCTTCACAAACCCGGGACTGGATGTGATCAACTTAGGTACAGGCGTAGGATACTCGGTACTGGATATGGTAAAAGCATTTTCGAAGGCGTGCGGAAAGGAAATCCCATACGAGATCAAGCCAAGGCGTGCAGGAGATATTGACATGTGCTATGCAGATCCGTCCAAGGCGCTGAAGGTGCTGGGATGGAAGGCTGAAAGGGGACTCGACGAGATGTGCGAGGATACCTGGAGATGGCAGTCACAGAATCCAAACGGCTACAGAGAAGCGTAAAAGAGGCAAAAGACAGCATTTTTGGACAAAAAATGCTGTCTTTTCTTTTATGTCAAAAAGTGGTATAATCATGCATAGGTATGAGCCGGAGGATATAACTATGTCGGAAAAGGAAAAACAAAGTGTGCAGTTAAAAGGGCAGCTGCGCCTCTACATGCAGCTCCCGGCAGTGATGGCAGTCCTGCTTGCCATATTGAATATCTGGATCTACCGCATGGATCGGCGTGCGGGCCTGTTGATGCTGATTTTCGTCATCATCTATATCATAATGGTAGGATTCCTGTATATTTACAGTAAGTCTATCATCATGAAGGATCTGGTAGAGTTTGCTGCTCAGTACGGCATTGTTCAGAATGTATTGCTAAGAGAGCTGGCCATTCCCTATGCGATTCTTTTAGATGACGGAAAAGCAGTGTGGATGAATGGCGAGTTTGAAAAGGTTCTGGGAGGGAAACCGAAAGGGGATGCCTATATCAGCAAGTACATTCCGGAGCTGAATGTGAGTATTTTCCCGAAGCAGGAGGGCGACATCGTGGAGATGGATGTCTACTGCGAGGATAAGGAGTACCGGGCCGAGCTGAGGAGAGTGTCGGTGCGCGGTTTCAGCGAAACAGAGCAGCTGCTGCAGATGCCGGAAGAAAAAGAATACTTTATTGCGGTTTATCTGCAGGATGTAACAGAGCTGAACCGGTATATCCGGGAAAACGAAGAGCAGCGTCTGGTGGCAGGTCTGATCTACATTGACAATTATGATGAGGTGGTGGACAGCGTGGAAGAGGTGCGCCAGTCTCTTCTGATGGCGCTGGTAGACCGGAAGATCAATCAGTATATTGCGAAAGTTGACGGCATTGTAAAGAAGATGGAGAACGATAAATATTTCATCGTCATCAAGAAGCAGTATTTCAAGCAGCTGGAGGAAGACAAGTTCTCTCTTCTGGAGGATGTAAAATCCGTCAATATCGGAAACGGGATCCCGGCTACGTTGAGTATCGGTCTGGGACTCAGTACGGTATCCTATGCACAGAGCTATAACTACGCCCGTGTGGCGATCGATCTTGCACTGGCAAGAGGCGGCGACCAGGCTGTGATCAAGGACTGCAATGGCATCACCTATTATGGCGGAAAGCGTGAGCAGACGTCTAAAAATACAAGGGTGAAGGCGAGGGTCAAAGCAGAAGCTTTGCGGGAGTTCATCACGGTTAAAGACAAGATTTTTGTCATGGGACATAAGCTGACGGATGTAGATGCATTCGGTGCGGCTATCGGAATATATCGTGCGGCAGCAGCGCTGGAAAAAAATGCACATATCGTGATCAATGAGATATCTGCGTCTTTGCGGCCATTGTATGAGTGCTATGAAAAAGATCCGTCTTATCCGGATGATCTGTTCCTGACGTCAGCAGAGGCGATTCCTATGGTGGACGAGGAGTCCATGGTCATCGTTGTGGACACGAACCGTCCACAGATGACAGAGTGTGAAGAACTTCTGAAAAAGACGAAAACGATCGTGGTACTGGATCATCACAGGCAGAGCAGCGATAATATTGATAATGCGCTTTTATCCTACATTGAGCCGTATGCGTCCTCTTCGTGTGAGATGGTGGCGGAGGTTCTGCAGTATATTGTAGACGATGTAAAGATACCGAAGCTGGAGGCAAGCAGCCTCTATGCCGGAATCATGATCGATACCAATAATTTTGTAAACCGGACGGGTGTGCGTACGTTTGAAGCGGCGGCATTTTTAAGAAGATGCGGAGCAGATATTACATTAGTTCGTAAAATGCTCCGGGACGATATGGATGCCTACCGCGCGAAGGCGGAAATCATCAGCAGCGCGGAAGTATTTCATAAGAAGTTTGCCATTGCGGTGGGCAGAGATCTGACCATTGAAAGCCCTACGATCATCGGGGCACAGGCGGCGGACGAGCTTTTGGATATCAACGGCATAAAGGCATCCTTTGTACTGACAGTATATAATGGAAGGATTTATATCAGTGCCCGGTCCATTGATGAGGTCAACGTACAGATCATCATGGAGCGCTTTGGAGGGGGCGGACACATGAATGCGTCCGGGGCCCAGTTCGATCACACAGACGTGGATGCGGCAGTAGCGGAGCTGAAACGGGTGTTGGATGAAATGATAGAAGGAGGAGATATTTAGCATGAAAGTAATCTTAAAAGAAGATATCAAATCTCTGGGGAAGAAGGGAGAAATCGTAGAGGTCAGCGACGGATACGCAAGAAACTTCATCTTGAAGAAAAATAAAGGTGTGGAGGCCAACAGCAGCAACTTAAACGACCTGAAGCTAAAGAAGGCCAATGATGATAAGATCGCACAGGAACAGTATGAGGCGGCAAAAGAGCTGGGAAAACAGATCGAAGCCGGACAGATCCAGGTGTCCATTAAGATGGGAGAAGGCGGAAAGGCTTTTGGTTCCGTGTCCTCCAAGGAGATTGCAGAAGAGGTGAAAAAGCAGCTGGATCTGACGATCGATAAAAAGAAGGTACAGTTAAAAGAGGCCATCAAGGTGCCGGGTACCCATGTTGTACCGATTAAGCTGCATCCGAAAGTAACGGCAGACTTAAAGGTGCTGGTAACCGAAGAGGCATAGGAGGAATCACGCATAGGAGGAGTCACGCATGGAAGAAGCGCTCATCAAACGAGTGATGCCCCATAGCATAGAAGCAGAGCAGTCCGTCGTAGGCGCGATGCTGATGGATAAGGATGCGATCACTGCCGCGTCAGAAATGATCAGTGGCAGTGATTTTTATCAGAGCGCCTATGGAATTATTTTTGATTCCATGGTGGAGCTGTTTAACGAAGGGAAGCCGGTGGATCTTATTACCCTGCAGGAGCGCCTGCGGGAAAAGGATGTGCCGCCGGAGATCGCAAGCCTGGAATTTGTCCGGGATCTGGTAACGGCAGTGCCTACGTCTGCAAATGTCAAATATTATGCCCAGATCGTGGCAGATAAGGCAATGATGCGAAGGCTGATCAAGCTGAATGAGGAAATTGAAAATGTCTGCTATGCAGGGAAGGAGCCCCTGGAGGCGGTGTTGGAAAAGACGGAGAAATCAGTGTTTGAGCTGCTGCAGCGCCGTAATACCGGGGAATATGTGCCTATCCGCCAGGTGGTACTAAATGCGCTGGAGCGAATCGAGAAGGCATCCAAAAATAAGGGTACCGTGACCGGGATTCCTACCGGATTTATCGACCTGGACTACAAACTTTCAGGACTGCAGCCCTCGGATCTGATCCTGGTGGCGGCGAGACCTTCCATGGGGAAGACGGCGTTTGTGTTAAATATCGCACAGTATGTGGCTTTTAAGAAGAACCGCAGCGTGGCGATCTTCAGTCTGGAGATGTCGAAGGAGCAGCTGGTAAACCGTCTGTTTTCTCTGGAATCTCAGGTGGACGCCCAGGCCCTCCGTACAGGAAATATGAAGGACTCTGACTGGGAAAAGCTGATCGAGGGAGCGGGGATCATCGGGCAGTCCAAGCTGATCATTGATGATACGCCGGGAATCTCGGTGTCAGAGCTTCGATCCAAGTGCCGGAAGTACAAGCTGGAGAATGATCTGGATCTGATCATCATCGACTACCTGCAGCTGATGACGGGAAGCGTGGGGAGAAGTTCTGAGTCCAGGCAGCAGGAGATCTCTGAGATATCAAGGTCCTTAAAAGGGCTGGCAAGGGAGCTGAATGTACCGGTGATCGCACTGTCTCAGCTGTCCCGCGCGGTGGAGAGCCGTCCGGACAAGCGGCCCATGCTCTCGGACCTTAGGGAGTCCGGAGCCATCGAGCAAGATGCGGACGTGGTTATGTTCATTTATAGGGATGAATATTATAATAAAGATTCTGAATATAAGAAGCAGGCAGAAATCATCATTGCAAAACAAAGAAACGGTCCTGTGGGGACCGTTCATCTGGCCTGGCTTGGAGAATATACAAAGTTTGCAAATCTAAGCAGGCAGGATTAATTTTTTCAGCCTGGAAATGGGACCAGACTCTGCGGCGGCTTTCCGGTAGGACTGCTGCTGGCGGATGAGCTGGTCCAGTTTTTTGAATTCTTCTTCCTGACGCCGCTCCTTGGCGTCCAGGAGAAAGGACATTTCCTTGCTGAACATGGAAAGAAGTACCTCGTTGTTGTTTTCCAGCATCCGTTTGAGATAGAGTTGTTCTCGGGTGCGGCGGATGTCCGGGATCAGAGCCTTCAGTTCCGCAAAAGGGACTCCCTGTTCGTAAAGCTCCCTTATACAGCCATAGAGGCGCTCGTCATCTTTGGTTTCTCGTTTCAGCTGTTCTAAAGCGTGATTACTCATCAGTCATACCCCCTTATTAATGATAAGTTGTCCTATGGCGCTATTATCATAGCACAGATTCACTGCAAAAAAAGGGGAAAGGCGTCGGACAATAAAAAAGAAGCTGCTACACGTCGGAATCATTCTTTCGTGTAACAGCTTCTTTTGATCTTTGATATGGATTAGCCTTCGGAGATAGCTCCTGTTGGACACTGAGCAGCACAAGCGCCACAGTCAACACAGGCATCAGCATCGATCTCATAGTGGTCAGCACCCTGAGAGATAGCTCCAACTGGACATTCAGCTTCGCAAGCGCCACAGCTTACACATTCATCACTAATTACATGTGCCATGATATGTACCCTCCTTTTAGAATTCTGACAGGCGGGGACGCCTGTCTTTTTTTGTTTATCCTTATCATAATACAAACCGGAAAAATATACAAGTGCGGACGAAAAAATAACTTTCATGTACGAAATTAAATCCAAGAATGAAAATTTAAGAAAAAATTTAAACACTTTTCGGTCAAATTGGTGTATAGTGTTTGATGTTACAGTGAGTTGATATAACAAACAGATGCATTGGAACAGGAGAGAAGAAGTAATGAAGAAACGATATAGAGGAACAGCGGTGCTGTTGGCGGGGGTAATGCTCCTTGCGGGCTGCAGCTCCCAGAACGTGCCGGAGAGCAGCCAGGCTGCGCAGGAAACGTCGGCAGAGCCCGAGATCACTCCGGAGCAGGAAAAGCTTGGAAGGATCCAGCCGTCTGCTTATAATAATGTAAACGGACTGAATCTGGAGCCCGGCTCCTATATTTCTGTCCTGGGAAGGTCAGAGAGCGGGGCCTACTGGGACGAGGTGCAGGCCGGCATGGATCAGGCAATCGAGGATATCAATACGGCACTGGGATATGAGGGCGGCGACCGGGTGAGAGCGACTTATAATGCTGCGGCGGTCAGTGATGACGTGGATGAACAGGTAAATATCCTGGATGAAGAACTGGCCAGATATCCGGTGGCGGTGGGCATTGCTCTTTCTGATGCTAACGCCTGCGAGGTGCAGTTTGACCTTGCCGCTGAAAACGGGATCCCGGTAGTGGCATTTGATTCGGGAAGCGACTATCAGGGCCTGATGGCTACGGTGGGAACAGACAATGATGCCTCGGCAAGAGAGGCCGCCGGCAAAATGGCAGAAGAGCTGGGAGAGAGCGGAGAGGTGCTGATTCTGGTGGACAACTCGAAGGCGAAGGCAGACACGGTAAGGGAAAGTGCTTTCCGGGACGAGATCCAGAATCAGTATCCGGGCATTACGATAGCCGGCAGCTGCTATATGGATCAGTGGGCGGATGCCGGAGAAGAAACCGATCCTGTACAGGAAATTCTTACACAGTATCCGAATATTACGGGAATCTTTGCGACAAGCTCTGACGCTGTGCTGATGGCGCTGGAGGCGGCAGATGCGATGGGAGATGCAGATACTGGAGCAGAAGCGCCAGTGATCATGGGGTATGATGCAGAGGAAGAAGAGGTCAGTGCACTGGAAGACGGACGGATCAGCGGGCTGATCGTACAGAATCCTTACGGCATGGGATATGCCACGATAGTAGCGGCTGCCAGAGCAACTCTTGCACAGGGAAATGAAGCGGTAGTCAACACAGGATACCTGTGGGTGGATGCAGAAAATATAGATTCAGATGAGGCCCAGAGACTCCTTTACTAGGAGTCCTGGGCCTTTTTTGGAAGGGAAAAGATAAACTCTGTACCAACGCCTTCCGTACTGATCACGTTAATGTTTTCGCCATGAGCCTGAATGGCTTCTTTTACGATGGCAAGGCCAAGTCCGGTTCCCTTTTTATCCTTGCCCCGGGACAGGTCTGTCTTGTAGAAGCGCTCCCAGATCTTGTTCAGCGCGTTACGTGGGATCCCGATCCCGTAATCCTTGACGGAGATATAGACCTTTTCTCCGCGTTCGGTGGTTTCGATGGTAACGGTGGATTCTGGATCGCTGAATTTAATCGCATTGTCCAGAAGATTGTATAAAACCTGATGGATCTTGCGCTTGTCCGCATAAACCTGCAGATGCTTGGTGGCAAGAAGCAGTTCAATAGATATTTTTTTCTGGGTACAGGTGCCTTCAAAGGAGGCGGCTGTATTTTTTATTACCTCATGGATGTCGAATTTCTCCCGGTTCAGCAGCATGTTTTTATTATCGAACTCATTCAGTGTCAGAAGATCCTGGGTCAGGTCTGTCAGTCGTTCCGTTTCAAACAGAATGATCTTCAGATACTTTTCATGCATTTCCGGGGGGATCGTTCCATCCGCCATAGCTTCCACGTATCCTTTGATAGATGTCAGAGGAGACCGGAAGTCATGGGAGACGTTTGCGACAAATTTTTTCTGATAGTCTTCGATGTCACGGAGCTGAGAAGACATATAATTTAAAGATGCTGAGAGATACCCCATTTCATCCTCGGTGTTGACAGGGATCTCGTAGCCCAGATTGCCTGTGGCATACTGGGTGGCTGCCTCCGTGATCTTCCGCAAGGGCCGGTAGACAAAAAACTGAAAGCCCAGCAGGATCACGAAGGACAGAAGAAAGATGACCAGCAGGGTAATGTAGACTGCCCGCATCAGGAGCGTCTGGATATCCTGGATGTCGGAAGCGTATTTGTGGATCATCAGGTAGCCGTGGGGGGAATACCCGTAGACTACAGGGGCAATGACCGTAATCACATCCTCGTCGAAACAGGAGTGGTAGGTGCCGATCTGATAGCGGGCGCTGCCGGTTTCCGCAGGGTCAAAGTCTTCGATCTGATCCGGGGCGGCCGGATACCCGTCTGACTGGGCAGAGGCCAGCATTTCCCCATCTTGGGAAAGGAACCATACGGAGGCGTCAAGCTGTGTCTGTATTCCGGAAAGCTGAAGCCGGACATCGCTAAGTGTCAGCCGTTCAGAGAAATACTGCGGCAGATAATCGCTGGCGACCAGACTGGCCTCTTCGTACATATTGGTGGCGATATAGCGCTCCAGTGGCTGGGCGACGAGACCACTTGTCAGGGTGGCTGCCGTAAACAGGCTTAAGAAACCGAATATCACATATAGGATAATGAATTTCAGATAAAGTGTGCTTCGCATGGAATCCCTTCTGTTCTTTATGATTTGACTTCGAATTTATATCCGATACCCCAGACCGTGCTAAGACTCCAGGAATCGTGATCTTTGATCTTTTCCCGAAGCCGTTTGATGTGAACATCCACTGTTCTGGTGTCTCCGATGTATTCATAGCCCCAGATCTGATCCAGGAGCTGCTCTCTTGTGAATACCTGATTGGGAGAAGAAGCCAGAAAATATAAAAGCTCCAGCTCTTTCGGCGGCATGTCCACGGTCTCGCCATCCACCACGACGGAATAGTTGGTCAGGTTGATGGTGATGCCGGGATAGGATACGCGCTTTTCGCGGCTTGCGGCTGCTGTTTCCGGCTTTGGGACCGCCTGGTAGCGGCGCAGGACCGCGCGCACCCGTGCCACCATTTCTTTGGAATCAAAGGGCTTCATGATATAGTCATCTGCGCCCAGCTCCAATCCTAAGACTTTGTCAAAGACCTCGCCTTTGGCGGAGAGCATGATGATGGGCACGTTGGATCTTGCACGGATCTCCCGGCAGACCTGATAGCCGTCGATTCCCGGCAGCATCAGATCCAGGAGGATCAGATCCGGCTGATAGGTATCAAATGCGATCAGGGCTTTTTCTCCATCGTGGACCATCAGAGTATCGAAGCACTCCTTGGTGAGATAAAGGGAGATCAGCTCTGCAATATTTTCATCGTCGTCAACAATCAGTATTTTTTGTTTGTTTACCATAGCAGGCCTCCTTGGAAATTCATGTCTATTTTAGTTCCACGATGGTCACTCCGGCGTCGCCTTCTCCGAAGGCGCCAAGCCGGAACGAGCGGACGTGCTTTTGTCTTCTCAAGTAATTATGGATCCCGGCGCGCAAAGCCCCGGTTCCTTTTCCATGGACAACGCGGACGCTGGAAAGATGGGCAAGAGCGGCATCGTCCAGGTATTTGTCCAGGGCGGCCACGGCCTCGTCCACTGTCTTGCCCAGCAGGTTGATCTCCGGGCTTACAGAGAAGGATTTTCCCATCTTCATCTTTCCCTTTCCGGTCCGGTGCATGCCTTTTGCCGTGTAGGAGGGGGCCTCTTCGATGATCTCCAGATCAGAGATGTTGACCTGGGAGCGTAAGATCCCCATCTGTACGGTGACGTTGCCGCGGGAGTCCGGCAGGGAAGTAACGGTGCCGGTGAGGTTCATGCTTAAGACTTTAACGGATTCCCCAAGCTTGAAATCACCAGGTTTGTGTTGTTTCTTTGGTCTGTCTGCGCCAAGCTTTGTCTTTTCGCTGACGGAGCCGATTTTTTTTCTTAAGCGTTCCCGTTCTTTTTCCATTTCAGCGGCGGATATATTCTCCTTGCCGAACTTGTGGAAATTGCGGATGGTCTCGTCTGCGGTTTCCTTGGCGTCCTCCAGGATCTCGCGGGCTTTTTCATTGGCCTCTTTCAGGATCCTGTCGCGCTGTGCTTCCAGTTTTTCCTTTTTGTCATTGACCTCCGTTTTCAGACGCTCCAGCTCCCGTTTATAAGCGGCGATCTCCTCCTGTTCCTTTTCGATGGTGCGCCGGCTGGATTCCAGATCTGTCAGAAGATCCTCAAAGGATTCATCCTGTTCGGACAGACGGGTGCGGGCATCCGCAATGATATGCTCTGGAAGTCCGAGTTTTCCGGCGATGGCAAAGGCGTTACTCTTTCCCGGAATACCAATCAGCAGATGATAGGTGGGACGCAGGGTCTCTACGTCAAATTCGCAGCAGGCGTTCTCTACACCCGGCGTGCTGAGGGCGTAAACCTTTAGCTCGCTGTAGTGGGTGGTAGCCATGGTGCGTACGCCCCGCTCATGGAGATAGTTCAGGATCGAGATGGCAAGGGCGGCGCCTTCTGTCGGGTCGGTTCCGGCCCCCAGCTCGTCGAACAGTACCAGAGAGCGGTCATTTACCTGCTTTAAAAAGGAAACAATATTGGTCATATGAGAGGAGAAGGTACTGAGGCTCTGCTCAATACTCTGCTCGTCCCCGATGTCTGCGTATACCTGGTCAAAGACCGCAAGCTCTGAGCGGTCCAGGGCCGGGATATGAAGGCCGGCCTGGCCCATCAGGGTAAAGAGACCTACGGTTTTTAAGGAGACGGTTTTTCCGCCGGTGTTGGGACCTGTCACGATCAAAAGGTCAAAGTCCGCGCCCAGCATGACGGTGATGGGAACAACCGTCTTTTTGTCCAGCAGCGGATGACGTCCCTCCCGGATGTGGATCCTGCCCTCTGTGTTGAACCGGGGCATGGAAGCGTTCTGGGACAGGGCAAGGGAGCCTTTGGCAAAGATAAAGTCCAGCTCTGTCAGGACGGAATAATCTGTGCGTATGGCATCTGTGTGTTCTGCCGCGTCGGCGCTTAGGCGAGCCAGGATAACCTGGATCTCTTCCTGCTCTTTGGCGTACAGTTCCTTTAAGTCATTGTTCAGCTTTACCACGGACATGGGCTCAATAAACAGGGTCGATCCGGTGGCGGACTGGTCGTGGATCAGCCCCTGGACCTGGCTTCTGTACTCGGCCTTTACCGGGACACAGTACCGGTCGCCCCGCATGGTGATGATGGGATCCTGGAGATAAGAACGTAAGGATCCGTTCACCAGAGAGGTCAGCGTGGCATGAACCTTGTCGTTGATCTGGTTCATGGAGCGCCGGATCTTAAGAAGCGTGCTGCTGGCGTCGTCGCTGATCTCGTCTTCTTCCGGGATACAGCGGCGGATCTCTGTGCTAAGCGGCGTCAGCGGCTCCAGCTGTGAAAACAGAGGATCCAGGCAGTCTTCGGCGTCATCGGCATTTTCGTGACGTCCGTAGGATTTTACCTGGGCCGTGTTTTCCAGGACCTTGCAGATCCTGAGAAGTTCTCCGCTTCCCAGGGTTCCGCCAATCTCCAGACGCTTCAGGGAATCGCTGACCGGGTGGACGCTTCCGAAGGAAGGACGACCCTTCTTTACAATACGGGTAAATGCGGCGGCCGTTTCTTCCTGGGCTTTTGTAATGGCCGCGATATCCGTCATGGGTTTCAGCCTTCTGCATCGGCTCTGGCCGCCGAAGGAAGATGCCTGCTCCGTTAATAGTTCTATGATTTTGTTGTATTCTAATTTTGTTAATGATTTTTGATTCATATGCTTCACCTGCTCTCTATTCTAACCTATTTGAACTATAAAGAAAAGGATAAATATTGAACATTTGAACGCCATCATGTATACTATTAAAAGGACTGTAAAGGAGATGGATGCGTCGATGGAAGAGCATAAAGATCCACAGATAGAGCGGGAAATTTCCGAAAAAGAGCAGGATGCCTCCGAAAAGGAGCAGGATACTTCCGGAGAGGAGTATTCCTTTCTGCAGGAAACGATCAAGGATGAAGCAGGCGGCGCCGTACAGAAGCTGAAGAAAGATCTGCTTCGGACCCTTTGTCTGGGTCTGGCGTTTGGAATCATCGCCTGCTTTGGTTTTTATGCCGTAAAACCATTGATGGAGAGAATCTTTGAAAGCAGCCCCAAAGAAGTGACCATTCCGGAAGAGGAAGAAGAGGAAGAAGAGGATGCGTCGCAGCAGGAGCAGCAGGTGGCCCAGACGCTGGATGAGGAAAGCTTCCGGCAGATGCAGCAGGAGATGACGGCGACCGCACTGGAAGCAAGCCGGGCGGTGGTGGAAATTACTGGCGTGACCGGCAGCCAGGACTGGATGAATGAGTCTTATGATAATAAAAACAGCGTGACGGGACTGATCATTGCGGATAACGGGCAAGAGCTCCTGATTTTTGGGAAGACGTCCGTGCTGGCAGATGCACAGGAGATCCATGTGACATTTTATGACGGGACTTCCTATGCGGCATCTTTGAAGAAACGTGATGGAAATCTGGGCTTTGGCATTTATGCGGTGAACCGTGTTGAAATCCAGCAGAGCACCTGGTCCCAGATCAAGACGGCGGTACTGGGAAGCTCCAATGCAGTGAGCAAGGGGAACCCGGTTATTGTGATCGGAAAGCAGTTTGGCTACGAGGGCGGCATTGGCTTTGGAACCGTGGCGGCAACCAGGAATTTTATTGAAACGGCAGACGGGGAATACCGTCTGATCTGTACAGATATTGCCGCGGCTGCGGACGGAACCGGCATTATGGTGAATCTGGACGGCGAAGTGACGGCGGTGATCGATCAGACGGTGTCTGAGGAAGACAGCATGAATCTGGTGACCGGTTACGGGATCACAGATATTAAGGATATTATTGAAAAGCTGTCTAATGATGAGACAATTCCGTATATCGGTATTCAGGGAATAGACGTGACGGAGGAGATTGCCAATCAGGGAATCCCGGAAGGCGTCTATGTAAAGGAAGTAGATGCGGAGTCCCCGGCTATGGCGGCCGGGATCCAGGCGGGCGATATCATTACCAGTATCGGTGGAGAAGAAGTGAAATCTCTTATGGCTTATCATAATGCATTGATGGACCGGGACAGCGGCGACGAGGTAAGGATCAGAGGACAGCGGCGCGGATCCGGCGGCTATGTTGACATTACATTTTCGGTGACAGTGGGAAGTAAAGAGTAGAAGACCCGGTCTTAAGCCGGGACGACAGGATGACAAGAAAGACAGAAAGAGGCAGTTAATATGAGATATATCAATACCCTGCGAGAGGGTGAAACGATTCGGAATATTTATTTGTGTAAAGGGAAACGGTCGGCAGAGACCAGGAATGGCAAGCCGTACGACAATCTGATCCTTCAGGATAAGACAGGGACCCTGGATGGGAAGGTATGGGACCCTAATTCCGGCGGAATCGCGGATTATGAGGAGAAGGATTTTATCGAGGTATATGGTGATATCATCAGCTATAATAATAATCTGCAGATGAATATCAAGCAGATCCGGAAAGTATCTGAGGAGGAGTATCAGCCGGCGGATTATATGCCGACTACGGAGAAAAATCCGGAAACGATGTACCAGGAACTCCTGGGATTTATCAGCCAGATCACAAATTCTTACCTCAGGCAGGCTGTGGAGTATTATTTTGTAAAAGACGAGACGTTCATCAAGCGGTTTAAGGGACATTCGGCGGCAAAAAGCGTGCATCACAGCTTTTCCGGCGGGCTTCTGGAGCATACCTTAAGCGTGGTGAAGTTTTGTGAATATATGGTAGGAGCATATCCGATCCTGAAAAAAGATCTTTTATATGCGGCGGCGATCTGCCATGATATCGGAAAGACAAAGGAACTGTCTGCATTCCCGGATAATGATTATACGGATGACGGGCAGCTGCTTGGGCATATCGTTATCGGGGTGGAGATGATGGATGACGCCATCCGCAGTATCCCGGATTTTCCGCCGCGTCTGGCAAGCGAGCTGAAGCACTGCATCGTGGCGCACCATGGCGAGCTGGAATACGGCTCCCCGAAAAAGCCCGCACTGGCCGAGGCACTGGCACTGAACTTTGCGGACTGTACCGATGCCAAGATGCAGACATTAACAGAAATATTCAAAGAAAAACAAAGCAACGACTGGCTTGGGTATAACCGGCTGTTTGAAACCAATCTGCGGAAAACGCAGATGTAGCAGAACGCAAATGGGGACGTACGCAAATGGGGACGTAGACAAACGCAAAAGGTGTACGTCCCCATTTGCGTTATAGGGTGTCCCTAAATGAGTATTTGAGGTATATTTATGCAGAAGAATGATATTGTTCGAGTGGAGATCACGGATATCGGCACGAGTGGAGAGGGGATCGGCAAGGTGGATGGATACACTTTGTTTATTAAGGATGCGGTGATCGGTGACGTGGTGGAAGCAAAGATTATGAAGGCGAAAAAGAATTTTGGCTATGCAAGACTGATGAATATTATTTCGCCGTCAGAGATGAGAATTGGAGCGAGGTGTCCGGAGGCCAAAAGATGTGGAGGCTGCCAGATCCAGGAAATGGACTATAATGCCCAGCTGGAGTTCAAGGAGCGCAAGGTAAAGAACAACCTGATCCGTTTAGGCGGCGTGCCGGAACAGCTTTTGGAAGAAGTAATGGAGCCGATCTGCGGGATGGAGGAGCCGTTCCGTTATCGGAACAAGGCGCAGTTTCCTATCGGAAGGGACCGGGACGGAAAGCTGACAGCGGGATTTTATGCGGGCAGGACTCACAGTATTATTCCGGTGCCAGAGCTTGACTGTGTGCTGGGAGCAAAGGAGAATAAGCAGATTCTCCGGGTGATTCTTGGATATATGGAAGAGTTTAACGTAGAGCCTTATCATGAGGAGTCTCATACGGGGCTGGTTCGTCATGTATTGCTGCGAAAAGGATTTTCTACCGGAGAACAGATGGTCTGTCTCGTGATCAATGGGAAAAAGCTGCCCCATGGAGAAGTCCTGGTGGAGCGGCTGGCAAAGATCCCCGGAATGACAAGCATTACCCTGAACGTCAATAGGGAGAAAACAAATGTGATCATGGGCCAGGAGATCATTCTTCTCTATGGAAAGCCGTTTATCACGGACCGGATCGGTGAGGTGAAATATCAGATTTCTCCGCTGTCTTTTTATCAGGTTAATCCCGTACAGACAGAAAAGCTGTATGCTACGGCGCTTCAATATGCGGGGCTTGCCGGAAAAGAGACGGTGTGGGATCTGTATTGTGGGATCGGTACGATTTCGCTGTTTCTGGCACAAGAGGCCAGGCAGGTATACGGTGTGGAGGTTATTGCGCAGGCGATCCAGGACGCAAAGAAAAATGCGGCCTTGAATGAGATCCAGAATACGGAGTTTTATGTGGGTAAGGCAGAGGAAGTTCTGCCGGAATATTATGCCGCGTATGAAAAGGAGCATGGCGAGAAGGCGCATGCGGACGTGATCGTGGTGGATCCGCCCAGGAAGGGATGCGATGAGGCGCTGCTTCGGACGATCGTGAAGATGCAGCCGGAAAAAGTGGTATATGTAAGCTGTGATCCGGCAACGCTGGCGAGAGATGTGAAATATTTGCGGGAAAATGGGTATGAGGTGAGGAAGGCGAAGGCTGTTGATCAATTCCCGCACACGGTGCATGTGGAGACTGTCTGTTGTCTACATCGGGTGAATTCGTAGAAATCCTTTGTTTTAGGCATTTTGCGAGGTATATGAGTTTCGCACCGACAGGAAAACAGGGACGAAAAAAACAGATTATGGATGGCATAGAGGTGTCTGTAGTTCTGCATGTGGTATGAGTAGACACATAAAAGTTGATGTAACATTTCAATCTGAATATCGTAGATAAGAGTGAAAAGGACGCTTGTTTTCAGAGCTTTTCTGGAAGGTAAGAGTCCTTTTTCTTTTGTACGGAACAGGAGGAAAATTCAAATGGTAAAAAAGAAAGCGATGTGTTCATTACAGACTGACGTGCCGGGTGCAGACATTGGAATGATTAAAATAAGGGAATTGCATGACTTCAAAGAACATCCGTTTAAAGTAGAACGAAATCAGGAACTCTTTGAGTTGCGCAGAAGTATTCAGCAGGAAGGTATACTGGTGCCGCTGCTCGTCCGTAAAAATCCGGATGGAGAAGGATTTGAAATCATTGCAGGGCATCGAAGAAAAGAAGCTGCCCTCTGGGCGGGAATCAAAGAAGTTCCAGCTATCATCTGTAGTATGGATGATGATCAGGCTGTTATCGCAATGATAGACAGTAACTTACAGAGAGAAAAAATTCTGCCGAGCGAAAAAGCCTTTGCTTATAAGATGAGGTTACAGGCAATGAACCGGCAGGGAAAAAGAAAGGAATTATCTTCGGACCCATTGGAACCGAAGTGTATTGAGAAAATGGTTGAGATATCTTTATTAGAAGCGGATATCTCTGAAAATGGCAAGGTAAATATTAAAAAGACGGATTCTGCAGCCGGTTATCGGAGCAATGAGCAGCTTGCCCGGATGGTGGGAGAAAGTGTGACCCAGATTAAGCGTTATATTCGTCTCACAAAACTGATACCGAAGATTTTGGATATGGTTGACCGGGAATTGCTGGCAATCCGTTCTGCAGTGGAAATTTCATTCCTGACAGAAGAAGAACAGTATGAGCTTCATGCTGTAATGGAACTGGAACAGTGTATTCCGAATATTTCACAGGCCAACCGGTTAAAGAGGATGAGCCAGCAGAAACAGCTTGATATGGACATGATTTATGATATTCTTCAGGAACTCAAGCCTAACCAGAGGGAACAGGTAAAAATTCCTTTTGACCGGATTGGAAAGTATTTTCCACCAGATTATACACCGGCTCAACAGGCAGATCTGATCGAAAAACTACTGAAAGGATGGGCACATCAGAATAAGAAAAAAGATGTTCAACAGGAAATATAATGGAGAGAGGGTAGAGTTATGGAACTGAATTATAAAAATGTGAATGGGTATTTGCTGCCGGAACTGGAATATAAATCTGGAGAACAGATGTTGCATATCGGAAAATACGGATTCTTGCGCAGGGATTACCTGAAAAACTGCAAACGGGCAAAATATCAGGTGATGCTTTTAAAAGATACGCTTGGCGAGCATTTGTTGGAAATTGACCGGGTAGCAAAGGCGCGGGAAGAAATTATACTGAAACAGCTGGAAAAGAGCGACCCTTTGCCAGATAAGGAGGATGACCATATGGCATGGGTAAGAGCAGTCAATCAGCATAGGGCAATTGCAGAGGAAATGATTTTGGCGGAACTGATTTACGTTTCCTAAAAGAAAAGATAAACAAAATAAATAGAAGATAAGGCACAGGTCATGAAAGGCTTTGTGCCTTTTTTATTGGAGGTGAAGCTATGTCACAGGTGTTCCGGGTGGAGCGGACGAAGAATTTTACAGTTATGAGCAATCATCATTTCAAGAATAAGAAACTCTCTTTAAAGGCAAAAGGCCTTCTTTCTCTGATGCTGAGTTTGCCAGATGACTGGAATTATAATATGAAGGGGCTGGCATCTTTAAGCAGGGATGGGATTGATTCTGTAAGATCAGCGATAAAAGAATTAGAACATCATGGATATGTGGAGAGACACAGGATCAGGTATTGTGACGGCTGTTATGGGGATACGGAATATATTGTCCGTGAAGTACCTTCGGGGAAGGAAAATGAATGAGCAGATATGAAAATATGCCATATAGGTTTACAATCTGGATACATCAGACCATAGGAAATCCCTGCATGGGTTATTCCCATCTGGGAATGTCAGGCCATAGGAGAAGTCTATGTGGGAAAAACCTGTGCAGGATCATGGGACACTATTAAGTATGTAAGAAACTTAATATTAAAGAATTAATGAAAGAGATAATAAAATATTTATCTTATCAAAGAGCGTAAGTATTAATTTGGTTCAAAAAAATAAAGGAGAAAGATAATATGAGAATGATGAAAAATAAGGAAAATCAGATAATTACAGTGATTGGTGTGGATCACGGATATGGAAACATGAAAACAGCCTGCAGATGTTTTCAGGCAGGTGTAACCAGATATGAAAAGGAGCCTACCTTCCAGAATAACCTTCTGGTTTACCAAGGAGTGTATTACCAGATTGGAGAAGAACACAAAGAGTTTCGGGCAGAAAAAACGGAGGATGAGGACTATTACATCCTTACACTTGCGGCCGTTGCCAGTGAGTTGGAAAGTAAAGGGGTGGATCAGGCGAAAGTACATCTGGCTGCCGGACTTCCGCTGACATGGGTGAGCAGTCAGAAAGAAACGTTCCGTGATTATCTGCTTCAGAATGCAGTGGTGGATTTTGTGTTTCGTGGAAAAGCTTATCATGTAGAGTTTATCGGGGCAGATATTTTTCCACAGGGATTTGCAGCTGTCGCATATCATCTGCAGGAATTTAAGGGAATCAATATGCTGGCGGACATCGGAAATGGGACAATGAATATCATGTATATCAATAATTCACGACCGGTAGAAAAGAAATGTTTTACTGAAAAATACGGGACACATCAATGTGTGCTGGCTGTCAGGGAACAGTTATTAAGGAGGATGGGAGCAGTAGTGGACGATCTGGTCATTGAACAGGTGATCCGAAAAGGAACAGCAGATATCGGGGAAAATTATCTGGATGTTATGAAAGCGGCTGCAAGAGATTATACAGCAGAAATTTTTCGGAAACTGAGGGAACACGAATATAATCCGGAATTAATGCGGCTGTATGTAGTCGGGGGCGGTGGCTGTATGATCGAAAACTTTGGAGATTATGTCAGGAACCGGGTAACCATTATCCATGATATTTGTGCAGCGGCAAAAGGTTATGAGATGCTGGCAGTCAGAAAAATTCAGAAGAACGGAGGCAGACTGATATGAGCATGAGAAAAGAACGGAAGATCATCAATACAAATATCCGCCTGAATCTGCTGGACGAAGCAGACCGTCAGGCTTGGGAGTATTTACAGACCATGAACAGGAAAAAGTATAAATCCTATACACGGGCGGTAGTAGCTGCTGTGAATGATTATTTTGGTCGGGAATATGAGAAGGAAGAAGATCCTTACCTGGAGACTCGGGAAAAGGAAGATGCGTTTCTGAGACAGGTGCAGAACGCTATCAAAGAAGGGGTAAAAGAATCGGTTCCTATGTTACTTGCGAAAAATCTCATGGAGTTGCTGCATCCGTATATGAATGGTGTCGGACAGCCGTTTATGCAAGAAAAAGAAGAAGCTGGTTTAGCTTTTGATTCGGTGGACAGGGAGCAGGAAGAAAATGCAGATGCGGCATTAGATTTTGCAGACAGCTTTTAATTGAAAATAAGAAAGAGTAGGAAAAACTGCCCGGAACGAGAATCCGGGCAGAAACTATTGATTTCCATCCTTTTTACGGGGGTAGGGGCGTTTGTCATCTGTCAGTTCAAGCAGATAATCAACGCTGGTTTTATGAAATTTGGCCAGTTTGATCAGGATTTGTGTGGGAATGTCTACATCGCCGCATTCATAATTACTGTAGATTCGCTGGCTGCAATTTAAGATCTCGCCCATTTGTTTTTGCGTGAGATCACGATCCTCTCTTAGATTTCGGATTCTACTATACATTATTTTCACCTCATGGATTCATAATATCTTAGCGAAATATTCACTATTGATATTTAGCGAAAAAATCGCTAAACTTATTTTGAGGAGGTGTAAAGATGGGAATTAAAATGTGGAAAATTTTAAAAGGGATGTTTTGTACAGCCTTATTTTGCGGATATTTTTATGTCCTATTCGTTAATCTTGTGTGTGGATTTTCCATGAGTGGAATAGAATCCAGATGGGATGCTTTGAAGGTGTTGGTTTGTGCCTTTCTTATGGCTGCAGGTCTGCCAGGAGTGATCTGGTACCAGCACCATCGAATTGAGAAACTGGAGAAGGAGTTGGAAGAGCTTCAGCACTTTTGAAAAGTGGATCTGTTTGGATGGAAGTTTAACAGAATTTGATGAATGGACAATTGAATAATAGCAGTAAAAGATCATAGCAGTTGAGACAATTTTCCGGGGAAAAAACGGTTATTGTTTTTAACTGCTATTTTTGTTCCTTGGTAGTGGAAAAGAGTGCGGTGAACGGTAGAGATTGGCAGGATGTACAAAAAGTACAGGCAGATATGTCTGTTTAGGTGCCGGATACGGCACATGATTGTCCGGTACTGCGCACCGGAGTGGGATGCCCAAAAGACATTCCGGAAATAGAAATTCTCTGGAAAGGTGAGAACTTCCATTTCCTTCACATCCTTTTTGCATCCCACAAAACCACTGTCATCTTCCTGCCTTTCTTTTAGATGTGTGAAGGAAGGCAGAAGCAATCAGCACGTATGGAATGGCAGCAGATGACAGGCAAGTTTCGCAAAGTGGCAAGCCACTATGCACCGGAATCAGCCTAGGGGATGTTCCTAAACTTGCCAGAGGACGCTGTCCCTTGGAACCCTGGCCGTCAATGCTATGAAGTTCTGTTCCTGAAATGTCCACCGGACATTCCATTCACAGATTCATAGATTGACTAGGGCTTTGCCCTGCACCCACCAAAGGGGAAGATTTCATTTCCCCTTATGGAATCCCCTCGTAGTTGGAAGTGCATGAAAATAGCAGTGTAGATTATGGAAGGAGTGGAAGGATTATGAGAAAAAGAAACCATACCGTTACGATACGGATGAATGAGAAAGAATATGGCTTGCTTCAGCAAAAGATCAAAGCATCGGGGCAGACACAGCAGGCAGTGATACTTGCTGCAATTGAAAATGTGGATCTTATGTCAGCAGAGGTAAAAGAAGAATTGAATGTATTAAATCAAAGGCTTGGGGAAACAAACCGTCTGCTGCGAGGTGCAACAACCAATATCAACCAGATCGCACATCATATGAATGCCGGCGGCTTTTATCCCAGAGCAGATGCGCTGAACAGCCTCAGTGAAAATATATCTGGATATCGGAAGGAGTGTGAAACAATATGGCAATCAATAAGACAATTAATAAGCGGACAAATTCCCATGGGGCAATGAGAAACTGTATCGAGTATGTTCTGCGGGAGGGAAAAACGGAGCAGCATCTTGTTCATTTCATAGGGCCGTATCCGTATGAAAAAGTAAATTATGATCTGGTATATCAGTCATTTTTAGCGGAAAAACGATTATGGGGGAAGGATTCCGGTCGGATGTATTCCCATAATGTGATTTCCTGGCATAAAGATGAGAAAATCACACCTGAGCAGGCTTTGGAATTTGGAATAGAATTTGCTGAAAAATGGTTTGCCGGTTTTCAGACAGTTGTCAGTGTTCACAAGGATAAAGACCATATTCACTGCCATATAGTTACCAATTCTGTAAGCTACGTAAATGGGAAAAAACTGCATAATTCCAGAAAAGATTTGGAACATATGAAGCAGCTGACGAATCGGATGTGCCGAGAACGTGGACTCACCATAGCGGAAAAAGGCAAGCATTTTGATGGCAGTCAGATTGAGAACGGAGAAGTGATCGCATGGAGTAAAGACAAATACAATCTGTTTCGTAACCATGCAAAGGATAGTTATGTGGCGGATTGTGCCATGGCTGTGCTGAATGTGATGGAGTATTGCACCAGCCGGGAGCAATTTATCAGAGAAATGAAGAATGCAGGATGGAGCGTGAACTGGACAGAGAAAAGAAAGCATATCACGTTTCAAAATCAGGAAGGGAAGAAGGCACGTGACAGCAACCTTTCTAAGACTTTTCATTTAAAAATCAGTAAGGGAGAATTAGAGGATGAATTTATCAGAAATGAACAAAAAGAAAAAAGTGGCATCCTCGGAGATGACACAGTTGATGCCGATCTCACACGATACTATCGACAAGTGGAAGAAGCTGTCGCAGGAACAGGCGGAGGCCCTATCGAAAGTGACTGCAGAGAGGGACGAGTTGTTGAAAGCTCAGACAAAAGATCGAGAATTGATACAGAAATGTATGGAACGAATCAGAGAGTTTCGAGAAGGGATTCGGAGTCTCTCATCCGAAAGTCAGAAGCTGCAAGACGAGCTTCAGAAGTTAACCGAGGAAAATCAAAAACTGCAAATCGAATTATCCAGAACGCAGAATATCAGTCAGTTTCTGCAGAGAAGCAACGACGATCTGCGGAACAGGAACGGATTGCTGAGCAGGAAAGAGCAAGAGCAGCTCGAAGAAAGAATAAAAGACGTTCAGGCCCGGAACTTTAAACTGGAAAAGATGGTGGTACAGTCTTCTGTAGATGCAGTAGAAGAAGCACAGAAAAAAGAGAAAGAAGCAGAAAATAGGGCACAATCGGCAAAATGTAGGGCTGAAAATGAAAAACGGAAAGCAAAATCAGAAATCCAGAAAGTAAAGAAACAGGCAGTTCAGAGAATAGAACAAATGAAAGCAACAGAATTATTATGGGATATAGGTGTGGGTATTGTTGTATTGATATTTATAGTTATGAAGGAAATAGTTTTGGTAGCTATGCAGGAAAATTTAATTTTGTTTGTTTTGTTGATTTGTGTGATTCGGATATGTGTTCGTGAAAAGAAAATGAAGAAGAAAAGATAGAGACTTTATTATGTATTCTCATTATGAATCAGGTGGAATGCTGCTTATATTGAGTATTGAGATGTTCAATTTTAAATTGAAGGTTTTCTGAGGCAATGATATAATAAAATCAATAAAGGGATCGGAAATGGTCAAAATAAGGAGGAACATAATGTCTGTTTGTTATAATAAACTATGGAAGATTCTAATTGACAGGGGAATGAGTAAAACAGATTTGATCAAGGCCTCAAAAATTACTACAAATGCTATGGCAAGACTTGGTAAAAACGAGGATGTAAGGGTGGAAGTTCTGGTTAAAATATGCAGAACATTGCATTGCACTTTGGATGATATTGTGGAAATTCTACCGGAAAAATTGGAAGGGTGAAGGGAGGAATATATGTGGGTACGATTATATCGAAAAAACAGATGAGTGAAGAGGATATTAAACTCCAGTATATTACTCCTGCCATTACTTCGAAATGGAACCGTGAAAAGATTACCATGGAAACCCGCATTACAGATGGAAAGATTAATCTGAAAGGAAACTTTGTTTTCCGAGAGAAGCCAAAACGTGCAGATTATATTCTTTTTCTCAGTGCAAACAATCCAATTGCGATTGTAGAAGCAAAAGATAATACCCATAGTATTTCTCATGGTTTACAGCAGGCAATTGCTTATGCAAGGATACTTGATCTTCCTTTTGCCTATAGTTCCAATGGAGATGGATTTGCAGAGCATGATTTCCTTACGGGTCAGGAACGAGAGTTTGGTCTGGATGAGTTTCCGACAGAACAGGAACTTATTGAACGCTATAAGAAGGAGTCTGGTATTACACCGCAACAGGAAGTTGTTATTGAACAGCCTTATTATTCCAGTCAGAATACCTATCCGCCACGTTATTATCAAAGAATTGCCATAAACCGTACTGTTGATGCCATTGCAAGGGGGCAACAGCGCCTTTTGTTGGTCATGGCGACAGGTACAGGGAAAACTTACACGGCTTTTCAGATTGTATACAGGATGCTTCAAAGCGGATTAAAACGGAAGATTTTATATCTTGCTGATCGTAATATCCTGGTGGATCAATCGATTCAGCAAGATTTTGCACCATTGGAAAAAGTGATCCATAAAATCAATGTGGCAAAGGATGACAAAAGTACCATTACTTCTCATGAAGTATATTTTTCACTGTATCAGCAGCTGGTTGGTGACGATGATAAAGAACATTTCAGTGAATTGTTTTTGCCGGATTTCTTTGACCTGATTATTGTGGATGAATGCCATAGGGGATCCGCGAAAGAAGAAAGCCGGTGGCGCAGAATTTTGGAGTATTTCAAGTCCGCAACGCAAATTGGTATGACAGCTACTCCAAAGGAAACCAAGTATATTTCTAATCTTAGCTATTTTGGAGAGCCTATTTATACATATAGTTTGAAAGAAGGAATAGAGGATGGATTCCTTGCTCCTTTTAAAGTCATCAATATTATGACAGATATTGGTGAGGGGTGGCGTCCGCGTAAAGGCCAGCGCGATATCAATGGTATGGAAATACCGGATCGTATTTATACGAATAGTGATTACGATTACAATATTATTATAGAAGATCGTATTCAGCAGGTGGCGGAGGAAATTACAAAATATTTGAAGAGTACTGACCGTATGGCCAAAACTATTGTGTTTTGTGCTACAGAGGATGCTGCTTTACGTATGCGTAATGCACTTGTAAACCTCAATCAGGATATGATGAAACAGAATCCGGATTATGTGGTACGCATTACGGGCGGCGATGACTATGGAAAAAGTAAACTGAAATATTTTATTTCGGTTGCAGAGCCCTACCCGGTTATTGCAACAACTTCAAAACTGCTTTCCACGGGTGCGGATTGTAAGATGACCAAGCTGATTGTGTTGGATGAAATGATTGGATCTATGACGGAGTTTAAACAAATTATCGGACGAGGAACACGTTTACGGGAAAAAGAAGGTAAGACTCATTTTGTGGTTATGGATTTTCGAAATGTGACACGTTTGTTTGCAGATCCTGACTGGGATGGCCCGATTGAGATGGATGAAAACTACCATCCGAAAGATCCAAATGGTTATGGAAAAGCAGATCCTGTTCAGCCGGGAGTGATAAAAGAGCCTCCGGCATCTTATGGTACACAGAAACCTATTGTAGACAGGAATGGCTGTAAAGTGCAGATTATCCATAAGACAGTATCTGTTTATGATACGAACGGTAAACTGCTCCGACAGGAAAGTATTGTAGATTATACCAAAGAGAATATTCAGGGAGAGTATGCTTCTCTGGATAACTTTATCCGTCAATGGTCAGCACACGAGAAAAAGGAAGAAATCCGAGATTTGCTCCATGACCGTGGTATCGATCTGGAACTTTTAAAAGCGGATCAGAATATGAGCGATGTAGATGATTTTGACTTTATTTGCCATGTGGCTTTTGATAAAAAACCTTTAACTCGTAAGGAGAGAGCCAATAATGTGAAAAAGCGGGATTTCTTTAGCAAATACAGTGGTGTAGCTCGAGAAGTCCTGGAAGCTTTGTTGGATAAATATATGAACACAGGTATTTACGAGATTGAAAAAACAGAAATACTTAAGCTGGATCCATTTTTTAAACTCGGAAAACCTGCCAAGATCGCTGGATATTTTGGAGGTAAGCAGGGGTATCTAAAAGCGGTAAAAGAATTGGAAAAAGCAATTTATGAGGAAGTAGTGAGTTAAATGAAAGCAATAAGTTCATGGCATGTTGGCGTTGCCGCAGAGGCATTTGCGGCAGCACTATTTGCAAGATTAGGATATGATGTATCTGTACAATATGGTGCAAATCAGCCGGAGTATGATTTAATAGCCGTTTCTGGCGATAAAATGTTAAAAATTTCTGTAAAGGGAAGTCAGGATGGCGGCTGGGGATTGACTCAAAGTTATAAAAAAGGTTGTGACTATCAGGAAGCAATCCAAAAGTGGTTGAGTAATCATCATAAAAAAACAATATTTTGTCTGGTTCAGTTTAAAGGAACCGAGGATCACGAGATGCCGCGGATGTATCTTGCATCCCCGGTGGAGATCGCAGAAGTATTAAAAAAATCTGCAGGTGGTCGGGGTGAAACCATCCTTTATGAATATCACGAGTGGGGGCCGCGTGCTGTCGGTCGAGGAACGATAGATCGAGTTCCGGATGAATGGCGATTTACGGCAGAACGGGCAAAAGATATGTTTGAAACATATGGACAATAAGAAGGATAAGGATTATTTATGAGTAATTTAACAGGATTTGTAAAGAGACTTCGTGACATTATGCGTAACGATGCAGGCATTAACGGTGATGCCCAGCGTATCGAGCAGATCGCATGGATGCTCTTTTTGAAAGTATATGATGCAAAAGAACAGGAGTGGGAATTTAGTGATGATAATTATCAGTCTATTATTCCGGAAGAATGTCGCTGGCAGAACTGGGCACAGGATGATAAATCGGGAACAGCTCTTACTGGTGATAAACTATTGAATTTTGTGAATAATACGTTGTTTCCTACTTTGAAAAATCTGCAGGTAGACGCCTCTACCCCTATTAATAAGGCAATTGTGCAGACGATTTTTGCTGATGCCAATAATTATATGAAAGATGGAATTCTGCTCCGTCAGGTCATTAATGTAATTGACGAACTGGATTTTAATGACTATGAAGAAAGCCATGCATTTGGCGATATTTATGAAAGTATTCTGAAAGAATTGCAGAGTGCAGGTTCAGCAGGTGAATTTTATACACCTCGTGCGGTAACGGACTTTATGGCACAGGTAATCAAGCCTCAGATTGGAGAAACCATGGCAGATTTTGCCTGTGGTACCGGTGGGTTTATCGTTAGCTGGCTGAAAGAATTACAAAAGCTGGTTCGTACTACGGAGGATGAAGAGGCATACTCAAATTCTATCTATGGAATCGAGAAAAAGCAGTTCCCGTATATGCTGTGCATCACCAACTTATTATTGCATGGATTGGATGTGCCTCGGGTGTTTCACAGTAACACTTTGCTCCATGATGTACTGGATTATACAGAAGAAGATAAGGTGGATGTGATTCTGATGAATCCTCCGTATGGTGGAAGTGAAAAAGCGGATGTGAAGAATCACTTTCCAACAGATCTTGCAAGCTCAGAAACGGCAGATTTGTTTATGTCGGTTATAATGTATCGCTTGAAAAAGAACGGACGGGCAGCGGTGATTTTACCAGATGGTTTTCTGTTTGGTACAGATAATGCTAAGATCAATATTAAAAGGAAACTACTGCGAGAGTTTAATTTACACACCGTTATTCGTTTGCCAGGGAGTGTATTTTCTCCATATACATCTATCACTACGAACATTCTGTTTTTTGACAATACGCATCCAACGGAAAAGACTTGGTTTTATCGTCTGGATATGCCAGAAGGGTACAAGCATTTTTCAAAAACAAAACCTATGAAACTGGAACATTTTCAGCCGGTTCTGGACTGGTGGGAAAATAGACAGGAAATCGCAGAAGATGGATTTGATAAAGCAAAGAAATTCAGTGTTCAACAGCTTACAGAGGAGCTTGGATACAATTTAGATCAGTGTGGTTTTCCTCATGAGGAAGAAGAAATACTGGAGCCGATGGAGTTAATTCGACGTTACGAGGAACAAAGAGCTTCTCTTAATGCAGAAATTGATCAGGTACTGGAAGAAATCACTTCTCTGTTAGGAGGAGCAATAGAATGACACCACAGGAATTGAAAAATAGTATTTTGCAGCTGGCTATTCAGGGTAAATTGGTGGAACAACGACCGGAAGAAGGAACGGCAGAGGAACTTTTTCTTCGAATTCAAGAGGAAAAACAGCGACTGATCGCTGAAAAGAAAATCAAAAAGGAAAAGCCCCTGCCCGAAATCACCGAGGACGAAAAACCCTTTGATATTCCGGAGAGTTGGAAGTGGGTAAGGTTTGGAACTGTAATATCATTAGTGTCAGGAACAGATTTTAAACCAGAAGAGTATAACGATCAAGGGCGCGGCACAGTCTATATTACAGGTGCAAGCAATTTGTCAGAAAATGGTGTTATAATATCTCGATGGACAGAAACACCGCGCAATTTTGCGTATCGAGGTGATATTTTGCTCGTTTGTAAGGGATCTGGCTATGGTAAAACAGTGTTTTGTGATGTAGATGAAGTTCATATTGCCCGTCAGATTATGGCAATAAAGCAAATGAACTCGTTAAACATGAGTTTTACTCGGTATTTCTTGCAAGCCAATTTAATTTACCTAAAAGCCAAAGGTCAAGGAGTAATTCCGGGGATTGATAGAGCAAGCGTTTTGAATGTGCCATTTCCCCTTCCGCCCCTTGTCGAGCAAAAGCGCATTGTTGCCAAAATTGAAGAGCTGTTGCCCTACATTGACCGCTATGAGCAGGCATGGAGCAAGTTGGAAAAATTCAATAGCCGTTTTCCAGAAGATATGAAAAGGTCACTTTTGCAGTATGCTATTCAGGGAAAGTTGGTGGAACAACGCTCCGAAGAAGGAACAGCGGAGGAACTTTTTGAACAAATTCAGAAGGAAAAACATAGGCTGATTAAAGAAAAGAAGATCAAAAAGGAAAAGCCTCTTCCAGAAATTACTGATGATGAAAAGCCTTTTGATATTCCAGAGAGTTGGAAATGGGTAAGGATACAGGACATATCTTGGTTTATAGATGCAGGTAAAAGTCCCAAATGCAATAAACAACCTGTATGTGATAAAGAGTGGGGAGTAATAACTACTACAGCAATTCAAAAGGGATTCTTTGATGAAAAACAAAATAAGGTACTTCCACAAGATTTTGTTATCAATCCTTTGATGCAAGTGCATATAGGAGATATTTTAATTACGAGAGCAGGTCCAACCAATCGTACAGGTGTTGCATGTTTGGTCAAAAAAATTAAGCATAACTTGATTCTTTCTGATAAAACATTGCGTATTAATATGACTAATGATTTTGTATATAAAAATTATATTGTCATGGCTATAAATTCTCCTCCTATTCGATCACTAATTATTGATTTAATGTCTGGAATGGATAAGCAACAAGTAAATATTTCTCAAAATAAATATAAGACATTACTTATTCCTCTCCCACCTCTTGCCGAACAAAGACGTATCGTCGAAAAGTTAGAACTGTTGCTGCCACTGTGTGAACGATTAAAATAAATTTTAGAAAAAGGTGTAGTAATGATAGAATTCAATAATCTAAAAAATAGTTATATATCTGCAATCCAATGGGGAATGTTGGCAAAAGAAAGTTCTTATTCGTTAAAACAAGGAAATGAAATTCTGCATAAATTCTGCGAGAATCTTGTGGATAATAGTAATCAGAGTGAAATGAAAAAATTGGAAATGAAACGGGAGTTAGAAATACTAAAAGAACTGTTGTCCAAAGAGATAGAAAAGAATTATGATAAAGGATGATCTTTAGAAAATGGCAATCATGGATACCACATTGTACTAAACAATATTTAAGTCCAATGGATTAATTTGGTATATTTCATATACGATACGGGGGCGAATTATGTATATTTCTACTGTTATAGTTGAAAATGTTAGAGCTTTTAAGGAAAAGACAATATTTCATTTTAATCCAGGAGTAACTGTACTTATTGGAGAAAATGATTGTGGAAAATCAACTGTTATAGATGCAATTCGGTATGTATTAGGAACAACAGATCAGACGTGGCAACGTGTGGAACTGTCCGATTATTATCAAGAAAATACGCAGAATGAAATACATATTACAGTGGTATTCTCTGATCTTACGATTCAAGAAAAAGCTGCTTTTATGGAGTGCTTAACATATACAAAAAGTGAAGAAATTTTAATACTTAATTGGACTGCCAAGTATATGACGAATGTAAAGCCACATAGGACGTTTGTGAGTATAAACTGTGGCAGGAATGGCGATGTATCTGCACCATCAGCAGAAGCTCGTGAATTGCTGCGAGTAACGTATTTAAAACCATTAAGAGATGCACAAGCACAAATGAGATCTGGAAGGAGTTCTCGCTTAGCTCAAATATTAAGTAGTGTACCAGATTTGAATACAGGTGAAAGAGAATATAGGGAAGGAATTGATATCAACAAATTATCGCTTGCTGGCATTTTTGATTTGTCTAATCATTTGCTTGCTAACCATGAAAAGATAAAGGGGGTAAATCAAGGAATTAGCGATATTTTGAATGCTGAATTGATGTTAAGTAGTGATGCTGTACAAACTGAAATTACAGTTTCTGGAGATGGTAATACGGATGAGAAAAAAATACATTCTTTGTTAGAAAAATTAGATTTGAATATTCAGAGGGATTCTGAATCGAATTATGGCCATGTAGGGCTAGGAACAAGTAATTTGATGAGTATGGCTTGTGAGATGTTGCTGAATCAGGATGATAAGGAATTAAGTACATTTATGCTTATTGAAGAACCAGAGGCGCACATCCATGCCCAAAGACAATTAAAACTCATTCAATCTATGCAAAACAAAGGGAAAAATCAACAGATAATATTGACAACCCATTCTCCACTATTGGCTTCAGTAGTGGAACTTAATAATTTACTTTTGATTCAAAATCGAAAAGCATTCTCTATGAGAGCAGGAGAAACACTTTTGGATGCTTCAGATTATAAGTATTTGGAGCGCTATTTAGATGCTACGAAAGCAAATCTTTTTTTCGCAAGGGGTGTGATTATTGTAGAAGGTCCAGGAGAAGCACTGCTACTGCCAACACTTGCAAATTTATTGCACAGAAATTTGACAGACTATGGAGTATCTATTGTTGATGTTAAGAGCACAGGACTTAGAAGATATGCAAGGATTTTCCAGAGAAAAAATGGGGATGAGATAAACATTCCTGTATCATGTATTACAGATAGAGATGTAATGCCGGATTGTGCGCCTGCCATTTGTATTGATGAAACATATGACAAAGAAGAGAATTGGCCAAAGAAAAATCGTAAATGGAAAGTGGAATCTGAGATAACAGATAAAGAGAAGTATATACATGAGATTGAAGAAAAAGCAAATGGGCAGAAAGTCAAAACATTTATTCCAGAACAGTGGACGTTAGAATATGAGATGGCTGCAAATGGATTAGGTGAAGAAATGCTGGAGACAATTGCAACTTTACGTGCAGCAGAGTTAAAGAGTAAGAAAAACGAGGAATTGTTAAAAGACTATAAAGAAAAATATAATGAATATGATAGCAAAGAAGCAAAAGCATCATATATTTACTCATTTTTTTCGCATAAGCTTGTATCTAAGGCAGAGTTTGCTCAGCAATTTGGGCTCGATTTGGAATGCAAATTTAAGGAAAAACCAGTTGAAGATATAGTGAAAATATTACCAAATTATTTAGTAAAAGCGATAGAATATGTGACAGCTGATATAGAAGGAATCTAGGGTATGGATAAAGAAATGTTCGAAATTCAAATCACAGATGAGGATATTGAATGGGTCAAAACAATAATGCCAGATATTCAACTGGACGAGTGTAGAATCCGGATTTTAAAGAATATGGAATCGGTAGATATTCATGCATGTCCGGGAAGTGGAAAAACTACGATCTTAGTGGCTAAATTGGCAATATTATCTCGAAGATGGAAATGGTCAAACCGTGGAATCTGTGTATTGTCTCACACGAATGTTGCACGGGAAGAAATAGAAGAACGTTTAGGAAGTTTGAGCGTTGGAAAAAGATTATTATCTTACCCGCATTTTATAGGGACAATTCAATCATTTTTTGATACATTTTTTGCAATGCCTTTTTTGAGGAGTTGTGGATGTCCTGTAAATATTGTTGATACAGATTATGTGGTTGAGCGGAGATGGGGTAACATATGGACAAAAACATGGTTAGAGGCACACGGAAAAGATAAGTATGTGTGTGATCCGCTGGAGTTACCTTATAAATTAGATGTTAAATTGGGTGAAGAGACAACTACCTATAAGAATGTAGTAAAATCTATTACGGAATCAAGACGTAGAGGGGAATTTACTTTCAATGAAATGGAACTGTATGCAACAAGAGGACTAGAATGCAAAGCAATACTTTCAAAACTAATTCAGATGAGATTTCCTATTATTTTTATAGATGAGGCTCAGGATACAAAAAGACAAATATGGGAATTATTTGATAAAATTTATGAAAAGCCATTCTATAATAGTTTTTATCAGGCGTATGGAGATAGCAATCAGGCAATTTTTAATTCATATGAAAAAATGGAAGATGTGAAGCATTTCCCAAGAGCAAATGCGTTACAAATGTTAAACAGTAAAAGATTTGTTCCTGAAATAGCGAAATTGGCCAATGGTGTTGCCTTGAATGAAAGCAAAATGATAGGAGAGTGCTTACCTTTTACCAAAAGGGATATAAAACATACGATTTTTTTATTTGAAGAGGGAGCAGAAAGTGTTGTTATAGATAAGTTTGCAGATTTGATCTTTGAAAGTTTTACACACAAGGAATTAGTAAAGTATAGAAAATATGGCTGCCATGTATTAGGAATGGTTCATAAATCAGAGAACACAATGGGTGTGAGTAATTATTTTGCAGATTATAATCCTGAAGCAAAGAAACAAATGCCAAATAAGTTGATTGATTATTTTTGGATTGCTGAGGAACAGATGAGACAAAAAGGAGAATTTTCCATAAAGGTAGAGTACATAGCTAAAGGAATTTACAAATTAATGAGAAAGTATCCTTTGAAAGAAATTAATAGATCTTCTTCGGCATTTAATTCTATTCTTAAAACAGTGCAGCCGGAAAACAGAAAAAAAATAAGAACTGGGCTGTTGGAAATTATGCATATGGACTGGAAAACCCAAAATGAATGGGAAATTATTATTACTAAAATTTTAGAGCTTTTATCAGAATATATTAAAAAAATTGAAGCGAGAAATGATGAATTCCTGCAATGGAATGGCAGTGAGAAAACAGAAGAATATGAGAATAACAACAGCTTAGTAAATACAAAAGAATATGAAAATACTTCGGGTGATAAAATAAGCTTAAAATTTGGAAGTATACATTCGTCAAAGGGAAGAACACATTTAGCAACTTTGGTTGTAGAAACAAAATATTATGAATATAATCTTACATCTATATTACCATGGCTATCGGGGAAATCAAAAAAATTAGGGGTGAGAAATACAAAAAGGCTCAAATGTCATTACGTAGCGATGACACGTGCAAAAGGGTTGCTTTGCTTAGCGATACCCAGTAAAAATGTATCTGTTCAAGATCGGAGAGAATTAGAAAAATTTGGATGGAAGCTGGAAATGGTAAAATGAGAAAGGAAATGATTTATGGCAACACGGTCAATTGAATACCTGCAAAGTCTTGTACGGGAACTTGCAAAGCTACCGGATGAGACGGAGTGGATAGAGTTTAAATGCAATAATAAACAACCACAAATGATTGGTGAATATATTTCTGCCCTCAGCAATTCGGCTGCACTATGCGAACGGCCAAAAGCGTATTTGATTTGGGGCATAGATGATGAGACACATAAAATTGTGGGAACTGAATTTCAGTATCGAAAAATGAAAAAAGGAAATGAGGAATTAGAAGCGTGGCTTTCCAGAATGCTTTCGCCAAGGATTAACTTTCGCTTTTTTGAGGTTCCTATGGATGAAGGAATAGTTGTTATATTGGAGATTCCATGTGCTGAGAAACAACCGGTTCAATTTTCAGGAGTAGAATATATACGAATTGGAACAAATAAGAAGAATTTGAAAGAATATCCTGATAAAGAACGGGAATTATGGAGGACTTTTGATTGCACACCATATGAATTAAGAATTGCAATGGGAAGTTTAGATGAGGATGAGATGATATCATTACTGGATTATTCTAGGTATTATGATAAACTCGAAATGCCAATTCCAAGAAACAGGGATAAAGTATTGGAAGACTTACAGCATGAAAAATTTATAAAAAGAAACGATGCCGGGACATGGGATATTACTAATATGGGTGCTTTGATGATTGCAAAAGATTTGAAGAAATTCGAATCTTTGCATAGAAGATCTGTTCGAGTTATTTGGTACAAAGAAAATTCCAGGCTGGATGCAATTAGGGAAAAGGAATTTTGTACCGGTTATGCATTTTCACATGAAGAAATAGTCCAATACATTATGACAATTATTCCACAGGAAGAGGTGATAGTAGAAGCTACCAGAAAATCCGTTGTCAGTTTTCCAGAGATTGCGATTCGTGAAATGCTAGCTAATGCAATGATTCATCAGGATCTTCAACAACGAGGGACAAATCCTATGGTTGAAGTATTTAAGAACAGAATTGAGTTTTCGAATGCCGGAGCACCTTTGGTAGCAATTGAAAGAATTGTTGATTCTGTTCCTATATCCCGAAATGAAAATATTGCTGGATTTATGCATAAATGTGGTATATGCGAAGAACGTGGTAGTGGCTACGATAAGATAGTTGAGTCTACAGGTAAAAATGAGTTGCTTGCTCCCAGAATTGAAAATCAGAATAATCAATTTACAAAAGCAGTATTGTTTGCAAAGGTACCCTTTGAGTTAACTACAAAGGAAGATCGTATGAGGACATGCTATATGCAGGCATGTTTGGCATATGTCAATTTTGAAGGAATTTCAAATGCTGATATACGTAAGATTTTTGGATTAGGGGAAAAAGAAAAGTCAAAAGCTTCAAGAATTATTGCTAATGCTGTTGACAGTGGTTATATTAAGGTAATGGATCCTGATACAGCACCTAGATACAAAAAATATATTCCTTATTGGGCATAATCTAAGTTCTGCTAAGTTTTGTTTGAGTATTTGTGTGTGTAGTGATTTTGAAAAAAATGATACAAAAAAGCACTGAAAAACTAATATTTTAGGATTTTCAGTGCTTTTTAACGCCATAATGGTTAAATACATAATAATTTTTAAGTTCTGCTAAGTTTCGCTAAGTTCTGCAGAAAAATTTTTCCACTGCTTCATCGGTTCATGTTTCCCACAATCATCACAGGTCTGCGGCCAGTTGATTTTCCATTCAAAATACTCGTCTTGTGTAATTTTACCGGATTTGAGTTCTTCTTTCCGGATTACCCATTCTTTCATAAAATCATTAACAAGCCCATAATTAATCCATAATCCCACAGGTGGATGTGCAGGCCAGCTATCGTTATCGTGATAACGGACAGCGGTATCTTCGGAAGAATTGCATTTTTCTCCGGGATAAGTTTCCATGTGGAATAAGTTGATTGCAGACGGATTGAATTCGTCTATCCAGAACAGAAGCTCCATGAATTCGGTAGCATCCATTGTTGTGGTATCATATAGTGTCCATGGATTTACATCCAGGATTTTAGCCATTTCTGTCACCAGTTCTTTTTTGGGAACCCGGTAATTGGTTTCGTATTGAGCAAGACGATTCGCCCCTTTTTCACCCCACCCAAGGGCTGCACCAAGTTCAGCCTGTGTCATTTTCCGGAATGTCCGGATTTTTTTTATTTTATCTCCAATCGTCATATCAGATCCCTGCTTTCTTATTGATATTAATATTTTAACCTCATAATGCGATTTTGTAAACAGAAACATTCGCTAAAAAGCGAATAACAAGCTTGACATTAACAGAAAAGCGAAATATAATGACAGTATAATATGATTCGCATAAAAGCGAATGTTTGGACTTTGAAAATGAAATGAGCTGTATGATCTGCCAACACAGATGCCACGACCCTGTAGTATTTTATATTCAGGCGAGCGTTGAAGATACTCCGGCAACGGCTGGTATGCCTTAGAGGAAGCTGCCAGTTTTCAGATTCAGATCTGATAGAGGTCAGTTGTAACACTGACAGCAGATAGTACAAATGGAAGCCAAAATAAGTGCAAGATTTTTAATCGAAGGGAGTGATGCCGAAAAATCATGAGGAAAGGGGGGAGAAGAAATGAGGAAAGAACTGGAGTATGTAAAGAAAATAGCTTTGCTTGCAAAGTTATTCCGTTTGGAACTTCTGACAGAAAAAGAATATGAAAGAATCGGACGGAAGCTGATGGACAGTTATCTGATTGCAGGGGAACGCAGCGATGATCCAAGGAAGGAAATCGCATAAAAAGTAGAAAGTTGAGAAAGACAATGGAAGACACAGTAATGCAACATTCGTTCACATTTATTATTTTAGATAAAATCATATTGCAAAATAAGAAACAAGCCAGATGGAAAAGAAGAAAAATGTGGCAGGTAAAAGAAATGGAGGTAGTTTATGGGTATGAGACAAGTTGAGATTTTAGAAGCAACGAAAACAACAACAAATAGTGTGGGAAGACGAAGTATGGGGATACCGGTTCAGCGTATCCGTGTTGCGGCATACTGCCGTGTGTCTACGGACGGAGATGAACAGCTTGGCAGCTTTGTATCTCAGAAATCTTATTATGAAGAAAAAATACGTCAAAATAAGGAATGGGTGCTGGCAGGCATTTTTGCAGATGAAGCAATCACTGGAACGAAAGTGGACAAACGGGAAGGATTTCAGGAAATGATAAGGGAGTGTCAGAATGGGAAAATTGATATGATCCTTACAAAATCTATTTCCCGGTTTTCCAGAAATACACAGGATACGTTGAAATATGTGCGGATGCTCCGTGACCGGAATATAGCCGTTATATTTGAAAAAGAAAATATTAATACACTGGACATGAATGGTGAAATGCTCCTTACCATTCTTAGTTCTCTTTCACAGGGAGAAGTAGAATCTCTTTCGGAGAATGTGAAGATGGGATTACGAATGAAAATGAAGCGGGGCGAACTGATTGGATTCAATGGATGCTTGGGGTATGATTACGACAGGGAGACTAAAACAATTACTGTGAACGAGCAGGAAGCTGAAACGGTACGTTTTATTTATGATTTGTATCTGCAGGGATATGGTACCTCAAGTATTGCAAGAAGGTTGATGGAATTAGGAATCAAAAATAAGCGTGGAACTGTAGAGTGGCATACGCATGGTGTGATGGGCATTATCAAAAATGAGAAATATAAGGGAGATGTTCTTCTTGGTAAAACATTTACGGTTGATCCCATATCGAAGAGACGGCTTGCCAATATGGGGGAAGAGGAGCGGTATTATATCAGGGACCACCATGAACCAATTGTTTCAAGAGAAATCTGGGATAAAGCAGAACAAATACGTCTGAAGCGCGTAAGACCAAGGTTGATGGAGACAACCGGGAACAGAGAACGATACACCAGACAATTTACGTTCAGCAGTATGCTGGAGTGTGGGTATTGCGGTCATAAACTTTCCCGCAGAACAAGACACCAGACGACCACAACGAAAAAACCAGTCTGGCAGTGTATGAATGCAACCAAGAATGGAATCAGTAATTGTCCGAATTGTAAAGCGATTGATGAAGTAATTATTGAAAATGCATTTCTGGATGCATTCCGGTTACTGGCAGATAACTTTGATGATGTTCTGGATTCCGTATTGAGTACCATTGAAGATGTATTGAAAGATGATACTGAATTAAAACGGGTAAAACAGCTGGAGAAGGATATAGCCAGTATTGAAACGAAAAAAAGCAGGTTAACAGATTTATTGATTGATGGTAAAATAGAGCAGGAAGACTATGATGAAAAGAAGCTGAGTTTTCAGCGGAAACTTCATCAGATGACGGAAGAAAAGACTTATCTGGAAGAAAATATCGGACAGCAGAAGAATATAAGCAAGCGTATGGAACAGCTTCGGAAGACACTGGAAAACGAAGATATCCTGGATGAATTTGACCGTATCGTGTTTGAAAGCATCGTGGAAAAGGTAATTGTCGGCGGCTATGATGAAAACGGCAATCATTCTCCATATAAACTGACTTTTGTTCTGAAATGTAATCAGAACTTGAAAGTAGACGATGCAAAAGCAGACTATAAAGCAAATCAGAAAGGGAAAAAGGTGTCATAATGGAGCTGGAAAATAAAGATATTTTGGAAAGAAATGTATCAGAAAAAATGTGTTCATCAGGCAGTAATGAGGCTGGGGAAATATGTTCCCCAGGGACTGCCGACACATGTCGAGACAGTGGTGCTGTTGTCACGAAAGGATTGTTTTTGCAAATAATATTTATATAGAAGGGAGAGAGCAAAATGATTTTGGGAATCGGAGAAGCTCCATGCAAGGTTTGAGGATACTGCATGGGGCGATGTGGCTGAAATAGAGCCCAAATCCTCGGACTTTGCAATTTGATGAATCAAAAAATAAATCAAAGGAGCAAAGTCAAAATGAAAAATAGAATATACGAATTGAAAGATTTTTACATTCTGTGGAGTACACAGGGATTGTCACAGCTTGGAAGTACGATGACAAATTTTGCGCTGACTCTTTGGCTGTATCAGGCTACCGGATCAGCGCTTCAGACGGCGCTTTTATCCGTCTGCTCTTATACGCCGTATGTCCTGATGAGCATTTTCGCAGGAGCGTTCAGCGATAAGTGGGATAAAAAGAAAACGATGCTGGTATGCGACACACTGGCAGCCTGCTGTACACTTTTAGTATTTGGATTGCTGAAGGCAGGCATATTGTGTCCCTGGCATCTGTACCTGTTAAATGGAATCAACGGACTTATGAATACGGTACAGAGTCCGGCCAGTGATGTGGCAGTGACCTTGATCACTCCTAGGAAATATTATCAAAAGACCAGCGGACTGAGATCATTTTCTAATTCTCTGATCACGATTCTTCATCCGATGCTGGCAACATCCTTCTATGCGTTTGGCGGTATGGATTTTGTGATTATGGTGGATTTGTGTACGTTCTTAATAGCATTTCTGGCGCTGGTGTTTGGAGTGAAGATTCCAGAAGCAGATAGAAATCGCAAAGAAGAAGAAAAACTGCTGGAGTCTGTGAAAGCAGGACTAAATTGCCTGAACGAACACAGGTTGGTACTTGTACTGATCCTATTTTTGGCAGGTGTGAATCTGGTGGCTTCGGCATTTGATGCGGTGCTTCCTGCGTTTATCCTGCCAAGAGAAAATGGAGGAGAGCGGGTCTTGGGGATTGTTACATCCTTTGGCGGGATTGCCATGCTGGCAGGAAGCCTTCTGGTGTCTGTACTGCCGGCTCCAAAAGACAGGATCCGTCTTATTGTGGTTACAATGATGATATCCCTGACTACGGATAATTTCCTGATGTCATTGACGAGAACACCGCTTATCTGGTGTATCGGACAAATATTAGGCTATACACCCGTACCTTTCATGAACGCCAGCCTGGATGTGATCGTAAGATCTACAATTCCAATAGAAATGCAGGGCAGAGTTTATGCCTGTCGGAATACCCTGCAGTTTTTCACGATTCCCGTAGGATTTCTTCTTGGCGGGGGGATGGTAGATCAGGTCTGTGAACCGTTTATGGCAAGAGCAGGAGCAGATAGTATTGCGGCAATGTTGTTTGGACAGGGAAAAGGTTCCGGCGCGGCAATGATGATCTTTCTGCTTGGATTGACGGGAATGACGGTTTGCCTGGTGTTCGGGAAGGTGTTGAAGAAGTACCGGTATCAAGAGCGGTAAAAGGGCGTATTAAGAAGAAATTATCAGCACATGTAGAGAGTGTGGTATTGTTGCAAAGAAAGGATGAACAGAAATGAAACGTTCAAAAATAAATGCAGTGATCCGGGATATGGAAACACTCATAAAGGCACACGGAGTTGAACTGCCGCCGTTTTGCAGCTGGACTCCGGAGGACTGGCAGCGGAAAGGGCACGAATACGATGAAATCAGAGATAATATGCTGGGGTGGGATATTACAGATTATGGCCTTGGCAGATTCGATGAGGTAGGGTTTGCGCTGATCACACTTCGTAATGGGAACATAAAGGATAGGAAATATCCAAAGACCTATGCTGAAAAGCTTCTTATGGTAAAGGAAGATCAGATGGCGCCAATGCATTTTCATTGGAATAAAATGGAGGATATTATCAACAGGGGCGGCGGAAATGTATTGATTACTGTATATAATTCTGATAAGAATGAAGGACTTGCCGGGACGGATGTTACAGTGTGCAGTGATGGCAGGAGATACACAGTCCCGGCAGGGACAAGGATACGTCTGACGCCGGGAGAAAGTATTACGATCTCACCATATCTGTATCATGATTTTCACGTGGAAAAAGGAACGGGAGCAGTTCTTTTAGGCGAGGTATCTATGTGTAATGATGATAAGAGTGATAATCGGTTTTTTGAGGCGGTGGGAAGGTTTCCAAAGATTGAAGAGGATGAGCCGGCGTACCGGCTGTTGTGTAATGAATATCCAGCGGCACAGTAATGAAAGCGGATCCAGGGGGGGATCCGCTTTTTCATTTAGCCTTCTTCGGCTTCCGCCCGCCGCATCTTCTTCATCTCCAGAGAAACCAGGACAACGGAGACAAGGAATGCGATACCGTCTGCGATAGGTCCAGCAAAGAGGATTCCGTCGATCCCGAAAAACAGTGGTAGAATCAGTACCAGCGGAATCAGGAAAAACACCTGCCTGGTCATGGAAAGCAGCAGGCCCTTCAGCGGCTTCCCAATAGCAGAAAAGAAATTGGAGGAGATCAGCTGTACACCATTTACGATAACCATAAATAAGAAGGTACGCATAAAATGAATGGCAAATTCGTAGTAAAGCTCGTCTCCCTTTCCAAACAGTGAAATGATCTGATACGGGAAAAATTGGAACAGGATAAACCCGATGGTGGAGATCACAAAGCTGCATGTAATGGCCAGCTTGTAAGTGTGCCGCACCCTTGGATACTGCCGGGCGCCGTAGTTAAACCCGATGATCGGCTGGGAGCCCTGGGACAGTCCGATGAAGAAAGCCAGCAGGATTGCATTTGTCTTCATGACGATGCCGCATGCGGCCAGTGGGATATCTTTTCCATAAACAGTCATGGCGCCATAATAGGTCAGAGAGTTATTCATGACCACCTGGACCAGAGTGATAGCTACCTGATTCAGACTGTTGCTCATGCCGAGAGTGGCCGTGGCGGTACAGTCTTTCAGGCGCAGCCGGAAATGTTCCCTGCGGAGCCGGACACTCTGGAATTTCCGGAGGTAAAGGATGGCTGCCAGGAAAGAGAAGAACTGTCCGATGATGGTTGCCCAGGCAGCGCCGGCAACGCCAAGCTGGAACACGAAAATAAAAATGGGATCCAGGATGGTGTTGAGGATGGCGCCGATCAGCATACAGGTCATGGAATACCTGGGACTGCCGTCTGCACGGATGAGGCTGCTCATACCGGTAGTGATGATCTGAAAAGGCATACCAAGGGCAATAATGCGGGAATAGGAGGCGGCATAGGGCAGATTCTCCGCTGTAGCTCCAAAAGCGTTCAGCATAGGATAAAGAAAGAGTTCGATCAGTACTGCATAGACGAGGCCAAAAAGGATCATCATGCAGACACCGTTTCCAACGACCCGGCATGCTTTTTCTTCTTCGCCGGCGCCAAGACTTAACGAGAAGCGGGAGGCGCTTCCGATACCGATCAGCAGCGAGAGAGCAAGGCAGATCGTGGTAAGCGGATAAGAAACATTTGTGGCGGCATTTCCCAGATAGCCGACGCCCTGTCCGATGAAGATCTGGTCGACGATATTGTAAAGGGAGCTGACCAGCGTAGCGATGATACTGGGGATTGCAAAGGTAGTAAGAAGAGAAGGGATGCTTTTATGTCCCAATGGATTTTGAGATGTCTGTATTTGTTCCATGATGCGGGTCTCCTTTCTGGCTGGTGAGAGCAACGGCTCTCAAAGCGGTTTCTTTTAGTATTTTCAGAAAAAGCTCTTTTTCGGACGGTGAGTAGCCGTCGAGTAATGTATCTTTAATATAGTCGAGGGCATCCAGAATCTGTCGGTTGGCCTCATATGCCTTGGCGGTTGGATACAGGCAGTTTTTCCGCCTGTCTTTCGGATCCGTTTCCTTGGAAATAAACCCGGAGCGGATCAGAGAATTTAGAGCCCGGGTAATATTGCTGGGATTTAGGTAGGTCAATTCAGTGAACTCTTCCTGAGTGATGCCGGGATTTCGGCAGATGACGGTAATATACATATGTTGACTGCTGTTGAGCCCCAGAGGAGCAAGCAGACGGTCCAGATATATTTTGGAATAGCGTTCCGCAATCGAAAGCCATTTTACAAGAATCATGTAATTCCTCCTGATTGGTTGTCTGTTTTCCGAAAATAAGTGTACCACAAAATATTTGCGCGCGCAATAAAAAGGCGGGGAAAGAGAAAGTGAAGGGGACAGAGGACGTATTTTTCTGAGATAAACAGTGAAAAATGCGGAGGGTTGTGCTAAAATAGGGAAGTACAATATTTAAGCAATCATCAGGAGGGAATCATGGACTACGGAAAAGAATCATTAAAAATGCACTATGAATTAAAGGGTAAGATTGAAGTTACCAGCCGGGCAGCGGTGGATTCTAAAGAGGCATTGAGTCTTGCCTATACGCCGGGAGTTGCCGAGCCGTGTCTGGAGATCCAGAAGGATCCGAGCAAAAGCTATGATCTGACCAGACGCTGGAATACAGTAGCAGTCATTACAGACGGAACAGCGGTCCTTGGTCTTGGAGATATCGGACCGGAGGCAGGTATGCCGGTTATGGAAGGAAAGTGTGTGCTGTTCAAGGAGTTTGGCGGCGTAGATGCGATCCCGCTCTGCGTAAGATCCAAAGACGTGGATGAGATCGTAAAAGCAGTCAGCCTTTTCGCAGGAAGCTTTGGCGGAATCAACCTGGAGGATATTTCCGCACCACGGTGCTTTGAGATCGAGAAACGGCTGAAAGAGTGCTGTGATATTCCGATTTTCCATGATGATCAGCACGGAACAGCCGTCATCACACTGGCGGGGCTGATCAACGCACTGAAATTAGTAGATAAGAAGATTGAGGACGTAAAGATCGTGACCTCCGGCGCCGGCGCCGCAGGAATCGCAATTATCAAGCTTTTGATGTCCATGGGACTGAAAAATGTGATCATGACTGACCGCAAGGGCGCAATTTACGAGGGACGTGAAGGGCTGAACCCGATCAAGGAAGAGATGGCGAAGATCACAAACTTTGAGCATCAGAAGGGAACTCTGGAAGATGTGATCAAAGGAGCGGATGTGTTTATCGGCGTATCTGCACCTGGAACGCTGACGCAGGATATGGTCCGCTCTATGGCGGACAAGCCGGTAATCTTCGCCTGCGCGAATCCGACACCGGAGATTTTCCCGGATGAGGCGAAGGCTGCCGGGGCAGCAGTCGTATCCACCGGACGTTCCGATTTCCCGAATCAGGTCAACAACGTGCTCTGCTTCCCGGGAATTTTCCGCGGAGCGCTGGATGTACGTGCCACCGATATCAATGATGAGATGAAGGTAGCGGCGGCATATGCCATTGCCGGACTTGTCAGTGATGAAGAACTGAATGCAGACTATATCCTGCCGGCAGCCTTTGATCCGCGTGTAAAAGATGCGGTTGCGAAAGCAACAGCAGAGGCAGCGGTGAAGAGCGGAGTGGCAAGGATTTAAGCATCGGAGCCATGTCTGTATAGAATATATGAGGTGATACAGTACCGCAACATCATCCGATGGGTGATCTTGCGGTGCTTTTTTGAAAAAAAGTACTCTTTTTGCTTGACCTTCCAGCAGCTGGAAGGTGTTAGATAAAGGCAGGAAAGGAAAAGGAGAGTATCTATGACAATCAAAGAAGTAGAAGAAAAGGTCGGCATCAAGAAGACGAACATCCGATTTTACGAAGAAGCCGGACTCCTGAGGCCAGAGCGCAGCAAAGAAAATAATTACCGGATCTATTCTCAGGCGGATGTGGACATTCTGGAGAAGATCAAATTTTTACGCAGCCTTGGAATCTCTGTCGAAGACATCCGCCGGCTGGAACAAGAAAAGGTTTCTTTTAAAGAACTGATGGATCAATATGTCGAAAAACTACAGAAAGAAAAAGAAGAAAAAGAAAAGTCAATAGATCTCTGTCAGGAACTCTCCCGATCAGACCAGACTTTCCTTAGCCTGGACCCCGCTGCCGTTTGTGCGGAGGATATCTGGAAAGCAAAAGGAGGAGATATTATGAGAACTGACCGGATCAGACAGATCAGCAAATTGCAGGAAAAAGATAAAAAAATTGTAGACTTCATTGAGACGATAAGCGCAGTATTTTTAGGATTGTCCATTGTCCTGCTGGGCTCGGGATACCGGTGGCCGGTTTGGCTCACAATAGGGGCGGCGGCCGTGATGATTGGCGCCCATGCGGTGCGTTGCCGGATCCGCAGTAAGATTCACGGGCTGCAGAAATGAGCAAAAGGGGACAGGGGATATTGCGAACGGGGACGTACACCTATGCAATAGGTGTACGTCCCCGTTCACAGTTTGTTCACATTATCCTACGATGCGCCATTTCTTATCTACTTTGTTCAGAAGCTCGCAGCCGTCCTCGGTTACGAGTACCAGGTCCTCAATGCGGACACCGTGTTTTCCTTCCAGATAGATACCAGGCTCGATGGAGAAGATCATGCCAGGCTCAGCCACATTCTTGTTGATCGGGCTGACATCGCCGTATTCATGGTCTTCCTGGCCGATGAAGTGGCCCAGACGGATCTTCCAGTATTCGCTGTAACCCTTTTCATCGATGTAATCTCTTGCCTGTGCATCGATATCGCAGAAGCGTACGCCCGGTTTGATCACAGACTCAGCCCTTAATACTGCTTCGTGGACGATGTCGTGGATCTCGGTCTGCTCCGGATCTGCAGATTTGCAGTAGAAGGTACGGGTCATATCAGAGCAGTATCCCTGCCATACACAGCCCATATCGATCAGGATACATTCTCCTGCCTTCAGTGTGCGTGTTTCGCTTGGGATATGATGCTGATCAGCAGCATTTGGTCCAAAGCATACGATGGTGTCAAAGCTTGTTCCGCTTGCTCCGGCCTTCAGGTATTCGGAATCGATGAAGTCGGCGATCTCTTTTTCGGTCATGCCTTCTTTGATGAAATCAATGACTTTTTCCATAACGGCGTCATTGATTTCAGAAGCCTTCTTCATGATGGCGATTTCTTCCTCGTTCTTTACGGCACGTACACCGTCTACACAGTCAGAGCCCCATACAGTCTTAAGCTCTGGCAGTTTCTCCTGAAGCGGGATGAGGAAGCGTGCCGGCCAGGTTTTGTCGATGCCAAGAGGTACGGATGGATCGATCTGGTCAGCAATGATTGAAATCTGATCTTCCATATCGGAGAACCAAACCTCTTCAAAGCCGGTATCTTTTACAAAGTACAGATAGTTTAAAAGCATTGTGTGCTTTCCGCTTGTACGAAGGATCAGGGCATATAATCTTTCCCCCGGATTTACCATGATTCCTGTCAGGAAGCGTATACTGAGCGGATCAGAAACGATCAGCTGAGTGATACCTTTTTCCTCCATTTTTTTTAATACGCGTGAGATTCTTTCGTTCATTTTGAAAATGCTCCTTTCGTAATATCAGTGCCGGTCTGAACCGGCACTGTAGCGTATGAATATATTATAGCACAATGTGGAGGTCGACTCCAAGATATAGATATGATAAAATATGCTCGTAACAGGAAAAGTATGGAGGGACCGGATATGGGCAGAGGGATCATTCTTTATCAGTCAAAGTATGGAGCAACGGCGAAGTATGCAAAGTGGCTGCAGGAGTGTACGACCTATGATATAGCCGAGACAAAGAAGGCAAGAGCAGAGACTGCAGCTGGTTATGATGTGGTGATTTTATGCGGAGGCATCTATGCGTCTGGAATCGCAGGGCTTTCTTTTCTGCGAAAAAATAAAAAGGCTCTGCAAGGGAAAAAGATCGCCGTTTTCTGCGTCGGAGCGTCACCTTATGACGAAAAAGCGCTGGCTGAGATTAAGGCGCATAATCTGAAGGAAGATCTGAAAGACATCCCGGTCTTCTATGGAAGAGGAGCCTGGGATGAGGCGTCGATGACGCTGCCGGACCGTACCATGTGCCGGATGCTGCAAAAGGCGGTGGCAAAGAAGGACCCGTCAGAATATGAGCCATGGATGTCCGCCCTGATGTGTGCCGCAGGAGAAACCTGCGACTGGACGGACCGGAAATATCTGGAGCCACTGCTTTTGTATCTAAGACAGGAATAAGAATGGAAAAATGGCAGGATAAGGAGAGACAGAATGGAGAGAGCTATAGTCATCGGGAGTCCTGGAGCCGGAAAGAGTACATTCGCAAGGAGATTAAGGGATGCATCCCAAATTCCGCTCTATTATCTGGACATGATATGGCATCTGCCGGACCGGACCAATGTTTCCCGGGAAGAATTTGATATGCGGCTTCAGGAGATCCTCGCAAAAGACCGATGGATCATAGACGGCAACTATCTGAGGACAATGGAAGCAAGGATCGCGGCCTGTGACACGATTTTTCTGCTTGATTATCCTGTGGAGCTTTGTCTAGAGGGAGTGGAAGAAAGGATTGGGAAGCCACGGACGGATATGCCCTGGGTGGAAACGGAGTTTGATGAAGAGTTCCGGCAGTGGATTCTGGATTCCCCGAAAGAGCAGCTCCCGAAAATATATGAATTGCTGGAAAAGTACAGTGGCCGGGGAAAGGAAATTATGATTTTCCGAAAAAGAGAGGAAGCCGAAGAATTTTTGCAGGGGAGAGAAGAAAGATGATTGAAGATAAAGACTATATTATGAGACTGACCCATGAAGTGGTCCGGACATTGATCCGCCTTTTGTTTCAGAAAGATATAGACAAGGACGAAGAAGCAGGTGTCTCCGCTGAGATGGCGGTCCGGTACAGGGAGCTCCTTGCCATGATAAAAGACGGGCAGGTCAATGAGGCGGAAAATCTTCTGCTGGATGAGATGGATCCGGACAACCCGGCTTATTTTGAACTGGGGCTTTTATTTTATGAGAAGCTGGGAGCGCAGACAGAGGAATTCCTGGAAAGCCATAATTATACGCAGGATGAAGTAGTGGAAGGGCTGAAATACTTTGTGGACTGCTACGGATATGGAGATCTCTGGGATACCATCAGCAGATAGAGGAGGGGCATATGGCGGAAATGATCAGATTGGATATAGATTCAGATGCGATCCGGTACCTGTGCGGGAAGGACAAAAGGCTTGCCAGGGTGATCGAGATGGTGGGGCCTCTTACATATACCCCGTATCAGGACAGCTATTCTTTTATCGTGAATCAGATCATCGGGCAGATGTTGTCCAATAAAGTGAGAGATGTGATCTATGGAAGGCTGATAGACCGCTGCGGCGGAGAGGTTCGCATGGAGACTGTGGGGAGACTGACAGATGAGGAAATCCGTTCTATCGGGATCTCGGGTGCGAAAGTCCGGTACATACGGAGATTCACAGAAAGTATGAAAAGTGGAGAAATTGACTTCGCAGGGTTTTCACAGATGTCTGATGAAGAAATTATAAAGCAGCTGACAAAGCTTCCGGGCATCGGACGCTGGACGGCAAAAATGTATCTGATCTTTTCTCTGGACCGTCCGGATGTACTGCCGGTGGAGGACGTGGCGTTTCTGCAGGGATATCAGTGGACGTATAAGACCGATGATGTTTCACCTGCCGCTGTCCGGAAAAAGTGTAAAAAGTGGAGCCCCTATGCATCTATAGCCGCCCGGTATATGTACCAGGCGCTGGATCTGGGGTTTACAAAGCAGGAATTTCACCTGTACGGTGGCGGGAAAAAATAGGGAAGAGGAAAAGAAGCATGGATATCTGGGAAAAAATGTATTTGAAGGCAAAAGAGGAATACCGTCCCCAGGAGGTGACGCCGTTTTTGTATGCACATCATGTGGTATGTGCGCTGGAAAGTGAAAACGGGGAAATCTACACGGGATTCTGTGTGGAAAGCTGCTGCGGGGTCATGGATCTTTGCGCGGAGCGTGTGGCAGCTCTCAATATGTATGTAAACAGCGGACAGACCGTGATCAAGCGGCTGATCGTATTCCGGGACCAGGAGCCCCGTGAAGGAGGAGATGACATCCCGTGTCTCGCATGCCGGGAGTTCCTCCTTCAGTTGTCTCCTAGAAATAAGGATATAGAGATTATGACAGACTACCCTGAAAGAAAGGTAAAACGACTGGAAGAGCTGGTGCCTGACTGGTGGGGCTGGAAAAGATACCGTGAATCCGGCCAGGATCAGGATGCAAACTGATCCATGGCGGAAGGCTGTATCTTAGACCGCTGTTCATAGTAGTAGTCATTCAGGCGGCGGACGATCTGCCGCATATCCGCCTGGGTCGTATCCGGGTGGATGGCGCAGATACGGAGTACCTTTTTGCCATTTAGCTCTGTGGTGAATATACCGGCAAAGCCGCTGGCGATGATCTCTCTCGAAATCCGGAGGTTCAGTTCATCTTTCTGCTTTTCGGTAAGTCCTGCCGGGGCATAGCGGAAATTAAGGGTAGCAAGTCTTGCCGGGGATACGATCTCTACATCCCGGTTTTTCAAAAGTTCCTGCTGGGCACATTCCGCAAGGTGGAATCCGTGGGCAATGGCGTCGCTGACGGCGCTGCTGCCCATGACCTGCAACGTGATCCACAGCTTCAGCCCTCTTGCCGGACGGGTCAGCTCGACACCTAAGTTCCAGGGATTTAAATATTCTTCCTCAGTATCCAGATCCTTTAAATATTCCGGATGGGAGTGGAAGGTTTTCACCATATTGCTTTTATCATTCACCAGGACCATACCGCAGCCATAGGTCTGGAACAGCCATTTGTGGGCATCCCAGCTTAAGCTGTCTGCCAGCTCAATTCCTTTCAGCAGATGACGGTACTGCCGGCACAGGAGTACGGAAGCACCGAATGCTCCATCTACATGCATCCAGATGTGGTGCTTTTTGCAGATAGCAGAAATCTCCACAAAAGGATCCACACTTCCGGTATTGATGGTTCCGGCGCTGGCGATGACAGCGAAAGGAAGAAGTCCGTTTTCTAAATCTTTCTGGATGGCCTGTTCAAGATGCCGGACATCCATACGGAACTCTTCGTCTACGGCAATCTTTCGGATATGGCTGTCAGGGATTCCGATGATGTGGAGGCCTTTTGCAACAGAGCTGTGTGTCTGTTCCGATACATAGGCGGTGCCTAAATGCCAGCGGTTTTCGCCAAGGATCTTGTCCCGTGCGATGGTAAGCGCTGTCAGGTTGGCCATGGATCCGCCGGAAACAAAGAGGCCGCCCGCCTGTGAGGAAAAGCCTGCTTTCTGGCAGAGCCATGCAAGCAGCTCATTTTCTATCGTACAGCCCGCCGGGAAATTCGCCATACTTCCGGCGTGGCGGTTAAAAGCGGAGGTCATAATATCTCCGAGCCAGGAAAGCTTTGAAGCGGTGCTCGGTACAAATCCCAAGAAGCGGGGATGCTCAGAACGATAGCCGTAAGCGTAGACCTGTTCTGCCATTTCTGTCACCACCTCTTCAGGCAATCGTCCTTTCTCCGGAATTCCGATTTCCTTCAGATGCTTAAGATGCGAGGAAGTTGCATCTGCGATCACATCCTGTTTTTCCGGATTCTTGCTGCGGGCAAAGAAATCATGGATGAATTCTTCGGTCACCTGTTCTAATGTCTTTTCTTTTGTTGTGTTCATCGTGTACGACTCCTTTACTGATATATTTATGATTGAATTCTTGTTTTCTTTCGGTTCTTATAGTATCATTCTCTCAGATATTTGTTAAATTCATAGATTTCATACATATATGAAAATATTTAATAGGAGGAAGTATGGAATTCCGAAATATTATTACGTTCCTGAAGGTGGCGGAACTAAAAAATTTTTCAAAAGCGGCAGAGAAGCTTGGATACTCTCAGTCTGCAGTCACTGTCCAGATAAAGCAGCTGGAAAAGGAGCTGGGGACCCGGCTGTTTGAGAGAGTGGGGAAAGGCGCTGTACTGACTGAGAGCGGGCAGGACTTTGTTTTTCATGCCAATGAAATTCTGAATACGGCAAAGCAGGCCGTGGATGCAGTAAGGGGAAGCGAAAAAAAGCAGAGTGAACGAGAAATCACCGGTGTGTTGCGGGTGGGGAGCGTGGAGTCTGTTTCCACGGCACTCCTGCCGGAGATTTTGATGGAATTTCACAGGATATGCCCGCAGGTAGAAATCGTGGTGCACACATCCAAAAGAGATGTGCTGATTGAAGAAATCCGCGGCAACAGTCTGGATCTTTTTCTGACGCTGGAAAAGAAGGCGGATTATCCGGGGCTGGTGAGGAAAATCCTGCACAGAGAGGAGATCATTTTTATCCGTCCAGGGAAGCCCCTGCCCGGAATGGAGAAGTATGTCTCAGAGGAGGGGCTGCTTCCGCTGGAGGATCTGGTGCGTCTGCCCTTCGTGCTGACAGAACGGGGGGAGAGTTACCGGTATGAGCTGGAACGGATTCTGGCAGAGAGAGATCTGCGGGTGGAGGCACAGCTGGAGATTGGGAATACAGAGACTATCGTGCACATGGTGGAGGCCGGGTTTGGCGCCTCTTTCCTGCCCTTTTTCTCGGCCAGGCATGCCATTGAAAAGGGAACTGTAAGACAGGTGAAAACGGAGCTTTTGACGTTGTCAATGTGGATACAGATGTATTATCATAAAAATAAGTGGATCACGCCCCAGATGGAGGCGTTCCTTGCAGTGGCAGAAAAGTATTTTCAGCAGAATGTGTGTGAATGACATTCCGTATGGAAATGAAACAGAAATGGAAGGAAAGGAGACGTAAACATGAATGTAACAGAAGCAATCAGAAACAGAAGAAGTATCCGGAAGCTTCAGCAGGGCGTCCAGATTCCCCAGGAGGACCTGGACCTGATACTGGAGGCTGCTATGATGGCGCCCAGCGCACGTAATACAAGACCCTGGGAGTTCGTGGTGGTGGAAAACCGGGAGATCCTGGAAAAATTCCGGGATATCCAGCCCTATACCGGGATGATGAAGACGGCTTCTCTGGCCATCGTAGTGTGTGGACGTCCGGAACTCCAGGAAGGCGGAAACGAGTTCTGGCCCCAGGACTGTGGAGCCGCCATTGAAAATATCCTGCTTCAGGCGCTGGAACTGGGGTATGGAACCTGTTGGTGCGGGTTTTATCCGGTGGAAGATCGGGTAAAAGGCTTCCAGGAACTGCTTGGGGTGGAAAGTATCCCGGTGGGAGCAGTGGCCGTGGGCATTGCAGAGGAAGCTCCGGAGGCCAGGGGATATTATGATAAGAGCCGGGTGAAGTACATTAAATAGGGAGTGGATCATGTTGACGAAAGTAGGACAGTTATTCGAAGAAGAAAAGCTGGAGTACGCGAAAAAGGCGGTAGAGGAAGCAGTACTTGAGGTGAGGAAAGAAGCTGAGGAAGCAACCGAAAAAGAAAAGAGAAATACAGCGGCAAAACTGCTGAAAAAAGGGTTTTCAACAGCAGAGATTCTGGAGATTATTGAAGGCATGACGGCGGAAGAGGTGGAGAAGCTTCGGGGAGCCAAAAGGGATTAAGCTTCGGCGCTGTCAGCCTGATGAAGCTCCCTCCATACTTTCCGGAGGATGATCGCGGACAGGACGGCAGCCAGGACAGCGGTTCCTGCCATGTTCAGCCAGATGCCGTTCAATCCGAGCGGCCATAAGAGAAAGACCAGCAGCACCGGAAATACCAGGGCGGTGGATACGGAGATCATTGATGCTGGTACTGGCTTTTCGATGGCCAGCATATAGCTTTGAGTGGCAAAGGAAAACCAGCGGGTCACGTAAGTGAGGGCAAAAAGTTTCAGTGCTGTGTTTGAAAGCTCTATAATATCGGAAGCTGCATCGGTCACAAACAAACGGATGATCTGATCCGGGAAACCGGCGATCACAAATACGGACAGGATGGAAACCACAGAGCTTGCCGCAAAGCAGCATTTCTCGATGGCACGGACCCGGGAAAATTTCCGGGCGCCCCAGTTGTAGCCCACTGCCGGCTGCAGAGAATCGCACATGCCGTAGAGAAGCGGCTGAATGAAGCCCTCTGCAAACATCAGAACGCCGTAGACAGATACGGCAGTTTCTCCGCCGAGGCGGACCAGGATCGCATTCATAAGGATAGAGGTGATCCTTCCGGCGATATTATTTAAAAAGTTAGGGCTTCCGCAGGCAATGATCTGACGGAAGATACCTTTGGAAAAGCGGGGGCGGCAAAAACGAAGAAGCGCCTTCCCGCGCAGAAAGGGAATAAAAGCAATCACGGCACAGATCATCATTGCGGCAGACACCGCCAGCGCAGCTGCCCAGACGCCCCAGTGGAAAACAGCAAGGAACAGAAATTCCAGTACCATGCTTAAGACAGACATCAGGATATTTAAAAGCATGCTGCCCCGGATATATCCGCAGATCCGAAGATAATTGTCAAGGGCGAACACTGCGGTGGTAAGCGGCGAGCACAGGGCATACACCCGGAGATATTCAATCGCCAGTCCGGCAAATTCGCCGTCCGCACCCATCAGGCGGATCAGGAGCGGCGCCAGCAGAAATAAAATGCCTCCGATCAGGATCCCTGCGGCAAAGATCAGGATACAGGCACAGGTGAAAATATTATTTGCCTCTTTTTCTTTTCCGGCGCCAAGAGCGATAGAGATCGGCACTGCCGAGCCTACGCCGATTAGGTCCGCCAGAGAAAAATTGATGACGACAAAGGGCATGGCCAGATTAATTGCGGCGAACGCAGTAGCCCCCAGAAACTGTCCGATGAATACCCCGTCAATGGTCAGATACAGCGCGCTTGCCAGCATGCTGACGGCGCCTGGAACTGAAGCAAGGAAAAACAGCTTCAGCGGCGGTGTTTTTGAAAATAATTCTACAGAATCCATAGGTCCTTTCTATACCTCTCTTCCTAACTTAACTTCCCCTATATTGATAAAATGATACTTATTTTGAGAATCGGCGCAGGAGCAGTATAGCACAAGTGCCTGCGGGAGACAAGGAATACAATGAGCCGTGGACAAATGAGGATGGATATATTATACTGACACTAAATGGGCCAGGCAGAGTCTCTGCGGGCCCTTTATCTAAAAAAAATAGCAGGAGGCATTATGGACAGAAACGAGCAGCTGTTTACATTTATAGAAGAGAGTCCTTCGCCCTATCATGCAGTCCGGACGATCAGCCGGACGCTCCTGGAAGAGGGATTTCAGGAACTGAAGGAACAGGAGTGCTGGCAGTTAAAGGCCGGAGGAAAATACTATGTGACCAGGAACGGATCCTCGCTGATCACATTCCGGATTCCGGAAACAGAGGCCGGAGGATTTCGGATCGTGGCGGGGCACAGTGATTCGCCATGTTTTAAACTCAAGGAACGTCCGGAGATAGATGTGGAAGGGCAGTACGTGAAATTAAATGTGGAGCGGTATGGAGGAATGATCATTTCTTCCTGGATGGATCGCCCGCTGTCAGTGGCCGGCCGCGTAGTGGTAAGAGAGGAAGGAAAGCTTAAGACTCGTCTGGTAGATTTTAAGCGGGACGTCTGCATGATCCCAAGTCTTGCGATCCACATGAACAGAGACGGGGAGCAGAATCAGAAAACAAAGATCCAGAAAGAGATGCTCCCATTATATGGAAGTAAAACGGCGGACGGCAGTCTTCTAAAGGAAATTGCAGACTGCGCCGGGGTGCGGCCGGAGGATATCCTGGGAAATGATCTGTTCCTGTATAACCGGATGAAAGGCCGGGTCTGGGGAGCGTCCGGAGAATATATTTCCAGTGGCAGACTGGATGACCTGCAGTGTGTCTTTGCTGGTTTCCAGGCATTTCTGGCAGCGGAAGCGGACGATCAGATTCCGGTGCTTTGCGTATATGATAATGAAGAGGTGGGAAGCACTACCAGACAAGGGGCCGCGTCTACGCTGCTTCTGGACACGCTGCTGCGCATCAATGAGGCGCTGGGACGTACGCCCGGACAATACCGGCAGGCGGTGGCGGGAAGCTTTATGCTGTCTGCGGACAATGCACATGGAGTGCACCCGAACTATCCGGAAAAGGCATGTCCTACCAACCGTCCCTATCTGAATGGGGGCGTAGTCCTGAAGTTCAGTGCCAACCAGAAATATACTACAGATGCTGTGTCGGCGGCACTGGTTCGGGAACTCTGCCATAAGGCAGGAGTCCCCTGTCAGACTTATGTAAATCATTCAGATGTCCCGGGAGGGTCTACGCTTGGGAATATCTCTGCAAATCAGGTGGCGGTCAGGACAGCGGATGTGGGGCTTGCGCAGCTTGCCATGCACTCTTCTTATGAAACAGCCGGATCGGAGGATACTGCATATATGATCCGGATGATGAAAGAGTTTTTTCAATGCAGAACAGACGGGTAAATCTAAACAGTTTCTGAGCGGATAAGCAATTGACAAATGCAGGGGGCAGTACCAAAATGTATGCAGGTATCAGCCCTGCTTCTTTGGGGCATACCACAAAGCATAGAAAAGGAGACAAAATATATGCATCGCAAAAAATGGAGTATCCGATGGGATACCATGAAGATACTTGTCTTTGGTTTTTTGGGAGTTATATTTCTGGGAGGCTTTCTTTTATGGCTTCCGGTATGTAACAGACAGCCGATTGCGTTTATGGATGCTTTGTTTACTTCTGTGACGGCGGTTTGCGTGACAGGGCTGGTAACTATTACACCGGCAGTACAGTTTACGCTTCTTGGGAAGGTGATCCTTCTGATCCTGATCCAGGTCGGCGGTCTGGGAGTCATAGGATGTGCTACTGCATTTTTTCTGATACTGCGAAAAAAAATCACAGTAAAGGAGCGGGTGGTTCTCCAGGAAACCTATAATATGGATAAGCTGGGCGGAATGGTCGGTATGGTAAAAAAGGTCATTATCGGCACATTTGTAGTAGAGGGAGCGGGAGCATTGTTCTATTCCTTTCAGTTTGTGCCGGAGTATGGAGTGATCCGCGGAATCTGGTATTCTGTGTTTCATTCGATTTCTGCCTTCTGTAATGCGGGCATTGACATCCTGGGGTCTGGAAGCTTCACAAAATATGCCGGGAATCCGCTGATCAACATTACAACAATGCTTTTGATCATCCTGGGGGGCCTTGGATTTACAGTATGGTTTGATGTAATAGGAAACGGAAAGAAAATCTATAAGCATGAAGTGCCGCGTAAATGGTGGTTCACCCGGTTAAAGCTGCAGTCGAGGCTGGTCCTTCTTGCGACGGTTTCCCTGATCGTGCTGGGAGCTGTTTTGGTATTTGTACTGGAGTACCGGAATCCAGATACGCTGGGCGGAATGTCTCTGGGAGAAAAAGTAATGGCATCCTTTTTCCAGTCTGTTACGAACAGAACCGCCGGGTATGCTACCATCTCGCAGTCAGGACTTCATACAGAAACAAAGCTGGTGAACAGTATTCTGATGTTTATCGGAGGGTCGCCGGGAGGAACTGCCGGGGGCGTAAAAACAACGACCTTTGTTATGCTGTTTTTAGGCTGTATGACCTTTGTCAAGGGCGGTAACGACATTGAATGTCTGGGGAGAAAGATATCTACGGAAAACTTCAGGAGTGGGTTTGCTGTTACTGTTCTGGCAGTTTCCGCATATCTGGTCGGAATCTTTCTGATCCTGACTTTTGAATCGGACCAGATTGCTGCGATTGATGTGATCTATGAAGCGTCATCAGCAATCGGAACCGTGGGGCTGACGGCGGATCTGACGCCGAATCTGACGAGGCTGAGCCAGGCAGTGCTGATGATATTGATGTATATCGGACGGATTGGACCTGTAACTTTGATGCTGGTATTTGCCGGGAAGATGAATCCGCGGGATAAGATCCGCGAGCTGCCTAAGGAAAGGATCATGGTCGGATAATCACAGAGTGAGAAGATAGGAGGAGTGAATATAATGAAAAAGCAATATGCGGTTTTTGGTTTGGGAAGCTTTGGGGAAAGCGTGGCAATAACTTTGCAGAGCCTGGGATGTGAGGTTGTGGCTGTAGATAATCATATGGAGCGGATCGAGGAGATTGCGAGTAAAGTTTCCTATGCGATAAAGGCGGATGTAGGAGATCCGGAGGTGATCAGATCTCTTGGGACCAGAAATCTGGATGGAGTCGTGGTAGCTGTTGCAGACGATATGGAGGCCAGTGTGATGGCTACGCTGGTTTCCAAAGACCTGGGTGTCCCGTATGTGCTTGCAAAGGCAAAGACAGAGCTGCATGCGAAAGTCCTGCAGAAGATCGGGGCGGACGCGGTGATATTTCCGGAGATGGAGATGGGCGCCAGAGTTGCGAAAAACCTGATGTCTGCGAATTTTGCGGATTGGATTACGCTGTCGGATGACTACAGCATTATGGAGACTATGATTCCGAAGCACTGGGTAGGCCAGTCTCTGCAAAAACTGGATGTGCGGAAGCATTATGGGGTGAATGTGGTAGGAACGAAGCTGGGAGATGAGGTAGAGGTCAATCCGGATCCGGCAAAAGCGCTGGAAGCGGGGACAGTTCTGATCCTGGTAGGGCATAATGAGGATCTGGAGAGGATAAAATGATCACAAGTACATCAAATGCAAAAATCAAACGGATCGTGCAGCTGAGAAAGAAGAAAAAGGCGCGGGATGCGGAAGGCGTGTTTCTGGTAGAAGGGATCCGTATGTTTCGGGAAATCCCGGAGAAGCTTCTTCAGGAAATTTATATATCAGAAAGCTGTGAAGGAAAAGAGGGGAAAGAGATCCGCCGGCGCGCATCAGCATGCGGGATCCGGCCGGAGCTGGTATCGGACGGAGTATTTGCCTATCTTTCCGATACACAGACGCCGCAGGGGATCCTGTGCGTGGTGGGGCAGCTTTCCTACAGTCTGGAAGAGGTTGCTGACGCCTCGTGCCCGCATATGCTGGTGCTGGACCGTCTGCAGGACCCGGGCAATGTGGGAACGATCCTTCGGACTGCGGAAGGCGCAGGCGTTACAGGCATCCTGCTGGATGGCGAGTGTGCGGATATTTATAATCCCAAGACGATACGGTCTACGATGGGATCCATCTTCCGGATGCCGTTTTATTACATCCAGGACCTGGAAGAAGGGATCCGCTACCTGAAAAAACGGGGAATCTGTACCTATGCGGCGCACCTGGAGGGAAAACGGGCATATGACGAGGAGGATTACCGGAAGCCGTGCGCCTTTCTAATAGGAAATGAGGGCAATGGCCTGAGACCGGAAATCGCAGACCTTGCGGATACCTACATCCGGATTCCTATGGCGGGAGAGGTAGAGTCCTTAAATGCGGCTATCGCTTCAGCGGTCCTGATGTTTGAGGCGGGGCGGCAGCGAAGAAGCAGGACTGCGGAATGAGGAAAGCAGGAGGATGACAAGGGAATGAATTGCTTTCTGCCATAAAGTATAGTAAGATAAGGAGAAAGTAATACTATACTATAATGCGTAAGGAGAGATGCCTATGCAGACAATTTATTGGCTGGTACTGTTCGTGATCCTTCTGATCATTGAGATCCTTACCATGGGGCTTACGACGATCTGGTTTGCAGCGGGAGCGCTGGCGGCCTTTCTGGCCGGATGGCTGGGATTTGGGCTTGCTGTTCAGATAGTGGTATTTCTTGTGGTGTCGGTAGTACTGCTTTTGCTGACCAGGCCGATCGCGGTAAAGTATTTTAACCAGGAGAGGCAAAAGACCAATGCGGAGAGTCTGATCGGGCAGCAGGGCCTTGTGGTGGAAGAGGTAGACACCATCCATGCCAAAGGTGTTGTGGAAGTCAAAGGTCAGGAGTGGTCGGCAAAAACAGACGAACCAGATGGAAGGATCGCTAAGAATACAGTAGTCGTTATTGACGGGATTCAAGGCGTACATCTTATAGTGAGAGCGAGGGAGGAAAAGACATGTTAGGAAGCATTTTAGGAATCATTTTACTGGGCATTGTGATAGCAATTCTGATTTCCTGTGTAAAGATTGTAAAACAGGCGCAGGCGCTGGTAGTGGAAAGACTGGGAGCTTATCAGGCGACCTGGGGGACCGGTCTTCATTTTAAGATTCCGATCATCGACCGGGTGGCAAGAAGAGTAGATTTAAAAGAGCAGGTGGTAGATTTTGCGCCACAGCCGGTAATCACAAAGGATAATGTTACCATGCGGATTGATACGGTTGTCTTTTATCAGATCACGGATCCGAAGATGTTCTGTTATGGAGTGGCAAACCCGATCATGGCTATTGAAAACCTGACGGCGACCACCCTCCGGAATATCATCGGTGATCTGGAACTGGATCAGACACTGACATCCAGAGAAACGATCAATACGAAAATGCGGGCGTCTCTGGACGTAGCAACGGATCCATGGGGTATCAAGGTTACTCGTGTAGAGCTTAAAAATATCATTCCTCCGGCGGCAATCCAGGATGCAATGGAGAAGCAGATGAAGGCAGAGCGTGAGAGACGTGAGGCGATCCTTCGGGCCGAAGGTGAGAAGAAATCTACCGTTCTGGTAGCAGAAGGACATAAGGAATCTGCGATCCTGAATGCAGAGGCCGATAAGCAGGCGGCAATCCTCCGGGCTGAAGCGGAAAAAGAGGCTACCATCCGTGAGGCGGAAGGTCAGGCCGAGGCAATCCTGAAGGTGCAGCAGGCAACGGCGGATGGTATCCGTTTCCTGAAAGAAGCTGGTGCGGACGATGCGGTATTGACGATGAAGAGCCTGGAAGCTTTTGAAAAGGCGGCGGATGGAAAGGCAACGAAGATCATTATTCCATCCGAGATCCAGGGCATTGCAGGGCTGGTAAAGTCTCTGACAGAAGTGGGCGCGAAGGAAGAAGACACGAAATAAGGGAGCGATAGGCAATGAATTTAATAGGAAGAAACTTTTTGACACTCAAGGATTTTACTCCGGAGGAGATCACCTATCTTCTGGATCTGGCAGCTGACCTGAAGGAGAAAAAGAAGCAGGGGATTCCCGTGGATGATTACCGCGGGAAGAACGTTGCTCTGATCTTTGAAAAGACCAGCACCCGCACCAGGTGTTCCTTCGAAGTCGCGGCCCATGATATGGGAATGGGTACTACATATTTAGATCCCAAAGGATCTCAGATCGGGAAAAAGGAAAGTATCAAGGATACCGCCAGAGTTCTGGGAAGGATGTATGACGGTATTGAATACAGAGGATTTGGCCAGGAGATCGTAGAAGAGCTGGCAAAATATGCAGGTGTTCCGGTGTGGAACGGACTGACCAACGAATATCATCCCACCCAGATGCTGGCGGATCTTCTGACGATCCGGGAGCATTTTGGAAAGCTTAAGGGTATCAAACTGGTTTACATGGGAGACGCACGGTATAACATGGGCAATTCCCTGATGATCGCCTGTGCCAAAATGGGGATGCATTTTGTGGCCTGTACGACAGGAAAATATTTCCCGAATGAAGAACTGGTGGAGACCTGTAAAGGCTATGCTAAAGAGAGCGGCGGGACGATCACGCTGACGGAGGACGCCATGGCAGGCACAAAGGATGCAGACGTGATCTATACAGACGTGTGGGTATCCATGGGTGAGCCGGACGAGGTATGGGAAGAGCGTATCCGGGAGCTCAGTCCGTATAAGGTGACAAAAGAAGTTATGCAGAATGCAGGAGAGAAGGCAATCTTCCTTCACTGTCTGCCGGCGTTCCACGACCTGAAGACCACGATTGGAAAAGAAATCTATGAGAAATACGGCATCCAGGATATGGAAGTCACCGATGAGGTTTTCGAATCGGAACAGTCCAAGGTCTTCGATGAGGCGGAGAACCGGATGCATACGATCAAGGCCGTGATGGCGGCAACGCTGGAAAAGAGCAGGAAAGCTTAGGAGGAACTGGCATGTATGAAGAAAAGGTGGTGCTCTGCGGCGCCAATTCTTATACAGAGAAATATTATCTGAACCCGGATTTTGAACAGCTTCCGGATGATATTAAAAATGAGCTGAAGATCATGTGCGTGCTGTATGTCCATGATGTGGGGGGAATCCTGACGCTGGTATATGAAGAGGATGGGAGTCTGTGCTTCGAGGTGGCTTCGGAGGAAGGCGATCCCATGTTCGATGATATCGGCAGTGCGCTGAAGATCAAAAAGCTCCAGACGGAGAAGCAGGATCTTCTGGAGTCCCTGCAGTTATATTACCGGGTATTTTTCCTGGGGGAGGAGTTATAGAAAGATTATGTTGCTTGTCATAGACGTAGGAAATACCAATATTACGCTTGGCGTATTCCGGGGCGAGGAGATTCTTGGCACCTTCCGCATGAAGTCCAAGCAGCCACGCACGTCCGATGAATACGGCATTACGCTGCAGGAGTTGGTGGAGCGGCACGGGATCCCAAGCAGTGAGATCCATCATGTGATCATCGCATCAGTAGTGCCGGATATCATGCATTCCCTGGGAAGCGCTATTATCAAATATTTTCATATCAAGCCGGTCGTAGTATCGGCAGGGATCCGGACCGGAATCCGGATCGTCACGGAAAATCCCAGGCAGGTAGGGCCGGACCGGATCGTGGACGCCGTAGGCGCTTACACGCTGCACGGTGGACCGGTGATCGTGGTAGACTTTGGCACTGCCACAACCTATGACATCATCGGACCGGACGGCACCTTTGAGGCAGGGCTTATCGCCCCCGGCCTTCGGACCTCAGCCCAGGCGCTGTGGGGCGAGGCCGATATGCTGCCGGCCATTGAGATCAAAAAGCCATCGTCCATCCTGGCAAAAGAGACTGTCGCCAGCATGCAGGGCGGCCTTTTGTACGGCCAGGTGGGGCAGACCGAGTATATCATCCGGCGCCTGAAAGAGGAATCCGGCTACACAGACGCAAAAGTAGTGGCAACCGGAGGCCTGGGCAAGATGATCGTGGCAGAAACTGATGTAGTAGATGTGTACGATCCACAGCTGACACTGAAAGGGCTGCGGATCATATTTGAGAAAAATAGAAAGTAAAAAGTGACGGGGGACGTACACCTTTGGCGTTGGAGTACGTCCCCAATCGTCACTAAGGGTGTCCCCAAATGAAGATAGGAAACGTAAAACTTGCGAATCCATACATTCTCGCCCCGATGGCGGGAGTGACTGACCGCCCGTTCCGGCTGCTCTGCAAGGAGCAGGGAGCGGGACTTTTGTGTATGGAGATGATCAGTGCGAAGGCACTGCAATATAAAAATAGAAATACAAAGGCGCTGTTGTCCATTGATCCCAGAGAGTATCCGGTGTCGCTGCAGCTGTTTGGCTCGGATCCTAAGATCATCAGCGAGCAGGCGAAGGCGATCGAGGAATTGCCGTTCCAGATCCTGGATATCAATATGGGCTGCCCGGTGCCGAAGGTTGTGAAAAACGGCGAGGGATCTGCGCTGATGAAGAATCCGAAGCTGGTGTATGAGATCGTGTACCAGACGGCGCGGGCCATTGAAAAGCCGGTGACGGTAAAGATCCGGAAGGGCTTTGACGAAACTTGCGTCAATGCGGTGGAGATCGCCCGGGTGATCGAGGAAGCCGGGGGCGCGGCTGTGGCGGTGCATGGACGGACCAGAGAGCAGTATTATTCGGGCCAGGCGGACTGGGAGATTATCCGCAAGGTGAAAGAGGCCGTCTCCATCCCGGTGATCGGCAACGGTGATGTGACCTCCGGAGAGAAGGCATTAAAAATGAAAGAGGAGACCGGCTGCGACGGGATTATGATCGGCCGCGGCGCCCAGGGAAATCCCTGGATATTCCGGGATCTTCTGGAATATGAACGGACCGGGCAGATGCCGGGCCGCCCTTCGGCAAAGGAGCTGAAGGAGACGATGCTGCGTCACGCCAGGCTCCAGATCGAGTTCAAAGGCGGTTACTTAGGAATCCGGGAAATGCGCAAGCATGTGGCCTGGTATACGAAAGGCCTGCCGGGTTCTGCGAAGCTGCGTGATGAGATCAACCAGGTGGAATCCTACGAAGAGCTGGAAGCGCTTCTGGATGAAAAAATAACCTAGAGAACCGATAATAAAAGAAGCAAGTCCGACATATACTTTATCATGCTGATCGGCACAAAAATGTTGACATGGCAGATGTGTTTCTGTATAATAATGAAATTGTGAAAGTATCTTTAATTTCAATAATTTTATGCATGTCTGAGCATACAAAAAACCAATTTCTTTCGGTTAACATATAAAAAGAAAGTGTGAAAAGGGAAGGGAAAGACGATGGAAGCAAAGAAAAAATTATTGACTTATGCAGGCTTACAGGCTTTGGAGGACGAGCTGGAGCATCTGAAGGTTGTAAAGCGAAAAGAAGTCGCCGGCAAAATCAAAGAAGCAAGAGAGCAGGGCGACTTGTCTGAAAATGCAGAATATGATGCTGCAAAAGACGAGCAGCGTGATATAGAGGCCCGGATTGAAGAGCTGGAAGGCATCCTGAAAAATGCAGAGGTTGTCGTAGAGGATGAAGTAGACTACGATAAGATCAACGTAGGATGTACCGTCAAGGTATTTGATGTGACTTTTGACGAGGAAATGGAATTTAAGATTGTAGGCTCCACAGAGGCCAACAGCCTGGAAGGAAAAATTTCCAACGAATCTCCGGTAGGACAGGCCCTGATCGGGAAATCTGTGGGCGATGTAGTAGATGTAGAGACACAGGCAGGAGATATCCAGTATAAAGTGCTGGAGATCAGCCGTTCAGCGTAAAAGGTAAAAAGTAAAAGGGTCAGCCGCCGCCTTTTTGGCCGCTGGCACAGGAAGGATGAGGATTCATGGGAGAGCAGCAGAAAAAAGGACAGGAGCAGGATGTAAATCAGCTCCGCAAGGTTCGCCGGGAAAAGCTGGCAGACCTGCAGGCAAACGGGAAAAATCCATTTGAGATCACGAAATATGATGTGACCTGTCATGCAATGGATGTGAAAGAGAATTACGAGGAAATGGAAGGGAAGCAGGTGTCCCTGGCCGGACGTGTCATGCAGAAGCGTGTGATGGGAAAGGCTTCCTTCTGTAATATTCTGGATCAGAGTGGAAACATCCAGTCCTACGTGGCAAGAGACAGCGTAGGCGAAGAAGCATACAAGGATTTCAAAAAACTGGATATCGGAGATATCGTGGGAATCGAGGGTGAAGTTTTCAAGACTAAGACCGGTGAGATTTCCATCCATGCCTCTGCAGTGAAGCTTTTGTCCAAGAGTCTTCAGATCCTGCCGGAAAAATATCACGGACTGACCAATACTGATATGCGCTACCGTCAGAGATATGTGGACCTGATCATGAATCCGGATGCAAGAGATACCTTTATCAAACGTTCAAAGATTTTAAGCTCTATCCGCAGATATCTGGACGGGCAGGGATTCTTAGAGGTAGAGACTCCGATGCTGGTAAGCAATGCAGGAGGAGCTGCCGCAAGACCGTTTGAGACACATTTTAATGCATTAAATGAGGACTTTAAACTCCGTATTTCTCTGGAGCTGTACTTAAAGAGACTGATCGTAGGCGGACTGGAAAGAGTCTATGAAATCGGCCGTGTATTCCGTAACGAGGGTCTGGATACCAGACATAATCCAGAATTTACCCTGATGGAGCTGTACCAGGCATACACAGACTATAACGGAATGATGGATCTTACCGAAAATCTGTACCGCCATGTAGCGCAGGAAGTTCTGGGAACCACCACCATTACCTACAATGGTGTGGAAATGGATCTGGGGAAACCGTTTGAACGGATCACTATGGTGGATGCTGTAAAGAAATATGTCGGTGTGGACTGGAATGAAGTCAAGACCACGGAAGATGCAAAGAAGCTGGCGGACGAGCATCATGTAGAGTATGAGGAGCGTCATAAGAAAGGTGATATCTTAAGCCTCTTCTTCGAGGAGTTTGCGGAAGAGCACCTGATCCAGCCGACATTTGTAACAGATCATCCGATCGAAATCTCTCCGCTGACCAAGAAGAAACCGGAGAATCCGGAATACGTGGAGCGTTTCGAGTTCTTCATGAACGGCTGGGAGATGGCAAACGCGTACTCCGAGCTGAACGATCCTATCGATCAGAGAGAGCGTTTTAAGGCACAGGAAGAACTCCTGGCACAGGGAGACGAGGAAGCCAATACCACAGATGAGGATTTCTTAAATGCATTGGAAATCGGTATGCCGCCTACAGGCGGAATCGGATTTGGTATCGACCGGATGTGTATGCTGTTGACAGACAGCGCTGCGATCCGTGACGTGCTTTTGTTCCCCACAATGAAGTCACAGGGCGCTGCAAAGAACGAGGCAAACAACGCAGCCCAGACCACAGTCCGGGCAGCGGAGGCGCCGGCGGTGAAGATCGACCTGTCCAAGGTGAAGGTTGAGCCGCTGTTTGAGGAGTTTGTTGATTTTGATACCTTCAGTAAGTCGGATTTCCGGGTTGTGAAGGTGAAAGAATGTGAGGCGGTTCCCAAGTCCAAGAAGCTTCTGAAGTTCCTTCTGGACGACGGATCCGGCGAGGACCGGGTGATCTTAAGCGGGATCCACGATTACTATGAGCCGGAGGAACTGGTGGGCAAGACCTGTATCGCCATCACAAATCTGCCGCCCAGGAAGATGATGGGCATTGATTCCTGCGGTATGCTGATCAGCGCCGTGTATGAGTACGACGGCCATGAGGGGCTGAACCTTCTGATGGTGGATGACAGTATCCCGGCAGGGGCGAAGCTGTACTAGTTTTATAATAAGTCTGTTAATATGCGCGAAAAAAGGGCACTTTTCTAAAAGAGAATTTTAGAAAAGTGCCCTTTTTGGAAAAATATTTTTCGTATTATTTGAAGTTTACTTTTGTGTCTAAATAATATATAATTAGGACAAAAAAGTAAACAAGGCGGTATTATGAAAAAAGATATTTTATGGAAATTGTCAGATGAGAATAATGGATATTTATTTACGGCAGAGGTGCTCAGCCATAAGATTTCAAAAACTTATCTGTCAAAATTTGTAAAGGAAAATGGATATGAAAGAGTAGCTCATGGAATCTATGCAGCGCCGGATATCTGGCCGGATGAACTGTATTTGTTGCAGAAAATGAATCCTAAGATTATTTTTTCCGGGGAAACAGCACTTTATATCCACGGGCTTACAGATCGGGAATACAGTAGGATTGAAGTGACTGTTCCTCAGGGGTATAATGCAGTTCATTTGAGAAAAAAGAAAATCCAGGTAAGATCGCTAAAGGAAGACTTGTATGAATTGGGAGAAACTGTAGCTGAATCGGGATATGGGAATCAGATTGTAGTCTATGATAAGGAACGCGCCATCTGTGATGCGGTAATTAATCGGAAAAAGATGGATGTGCAGACGTTTCAGATTGTAATGAAAGAATATATGTCAGACTCAGGAAAAAGGTTACAGGTTCTGGTTCGCTATGCAGAAAAGCTGAAAATACGTGACGAGGTTATGAAATATGTGGAGGTGCTGGCATGATCCATACATCAAAACAGTTAAAAGATAAAGTGAGAAATATTTCTCATGGCGATAATCAGACTGCACAGATGCTGATCCGTAATTTTATTATGGAGCGCTTTCTGGAAAGAGTTTCGATATCCCCTTATCGAAATAATTTTATATTAAAAGGCGGCATGCTTGTCGCTTCGTTAGTTGGAATTGACACAAGAGCAACCATGGATATTGATACAACGATCAGGGCGCTGCCCCTGAATGAAGATGAAGCTGTGAAGATTGTCAGTGAGATCATTCACATTCAGATTGAGGACGGGATCAGTTTTGAAATCGTAAAAGTATCTGAAATCATGACCGACTTTGAATATCCAGGGGTCCGGTTGGTGCTGGAAGCCAGACTTGACCGTTTGAAACAGAGGATTAAGATAGATCTCTCTACTGATGATGTCATTACACCTTCAGCAATTCGTTATAGTTATCCTCTTATGTTTGAAGACAGGAATATCGAACTGATGACTTACACGCCGGAAACTCTTCTTGCAGAAAAGATCCAGACCATTCTGGCAAGGGGAATTACAACAACGCGGATGCGAGATTATTATGATGTGTATGAGATTGTAGTAGGAAATAAAGTCAGTATCGATAAGAAGGTGCTGGCAGAAGCATTTACAGCAACCTGCATGAAACGAAAGACTACATTTGGTTCGGAGCAAGTAGAAAAAATCGTGAATGAAATATCAACAGATGAAGGATTATTGAATTTGTGGGATCTATATAAGAATGATAATTTCTATGTGGGTGATATAAAATGGACTGTAGTCTGCGAAGCTGTATGTGCTTACATAAAGGATAACATTTCAAAATGAATTAAAAAATTAAGTTGGCCTCTTGTGAAATAAACCTCTTTCTTATGGAGAAGTAAAGGGAACAATAAAATCATACTTAGAGCAGCACCTCTTCTCTGGAAAATATTACTTGCAGTTTTTTCCTTCCTGAAATGGTATAATGCGGAACGGTAGTGATACGGCCATTTTGCAAAAGAGAAAGGAATAAAGGGCAGATGAGAGGGATGAGAAGACGGGCGGCTTTTGCACTTCTTCTGTTGTCGCTGTGCGTTCCCGCTATGCATGTAAGCGCGGAGGCTGGGGGCGGGCAGGCAGAGTATACAGTGGAATACATTGCGCGGGATCAGGGGGCGGAGACCCTGCTGGCAAGGGAGACTTACCGGGCACCGGCGGGAAGAAGGGTAAATGTTCCTCACAGGGATTTTGATCATTGTAAGAAAGAACCGGGGCAGGATATGACGATCCTGGTAGCGGCAGATGGAAAAGGGACGAAGAAGATCTACTATACAAGGCTTTTTTATGACCGGGTTACATTTCAGACGGAGGGGACTTATATCCCACCTCTGTACGGCTGGGCGGGACAGGATATCCGTGACCAGATTGGAGCAGTGGAGGAACCGGTCCGGCAAGGATACATTTTCCAGGGATGGGATCAGGAGCTGCCGGAGGTGATGCCGGAAGGGGAGACGGTACTGAAGGCCCTCTGGGAGCCGGGGGAGAGCCAGTATACTGTGCTGCGGTGGATGGAAAACGCAGAGGACGAGAGATACTCGCTGCTGGGGGAGACTGAGGTGCGGACGGCCAGAACGGGCAGCAGGGTAACGGCTTCCAGGGAGGATGTGGAGCGGGCCGGGGAGATGGCGGACTGGTTCCCGGATTCGGAATATTACGGAGATTACTATGGGTTTGACTATGCCCGCTGTGACGACACGGTGGTGACGGCGGATGGGAAAGCCGTTCTGAACCTGTATTATGACCGGGAGATCTGGACCATTCGTCTCCACGAGGAAGCGGCCCACGAATCAGACTCCAGTGATTCTCTGATCCCCAACAAAGAGGTCTGGTATACGGCGCAGGGGAAATACGGCGCGCCGCTGCCGGAAGATTTCCCCTCCTATGATGAGATGGAGAAGCATTACATGGAGAGGACACAGCACCAGGATATGGAATTCCTGGGAGTGCGGGATGAGTTTGAGGCCAGCGGGCGCCATCTGGACAGCTTTTATTTCCAGGACCTGGCTCTTGGTAATCATACCTTCGATGCTTATCCCTGGCTGGAGCGGGATTCTTACACAGTTTACCTGACTTATTTTAAGGAGCGAAGTGACGGGACTTACCGGAAAGTCCGCCAGGAAAGTGTTCAGGTGGACAAGGATCCGACTGTGTACGGCGCGGAGGTTACGGTCCTGCACCCCAAGGGGCTGACCTGTGAGGAGAGCTGGTATACCACCGGCGCTTCGCCGGAGGCCTGCGAACAGGGAAATCGTATCCCTATCAGCCCCCTTCAGATCCAGGCGGACGGGAAATGCGTGTTCCGTGGAGTGAGTTCTCACATTTACATTTATATGAAGCGGGACACCTTCCGGCTGGATTATGTGGACGTCAGCGATCAGGGGGAAAGCCGGGTTCTCTATACGGAAGAAGTGACCTACCGGGATGAGGTGACCCTGGCATATGTTCCGGAGAATGAAGCGGAGCATAAAAATCAGAAGTTTACCGGCTGGTATCTCAGTCCGGCGTTAACGTCCGCAGGCGAACCTCTTCAGGGGTTCCTTATGCCCTCGGATCACGTCCGTGTGTATGCCGGACGGACGCCGGCAGACCGGACGGTAAGGTTCGATGTGCAGGCGGATCAAGAAGAAGTGTCCAAAGTTCCTGCGGAGCAATCCGTCCGGGCCGGGGAATGTGCCCGGGAGCCGGAGGCTCCCATCCGTGCCGGATACATTTTCCTGGGATGGTTCGAAGAACCCTCCGGCGGGGAGGATACAATGACTGCGTGGGACTTTGGGAAGCCGGTGGAGGAGGACCTGATCTTGTATGCAGGCTGGATCCCGGTGGAGGATACAGAATACACCATACGCCATGTGGAAGATGAAAGCGGCAGTTTGTTTTATGAGGAAAGAGGAACCGGAACCAGAGGAGATCAGATCATCGTACAGCCGCTGGATCCCTCAGACCCGGCCTATCCTGCAGACGGGGAACCAGAGCCGGATCAGCAGCAGATGGTCAGGCTGGTGAGAGAAAAAAGTGGAAATGTCTACACCATCCGATATAAGGAGAGAAAGGCGGCTGTCTTGCCGGACAGCTCGAGTAGCCCGGATGGCTCGGGAGAGGCCCCTGACACAGGCGACCGGGCGCAGGCTGCCGGGTGGTTTGTTATGGCGGCAATGGGCCTTGGCGGGGTGGTGCTGGCAGGCCGGCAGAGGTGTTAACAGGGGGGAACGGTATTACAATCATTATCCTGTTGCTTAAATTAAAGAGTTTCATAGGCGTGTAACTTTCGACAGGCTATGATGGTTATTATCAAGCCTGCTAATGCAAGCAGACTGAAGCAGCCTAACATGATTTTTACTGAGAAAAGATCTAGTAACGCGCCGCATAAAAGGCTGGAAATTAAACCGCTTAGACCAAAAGTAAAGATTCCCAATGCACTTTGCCCTTTCATTTTGTCGCATGGCGGGAGAATGGAATTGATGTAATATGTAGATGCAGGGACGAAAATTCCGTAAGAAAAAAACTGGAGGATCTGTGAAGCATATACATCAATAATATTCCCGGCAAAGAAAAGCATAGATATTTTAAGAAAGAAGAAGACACAGGAGATTAATAGAAGAGTCCGGGGAAGTATTTTCCGGGAGAGTGGGGTGAAGGCAGCCATTGCAGGAAGTTCCAACAATGCGGCGATAGAAGTGGATATGCCGAGTTCGCGGCTGCCGCCACCAGTTGCTTCAATAATATTAATATGAAAATTATTGATCACTGTGTAACTGAAATAGAGAAGCAGCATTCCAGTAAATAAAAGAAGAAGAAATGGATTTGCCCGCAGAAACGAGAGCATGTTATGAGATGATTCGGAAGGAAGCTCTGTTGGCATAGTTGATGATCCGGGAGTATTGACCGTATGAAGGCACAGAAGGAGTAAAAGCACACACTGCGTTGCAATATGTACGGGCAGGATCACAGATACAGAATAGTGGCTGATTATATTGCCGAGAAACAGGGAGGAGCAGGCATAGGAAAGAGAACCAAGGCCTCGTGCCAAACCAAAATTGAGAGGGATCCCGGCATTGACAAATTCAATGCCAAAAGTGTTGATAAGGGATGAGGATGTAAGTATGCAGGAATTAAGTAATGTATAACATATAAAAAGAACCGTTTTTTTTGTTGTGAAACTGAGAAGTATGCCAAGTAGGATAGAAATTACGCCAAAGCCAAGAAGAAAATGCCTGGCTGACAGGCGGGGGAAACGATCCAGGGCGACCCCATAGAGCATCTGCTGAACGATACACAGAAAGGAAGAGCAAGTGAAGAATAAGCCGGTCTCTGTATTGGTGAATCCTCTGGATTGCATAAAAAGAGCAGCAAAGCCCATTATTGCACAGCAGGAAATATAATATAGGATCATAACAGTTGTAAATCGGAAGAAAATCCTGAATTTCATAGTATAGTCTCCTCATAAACAAAAAAATAATACGTTATAAGACATATTAATATGAAGCAGAGTGCATGTCAATAAAAAGACAGTTGCAAAACCGATATTTATGGGATATGATTAGACTATGATAATACAAGTCATAATATATGTTGTCGGGAGAATGGACTATGGCTGTAATTGAGAAAGTGAATCCTATGCCGCTTTATCTTCAGTTGAAGAATCAGATAAAAAAGGAAATCCGAACCGGACTTCTAAAAGCAGGAGATAAGCTTCCATCGGAAGCGCAACTTCAGAAGGAGTATGGGATGAGCCGTGTTACAGTACGTAATGCGATGGAGGAACTGGCAGCAGAAGGCTATATCATAAAAGTCCAGGGAAAAGGTAGTTTTGTTGCAAATTCAGACATGCTTAGACTGCCAATAGGAGTTACCAGTTTTTCTGAAGATGCAAGGATGCAAGGAGTAAGTCTGACATCAACAATCCTGAAGACAGGAGTCGAGGAGATCCAGTCGGAGTTGGATCGCAGGTTTTTTGGAAGCAAGACAGGAGGAAAAGTTTTTGTGCTGAAGCGGGTGCGTAAAGCAGATGGGGTTCCTGTCACAGTGGAAGAAAATCATTTGCCGCCAGAACTGGTTACTCTGGAGGAAGAAGATCTGACAGGATCCTTGTATGATATATTGATCAATAAATATCACATGGTGCCTTCCAACAAAGGAAGGAGAAGTATTAAGATTACGTTCGCAGATGAGGAGATTGCAGAAGCGCTGGGCTTATCTCGTGGTACGCCAGTGATAGAGAGTGAAATGTGTGTGTTTGATATGAGTGGCGAGCCTATCCACACGGTGAAGGACTGGGTAAGGGGGGACAACGACCGTTATATCAGGTGGTATGTATAGATAATACAACTAGATACAAATTATGATTGATTTTCAAAAGGAACGAGTCTGACAACAGACGGGTTCCTTTTTATTTTTGTCAAAAAAAGGAGCTGTAAATTGTGAAATCTGCATAAAAAAGATGATTATAGGATAAATATATTGACAAAAAGGTGAGTGCGGATTAGTATAAATATAAGACGTATTAATACATGTTAAATCGGGAGAGAAAATGAAAAAGATTAAAATTATAGGGATTGGAATAGCGACAATGGATATTTATTGTCACATGAACAGAATGTATCCAGGAGGAAATGAGTACAATATTGCTTATAATGCAAAATTACAGGGTGCAGATAGTGGCTTCATGGGTGTTTTTGCAGATGACAGAGTCGGACAGATCCTCGAAGAGACGTTGAAAGAAGCTGGGGTCGATACTAGTTATTCCCATCACGAACATGGTTCCAGCGGATATGCCTTGGTTGATCTAAAGGATGGAGACCGGGTTTTTATTGACTGGAATCGAAAGGGTGTCACAGATTTATATCCATTTGTATTTACGGAGGATGAAATACAGTACATTAAAAAATTCGATGTGGCTTGTATCAGCTGGGGAGCCAGGGTCAACAGAGAGAAGATCAAGAAGCTGGCTCTTGCAGGTGTCCGTATTTGTTATGATTTTTATGACAATTTCTTGGAAGAAGATATAAAGGAAATTTCTCCCTATATCAGTTTTGGCTTCTTCTCATGCAGTCATTTGACGGAAAGCGAGACAGAAGAGGTTTTAAGAAAATGTGTAGCAAGTGGGAGTGCAATAGCTGTGGGGACAAGAGGAAGTAAGCCGGCAGTTGCTTTTGACGGAAAGCGGTTTTATAAGCAGGATATCTGTCCGGTGAAACCTGTGGATACAATGGGGGCTGGGGATGCCTATATCAGTGCTTTTTTAATGAATTATCTTGCGGCGGAGGCTGACGAGCCGGATGTCGGTGGAGATAAGATAACGATTTCGCTGCAGAAGGCTGCGCAATTTGCAGCTACAGTGATCGTCAAAGACGGCGCGCTTGGCGTGGGATATGACGTCGATCCTTCCAGGCTGCCGGAAATTATCAATCTTCAATTGTAGAGAAAAGGAGGAACAGATTATGAAAAAAAGAATGCTGGCAGTAATTCTGACGCTGGCCATGACAGCTTCGCTTGCAGTGGGCTGTGGGGGCGGTGGAGAGAGCGGATCAGACGGAGATACGATTACGCTCACTTTCCTGGATAAACATCCCGAGGAAGAATATAAAGGATATTTTGAGCAGGCAATTGCAGATTTTGAGGAACAGAATCCTGGCGTGGAGATTGAGTATGAGAATATCAGTGACCAGGCGATCAAGGAAAAGCTTAGTGTACTTGCAGCAGGCGGTGACTTGCCGGATATCTTCTTTGCCTGGGGCGGAGAATGCCTGAATCGGTTTACAAGGGCCGGAAGAACACTGGACCTGACACCTTACATGGATGAAGATCCGGAATGGCGTGACAGTTTCCTTCCATCTTTCCTCAGCAGCAGTGTATATGAGGGAAAGAATTATGCTGTTCCTTATCGGAGTGCCGTGCTGTACATGCTTTATAATAAGCAGATTTTTGCAGACAATGGATTGGAAGTTCCTACCACCTGGGATGAATTTATCGATGTATGCGAGACGTTAAAAGCTAAGGATATAAACCCGATTGCGTTTGGGAATTCTGATAAGTGGTATACCATGTGGTATGTAGGGCAGTTTAATGCCAACTTTGTAGATGAGGCAGTGAGAACCGAAGATTATAATCCGGCTTCCGGAGAATTCACAGATCCCGGATATGAGCAGTCAGTACAGACGCTGTTGGATATTAATGACAATGGTTATTTTGGGAGCAATGTCAATTCCAAGGATTACTATCAGGTACGTGAGGAATTCATTGCCGGGCAGCATGGGATGATCTTGGATGCAACAAGTCAGTTTTCTTTCTATACCGATGGGATGGGAGAAGATGGATATGGTTATTTCAAGATTCCGATTCCCAACGGAGCAGAAGGAGATGCTGCGGCTACTACAGTGACAGGAGGATCTGAGAACTATGCTGTATCCGCAGAGTGCGAGCATCCAGATGAAGCAGTTGCTTTCCTGAAGTTTATGACGACCCGTGAGCAGGCAGAAAAGCAGACCAGTGAAACAGGACTTCCCAATGCGTTGATCGATGGCATTACCGAGGAGAATTCCGATCCTGTTATTGCAGATGCGTATGTAACAGCCGAGGACTATACGGCAATCGCAGAGTGGCTGGATCAGTGTATTGATGGAAGCCTTGTAAACACCTATATGACAAGTCTGCAGGAAGGACTGGACGGTAAGTCCGCCGAGGATATTATGGCAGATGTGAGAGCTACGGCTCAGGAAGTAGCCGAGGCGTCGGAATAGCAATATTTGAAAGCGGGAGCGGCAGATATTCCGCTCCCGTTTATGGAGGAAGATATTGTGAATAAAAAGAATAAAAAAACAATATGGCTTTATCTTTTTCCTGCAGTTCTCATGGTAGTGATCATCCTATATCTTCCGATTTTTATCAATCTGTACGAAAGTTTTTTTAGCTGGGGAGCGATGAGCACACGGCATGAGTTCGTGGGATTTGAAAATTATATAAAGATGTTCCAGGATGATATTTTCTATATTGCGATGAAGAATAATCTGATCTTTACAGTTATGTCTGTAATCTGTCAGATCGGAATATCACTTTTGATCGCGAATGTCCTGGAAACAAAGTTTATAAGACGAACTGCAGTTTTTTTCCGGACAGTATATTTTATTCCATCGCTTTTGATGGTGACGGTTGTCGGTATTGCTTTTCAGATGATTTATAGTCCATCCATCGGAATAGTTAATCCTCTTCTGGAAATGCTGGGGATTGATACGACGAACATCGATCTGCTGGGGAATGCCGGGAGTGCAACTTATGCTATTGCGGGGATGTCTCAGTGGCAGTATATCGGCTACACAGTAATTCTGTTTGTTGTTGCGATTCAGAATATACCTTCCGATCTATATGAGGCTGCGGAGATAGATGGTGCCGGAGCAGTGAAGAAATTTATTTATATCACGCTTCCAGAGCTTAAGGATACCATTATTATTAATACGATCATTACAGTGACCGGTTCAATTCGGGAATATGATGAGGTGTTTGTGACAACTAATGGCGGCCCCGGAAATGCATCGGAAACTTTAGCAACATATTTGTATAAAGTTGGATTCACAAACGACCAGATGGGATATGCTTCTGCGCTTGCTTTCTTTATTTTCATTGTTACGTTCATTATAGGGCTTGCGCAAATGAGGAGTTACCGGCTGGATGACCAGCAGTAGGAGGCGCATATGAAAAATAAAACGATACATGCTATTGCATATATTATATTCATTCTTTTTGCGGCGATCATTATCCTCCCAATGCTGTGGATGATCATTACCGGTTTTAAGACGAATCAGGAGTTGTTCCTGTCGCCGTTCAAGCTGCCGGAACAGTGGAATTTTCAGAACTATATTGACGCCTGGAATCAGGGGGTGGGAGTCTATCTTTCTAACAGTGTCATTATTACTGTTGTAGCAACAGCTCTGTCCACCTTTGTCAGCTGTCTGGCGGCCTATCCATTGGCAAGACTGCCTTTTAAAACAAAGAAGTTCTGGATCTATCTGATCATGGGAGGACTTATGCTGGCACCCCAGTCCTCAGTCATCTCTCTTTTCAAGATGGTGCGGATGGTGGGACTGTACGATACAAGAACCAGTCTGATCCTTATTAATGCAGCGTTTCGAATCCCGTTTGCAATTTTCTTGATCATGACATTTTATAAAAGTATCAGTTACAGTCTGGACGAATCGGCCTACATAGACGGTGCGACCACATGGCAGATTTTTAGAAAGATCATAGCGCCTTTGAGCAAGCCGATCATTGCGTCCAGTGCCATTGTCAGTTTCCGGGCCGTGTGGAATGAGCTTATGTTTGCCAATATAATGCTGCAGAGCACGGATAAGAAGACAGTGCCGGTGGGACTGATGAATTTTCAGGGAATGACAACAACAAACTGGACATTGGTCGTAGCCAGTATGGTTATTGCATCTCTGCCACTTGTTATAGCGTTTTTGATCTTGCAGAAACAGTTTGTGCGCGGCTTGACTGCGGGAAGTGTGAAAGGATAGAAAAACATGAAACATTTGAACGAACAACAGATTCTGACTTCCAATTATCCTTACTATAAATATTCGCTTGACTATGCGCTTGACTCTCTGGAGAGGATGAGGCATGAGAATATTGAGTTTTATGGTTGTTTTCCGCATTTTCATCTGGACGATGTGGGGTATAAGGATGTCAGGCAGCTGAAAAGGAAATTAAAAGATCACCATCTTTGTACAGTGTGTTTCACACCAGAGCAATGTTTGTATCCGGTTAATATCGCAGCGAAAGATCCTGTTGCGCGGAAGAGAAGTCTGCAAGTGTTTGAAAAGTCTATTCTATATGGCAGTGAGCTGGGAGCGCGTTATGTTGTGGTTCTTGCCGGATATGGAACTTTGGATGAAGAGGAGAAAGATGTGTGGCCAAGATCCGTGGAGGCTCTTGGTATCCTGGGAGAATTGGCTGAGAAATGTGGGGTGAAACTGGTTTTGGAGACTTCTCCAAGGGAGTATACAACAACTCATAATTCGGCAGATGTCCTGCGGATGATCCGAGAAGTTGACTGTTCGGCGGTGAAAGGAATGATTGATACAGCAACACTTGGATTTTCAGGAGAGACGATGGAAGAAGCGGTCCATGATCTGGAAGGGCATCTCGCACATGTACATGTGGCGGATGGTGTGCCAAACGGGCATTTGATTCTGGGAGAGGGAAATCTTGATATCCCAGAGATGCTCCGGGTGCTGGAGCAGGCAGAGTATGATGGGCCTCTGAGCCTTGAGATCCTGAATGACCGGTATATCAGGGATCCTCACCGTGCTATGGAGACTTCACTGATGATGTTAAAAAAATATATAAAGGAGATATAAGGAATGGGAACTAGAGAGATTATTGAAAAAATTGTAAAAGAAAGAGAAACTGACGGCGGAATCAAAAGTGTTGTGTGGATTGCGGCAGGCGGATCTAATGGAGGAAATTATCCTGCACAGTATTTCATGGACAGAGAAGCGAAAGGAATCCGTTCTCAGATGTTCACAAGTAATGAGTTTGTTTATGCGCCACCGAAATTTGTTGGACGGGATACGATCGCGGTTGTGACATCCATGAGAGGAACCCCGGAAACGTGTGTGGCGGCAAAGGTGGCAAAAGATCTGGGAGCTGCAACCATTGCCTTGTATGTTCAGGAATCTGCACTGACAGAGACATGTGATTACAAAGTGAAATATGATAGTATTATGTTTGATGAGTCGGATCAGAGTCAGACAAACGCAGCTCTTGGTATGCGGATTGCCATGGATATCGTGGACATAGTGGAAGGCTATGAATTTTATGATGATGCAATGGCTGCATATGATATACTGGATAAGGTATATAATGATGCGAAAGCGTATTGCATGCCATTGGCAGAAAAATGGGCATATCAGAATAAGGATGAACATATCATATCTGTTCTGGCCAGCGGACCGGCGTATGCGGCGGGATATATCTTTTCTATATGCAATATTATGGAAATGCTTCAAATTCAGTCACCGACGATCAACTGTTGTGAATTCTTCCATGGCCCGTTCGAAGTGTTGGATAAAAATCAGTCCTTCTTCCTCCTGGTTGCGGAGGGGCGTACAAGAAAAGCAGATGAGAGGGCAGAGCGTTTCCTTAAGGAGTATGGCGGAGACAAAGTGTATGTTTTGGATGCGAAGGAGCTTGGAATCAACCGGTTTAAAGATTCGGTGGCAGAATATTTTAATCATATGCTGTTTTCACCAATCCTCAACAATACATATATGAAGAAGCTTTCTGAGGCAACGAAGATAGACTATCTGACCCGAAGATATATGTGGAAAGTCCAGTATTAATATGGGTGAGGCGGAAAGGACTGCTTCTCGCAGGGGCAGTCCTTTCTACGTAGTTGGCCGCGCCAGGGAAGGAGAAAACAAGGATGTATCAAGAACAACATATTATAATTCGGATATTAACGCATATTTTCGATTTTATTCTTCTAAATATCCTGTGGCTGTTAACTTCGATTCCGATCGTTACACTTGGCGCAGCAACTGCTGCACTGTATTCGGTGATGATGTCTGTTGTTGAGAAGAAGGAAGGATATATTATCAAAGACTATTGGAAAGCATTTTGTCGAAATTTTAAACAAAGCACGGTTGTGTGGATCCTTTTACTGTTCCTTGGAGCATGCCTTTGGTTCGATCTTACGCTTATTGGTGTGGTCCCCGGTTTATTCAGGCAGATTGGGACAGTTGTTCTTGGGGCAGTACTTATCTTCTATTTTATGGAATGTATCTTTGTATTTCCGCTGATAGCGAAGTTTGAAAACAGTACAGGAAATATGATAAAAAATGCATTACTGATTCCGGTATCCCGCCTTCCATATGCGTTGATGATTCTTTTTATGACAGGAGCAGCGATCATAGTCACATTTCTCAACCAGAGGACGATCATGATAGGGGCGGTTATATGGAGTGCTATTGGTGTTTCTGTTCTTTCTTATGCAAATTCACTGCTTCTTGTAAAGATGCTGGCGCCTTTTATGTTGGAGGAAAATTGACTTTTCTTCTCCTGGTTGCTATAATACACATACCCCTAATGGTATGGAGGATGGATTATGAAACAATGTATGGACGCCCCAAATCTGCACCGCAGGCTTGCGAAGATCATCGGACAGGTGCAGGCCATTGACCGGATGATCGATGAAGATGTTCCCTGCGAGGATGTTCTCTCTCAGATCAATGCTGCGAAATCCGCGCTCAATAAGGCAGGACAGGTTGTTCTGGAAGGACACATCAAGCATTGTGTGCGCGATGGGATCGAACACGGCAACGCAGACGAGACCATTGAGAAATTTACCAAAGCGGTGGAACGCTTTGCCAATATGCAGTAAAAGCACGGTTATGAAAACCAAAGTGCCACAACCCTTGTTATTAAGGGCACTGAAAAACTTCCATTTTTTCTTAAGTGGAAGTTTTTCTTTTAGATTATTTTCAATTCTTTGTTTAGAAAAATCACAAAAAAAGCCATGGTTTACTCCATAGCCAGCTCCTCTAATCTTACTATTCGTTTTATATTTGCTGTAAATGCCGTAAAATACATTTGCAGATGCATAGCAAATAGACCTCTCGAATCTGCTCTGCGCAATCCGTGAGCTTCTTTTAATTCTCCATTCTTTTCTTCTATTCTATGCCGGATCTTCATTCGCTCCTTGAAATATTCACTTTCTTCAAATTTAAGTCTTTCAAGGTTTTTCTCGCTTGCCTGCGTAATACTGTAACTTCGTATTTTTGCCTTTGATTTCCCCACATAGCAATTCTCTTTTTGCGGACATTTCCGGCATTTAACTTTACTAAGGATATACCTTAAATAAGTGTTTCCATTTGAAGCCGACCTTTTTTCTATACGTGTAGAAAGTTCTCCAGCAGGACATTGCAACATACCTGCATCTTTATTGAAACAGAAACCTTCCTTAAGTTCACCATTTGCGGCAGCCGCTACCGCTGTGTTCGTTCGGGCTATCAGCGCTATTTCTTGTCCGCAGGTTTTCAGATTATCATCACTGACATATGCCATATCGCCTATCACTTCTGCAACTTGTATTCCGTTTTCCTTTGCTTTTTCTATCAATTTTGGTAATTCCTGTCCATCTGGTGCTCCTCCGTCTGTTACGCTGATCCCCGCAATGAAACGTTCTTCTGTCATAGCAAGATGATTTTTATACCCATAAAATGTACTGGTTGCCGTCTTGTGTCCAAACCGTGCATCTTTATCATCTTTGGAGCGGATTTCCTTGAGATGTTCGTCTTCTAGTAGTTTTTTCATCTCCTGCGAGAGTTTCCGTATTTTTTTATTTCCGCAGGTTTCTATTCCTTCTTCCAGAGTCTGGAGTAGTTCTTTAGTGTAGGCAATTTCTTCATCCAGTCCTGCTTCCAAAGATGGTTTCTCGGGAAATAGCTCTGATAATTCAAAAGCTGTTTTATAAATCTCTTTCCGGAGTTGTTTGCTCATATCCCGCAGAATCTGCGTTGGGGATTTTGCCCGAACAGACGCAAGTGTATGAGTAGAATCAACGATAATGGTTCCCGATTTGATCAGTTTTTTGTCTAACGCTTGTTGAATAGTTTCTTTCAGCATTTCTTCCAGGATATCTTCTGTAATACGAGTTTTTCTGAATTTTGTAAGAAGACTGGGATCTATCATTTTTGCTTCCGGTTCCAGATCAAGGAAAAATTTAAATGCCATGTCCGTCTGGGCGCTGCTAATCAGAGCTTCATCAGAAAGATCATACAGTTTTTTCAGAAAAAGCAGTTTAAACATCATCTCCGGCTCCTTCGCCGGGCGACCGAAATTTTCACAATATTGCTTACGAAGCATTGGATTTACAAAGCTGAAATCTATATTTTCTTTTATTCTCCGCAAAAGATGATCTGCAGGAATGATTGCATCGTAAAGCCCCTGATATGGTGACAATGATAATTGTAACTGTGAATGATCTTTTAACATGGCAGCCGCTCCTTCCGTATATTTCTATTATAAAGGAAATACTAAAAAAAGCCCAATTCTTTTTTAGAATCAGACTTTTTCAGTGCCCTTTTATTTATACGGTTTGTGGCGTTTCGCAAACGCCTAAAGGATAAAATTTTGTGAGGAGGGATTTTTTGTGATTTGCAAGAGATGTGGAGCCCAGGTTCCGGAAAAAGCAACAGAATGTCCGAATTGTCATACCCCTGTTAAGAAGAATATGGTTTTGACAGCATTGAGCAAAGTTGCACATGAGATTCAGAAGGGGACGATTCAAAAAAATATTAAAGAAGGAAAAATCAATATTCCCGTAGCAATCACTTCGCTGATAGCTGTCATTGCACAGTTTTTACCGGTTTACAAAATGGAAATGTATGGTTATAGCGACAGCTTTACTGCGTTTGAAGATTTTGGGCGGACAGGGGCTATAGTTTTCGTGACAGCACTCTGCATACTTTTTGCAATGATTGGTGACCAGTATCTTGGGTATGTCTTGATTTTTGGAGGTCTTTATTTTCTTAATGCAATCTACAATACCTGGAGGACGCACTATGTCATATCATCCGTTGCTGGTGTAGGTGAAATGGGGATAGGTATTTATCTTGCGCTCCTGTCAGGCGCCGGGATTCTAGGAGCATGCCTGTTTAGTTTGAAAAAGTATGGAATAAACTGGAAAGAGTTTAAAGAGTTTGAAAAGAACAGAGGAGAAAATAAAGGATCAAATAGCGAAGAATAAGGAGATATAAATGAAGAGATTTATTAGCTTGATTCTAATATGTGCGATAGCGTTTTCTATGGCAGCCCGCTCAAGTGTTTCTGGTGAAAAAACACCGTTTCATCTTTATAGGTTTTTGACCGAGATACATATGGATACGGTACGTTTTAGTGGTTTGAACTTGGCAGAGTTTTTGGAAGGAGTGGAAAAGGATATCGTAGAGGGCAGCGATCCGTATACTGTGACAAAAGAAGGGCTGGAACAATATTTTCAGGAAAACTTTTCAGAGCAGAGCACAGTGGAATATTCTGGTTCTTTTTCACTGATATGCAAAGTATATACAGATGAAGTGGTGAAATTTGCATATGACGATGCGGTGAAAACACAAGGAGAGGCCGCTCTCGCAATGGAATTTGAACTGACCCCGGAATTTGGAGAAGATTTTACTTCTTATACTGATATTAAGATGGGTTTTAAGGGGGCATTGGATGGTTCGCTTAATGAGATACATATTTTGGGGAATGAAGTGAAAGACAGAAGTAAGACTCAGGTGCTTCCAACGAATGAAGAACTTCTGGAACTGGGAAATGAATATCTTTCAAAGTCATATTAATCACGATGGCGTTACAGGAAAGGAGAGGGATGACATGAGGAGGCGAGGGATATTATTTAAAGCTATATTACTGAGCGTATTAATAGTTGTTGTACTGACTGGATGTCAACGAAATCCTGAAGAAGGCCCCAGGGAAATAGCACAGACTTATTTTGACGCAGTGAAAAAGGGGGATGTAGACAAAGCATTGTCCTGTTATGTTCCTGAAGTGCAGCAGGCAATAGAAACAGGTAAGGATCTTTCTGGCCTTTTGTCTGGCAAGCTTTTCGGGGGAGATGTCACTGATTTGGGACAATCTTTTATGGGCGCCGCTGCTGCTGAGAAATATAAAAATTATGAATTCAAGGCAACCGGTGTAAAATTTATGGATGATAAAGGGACAAAGGCAACCGTAACAGTAGAAGTTTATATTGATGATAAGTTAGATCGGGAAATCAAGGTTTCAACCGTAAAGTATCAAGATGAATGGTATATTGATGCGGATGTATTGTCTGAAAGTAATACCAGCGAAGAAAGCTCTGACACTCAGGAAAGAAAAGCTGAATTCTGGGAGTCTTTCGAAGGGGAGGATACAGAGAATCTCTACTTGGCGGACGCCCGTAGTTTCAGTGAAGGAGCAGCGTGGCTTACTGTGTCCAACGGAGAAAGCTTTCAGTCTATGGTCATCAATGAAAAAGGGAAATCGTTATATCAGAGGAAAGTATCAACGGGAACCCCTTCGTGTATGACCAATTTTTCGAATGAGGTTAGCTTTATCTCTGATGAGAATGGGAGTGCTGTCGTAAACACCAAGGGAAAAGTTGTGTTTACGGATGAAGATATTTATAAAAAGTGTGAAGAGATATTTGGAGAAGGAAGTCTGGATTCTTTTGAACTTCTTCGAAGTGATAGTGAAGAGGAGTTGTTTAATGGTTATTCTAAGGTGACGATGGAAGTAAATACTTATGAAGGAAGCGGTTGTTATCAGGGGATTTTAAAGCCTGATGGTACTTGGCTTTTGGAACCGGAAGAAGTGCAAATTACGATGTATCCGGAATGGCCGTTGGCTGTTATTGTTGATAGAGAGGATAACGAGCGGGCGCTGAAGCTGGATACGGGTGAAATATATGACGCCGGGCCTGAGACACATTCGAATAATTTAACAGGCGCCTATTCGTCATTTTTTCACACAGAATTTACACAGGAATCATTTGCAGCAACAGATGGCTGGGGAAATGATCAGAGCCGTCAGATACCTCTTAGACGCTGGATGTTAGAATCGCTGCAGGAGAATACTGATGGGCTAGTCTACGATTCAGAAATGAATGCATTTGTCGATAAGGAGAGGAAAAAGGTTATTGATCTTTCTGAATATACACATGTAGAAGATAATGTTCCTGTTTTTACAAATGGATATGCACTTTTGCTGGTTCAAAATCCGGATGGAGACACATATTATACTGTTGTTGATAAGGAAGGAAAACGTGTTTTTGAACCTAAAAAGTGGGGGTCATATGGCAGAGGATATGCATATATTACAGGAGATCGATTCCTGATAACTAGTCCGATCGCGCCTCAATTTTATGCCTTTGCGTCTAATCTGGGGATGGCATATATGGATTTGTTAACAGGGGAACCTATTGACGGGATGTCTTATGAAAAGATGTATCCATATGTAGGAGAAATTGCGTTGGTAATGAACGAGTTAGGATATTATGATTATATCGATCTGGATGGAAATGTAATATTCTAAGATATCCGCCACTCTATATGCAGGGAATGCAAGAGTGAGGCAGTCTCTTTCAGATTAAGAAGAGCCTGCCTCTATTTTATTTGCCCAGCGTGGGCCTCTCTAAATTATGAATTATCATATTGAACAAAATCCTGCCGAAATTTATAGTAGAGATGCCCATTGACAAATTTATAACATTGCTGTAAATTAATTATCAAAGAAATAGACTAAAGTTCAAACCTGAGTATAAAATGCGGCAGAACTTGCGGGAGATTGAGATGAAAAATATAACCAATATACAGAAATTTTCTATTCATGACGGAGACGGGATCCGTACTACCGTATTTTTCAAGGGCTGTCCTCTGAAATGTGAGTGGTGCCATAACCCGGAGACCCAGAGATTTGAAAAAGAGATGCAGGTAGACAGAGAAAAATGTACCGGATGCGGAACCTGCGCATCCGTCTGCCCGAACGGTGCGGTCAGGATGACAGAGGATCACCGGCCGTCCTGGGATCCGAAGGCATGTACATTCTGCGGAAAATGCGAGAATTTCTGCCCGGCAGGAGTCCGGGAGATCGTGGGACGGGAATATACGGTGAAAGAATTAACGAAAGAGCTTATGAAGGATCAGATGTTCTATGAGGAATCCGGCGGGGGAGTTACATTTTCCGGCGGAGAGGTCATGTCCATGGATATGGACTTTATCCTTGCCATGGCGAAAGAGCTGAAGCGGCAGGATGTGACGCTTACCATAGACACCTGCGGCTATGTTCCTTATGAGAGATTTGAGAAGATCCTTCCGTATGTAAACACCTTCCTTTATGATGTAAAGGTGATGGATCCGGAATTACATAAAAAATATATGGGGACAGACAACAAGCTGATCCTTGAGAATCTGATCCGCCTTTCTCAGGATGGGGCAAGGATCTACATCCGGATTCCTACGATTAAAGAAGTAAACGGAAATGAAGAGAACATGAAGGAAACCATAGCGTTTCTGAAACAACATGATATTCATCCGGCCGGGGTTAATCTGCTGCCGTATCACGATACGGGGAGCGGAAAGTATGCGAAGCTGGATATGGAATATAAAGGTACTGATCTGCATGCGCCGGACAAAGAGGAGATGGAGGCGCTGGCCGCTCTCTTTGTAAATGCAGGCTTTACGAACACAAAAATAGGAGGGTAAAAAAATGGGAAAATCACGCGGCATGAATGAAAGAATTCAGAAGCTCAGAGACATCAGTGTAAATACACCGGTTCATATTGATCTGGAAAGGGCAAAGATCGAGACAGATTTTTACAAAGAAAATGACGGGAAATATTCTATCCCGGTTATGAGAGCGATGACTCTGAAAGAGTATTTCTCCAAAAAAACACTGTATCTCGGCGACGGAGAGCTGATCGTCGGAGAAAAAGGAAGGGATCCGCAGGCATCTCCTACCTTCCCGGAGCTTTGCTGCCACAGTGAAGAAGATATGGTCGTTATGAGCGAGAGAGAACTGGTGTCCTTTAAGACGACAGAGGAAGACAGAAAGCTTCAGAGAGAAGAGATCATTCCGTACTGGACAGGAAGAAGCATGAGAGAGAAGATCCTTTCCAGAATGACGCCGGAGTGGCATGACTGCTATGAGGCTGGTATGTTTACTGAGTTTATGGAGCAGAGAGGACCGGGACATACCTGCGGTGGAGAACAGGTATTCACTACCGGTTACATGGACTACAAAGAGAAGATCAAAAAGACCATGGATGAACTGGATTATATCAATGATCCGGAAGCAGTAAATAAATGCGAAGAATTAAAGGCTATGGATATTTCCTGTGACGCCGTGATCATCCTTGGCGAGCGTTATCATAAACTGGCGCTTGAGATGGCAGAAAAGGAAACCGACGAGACCAGAAAGGCTGAACTCCTTCAGATCGCTGCAAACCTGGAAGTCGTTCCGGCACACAAACCGCAGACCTACTGGCAGGCAATCCAGCTGTACTGGTTTACACACCTTGCAGTAACCACAGAGCTGAACCCGTGGGATGCATTCAGCCCGGGAAGACTGGATCAGCATCTGTATCCATATTATGAAAGAGACGTAGAGGCCGGCATCCTTGACGATGAGAAGGCGCTTGAGCTTCTGGAGTGTCTGTGGGTAAAATTCTACAATCAGCCGGCTCCGGTAAAAGTCGGAATCACACTGAAAGAGAGTGCAACCTATACAGACTTTGCAAATATCAATACCGGTGGAGTAACTCCGGACGGACGTAATGGTGTCAACAATGTCAGCTACCTGATCCTGGACTGCATGGATGAGATGAAGCTGGTTCAGCCAAACTCCAACGTAACCATCAGCAGAAAGACACCGGCCAAGTTCTTAAAGAGAGCATGCGAGATCTCCAGAAAAGGATGGGGACAGCCTGCATTCTATAACACAGAGGCTCAGATCATGGAGCTGGTAAATGCCGGAAAGGCTCTGGAGGATGCAAGACGCGGCGGTTCTTCCGGATGTGTGGAGACTGGAGCCTGGGGAAGCGAAGCTTACATTCTGACAGGATATCTGAATATCCCGAAGGTGTTCCAGCTGACACTGTTTAACGGATATGATGAATACAGCGGAAAGCAGATTGGTCTGAAGCTGGGATATGCAAAAGACTTTAAGACCTTCGACGAGCTGTGGGCTGCATTTAAGAAACAGCTTGAATATATCGTAGACATTAAGATCCGCGGAAACAACGTAATCGAGCAGCTGTATGCTCAGGAGATGCCGGCTCCGTGCCTGTCTGTCGTAACAAATGACTGTATCTCCAATGCAAAGGATTACAATGCCGGCGGAGCAAGATACAACACCAACTATATCCAGGGTGTAGGTATCGGAACTGTTACCGACTGTGCTGCCGCTATCAAATATAATGTATACGATAATAAGAACTTCACCATGGAAGAGCTGATCGAGGCAATGGAGCATGACTATGAGGGATACGATGCAATCTACCGCATGGTTCATGACAAGAGCCCGAAATACGGCAATGATGATGATTATGCAGACAGCATCATGCAGGATATCTTTGAACTTTACAGAAGCACGATCACCGGCCGTCCGAATATGAAAGGCGGAAAGTACGGTGTAGATATGCTGCCGACTACCTGTCATGTATATTTCGGTGATGTGATCCTTGCAACACCGAACGGAAGAAAGGCACATAAGCCGGTATCCGAGGGTATTTCTCCGGAGAAATCCGCAGATACAAACGGACCGACAGCCGTGATTAAGTCCTGCTCCAAGATGGATCACCTGGCAACAGCCGGAACGCTTCTGAATCAGAAGTTTACTCCGGATGTGGTAGCCGGTGAGGAAGGACTGGAGAATATGGCAAGCCTGATCCGCTCCTACTTCTCCATGGACGGACATCACATTCAGTTTAATGTTATCGACCGCCAGACGCTGATCGAGGCGCAGAAACATCCGGAAGATTACAAAGACCTGATCGTCCGCGTGGCTGGATACAGCGACTTCTTCCGCAATCTTAGCAAACCGCTCCAGGATGAGATCATCAACCGTACAGAGCAGTCATTTAACTAAGAGAGGGAATATTTAAATGATATAGATAAGACCGGAACTCTAAAAAGGGTTCCGGTCTTGTTTTTGATGTGCGCCTGGCGGCGCAC
>NZ_MIEH01000059.1 GCF_001754075.1 Merdimonas faecis | reverse complement strand
GCGTTTTTAATCCGACTCTGAGGGGATGCGGACGAAATCCTGGACCAAATGAGGTCATTAATAGGAGGAGGTCACGCACATGTATTCCTACGAAGACAGGTTAAGAGCCGTAAAGCTCTATATCCAATACGAGAAGAGTTATGCATCAGTTTATAGAGAACTTGGATATCCTCCATCTTCTCATTCGATAAAGCTCTGGTATAAAGAGTATGAGCAGAACGGCGATCTGCATAAATCATACAATAAAACTAACAAATATAGTGAAGAACAGCGCCGGACCGCCATTCAGTACTATGTTGAGCATGGCCGGAGCAAATCTAGAACAGTTAAAGCTCTCGGGTATCCCACCCGGCAGCAATTAACAGAATGGATAAAACAAGATCTGCCGGACGAGGTGCGGCCTTGCACTAACAGCCAATCTTTGGTACATTTATCGAAAGAGCAGAAAGAACAGGCCGCCATCGAATTATGTACCAGAGATGGAAGCGCACAGGAGATTGCTGATAAATATAATGTAAGCCGATATTCTGTGTATAACTGGGCCTGGGATCTTGTCGGGAAAGGAAACGTATCACCCATGCCCAAAAAGAAGCGAGATACTAAGGTCGCAACTACGGATGAAATTAATTCCCTGAAGAAGGAAATCGAACAACTTCACAGCGAGGCTGAAGAGCTTCAGCGACAGGTTTATCGACTCCGGCTTGAAAAAGATGTACTCGAGAAAGCAGCCGAAATCATAAAAAAAGATGAGGGCGTCAGTCTTGATAAGCTGACCAATCGGGAAAAAGCAATCGTGATTGGCGCCCTTCGCAATAATTATAAACTCCATGAATTACTGGATGTCTTCCACATGGCCAAGAGCAGCTATTGTTATCATCAAGCAGCTTTAAAGGTTCCGGATAAATATAGCAAACTTCGCAAGAAGATCCAAACGGTGTTCGATAACTCCTCAGGCAGATATGGTTATCGTCGCATTCATAGTTCTCTCAAAAGCGAGAAAATCATCGTTTCGGAAAAGGTAGTCCGTCGGATCATGAAAGAAGATAAACTTACTGTCCTTAGTATAAAACGAAAGAAATATAACTCATACAAGGGAGAGATAACACCTGCAGTACCGAACGTAATTAAGCGCGATTTTCATGCCGAACAGCCAAATATGAAGTGGCTGACAGATATCACTGAGTTTCACATACCGGCAGGAAAGATCTATCTATCCCCGATTATAGATTGTTTTGATGGTCTTCCTGTTTCATGGACAATCGGAACGTCACCAGATGCCGCGCTCGTTAATACTATGCTTGATAATGCTATCGGCACCCTAAAGGAAAATGAACACCCAATCGTCCATAGTGATCGAGGAGCACACTACCGCTGGCCAGGCTGGATCGAGAGAATGGAAAACGCAGGATTAACCAGATCTATGTCAAGAAAAGGGTGCTCTCCTGATAACTCCGCTTGCGAAGGTTTCTTTGGCCGCCTTAAAAATGAAATGTTTTATGGTCGCTCATGGAGAGATGTTACTATCGAGGAGTTTATCAAGATTCTCGATGAATATATACACTGGTACGCAGAAAAAAGAATTAAGCTTTCCCTCGGAGGGTTGAGTCCAATTCAATACCGACAGAGCCAAGGACTTATAGCAGCATGATAAATGGGGATAACGAAGGATTAATGGTCCAAGAAAATGTCCGCATCCCCTGAATGGTGAAAATCGCCCGACGCTAACAGCGTATCAACAGCCAGAAAAAATCAATGCCCGCAGTGCAACAGAGCCTATATACTAAAAGAAAAATTAGATGTCTGCGCATAAAGAGCCACACCACAATAACAAAACGCCCCCTGCAGAAACCACTACACAGTTACTACAGAGAGCATTCATCTTATTTCACGGTAGTGTAAAAAACTTTGTGGCTTTGGTAAAAAATGGCTCCTTTTTGGTAAGAATTATAGATATGACAATTCTTATCGAAAAGGAGTTTATTTATGGCAGTAGCAAAAGACCAAATCCGACAGATTATTACAGAAAACAACATTACCAGTGTGGCTGATGTTTACTCCCTCCTTAAAGACAGCTTCAAAGATATCCTGCAGGAACTACTGGAAGCCGAGATGGACGCAACTCTGGGTTATGAAAAAAATTGTAAGGGTGATCTTAAAAGCGACAATAAAAGGAACGGTCATTCCAGCAAAACACTCAAAAGCCAGTACGGGGAGTTTCAAATCGATGTTCCTCGTGACCGCAATGGTGAGTTTGAACCAAAGCTGATTCCGAAATATCAGCGGGATATTTCCGGCATTGAAGAAAAGGTAATCTCTCTCTATGCCCGCGGAATGAGCACAAGGGATATTCATGATCAGCTCCAGGAACTTTATGGGATCGAACTTTCTGCTGAAATGGTCAGCAAAATCACGGACAAGATCCTGCCGGAAGTAAAGGAGTGGCAGTCACGTCCGTTGAACCCTGTATATCCCTTCGTCTTCATGGACTGCATCCATTATAAAGTCCGTGAAGATGGCAGGATCCTCAGCCGTGCTGCTTATATTGTACTGGGAGTTACCGTGGAAGGATACAAGGAGATTCTCAGTATTACTGTGGGAGCGAATGAAACCAGTAAATTCTGGCTGGGGATGCTCAACGACCTGAAAAACCGTGGTGTGCAGGATGTTCTGTTTTTCTGCGTGGACGGTCTCCCCGGATTCAAAGACGCAATCCAGGCCGTTTTCACCCAGGCACAGATCCAGCGCTGTGTAATCCATATGCTGCGTAATTCCTTTAAATATGTGAATTATAACGATCTGAAGAAATTTTCCACAGATTTCAAGGCTGTCTATAATGCGCCCAATGAATCTGCAGCTCTTTCGGAACTGGAAACGGTTAAGGATAAATGGGGGAAAAAATATCCCTATGCGATCAGCAACTGGGAAAATAACTGGGAAGATGTGAGTTCTTTCTTCCAGTTTTCCGGAGATATTCGCAGAATCATGTATACTACAAACATCATAGAAGGTCTGAACCGCCAATACAGGAAAGTTACAAAAACAAAGAGTGTGTTTCCAAGTGATACAGCTCTTGAAAAGATGCTGTTCCTTGCAAGTAGAAATGTAACAAAGAAGTGGACTCAGCGTTATCGAAACTGGGATCAGGTGTTGAACCAGCTGATCATTTTATACGATGAAAGACTGACAGCATATCTGTAAACAGAAAACAGGAGTGGATGTAAACACATCCAGCTCCTGTCTTCACCTTATCCCTTCGGCATTTTGCAAATGTCAACCACTTTTT
>NZ_MIEH01000058.1 GCF_001754075.1 Merdimonas faecis | reverse complement strand
TGGGACCCGTAAGGTAGAACGATGGATCCGCTGGTTTTTGCGTTCCAGCCATCCGGGAAGGGAACGCCACACATCATCAATACAGGTGACTTTCCGCGCGCTGAAGAAGTTTTTCTTCACGAACCCAACAGAGTTTTCGATAGGTCCCTTGCTTTCAGGATCCGCTTTATTGCATACCCAGAGTCGGAGATCCTGTTCGGTACAGAAATCTTCAAAGGTCCTGGTCTTGATGACTTCGCCATAGGTTTCACTGGCGACAAACACGGCGTCCTGGTCGATGACCAGTTCTTTAGGACGTCCTCCAAGCCTGCAGAAACTATGATAGATCGCCTTACAGGCTTCTTCCGAGTTATACTTGTGATCCTGTGCATAGACGCATAAAAAGCGGCTGTAGCGCAGCAAGAGGCAGATAAAGTGGATGCTCTTTGTCTTGGACAAGGTTTGCTCACCGAAGTCGATCAGCATCTGTTCCCCGGGCGGTGTATCGAAAACATAATCATAAATACGGCGGTGCTCTGGCTCCCTGTTGATCTGTCCGGAATCCTCGAGATAGTGGATATAGTTGCGGAGCGTCTGCTGGTTGCCGGGAAGTTTTTCATAGTCTCCATTTTCGATGAATTTTTCTTCCAGGACATCGTAAACAGATGACATACAGAAACTTTTCCCACTGTTCGTCTCAAGGATCCTGACGATCGTGCTCCGGAAAGGCTCTACGTCAAAGGTTTTTGGTTTTGCGAGTTTAGCGCCGGGATCATCCGGGATCACATCCATGTCATAATACTTGCTGATCGTGGGACGGCTGGGAGGCTT
>NZ_MIEH01000057.1 GCF_001754075.1 Merdimonas faecis | reverse complement strand
TGGGACCCGTAAGGTAGAACGGTGGATCCGCTGGTTTTTGCGTTCCAGCCATCCGGGAAGGGAACGCCACACATCATCAATACAGGTGACTTTCCGCGCGCTGAAGAAGTTTTTCTTCACGAACCCAACAGAGTTTTCGATAGGTCCCTTGCTTTCAGGATCCGCTTTATTGCATATCCAGAGTCGGAGATCCTGTTCGGTACAGAAATCTTCAAAGGTCCTGGTCTTGATGACTTCGCCATAGGTTTCACTGGCGACAAACACGGCGTCCTGGTCGATGACCAGCTCTTTAGGACGTCCTCCAAGCCTGCAGAAACTATGATAGATCGCCTTACAGGCTTCTTCCGAGTTATACTTGTGATCCTGTGCATAGACGCATAAAAAGCGGCTGTAGCGCAGCAAGAGGCAGATAAAGTGGATGCTCTTTGTCTTGGACAAGGTTTGCTCACCGAAGTCGATCAGCATCTGTTCCCCGGGCGGTGTATCGAAAACATAATCATAAATACGGCGGTGCTCCGGTTCCCTGTTGATCTGTCCGGAATCCTCGAGATAGTGGATATAGTTGCGGAGCGTCTGCTGGTTGCCGGGAAGTTTTTCATAGTCTCCATTTTCGATGAATTTTTCTTCCAGGACATCGTAAACAGATGACATACAGAAACTTTTCCCACTGTTCGCCTCAAGGATCCTGACGATCGTGCTCCGGAAAGGCTCTACGTCAAAGGTTTTTGGTTTTGCGAGTTTAGCGCCGGGATCATCCGGGATCACATCCATGTCATAATACTTGCTGAGCGTGGGACGGCTGGGAGGCTT
>NZ_MIEH01000056.1 GCF_001754075.1 Merdimonas faecis | reverse complement strand
AGATCATGGAACGTCTCCGCGGGAAATGGAACTGCTATGACTTCCAGCACTTCATCAATGGTGTGAAAAAGGAAAATCCACGGCATATCTCCAAACAGCTTCGGGCAATTGAACAGTTCCTTGATTCTGAGAATCCGGATAAATCCCTGGTAGCGCAGGTGATGAAGGAATGCTGCCAGAAATACCGGTATCAATTCTCACAGTTTAAGGTCGTTTACAGCCTTGCAAAAGCCGGCCGGGAACTGGCTACAGACAACTGCCGCGCACAGGTTCCATCCGGCAGTGTCAGCTACACGGATCTTTCTGTTTATGCAAAAGCCTTTCAGGAACGCACAGAGAGGAAGGAGGCTGCTGCTCGATGAACCGTGAAATCTTAAAAAGTATGGATACCGGCCATATCCCTGTACAGCGGCTCACAGCCCTGCTTGAAACGTTTACCTTAAAGCACGCGGCGCGTATGCTTCCGGATCTTCTGGAAACCGCAGATCTGCAGGACTCCTCCTGCCGGGAATTCCTCCTGGCTGTTCTTGAGACCGAAGTGAAAGGACGGAATGAACGGCGACGAAAGCGCAACTATTCCGCAGCGCATTTCCCACCAAATATCCGGCCACTGGAAGAGTTCGACCCGGAAGAGCTGGAGTCAGGAATCACTCAGGCACAGCTCTCCGTCTTGAAAGAACTGTCCTGGCTGGACAACTGCGGAAACCTTGTCTTTGCGGGGCCTCCGGGCCTCGGCAAGACTATGGTCGCCTGTGGTCTGGGGTTGCAGGCTGTCAACAGCGGCTATACGGTATGTTTTGAGAAGATGACCAGCCTGATCAAGATCCTCGACACCGCAGAGACAGAGCGCGCCGCCGGTTTCCGGCTCAAAAATATCAAGAAAGCCCAGCTTATCATCATTGATGAGATTGGCTACACTCCGATCAGCCGCGGACAAGCGAATCGTTTTTTCACATTTATCAGCGACACCTATGAAACCAGTTCCATCATCTTTACCACCAACAAAGAGATCGTTGACTGGGCAGAGATGATGGGAGATCCGGTGCTTACCACCGCGATGCTGGACCGGATCCTGCACCATGCCAAGTGTTACTCTTTCCGAGGGGAATCCTACCGGCTGAAGCACCCTGACCTTTACCCGCAGGGAGAAACAGGGATGTAAGAATCTGCTTACCGGGTAATGTAAAAAAGTGCTTACCTTACGATGTAAAGATCTGCTTACCAGGGTATGTAAAAAACTCCTTACCTTACGGTGTAAAAAACATCTTACCTAACAATGTAAAAAAGTGGTTGACATTTGCA
>NZ_MIEH01000055.1 GCF_001754075.1 Merdimonas faecis | reverse complement strand
AGATCATGGAACGTCTCCGCGAGAAATGGAACTGCTATGACTTCCAGCACTTCATCAATGGTGTGAAAAAGGAAAATCCACGGCATATCTCCAAACAGCTTCGGGCAATTGAACAGTTCCTTGATTCTGAGAATCCGGATAAATCCCTGGTAGCGCAGGTGATGAAGGAATGCTGCCAGAAATACCGGTATCAATTCTCACAGTTTAAGGTCGTTTACAGCCTTGCAAAAGCCGGCCGGGAACTGGCTACAGACGACTGTCTCGCACAGGTTCCATCCGGCAGTGTCAGCTACACGGATCTTTCTGTTTATGCAAAAGCCTTTCAGGAACGCACAGAGAGGAAGGAGGCTGCTGCTCGATGAACCGTGAAATCTTAAAAAGTATGGATACCGGCCATATCCCTGTACAGCGGCTCACAGCCCTGCTTGAAACGTTTACCTTAAAGCACGCGGCGCGTATGCTTCCGGATCTTCTAGAAACCGCAGATCTGCAGGACTCCTCCTGCCGGGAATTCCTCCTGGCTGTTCTTGAGACCGAAGTGAAAGGACGGAATGAACGGCGACGAAAGCGCAACTATTCCGCGGCGCATTTCCCACCAAATATCCGGCCACTGGAAGAGTTCGACCCGGAAGAGCTGGAGTCAGGAATCACTCAGGCACAGCTCTCCGTCTTGAAAGAACTGTCCTGGCTGGACAACTGCGGAAACCTTGTCTTTGCGGGGCCTCCGGGCCTCGGCAAGACTATGGTCGCCTGTGGTCTGGGGTTGCAGGCTGTCAACAGCGGCTATACGGTATGTTTTGAGAAGATGACCAGCCTGATCAGGATCCTCGACACCGCAGAGACAGAGCGCGCCACCGGTTTCCGGCTCAAAAATATCAAGAAAGCCCAGCTTGTCATCATTGATGAGATTGGCTACACTCCGATCAGCCGCGGACAAGCGAATCGTTTTTTCACATTTATCAGCGACACCTATGAAACCAGTTCCATCATCTTTACCACCAACAAAGAGATCGTTGACTGGGCAGAGATGATGGGAGATCCGGTGCTTACCACTGCGATGCTGGACCGGATCCTGCACCATGCCAAGTGTTACTCTTTCCGAGGGGAATCCTACCGGCTGAAGCACCCTGACCTTTACCCGCAGGGAGAAACAGGGATGTAAGAATCTGCTTACCGGGTAATGTAAAAAAGTGCTTACCTTACGATGTAAAGATCTGCTTACCAGGGTATGTAAAAAACTCCTTACCTTACGGTGTAAAAAACATCTTACCTAACAATGTAAAAAAGTGGTTGACATTTGCACGCCAGAGCGGCATGACAGATGCTGGCTGGTGCCGTGAAAACGACATTGCAGTAAGCACCTTTTACAACTGGGTCAGCCGTTGTCGGAAAGCCGCAGCGGATCAGATCCCAGCAGCGAATTACGGTCATCTTGAGGTTCCCCGCCCGAAACAGGACGTGGTCTCTATTGACATTGTTCCGGATCACATTCCGGAACAACAGACAGCATCACAGATGCTAAACTCGCACCTTGACAATTCACATACGATTGAAGTTGCTATGAAGGATATCACGGTCCGCATCAGCAATGATGCAGATCCTGTCCTGCTCGCCAGGACATTCCACCTGCTTCAGGAGCTCTCATGTTAGGTGACATCTCCGGACTTGAGAAGATCTACATTGTCTGCGGCTATACGGATATGCGGAAATCCATTGACGGACTCTGCGCCGTTATCGAAGACCAGCTTAAGATGGATCCGTCGTCCAGTGCTCTCTTCCTTTTCTGTGGAAGAAGACGGGACAGGATCAAAGCTTTGTTCCGTGAACCGGATGGCTTTGTTCTGATCTACAAGCGGTTGTCTGTCCACGGCGGCTATCAATGGCCCAGGAAGCAGTCGGAGGTTCGGAATCTTTCCTGGCGGGAGTTTGACTGGCTGATGTCGGGGATCGATATCGATCAGCCCAAAGCCCTCAAAGCAGAGTGAAAAGCATCTGGATTTTTCAAAAAATCCTGCACAGAAAAATCCGGAAATTCCCTGTAGATTCGGCATTTTTCAGGAGCCATTTCCCTTTAGTAAAAGCCCCGTTTCTGGTATAATAAAGGTATCAAATCCGAGGAGAGAAACAATGGCTTCCAGTGCGAAAGATATCCAGCTTCGAGAGCTGAAAGATACCGTATCACAACTGAAAACAATGATATCTGAACAGACTGAGCTGATCAAATCTCTCCGTCTTATTATTGACGAAAAATCCAGTCACGAGAAAGCGCTGCAGGAACAGGTAGATTATCTGACCAAAAAGCTTTTCGGCTCATCCAGTGAAAAAAGATCCGATAACATTCCGGGACAACAGAATCTCTTCGATGAAGCGGAAATGGAACAGGATCCCTCTTTGCTGGAAGAAGAGACCGTGATCCGGGAGCATACCCGTAAAAAGAAGGCAACCCATGAGGAGCTTTTCAAAGGCCTGAAGGTTGAAAAAGTAGTGATCCCTCTTCCGGAAGAAGACCAGATCTGCCCGGTCTGCGGTACGCAGATGGTTTTGATCGGTGAGGAGTATGTCCGCCGGGAACTGGAATTCATTCCTGCCACCTGTAAAGTGATCGAATACTACAGCCAGAGTTACGGATGCCCA
>NZ_MIEH01000054.1 GCF_001754075.1 Merdimonas faecis | reverse complement strand
ATTGTTTTCAGTTGTGATACTGTATCTTTCAGCTCTCGAAGCTGGATATCTTTCGCACTGGAAGCCATCGTTTTTCTCCTCGGATTTGATACCTTTATTATACCAGAAACGGGGTTTTTACTAAAGGGAAATGGCTCCTGAAAATGCCGAATCTACAGGGAATTTCCGGATTTTTCTGTACAGGATTTTTTGAAAAATCCAGATGCTTTTCACTCTGCTTTGAGGGCTTTGGGCTGATCGATATCGATCCCCGACATCAGCCAGTCAAACTCCCGCCAGGAAAGGTTACGAACCTCCGACTGCTTCCTGGGCCATTGATATCCGCCGTGAACAGACAACCGCTTGTAGATCAGAACAAAGCCATCCGGTTCACGGAACAAAGCTTTGATCCTGTCCCGTCTTCTTCCACAGAAAAGGAAGAGAGCACTGGACGACGGATCCATCTTAAGCTGGTCTTCGATAACGGCGCAGAGTCCGTCAATGGATTTCCGCATATCCGTATAGCCGCAGACAATGTAGATCTTCTCAAGTCCGGAGATGTCACCTAACATGAGAGCTCCTGAAGCAGACGAAATGTCCTGGTGAACAGGACAGGATCTGCATCATTGCTGATGCGGATCGTGATGTTCTTTATAGCAACTTCAATCGTATGCGAATTGTCAAGGTACGAGTTTAGCATCTGTGATGCTGTATGCTGCTCCGGAATGTGATCCGGAACAATGTCAATGGGGACCACGTCCTGTTTCGGGCGGGGAACCTCAAGATGACCGTAATTCGCTGTGCGTGGTAAGGTGATT
>NZ_MIEH01000053.1 GCF_001754075.1 Merdimonas faecis | reverse complement strand
TACTGGCTCATTTTTTGACCGCCGTTTCCGGCGGCCGTGTTTACAGATTGGTTGTTTTTGACTTGCTCCGGCAGATTTCCGGCAACTGATCTGACCATGGAAGCAGTTTCTCGATAAAGCTGTAATCCGTATCATCCTGATGGTCTTTCAGAACTGTCAGTACATGGTCCAGATAACGGAACGGATTCAGGTTATTCGCCTTTGCTGTTTCCGTTATGCTGTAGATGATCGCGCTGGATTTCGCACCATCGATACTGTCGATCAGCTTCCATGCATGTTTATGCAGGCAGAAGCTGCGGAGCGCTCCCTCCGTTGCGTTATTATCGAGAGGGACTTCTCCATCATTCAGGAACACTTCCAGTGCCTCTTCCTGATTGATACAGTAATTGATTCCTTCCAGTGTTTTCCCTTTGGGAAGACGCCCGGCAGATTGAACTTCTTTTGCCCACGCAAAGAAAGCCTCCACCAGAGGTTTGACTGTGATCTGCCGCTGTTTCTTTCGATCATCCGGTTTCAGAGCAGCCAACTGATTGTCCAG
>NZ_MIEH01000052.1 GCF_001754075.1 Merdimonas faecis | reverse complement strand
TACTGGCTCATTTTTTGACCGCCGTTTCCGGCGGCCGTGTTTACAGATTGGTTGTTTTTGACTTGCTCCGGCAGATTTCCGGCAACTGATCTGACCATGGAAGCAGTTTCTCGATAAAGCTGTAATCCGTATCATCCTGATGGTCTTTCAGAACTGTCAGTACATGGTCCAGATAACGGAACGGATTCAGGTTATTCGCCTTTGCTGTTTCCGTTATGCTGTAGATGATCGCACTGGATTTCGCACCATCGATACTGTCGATCAGTTTCCACGCATGTTTATGCAGGCAGAAGCTGCGGAGCGCTCCTTCTGTTACGTTGTTGTCAAGTGGAACTTCCCCATCATTCAGGAACACTTTTAGTGCCTCTTCCTGATTGATACAGTAGTTGATCCCTTCCAGTGTTTTTCCTTTGGGAAGACGATTGGAAGATTGAATCTCTTTTACCCACGCAAAGAAAGCCTCCACCAGAGGTTTGACTGTGATCTGCCGCTGTTTCTTTCGGTCATCCGGTTCCAAAGCAGCCAACTGATTGTCCAG
>NZ_MIEH01000051.1 GCF_001754075.1 Merdimonas faecis | reverse complement strand
AGCAGCCAACTGATTGTCCAGATGATAGATGGCCCCGATCCGCTTCACAGCTTCATACGCAACGGTATCTTTTGCAGTTTTTTGTGCTGCTTTCGGAAGGGCTTTTAAAGCATCTGAGAAATAGCGCCTTGCATGTGTCCAGCACCCGGCAAATGTGATATCCGGATTTTCCCGGTCCAGCTTCCTGTAAGCGGAATAGCCGTCACAGACAACTACACCTGTAAAGCCCTTCAGGAATTCTTGCGGGTGGTCTGCTTTTCGGGTCCGCTGATATTCATACAGGACGATGGGCGTATCTTTGTAGATCTTCCCAGTGCGGTAGATCCACATATAACTCTTGCTGTTTGCGGGACGCCCATCCTTCGATACCATGACCGGAGTTTCGTCGGCCTGCAGCACATGGAAACGGTACAGTTCTTTATGGAGATAATCATAAAGGATTCCCAGATACCGGTCCGCACACTGGATCATCCAGTTCGCCATCACCTGCTTGGAAATGTGGATGTCGTTCCGCAGGAATTCCTGACTGATCCGGTACAGAGGAAGCCCGTTTACATACTTGGCATTCATGATACTTGCCGCCAGAGAAGGAGTCAGGATGCTGTTCCGCAGCAGATCTCTCGGACGGTCTGCCTTAACGATCGTCTGATTGTCCTTGCCGGCATAGACAGCTACATGATGCTCTTCGACTGTGTACACAGCCGGCTGAACACGGACTCTTTTATAAACTTCATCCGGAAGCCTCTTCCAGCCATCCGGACCGAAGAGTTCCTGCAGTTTTTCATCCGAAAGAGTATGAGGGATCACTTCAATTGGAAGATCCTTTAAATCTTCCTCACGTTTCCCTTTCCTTTTCCGGCGGCCGACCTGGATCACATCCTCTTCAGCCGGCTCAACGACATAGAGTGTTTCCGTCAGGGCTTCGGCTTCGTTAAAGATGAGTTCCAGTTCTAACTGGCCTGCTATGACATCCAGTTTTTCAGAAGAACGCCCATAGCGTTTATTGCTGGCGTCAGCGATCTGCTCGATCAGACGCTCCATGTTTGCGTTCAGCTGGCTCAGCTGATCCTGCATGGACAGGATCACTGCTACGAGTGTCTCTTTGCTGAAGCTGTTCAGTTCTTCTGGTGAGTAGATCTTTGACTTTGACATGTCCGGTGCTCCTTTGTTTTGCTGGAACTATTGTACCGCAAAACAAAAGAAAAAGCGAACCACACAAAAA
>NZ_MIEH01000050.1 GCF_001754075.1 Merdimonas faecis | reverse complement strand
GATAATACCTTATTATCCTTTAAAAAAGAAAAAGAATTGAAAATACCAGGAGAACAAATTAATAATGAAAAAAACACAATATCAATACGATGTTGCCTTTTCTTTCGCTGGAGCACAGCGCGATTACGTTGAAGAAGTGAAAAATGAACTAGAAAAATATAATGTTTCTGTTTTTTATGATAATGATAATTCTGTAGACTTATGGGGAAAAAATTTATATCGGTACCTAGATGAACTATATTCTAAGAAAGCACGTTATTGTGTAATGTTTATCTCAAAAGAATATGCAGAACGCCCCTGGACCGTTCACGAAAGCCAATCTGCTCAAGAACGGATGTTTACAGACTATAACAACAAGGAATTTCAAGAATATATCTTACCGGTGCTTTTTGACAATACTCAAATCCCGGGAATTCGTTGTACAACAGGATATATGGACGCAAATAAACTTACCCCTAAGGAACTGGGAAAGATAATTGCGCAAAAGTTAGATAAATATGTTGTTGAAGACAACTCTTTTGAAATAATTCCTAGATTATTCAAAGAATTATCTCATTTGATTGTAGAACAGCTGAAAAATTTATCTTCCTATAGCTATGAGAAAGGGAAAGAGTTTATTAGAGTTGTAAACGAAGATACTAATCACACAATTTTACTAATGCGACTTTCTAAAGATGTGATTGTTTTTGAATTTGGCGCAGCAACATCTGAATATAATCCATCTTTTTTGCTAATTTTAAACCCAGAAAATTTAGAAACAATAAAAGCAATTAATTTTTCTGAGTTCTTTTTTCAATATCCCGAGCAAGTTTTTACGATAGATCAAGTAACACATCTGTTTCAAGCTGATTTACTAAAATTATTGGAGGCAGAAAATGATATTATATCCAAGTGAATATCAAAAAATGGTATCTTTTATCCAAAAGAGCAAAAATACATTTGCAGCATGCATAGTTAGAGGTGATTATGGAAAAGGTAAATCAAGATTAATTAATCAAGTGTTAAAGACTTGTCCTATTTCAACGCTTTCTGTTTGCCAATATCCAGGCATGAACACCCCTTATGAAGCGCTATTTTCTGCGCTTTGTCAAAAGTGCGCAAAAGAACAGATTGATTTTGAGAAAAATAATATAGAAATTTCGCATAGAGAATATTTGAAGCAACTTTGCGTTCGAATTTGTAAACAAATCCCAAATACGGTTATAATTTTTCAAGATATGAAAGATTTTGATCAACTCTTGATAGAATTGATTCTGGAAATACTTCAGTTTTTGAAGATTAATGATATTTCTTGTTTGGTTATTATGGAATTTAGTACGGACAATTTATCTTTTAAACAGCGGGAGGAATTCACGAAGTGTATAGATATATGTGGTGAAAACAACATTTTATTAAATAGTAAAGATTATAGAGATTATGTAAAGTATTTTTCATCTTTGTTGCCAGGGAAAAATGGGATCAGTTCGCAGCAAATCCAAAGTATTATAAAAGAAGCTTTTTATAATCCCGGATTACTCAAAAAAATGGCATATTATTTTATGGATGTGGGAATTTTTTATCAAGATGGAGATCTATGGAATTGTGATGAACTTGACTTTCACTTAACCGCAAAGCTATTTGAAAAACATATCTATCAAAGGTACTCTAAATTAGATGAAGTATTAAAAAGAACTTTGGATAAAGCCTGTATAACGGGATTCGAAATAAATTCAACACTCATGTATCAACCTTTAGGTATACTGAAAGCCGAAGAAAATTTAAGAAGAATTGAACGCCTTTCTAGATTGATTGTACATACAGAGAATTCATATGAATTCGAAAATAATACGGTCTATAATCTTATCAATGATAAAATGAATTTATCGGAAAAAAAGGCTCAACATCTCCTAATTGCCGAATTTTTGTACAAAAAATTATATGACCTTAAAAGAAATAATACTTTATTACATATTTTAAATATTATAAAGATCCATTATCTTGGAGCAGAAAAAATAGATGAGGCATTACATATTCTTGGCGTTTATATACAGCAATCATATGAAATGCGAAATTTCGATGCCGCGCTTATTGGGATAAGAGAGTTTTTCAAATTGTCAAATGGGAAATTCCCATATGCAGAACAACAATTACTCTTAAAGGAAATGGAAATCTATACTTATTTGGGACAATTTACAAATGCATATAATAGCCTTAAGTGTATTAAGAAAAGATATGTTTCTACTGGAATTGAGAACTGGATTGAATATTGGAACGCATACTGTTTGTTCAATTGTGGCCAAACAAAAGAAGCAAAAATAGTAGCAGATGCATTAATAGAAAAAATAGATGAGAACCAGATAAATGATGAATATTTGACTTTGAAAACTGATATTCTATTAGCTGGAATGTATCATCATTTCGGTGACATTGCTTATGCGTCTAAAAGATATGAACAAGGATTAGCAATTTCTTTAAATAAAAATGTTTTTCATAAAGAATATAACTATCTTTTATCTATAAGCAATATGTTTTTAGATAATGAACTTGCAATTGACAAGATAGAGCAAAGTATGAAATACTTCGAAAAAGAACATCTTCTAGTATCATATGCCAAAAGCGCAAATAATGTTGCTATCAATTATCTTTACTTAAAAGAATATGAAACCGCTATAAAATATCTCAATAGAAGTAATAAGATATTTACTGATATGTGTAGTGTTTCTTATCATTATCCCTTAAATAATTTGGGAACTGTCTATGCTTATTTAAATGATTTTGACAAAGCATTAGACTGCTTTTTTAAAGCTTTAAATAGCCATACAGATCCTTTTTCGCAATTATGGATTTCTATGAATATTGCAAATTGTAAAAGAAAGATAGGGCAGTCAGAAGAAGCAGAAGATATACTAAATAGGGTTAAAAATGGTATTCGAAAACTAGACTGTAATACGTATCTTTTAATGAGAAATTTTCATATATCAAAAGCCTTATTATATGAGGATCAAAATAATTATACTGAAGCTTATAGCCATAGCAAGAAAGCATTAGAAATTGAAGTTAATTCTTTGCATAATAAGACATATGATGTTTATCTTGGTAAATTAGTTACACTATTTTCAACAAAAAGTTATACATCTATACCTGAAATTGCAAATACTTATAACGAGAGTACTCTCGCACCTTTCTTTCAAGATTTATTAGAAAATCAAATTCACTTGGGCAATCTTCTTTTTTGGGAAATATAATTGCTTCAACAGTCTTTATGTGCTAATACCTAACTGAAATAACAATTTAGCTATTAGCACATAAAGATTTTAATCACTATTTATAATTTATATCATGATATCGTTTTTCTGCAAATTTGACTATTTTTTTAAGTAGCTCGGGAAAACTAATTTCCTGTATTTTTGCAGCACAACAAAAAGAGCCTTCAGGGTCTAAAGCAGGCAACGGATTAGCTTCCAAAAAATATATGTCTCCTTTTGAGGATACACGAAAGTCAATACGATTTATATCTCTGCAACCAAGGAAGTTGTGTATAGATTCAGAGTGTTTTTTTAGCATATTTATCGTTTCTAAAGGTAATATCGCTTCGCGGCAACGAATGTCCGCATAATGTTTAGCATTTGATGTAAAAAGAAATAATGGTTTGCAATTATTGTAATAAAACTCTACAACACCCACGGCTTTTGTATCTTTTCCCATACCGATAACAGGGACTGTAATTTCCATTCCGTCAATATAAGTTTCGCAAAGGATCTCTTGCCTGTAAACCTTTTGATTCTCTCTTATCTTGTAGTATGCATCCTCTGCTGTTTCAGTATAATAAATACCCATACTGCTACCTTCATAATTAGGTTTTACTATGATTGGAAATGATAATTGTTGTAGTTTCCTTTTTATTTCCGATACGCTGTCATATAAATATATTAATGTAGATGGGGGTGTAGGAATCCCAATACTTTTTGCTAAAAGTTTTGTATGATATTTATTCAGGCTTAAGGACAGCGAATAGGCATCTGATCCGATATATGGTATTTTATTTGCTTCCAATAGGGCTGGAACTAATCCTTCACGGTTTCTGGATTGAAGCCCTTCGGCAGTATTATAAATATAGTCTACAGATAATTTTTTTGAATATATTAAATTACTAAGTTTCTCATATGTACCGATAAGTTCTACATCAAATCCGGCCAATTCAAACTGCTTCTTTAAGAATGAAATTGAGGTTAAAGATGCAAAATCGCAATATTGAGATGTATCAATGCCATTATAATCTTCCATAGTATCAAATGTAATCCCTATTTTCATTTGTTGGTCTCCTTTTAATAGTAAAATACATATTCATTAAAAGGATAATAAGGTATTATC
>NZ_MIEH01000005.1 GCF_001754075.1 Merdimonas faecis | reverse complement strand
TGTACGTCCCCATTCGCGTTATTGGGTGTCCCCATTTGGATTTTCCCCTGTCCCCGATTGACAAATGACCAGGAAAGCAAGTAAGATGTAAAAAGAATATTACATATGTTGGAGTGGACTATGAATCGGATAGAGCTGATTGCGCCCTGCCATTTCGGGCTGGAGGCGGTTTTGAAAAGAGAGATCCTGGATCTTGGATATGAGATTTCGAGTGTGGAGGATGGAAGAGTGACGTTTCAGGGGGATGCCGAAGCAGTCTGCCGGGCGAACATATTCCTTCGTACTGCGGAAAGAGTACTTCTGAAGGTGGGAAGCTTTCAGGCAGTGTCTTTTGAAGAGTTGTTTGAGAAGACAAGGGCTCTGCCCTGGGAAGCGTATATCCCTAAGGACGGAAAGTTTTGGGTGACGAAGGCGTCTTCTGTCAAGAGCCGGCTGTTCAGTCCCTCAGATATACAGTCTGTGATGAAGAAGGCGATGGTGAGACGGCTGCAGGAGCATTATCATATGGAATGGTTTCCGGAGGATGGACCGGAATATCCGGTGAGAGTCTTCCTGATGAAGGATCAGGTGACGGTGGGAATCGACACCTCAGGAGCTTCGCTTCATAAGCGGGGATACCGGGAGGTTTCGGGGAAGGCGCCGATCACGGAAACTCTGGCGGCCGCGCTGATCATGCTGACGCCATGGAGGGGAGACCGGATCCTGGTGGATCCATTCTGCGGGAGCGGAACGTTTCCGATAGAAGCAGCGATGATGGCTGCAAATATCGCTCCGGGGATGAACCGGTCTTTCACTGCAGAAAAGTGGACCAATCTGATTCCGAAAAAACTGTGGTATGATACGGTGGATGAGGCCAGTGACCTTATACGGGAGCCTGAAGAGACGGATATCCAGGGGTATGATGCGGATGAGGATGTGATCCGTATCGCCAGGAGAAATGCCGCAGAGGCCGGGGTGGAGCATATGATCCATTTCCAGAGAAGGGACGTGCGGGACTTAAGCCATCCAAAGAAATATGGATTCATCATCACCAATCCGCCCTATGGAGAACGGCTGGAGGACAAGAAGGATCTGCCGGAACTGTACCGGGCCTTTGGAGAGAGTTTCCGGCGCCTGGAAACCTGGTCCGCATATATGATCACTTCCTATGAGGATGCAGAACGGTATTTTGGACGCAAGGCGGATAAGAACCGCAAGATATACAATGGAATGTTAAAGACATATTTCTATCAGTTCCAGGGGCCGAAGCCGCCCAGGAAAACAGGGAGATAGAAGAGAGAGGATGCGAAACAATGAATAAGATTATTTTTGCAACAGGAAACGCACATAAAATGATAGAGATCCGGATGATCTTAAAGGATCTCGGCGTGGAGATCCTGTCTCAGGCAGAAGCGGGGATCCATGCGGATGTTGTGGAGAATGGCGCTACTTTTGAAGAAAATGCACTGATCAAAGCCACGGAGATTGCAGAAGCGGCGCGAAAGATGCCGGAATATCAGGATGCGGTGGTGCTTGCCGATGACTCCGGGCTGGAGATCGACTACCTGAATAAAGAGCCGGGGATCTATTCCGCCAGATATATGGGAGAGGACACCTCTTATGATATCAAAAACCAGGCGCTGCTTGACCGGTTAGAGGGCGTGGAAGATGAGAAAAGGACGGCACGGTTTGTATGCGCTATCGCGGCGGCATTTCCAGATGGAAGCACCGAAGTGGTCAGAGGAACCATGGAGGGGATCATCGGACATGAGATTGCCGGAGAGAACGGTTTTGGGTATGATCCCATTTTCTATCTGCCGGAGTACGGATGCACCAGCGCACAGCTTGCACCGGAGAAGAAAAATGAATTGAGCCACAGAGGAGAAGGTTTAAGGAAGATGCGGAAAATATTGGAGGACAGACAGAGCGGCCTGGACAGACAGTAACAGGGAGGAATAGGAATGAAGGTTTTGATCGTCAGTGATACCCATAAATCCCATCGGAATCTGGAAAAAATCATAGAGAGGGAGCAGCCTTTCCAGATGCTGATCCACTTGGGAGATGTAGAAGGCGGAGAAGATTATATTGAAGCACTGGCAGACTGCCCGGTACATATTGTGCGGGGAAATAATGACTTTTTTTCGGAGCTTCCCGGCGAGCAGGAATTTTTCATTGAGGGACGGCATATTTTTGCCACTCACGGACATTACTATGGTGTGTCTATGGGGGAGGAAAGGCTGAAAGCGGAAGCCAGAGGACGCGGGGCGGATATTGTGATGTACGGTCATACGCACCGGCCGTCGCTGACTGTCGAGGATGACCTGGTGACACTGAATCCGGGAAGTGTATCCTATCCGCGGCAGGACGGCAGAAAACCCAGCTATATTGTTATGAATGTGGACGGCCAGGGTAATGCGGAGTTCGAACTGTTGTATTTGAATTAGGTACGGAAAATTACCTTGAAAAAATTATTAAAAAAGTTGTTGACAAGCCGTAATACATCCGATATAATAATTCTTGCGTTGTGAGACGGAAGAAAAACATATCGGGGTGTGGCTCAGCTTGGCTAGAGCGCCTGGTTTGGGACCAGGAGGCCGCAGGTTCGAATCCTGTCACCCCGATAGTCTTGCGGGTGTAGTTCAATGGTAGAACACCAGCCTTCCAAGCTGGATACGTGGGTTCGATTCCCATCACCCGCTCTCGTGTGAGTCTGTAGCTCAGCTGGATAGAGCAACGGCCTTCTAAGCCGTAGGTCGAGGGTTCGAATCCCCCCAGGCTCGTTAGAACCACGACAATTAAATATAGGGATACTTAGTTGGACGCTTGGTTCGATGAGTAATATACATGGTGGGTATGGTGCAGTTGGTTAGCGCGCCAGATTGTGGTTCTGGATATCATGGGTTCGAGTCCCATTACCCACCTTTTTCTATTTTATTTATTGGGCTATCGCCAAGCGGTAAGGCACAGGACTTTGACTCCTGCATTCGTTGGTTCGAATCCAACTAGCCCAGATTTTACGGGCGTGTAGCTCAGGTGGTAGAGCACTTGACTTTTAATCAAGTTGTCCGGGGTTCGAATCCCCGCACGCTCAGTCAAAAAACAGCGGAAGTCCCAATACATTAGGAAGGGATCCGCTGCTTTTATATTCAAACATTGTAAAAGACAGGCGGATGTGGCGGAACTGGCAGACGCGCTAGACTTAGGATCTAGTACTTCGGTGTGCAGGTTCGATTCCTGTCATCCGCATTGGGATCGTGATTCTTGATTTTATATCGGGGGTTGCGGTTCTTTTTTTTTACCGGGTTGAATCGCAGGAGAAAAGAGGCTATAATGTGCTGTGTGGAAAAGTACAGGCATGAAAAGGAGCGTATGATAAAGATGCTGGAAGTGAAAAACCTGACCTTTAAGGTCAATGAAAACGGAATAGAGAGAAGTATCGTTAAAAATATAAGCTTTTGTGTTGAAGATGGGGAGATGCTGGTTATTACCGGGCCGAACGGCGGGGGAAAATCTACGCTTGCCAAGGTTTTAATGGGAATTGAGGAAGCGGACGCAGGACAGATCATCCTGGACGGGGAAGATATCTCCTCCTTTGATATCGACCACCGGGCCGGGGCGGGGATAGGCTTTGCCTTTCAGCAGCCGCCCAGGTTCAAGGGAATGACAGTGAGCAAGCTTCTGTCTCTGGCGGCAGGCCGTGACCTGACAGAGCCGGAGTGCTGCCGGATGCTGAGCGCGGTCGGACTTTGTGCCAGAGAATATATCCACAGAGAAGTTGACGGAACCCTGTCCGGCGGGGAGATGAAGCGTCTTGAAATTGCCACGGTGCTGGCAAAGCCGCATAAATTGTGTGTGTTTGACGAGCCGGAGGCAGGAATCGATCTTTGGAGCTTTTCGATGCTGATCCAACAGTTTGAAAAAATCCATAAGAAAAAAGAGGAAAGCCTGATCCTGATCTCGCACCAGGAGAGGATTATCCAGATGGCAGATCGGATTATGGTCATTGAAGACGGGAAAATAGCCGCGATCGGGCCAAAGGATGAGATTTTGCCAACATTGCTGGATAAAGGTGACAGCTGTGTATGCATGGACCGGGAATAAAGGAGGCGTAAAAAATGACAGAAGCAGATAAAAAGAAACTGGACCGGATCACGGAACAGATTTTAAAGCAAATTGATGAAAAAGGATTTCAGCAGACCGGAGCATTCAATTTAAGACATAATGGGATCGCACTGTGCCATGGCGACAGTGAGCACATTAAAATCCGGAAAAAGGAAGACAAACCAGGAATTGATGTCTATATTGACGGAGACACGAAAGGCGAACAGGTTCACATCCCTGTTGTTGTGGATGCGTCTGGCATGACGGACATTGTATATAATGATTTCTATATCGCGGAAGGTGCAGACGTGACAATCATAGCCGGCTGCGGGATTCACAACAGCGGATGCAATGAGAGCCGTCACGATGGAATCCATTCCTTCCATGTGGGAAAAGGCGCCAATGTGCGCTATGAGGAAAAGCACTACGGAGAAGGAGAGGGAACCGGCGCAAGAGTACTGAACCCGGTGACAAAGATCTATATGGAAGATGATTCTGTCTTCACGCTGGACACGGCACAGATAAAAGGTGTTGATTCTACCGTGCGGGAGACAGATGTCCACATGGGTCCCGGATCCAAACTGTATGTGCTGGAGAAGCTGATGACTCATGATCAGCAGACGGCAGAGTCTAATATGGAAGTAGATCTGGACGGTGAGGGAAGTTCCGCGCAGATCATTTCGCGTTCTGTGGCAAAAGGAACCTCCAGGCAGGTGTTCCATCCAAAGGCAGTTGGAAATACAAAATGTCACGCACATATCCAATGTGACTCTATCATTATGGATCATGCACAGGTGGCTTCTATCCCCGAGATTGATGCCAGGCATCTGGATGCGGCGATCATCCATGAAGCGGCGATCGGAAGGATCAATGACGAGCAGCTTGTGAAGCTGCGGACACTGGGAATGACGGAAGAAGAAGCGGAAGGCGTGATCATTGAAAATTTCCTGAACTAATAAATGGAGAGGAAATCTTATGAAATTAAGAAAAAGAATGAGAGTCATGGGCCGGGCGCTGCACATGGAGCTGCGGGAACACAAAAGCTCATTTTTGGTCTATGTGACCCTGCGGCTTCTGGTAATCCTGATGATGATCCTGCAGATTTTTAACAGAAATTATGAAAATGTATTTCTGTGTGTGTTAACGCTGGTCCTGCTGCTCATCCCCAGCCTGATACAGATCAACCTGAAGATTGAGCTCCCTACGGCGCTGGAAATTACGATCCTGGTCTTTATTTTTGCGGCGGAGATCCTGGGAGAGATCCAGTCTTACTACATAAAGTTCCCTTTTTGGGATACAGTGCTGCATACGATCAATGGATTTCTGATGGCGGCCATTGGATTTGCGCTGGTGGATATCCTGAACCGTAGTAAGAAGTTTTCGATTCAGCTGTCGCCGGTATTTTTGGCGATCGTGGCGTTTTGTTTTTCCATGACGATCGGTGTGATCTGGGAATTTTTTGAGTATGGGATGGATCAGTTTTTTGGATTGGATATGCAAAAGGATACGGTGATCCAGGGATTTTCTTCTGTCCTTCTGGACCCGACGAAGAGCAATATCCCTGTTCCGGTACAGGATATCACAGAGGTATTGGTCAATGGAAGGGATCTGGGGCTTGGCGGATATCTGGATATCGGACTGATCGATACGATGAATGATCTGTTTGTCAATTTCGTGGGAGCAGTTTTGTTCTCGATTATCGGTTACTTTTATGTGAAGAGCCGGGGAAAAGGAAAATTTGCAAGAAGATTTATCCCCCGCCTGAAGTCCAGGGATGCAGACTTCTTAAGAAAGGCGGAGGAAGAGGATGGCGAACGTCCGGTTAACGGATCAGAAAGCGGCGCGCAAGACAGCTGACGACGCCGGCGGTGCAAAGCGGCAGCAGAGCGCTTTGCAGTGAACCGTAGACCAGAAGAGCGGCCTGCACGCCCTGCAGTGCCTCCGGGGATGCCGGGACAAGGGTATACAGCAGGGCAGACAGGTATGATCCGATATAAATGATAATGAAAGAGAGCAGGCCACGGCCTGTGTCCAGGAGGCGGCCGTTTCGGCTGCTTCTTTTTTTGCCGAACAGAACTATCAGGAATGTGATAAGTTCAAAAAGCAGCAGAAATAAAGCCACGCCCGTATAGCCGCCGAGTACGTAATTTTTTTCTGATACCATGCGGGCAATATTTCCAAGGGCTGAGTGGTTGTCCCAGAAATTCCGGGCCAGGAGCCACATGATCAGAAGTATCAGGATCAAAGTGGCACAGCGAAGGAGCATATTGGCGACCTGGAGTGCAGCCCGGGCGCCAGTCTTGGCGGTCCTGGCGGCAGGAGAAAGAAGGTTTGGCATCCGGCGCTTCTTTTTCTCTTGCGCTTTCTCGCGCCTCCGTTCTTTCTGGCGGGGCGTGTCAACATTTTCTTTTACATAATCAATCTTTTTGGTGTGATCCAGCTCTGAAAGGTTGGACAGAACATCGTAATAATCGTCATCATCATCTTCTTCAGAAGGCAGATCGGGCAGATCGCCATCATAGATTACTTCAAAATCATCATCAAAATAGTGGCTGTAATCTTCCTGCTTATTTGCGGGAATCTGGTCTGATGCCTGATTTCTGCCGGATGATTTGCTGGCTGCTGATTTATTTATACTCATGAAAAATCCCTCCTAAAACGTTTTCCATTGTATTATGTTTATGAAGAAGTCTCAAGGGATATTACAGAATGTTTAGGAAGAGATAAGAAGTTCTTAAGAAAATCCGGAATAGGAAATTCGTGTGGCTGTCTGACGGGGATTGTGATAAAATCTAGAAGAGAGATGCAGATTTGAGGATGCATAGAGTGAATAAAAGGTAAAAAGCAGGAGGACGGACTATGTATTATATCGGAATTGATCTGGGTACTTCGGCGGTTAAGCTTCTTCTCATGGATGAGAAGGGGACGGTCCACAAGGTGGTGTCAAAAGAGTATCCCATCTGTTTTCCGCATCCGGGCTGGTCAGAGCAAAGTCCGGAAGACTGGTATGCGCAGAGCATAGAGGGAATACGGGAACTGACGGCAGACTGTGAGAAAGAGATGGTGGCGGGGATCGGCTGCGGCGGGCAGATGCACGGACTGGTGGCACTGGATGACCAGGACCGGGTGATCCGTCCGGCGATTCTCTGGAACGACGGGCGTACAGCAAAGCAGACGGAGGATTTAAACCAGAGGATTGGAAAAGAAACCCTGTCAAAATATACCGCGAACATTGCGTTTGCCGGATTTACGGCTCCGAAGCTTTTGTGGATGAGAGAAGAGGAGCCGGAAAATTTCGCCAGAATAGAAAAGATCATGCTGCCCAAGGATTATCTGTCCTATTGCCTGAGCGGTGTGCATTGCACGGATTATTCGGATGCGTCCGGGACATTACTTCTGGACGTGGAGCATAAATGCTGGTCGAGGGAAATGCTGGAGATCTGTGGCGTCAGCGAAAAGCAGCTCCCCAAGCTGTATGAGAGCTACGAGGTGGTGGGAACCCTGAAGCCGGAACTTGCAAGAGGGCTTGGGCTTTCGGCGGATGTGAAGATCGTTGCGGGAGCAGGGGACAATGCGGCGGCAGCCGTAGGTACAGGTACGGTAGGAGATGGGAAATGTAATATTTCTCTGGGGACGTCCGGAACCATCTTTATTTCCAGCCGGAAGTTCGGCGTAGACGCCCACAATGCGCTGCATTCCTTTGCACATGCCGACGGGCATTACCATCTGATGGGCTGTATGCTGAGTGCGGCGGCATGCAATAAATGGTGGATGGAAGAAATCCTGAAGACCGAAGATTACGCCGGAGAACAGGCGGGGATCCATAAACTGGGAGAGAATCAGGTGTTCTACCTGCCTTATCTGATGGGAGAGCGGTCGCCTCACAATGACCCGGACGCCCGGGCTTGCTTCATCGGCATGTCCATGGATACCGGCAGAGAGGAGATGACCCAGGCCGTGCTGGAAGGGGTAGCCTTTGCCCTTCGGGACTCTCTGGAGGTGGCAAAAAGCCTGGGGATCCATCTTGAACGGACCAAGATCTGCGGCGGGGGAGCAAAGAGCGCTCTCTGGAAGAGGATCATTGCAAACGTCATGAATCTGAAAGTCGACGTGATCGCCAGCGAAGAAGGCCCGGGTCTTGGCGGCGCCATCCTGGCGGCAGTGGGATGCGGCGAATTTGCAGACGTAGAAGAGGCGGCGGCAAAGCTGGTCCGGGTGGTGGACACCGTAGAGCCAGAGCCGGAGCTGGCCGCAAAATACGAAGAGCGGTACGCAAAATTCCGGAAGCTGTACCCGGCATTGAAAGAAACATTTTAGTGACTGGGGACGTACACTTTTGCAAAAAGGGACAGGGGGAAATGCAAATGGGGACGTAGACCAACGCAAAAAGTGTACGTCCCCCATGAAAGGAAGAGAGTATGAAAAGAGAAAAGTTTGGATCCCGGATCGGCTTTATTCTGGTTTCGGCCGGATGTGCGATTGGGATTGGAAATGTGTGGAAATTCCCGTATTTAGCCGGGGAGATGGGCGGAGCTGCGTTCATTTTGATTTATTTGCTATTTTTGCTGATCATGGGTATCCCGGTACTGGTATGTGAGTTTGCCATTGGACGGGCCAGCCGCTACAGTATTGCGGAGGCGTTTGAGACGCTGGAGCCGGAAGGAACGAAGTGGCACTGGACGAAGTGGATCGGTATATTAGGAAGTTATCTTTTGATGATGTTTTATACCACGGTAGCGGGATGGATGCTGTACTATTGTTTTCGCAATATCCGGGGAGATTTTGCCGGGGCCGGCACCAAGGAGGTAGAGGCCGGATTCTCCCAGATGCTGGGCAATGCGCCGGTGATGGGGCTGTGGACGTTTATTTTGATAGCGGCAGGCTTTGGAATCTGCTGGTTTGGAATTCAAAACGGGATTGAAAAAGTGTCCAAAGTGATGATGTCGGTACTGTTTTTGATCATGATTGTACTGGCGGTGCGATCTGTTTTCCTGGAGGGGGCAGGTGAAGGCGTGCGGTTTTATCTGATTCCGGATTTTCAGAAAATGCAGGAAATCGGTATCGGGAATGTGATTTTCGGCGCTATGAGCCAGGCATTTTTTACACTGTCTATCGGTATCGGCGCCATGATGATTTTCGGCAGTTATCTGGGAAAAGAGCGGAGCCTGACGGGGGAAGCCTTAAGTATCACGATTCTGGATACCTTCGTGGCTACCATGGCAGGGTTTATCATTATTCCTACCTGTTTTGCCTATGGGATAGAGCCGGGATCCGGGCCAAGCCTGATTTTCCTGACAATTCCGAATATATTTGCCCAGATGCCGGGCGGTCAGCTGTGGGGAGCGCTGTTTTTCCTGTTCCTGACATTTGCGGCTTTTACTACGCTGGTGGCAGTGTTCGAAAATATCATTTCTTTTGATATAGATATGTTGGGCTGGAGCAGAAAAAAGAGCGTGGTTGTAAGTCTTATCCTGATTACGATACTCAGTGTTCCCTGTATCTTAGGATTTAACGTGCTGGCGGATTTTCAGCCGGTGGGTGCGGGAAGCTCGGTCATGGACCTGGAGGACTTCATTGTATCCAACAACCTGCTTCCGCTGGGAAGCCTGGGTTATCTTCTTTTCTGTACCAGAAAGAACGGATGGGGATGGGAAAAGTTTCTTGCGGAAGCAAATGCCGGCAAGGGCCTGAAATTCCCTGCATGGCTGAAGGGCTATGTGTCTTACGGGATTCCGTTGATAATTATGATCATTTATCTGAAAGGATATTATGATAAATTCAGTGTCATGGGAACCGCGGCGCTGGTTGGATGGATGACTTTTGCAGCCGTGCTTCTTGGATTTGTTGTTTATTGCGCAGCTGCCAGAAAAAAGTCATAGCGCATATATTTTCGGAAAATAAGAAAGAAAGGAGGATTTAAGGAAATGTATCGGAAATATCTGGAGCCGGAATACGGGAAGGTGGCGCCGGAAGTGGAGATCATGGCACCGCAGGTGATGGACATGAACAATCGACAGCTCTGGCGGCAGCAAAGCGATTATGAATCACTGGCTGCGATGACCGCAGCCTATCAGAAATGTAACATATATCCGGAGGTTATGGGTGTAATGACAGAAGATATTCTTTGTGATTTTGGCAATGGCCCCTTCCGGGTGCGGGTTTACCAGCCGCCAGAAGAAAGTGGCAAAGGCCTGGAGGAAAAGAAGCCTGTACTGGTGTATTACCACGGGGGATCTTTTTCCTTTAACAGCATCGAGGTATATGAGTATGTTTGCCGTTATCTGTGTATGACAGGAGGAATGCTGGTGGTAGCGCCGGACTATCATCTGGCGCCGGAGTACCCATTTCCCCGGGGGCTTGAGGAAGCTTACCAGACACTTCGGTGGGCGAAGGAGCATGTGGAAGACTACGGCGGAGATCCGGAAAACTTAAATGTAGGTGGCGACAGTTCCGGAGGCAATTTTGCCGCAGTGGTGTCGATGATGGCAAGAGAGCGGAAAGGGCCGGACATTAAAGGACAGTATCTGGTCTACCCGCTGGTCTGCAATAAGGCAGAGGAACTGACAGAATCAGAAAAGCGATATGGACGGGGGCATTTTCTGGAGTACCGCTGCACCGAAGATCCGATGGCGCTATACTTTACCAGGGAAGAAGAGAGAAAAGATCCATACGCATCCCCGCTCCTGGCAGAGGATCTGTCCGGCCTTCCCAGAGCCTGTATCGTGCTCGCTGAATGTGACCCTTTGCTGGATCAGGGGCTGATGTATGCGGCAAAGCTGGAAGATGCGGGAGTGCCGGTAGAGTGCCATGTAATGAAAGGCATGCTCCATGGTTTTTTGAACTGGACATACGGGAAAAGCTTTGAAGCCATGGAGTATGGAGCCCGATTCGTTCGGGGACAGGGTAAAATGTAAAAAGGGACAGGGAGAAATGCAAATGGGGACGTAGACCAACGCAAAAAGTGTACGTCCCCCACAAGGAGGAAAATATGAAGTATCAGATTTTAGGAGAAACGTTACCAGTAGTGGTGTGTGAACTTGAGGGCGGAGAGCGGATGATCACAGAGAGCGGCAGCATGGCCTGGATGTCACCCAATATGAAGATGGAGACATCCAGCAATGGCGGCTTTGGCAAGGCGATCGGCAGGATGTTTGCCGGGGAGAAGATTTTCCAGAATATCTATACCGCTCAGGGCGGCGCCGGAATGATTGCGTTTGCATCCAGCTTTCCGGGATCTATCCGTGCGTTCCAGATCGAGCCGGGAAGAGAGATGATTTTCCAGAAGAGTTCGTTCCTGGCAGGCGAGGCAGGTATTGAATTGTCGGTATTTTTTAATAAGAAGTTTGCTTCCGGTCTGTTTGGCGGCGAGGGATTTATTATGCAGAAGCTGTCAGGACAGGGGATTGCGTTTGCGGAGTTTGACGGACATGTGGTTGAGTATGAGCTGCAGCCGGGACAGCAGATCGTGGTAGACACCGGGTACCTGGCGGCTATGGAAGCCACATGCTCTATGGAGATCAAAAGTGTCCCGGGCGTGAAAAATATGCTGTTCGGCGGCGAGGGCATCTTCAATACTTTACTCACCGGCCCGGGCAAGATCTGGCTGCAGACCATGCCGCTCAGCAATGTGGCAGGAGTTCTCAGACCTTATATGCCTACCGGAGCGTAGCATATAGCGTGTTCAGACACATATAACATGTTCAGACACATATGACATTTACAGCCTGGCTGATTTTTTCGGCCAGGCTTTTTATATCCGGGTCTTCCCGGCGGTCAGTGACGAGCGCCGTAAGCTGGTTCCAGTCAGCAAACTGAAACAGGCTGTTGGATAAAAATTTCGTGTGATCGCTTAACACGACAGTCTGACTGCTGCTTTTCAGCACAGTCTGCTTTACTTCCGCCTCCTCATAGGAGACACAGGAAGGGCCGGAGAGATCCCGAAAGCCGTCGCTGCCAAGAAATGCAAGATCAAAGTGTAGAGAGCTTATGGCCTGGGTAGCCCATGCGCCCACAATCCCTTTGCTGCTTCCCCGGACACGTCCGCCCAGCGCATATACCTGGTTTGCGGAGTCGGAGAGGATGTTAAGGACCATGATTGAGTTGGTAAAGACGGTCAGGTCTTCGCGGAGCCTCAGGAGTCTGGCCAGTGCATATGTGGTGCTTCCGGCATCCAGAAAGATAACGCCGTTCCTAGGGATCATCGAAGCCGCCCGTTCTGCAATGGCGGTCTTGAGCTCCATGCGCTCCATTTCTTTTTGTGCAATTGGTCGTTCCAGAAGCAGTTCACTGCTTGCGATCGCACCGCCGTAGCTTTTCTGCGCGATGCCCTGAGATTCCAGATAGATCAGATCCTTCCGGATGGTTTCCGTGGATACGCCAAAATGTTCTGCCAGAGAGCTGGCCTTCATATTTCCATTTTTTAATAAAAGCTGGGCGATCTCATTTCTGCGCTCAGCGGTCAGTCTCTTTTTCATCGGTTGGATTCCTCCTTTTGCAGTTTATTTTAACATATCCTGTTAAAAACACAAGAAAAAACAATTTGTAAGTTGCGAAAAATTGTTGACTGCAAGAAAAAACAATATTATAATTGGATTTAGTTGGGAATATGGGTAAAAGGAGGAGAAACATGAAACTGCAGATCGCATTGGATGATATTTCTATGGAAGCGGCTATGGAGCTTTTGGGAAAAGTAAAAGAGTATGCGGACATTGCAGAAGTAGGCACCCCCTTCCTGATGGAATATGGGATGGAAGCAGTGCGCCGGATCCATGCCGGATTTCCGGGGCTGTCGGTACTCTGTGACGGAAAGATCATGGACGCCGGAGGCTATGAAGCAGAGCTTGCTTTCCGGGCAGGGGCCGATTATGTGACGGTGCTGGCTGTGACAGATGACCGGACGATCCTGGATGTGGCGGCTGCGGCGAAAAAATACGGGAAGAAGACAGTGGCAGATATGATCTGTGTGGAGAATCTGAAGGAGCGGTCCAGACAGCTGGAAGAACTGGGCGTGGATGTGATCGCAGTCCACACAGGGGTGGACCAGCAGGCCGCCGGGAGGACTCCGCTTCAGGACTTAAAAGAGCTGAGAAGTGCTGTCACCTGTGCGCAGATCGCGGTGGCCGGAGGCATCCGCCTGGACACGATGGATGCTTACCTGGAATATGAGCCGGAGATCATCATAGTGGGCGGAGGCATTGTCCATGCAGAGGATCCGGCCGGGGAAACGAAAAAGCTGGCGGAAAAGATCCGGGAAAGGAAAAGATGATGAGTATAAAAAATTATACGGAAAAAATCCTGGAAGAGCTTAAAGGGAATGCTTCTTACTTAGAAGAGAATGAGCTTCAGATGATCGTAGAAGAACTTCTGCATGCCGGTCACATTTTCACCGCAGGAGCGGGAAGGAGCAGACTGGCCGTGCAGGCATTTACCAACCGGCTGATGCATCTGGGCCTGCCTGTCAGCCATGTGGGTGACATCACGGCGCCCCATACAAAAGCAGGAGACCTTCTGCTTATCGGATCCGGCTCCGGGGAGACGGGAAGCCTGGTAGAGATGGCGAAAAAGGCAAAGAAAAATGGCGTGCAGGTGGCGCTTCTTACCATGGACCGGGAGTCGTCCATCGGGCAGATGGCAGACGCCGTGGCCGTACTGCCAGGCGTCTCTCCCAAACTTCGGCACGGCGGAACATCCGTGACATCGATCCAGCCGATGGGCTCTGCATTTGAGCAGATGTGTTTTCTTGTCTTCGACGGGATCGTGCTGGAGCTGATGGAACGTCTGCAGGAAAGCCCGGAGCAGATGTTTGAACGGCATGCGGATCTGGAATAAAAAGGAAATCTTTAAAGTAAAGTGGGAGCCCATTCTTGCACCCCTATACGGGATGGGATAAAATAAAGACATACGACAGCGGATCATATAAAATGAACGAAAACAGGAGGGAAAATAATGTTAGTTTCATTAAAAGAATTGATGGAAGACGCCGAAAAGGGCGGTTATGCAGTAGGCGCATTTAATGTTTCAAACCTGGAGTCCCTGATGGCGATTATGCAGGCGGCAGAGGAGACAGGACGCGGTGTGATCTTAAACTATGCGGAAGTCCACGCACCGTTTTTGTCGATGGAGCAGGCGGCGCTTATCATGCTGGATGCGGCGAAAAAGGCAAAGGTGCCGGTGTGCGTGCATCTGGATCACGGATCCTCTATGGAATCCTGTATCCAGGCGATCCGGCTGGGATTTACCTCCGTCATGCTGGATGCATCGGCGGAGGATTATGAGACCAATGTGCGGGAGACAAAAGAAATCGTGCGCCTGGCTCACAGCGTAGGCGTGACGGTAGAGGCGGAATTAGGGCACATCTTTTCCTCGGATATGGGCCTTGCGGAGTCACCGAAGGAAGCAGAAACCTTGGAATCCTTTGACAGTGCGGAGGATGTATATACAGACCCTGCCACCGCAAAGGATTTCGTGGAGAGGACCGGCGTGGATGTGCTGGCTATAGCCTTTGGAACCACCCACGGTATTTATACAAAGAAGCCGAAGCTGGATCTGGAGCGGATCACGAAGATCAAAGAGGCAATCGACATTCCTTTTGTGATGCACGGGGGCTCAGGTCTTAGTAAAGAAGAGTTTCAGACAGCGATCCGGAACGGGATCCGGAAGATCAACTATTATACATACATGACTCTGGCCGGCGGAAGGGCCGTAAAGGAGGCGTTGGATCAGAAATCTCCGGATGAAAACGTCTTTTTCCATGACATTCCGATGATTGCGGTGGAAGCGATGAAGGAAAATGTGAAGGAAGCGATTCAGGTATTTGGCATGGAAGTATAGGTGGTGAGGAAAATGGCAAAAGGAACCAAAGGAATTGCGGTGGCGGGGACGCTGATCGCAGATACATTTTACAAGATCGATACCTATCCGGATGCAGGAAATCTGACCAATATCCGGGATATCGTAAGCTATATCGGCGGGACCGGCAACATGCTTCTGGACCTGGCGAAGATGGATCCTTCGGTGCCGCTGAAGGTCAGTGGGCTGATCGGGGATGATACCCAGGGACGGATGATGAAAGGAGAACTTTTAAAGTATCCGAACATAGATATCTCGAACCTGACGGTAGAGGGGTTAAGCTCGGTCACCCATGTCATGAATGCCCAGGACACCAAGCAGAGAACCTTCTTTTATCAGGGCGGCGCCAGCGACATTTATGATGAGTCATACATTGACTGGGAGAAGCTGGATGCAGATATTTTCCATCTGGAGTATCTGCTTTTGATGGCAAAGGTGGACGGCCCGGACGAGGAATACGGAACGCTTGGAGCCAGAATCCTGCATGATGCCAGAGAACGGGGAATGAAGACATCCATTGACGTTGTGTCGGAACAAAGTGACCGGGCGGCGGGAATTGTAAGTGCGGCATTGAAATATACGGATTATTGTTCTATCAACGAAGTGGAGGCGGAGGCGGCTACCGGTGTGAAGCTTACGGGAGCGGACGGCCTTACTGAAGAAAAGGTGAAAGAGGCGCTTTTGAAGCTAAAAGAAAAGGGCGTGACCACCTGGGCGGTGATCCACTGCCCAGGGTGCGGCTATGGATATGACTGTCAGAAACAGGAGTTTGTAAAAGTGCCAAGCCTGAAGCTTCCGGAAGGGTTTATCAAAGGAACCAATGGTGCCGGAGATGCCTACTTAAGCGGCATCCTCTATGGGGCATACCAGGATATGACTCTGGAAGAAGCCATGATCCTGGGAACTGCCTGTGCGGCCTGTTCTCTTTCCGAGGTCAACGGCACCGATGGCCTTCGTCCTCTCTCAGAAGTGAAGAAGCTTTATCAGGAATTGAGATGAGACTTCCGGTACTGACCGGGGGAACAGCCCATATAACGTTTGAAGATCTGACCATAATAGGCCGGCGTGGAAAACCCAACCATGCCGGCTGTTTTTGTGACGCTTTCGCCCTGGAGAAGAAGCGGCAGGCTGTTCTGGATACGCAGGAACAAAATATAGTCAAAGATCGTCATTTTCATATATTTCTTAAAGAAACGGCAGCACTCACTTTTACAGATATTGACGTGAGCCGCCACATCGTCCAGGGATATTTCCTGCCGGCAGTGCTCCTGAAGATAGGTCAGGATTTCCCTTAGGCGCTTCAGATGCTTCTGAGAGTGATGTTCGGTCTCCGGGAGGGAAGCATAATACCGGTAGAGGCGCTGCCAGACACCTGCTAAGAGAATATGTAATTCCAGCTCGTAATCAGCGGAGGGTTCAAGAGAAAGCTCATAAATCCTTTGGATATCCCGGATGATGTCCTGCTGCCAGCCGGTATTCGGGCTTAGTTTCAGGGAATGCCAAGACTCATTGGAGGTAATAAAATCAACGAACTTGGTCTGCAGCAGGCTGTTTTCATAGCCGTAAATAAACCGGGGAGAAAAGGTGACAGAGATATAGTGGCAGTCCTGATGGTCTACCATATATCCGGAGTGAAGGGCATTACTGTTGCAGAAGAGGCCCTCTCCCTCTTTCAGCATATATTTTTTGTCGTTTACATAATATTCGATCTGTCCGGACTGAAACCAGGTCAGTTCGATCTCCCGGTGCCAGTGCCACAGAAAGGATCCCTGCTCATAAGAGCGGATGGATTCCTGGCTTACGTGGACCGGAAATTCAAAATTTCCGTGCTGTTTGATCTCTTTTTGGTTCTTTTCCGTGTGTATCTGCATGGCCTGTCTCCATTTCCTCAATATTTTGATAAAATACTCCAATATTCTTATTGTAGTAGAGGATAAATCTCATTATAATCATAGATTAGAAAGAGAAATTATGCAAGTAGAGGAGACGAAGAGCATGACTGCAAAATTGATGGAGACATTTTTAAAACTGTACGGAGAAGGCGGAGAGGTCCGCACCTATTTTGCACCGGGACGTGTTAACCTGATCGGGGAGCATACAGACTATAACGGTGGACATGTATTTCCCTGTGCACTGACACTGGGAACCTATGGTCTGGCACGTAAAAGAGAGGACCGGACCTTACGGTTTTATTCTGTAAACTTTGAAAAGCTTGGGGTGGTAGAGACCAGCCTTGACGATCTGGTGCCTCATAAAGAGGCGTCCTGGACCAACTATCCCAAGGGAGTAATGTGGGCGTTTGAAAAGAGAGGATACCGTCTGGAGCATGGCCTTGATATCCTGATCTGGGGAAATATTCCCAATGGTTCCGGACTTTCTTCTTCTGCATCCCTGGAGGTGCTGACAGGGGTGATCTTAAAGGACATCTTTGGATTTGATCAGGTAAGCATGGTGGATATCGCACTGATCGGACAGGATGCTGAAAACAACTTTAACGGCTGCAACTGCGGTATCATGGATCAGTTTGCCAGTGCTATGGGGAAAAAGGATCATGCGATTTTCCTGGATACGAATACGCTGAACTATGAGTATGCGCCGGTGGTGCTCGAGGATGCAAAGATCGTGATCACCAACAGCAAGGTAAAACACAGCCTGGTGGATTCTGCATACAATGACAGAAGAAATGAAAGTGAGACGGCGCTCCGTGAGCTGCAGACAGAGGTGGAGATCCAGACGCTGGGAGACCTGACAGAGGAAGAGTTTGAGATGCATAAAAATGCCATTAAGGATCCGATCCGACAGAAACGGGCAAAACATGCGGTCTATGAAAATCAGCGGACCATCCGTGCGGTGGAAGCGCTGAAAAACAACGATGTGGAGCTGTTCGGCAAGCTGATGAATGCTTCCCACCAGTCTCTGCGGGATGATTATGAGGTGTCCTGCGAGGAGATCGACATTCTGGTGGATCTGGCACAGGCGATGCCGGGCGTACTGGGCTCCCGGATCACTGGCGGCGGATTTGGGGGATGTACCGTCAGCATTGTGAAAAATGATACGGTAGATCGTTTTGTAGAAGAGATCGGCAAGGCTTATCAGGAAAAAGTAGGACATGAGGCAGAGTTTTATGTAGTAGAGATCGGAGACGGAGCCGGAAGGCTTTCATAGACGGAGGGGAGAAAAAAGATGTTAAATGAAAATATTAAAAAGCTGGTAGAGTATGGGATAGAGACAGGTCTGACACCGGAGTGTGAAAGGATTTATACCACCAACCTTCTGCTGGAAATGTTCCATGAGGACAGCTATGAGGATGTGGAGGTACAAAAGATACCGGTGGATGATGACGGAGAAGGCTTAGAGCAGGTGCTTTCTGAGCTGCTTGCGGAAGCTGTGAAGAGAGGCATCATCGAGGACAGCATTGGATACCGGGATCTGTTTGACACAAAGATGATGAACTGCCTTTTGCCAAGGCCAGCCCAGGTACAGAAGGAATTCTGGGAGCACTATGGACATTCTCCGGAGGAGGCGACAGCATATTATTATAAATTCAGCAGGGACAGTGCCTACATCCGCCGCTACCGGGTGAAGAAGGACATGAAGTGGAAGGTAGAATCTCCATATGGCGAGATCGACATTACCATCAACCTGTCCAAGCCGGAGAAGGATCCAAAGGCTATTGCCGCGGCCAAAAATGCGAAGAACAACAGCTATCCCAAGTGTCAGCTCTGTATGGAGAATGAAGGCTATGCCGGACGTCTGGATCATCCGGCCAGAGAGAACCACCGGATCATCCCCATCACCATCAACGGAGGAGAATGGGGATTCCAGTATTCTCCGTATGTATATTATAATGAGCACTGCATCGTATTTAACGGACAGCATATTCCGATGAAGATCGACCGGGCGGCATTTACCAAGCTGTTTGATTTTGTAAAACAGTTCCCGCATTATTTTCTGGGATCCAATGCAGACCTGCCGATCGTGGGAGGATCCATCTTAAGCCACGATCATTTCCAGGGAGGAAATTATACCTTTGCCATGGCGAAGGCGCCTGTTGAAAAAGAGGTGACGATTCCGGGATATGAGGACGTAGAGTGCGGCATCGTAAAATGGCCGTTGTCTGTGCTGAGAATCCGTCATAAAGATGAAAAACGCCTGATCGAACTGGCAGACCATGTCCTTGGCGCATGGAGAGGATATACGGACGAGGCGGCATTCATCTACGCCGAGACAGACGGAGAGCCTCATAACACCATCACGCCAATCGCGAGAAAAGTGGGTGACGTATACGAGCTGGATCTGACGCTCCGGAACAATATCACCACCGAAGAGCATCCGCTGGGCGTATATCATCCGCATGCACAGTACCATAATATCAAGAAAGAAAACATCGGCCTTATCGAGGTCATGGGCCTGGCAGTGCTGCCGGCAAGACTGAAAGAAGAGCTGGAGATCCTTGCAGATTACCTGGTAGAAGGAAAAGACATCCGCAGCAACGAAAAAATCGAAAAACATGCTGACTGGGTGGCTGGCTTCCTGCCAAAATACAGCGAGATCAGCCGTGAGAATGTGATGGACATCCTGAAAGAAGAAGTAGGACAGACCTTCGTGCACGTACTGGAAGATGCTGGCGTGTATAAATGCAATGAAGAAGGCAGGAAAGCCTTCCTGAGATTTATCGAAACACTCTAAAGGGGACAGGGGGTTTTCCAAAAAGGGACACCCGCAAACGCAAATGGGGACGTACACTTTTGCAAAAAGTGTACGTCCCCATTTGCTACATTTGCTACCGCAGCGAGAACAGCAGTTCGTCATATGTGGGATATGGCAGGCTGCCGCTTGGCATCAGTGCCTCGGCCTGGTCTACGGCAAGGCGCAGGGATTCCATGGCGGCCAGCACCTGGTCGTGGTAGGACCTTGCCGCTTCCAGCACATCTTCCTTGCCTTCGGCGCAGGCGGTGCTTTCTTCCAGCTCTTTCAGCGAGGTCATGATTTGTTCGGCGGCTGCGCTGAGCGTGGTGATGATATCTTTTTCGTAGGAGAACGGAAGCTCGGGCAGCAGCTCCTTTTTATGCAGCACTTCTTCGGTCAAAGTGTTTATGTAGGCGAACAGTGCCGGGGTGAAATCTTTTTTCACCATGTCCTGCATTGCCAGGGACTCGATGTGGAGAGTTTTTGCATAATTCTCCAGCAGGATCTCATAGCGGGAGTAGATTTCATCCTTGCTGAAAATGTGATGTTTTGTGAACAGCTCTACGTTTTTGTCAGCGATGAACTGAGGAACGGCGTCCGGCAGGGACTTCAGGTTGTAAAGTCCGCGGCGGGCGGCCTCTTCTACCCATTCATCGGTGTAACCGTTTCCATTAAACAGGATCTTTTTATGATTTTTGATCATAGTTTTCAAAAGTTCCTGGATAGCATCGTCAAGCCCATTCTCCGGCACGTCTTTCAAGGTTTCGTATATCTGATCCAGAGCCTCGGCCACTGCCGTGTTCAGGATAATATTGGGCTCGGCAACAGACAGGGAGCTTCCCGGCATACGGAACTCAAACTTATTTCCGGTAAAGGCAAACGGAGATGTACGGTTCCGGTCCGTGGTATCCTTTGCAAAATGAGGCAGTACATGAGCGCCGATCTCCATCAGTGTCTGCTTTTGCTTTTTAAAATCGGTTCCCTCCTCAATAGAGCGAAGCACGGCGGTCAGCTCATCTCCGAGGAAAATAGAGACGATAGCCGGAGGCGCCTCGTTTCCGCCAAGCCGGTGATCGTTGCCGGCGCTTGCCACGGATACCCGCATCAGATCTGCATATTCGTCCACAGCCTTGATGACAGCTAAGAGGAATACCAGGAACTGCTGGTTCTCGGCAGGAGTCTTTCCGGGATTCAGAAGATTTTCTCCGCCGTCAGTTACCATGGACCAGTTATTGTGTTTGCCGCTTCCGTTGATGCCCTCGAAAGGCTTTTCATGGAGCAGGCAGGCAAAATGATGCTTGTCGGCCACCTTCTTCATGATTTCCATAGTCAGCTGGTTGTGGTCTGCCGCTACGTTGGCGGTGGAAAAGACCGGAGCCAGCTCATGCTGGGAAGGAGCAACCTCATTGTGCTTGGTCTTGGCAGGTACGCCAAGCTTCCACAGCTCTTCATCCAGATCATGCATGTAGGCAGATACCTTTGGCTTCAGGACACCAAAATAGTGATCCTCCATTTCCTGTCCCTTCGGCGCCGGTGCACCGATCAGCGTGCGTCCGCAGAACAGAAGATCCTTTCGCTTTTTATACAGGTCCTTGTCGATCAGAAAATACTCCTGCTCCGAACCAATGGTCGTGTCCACCTTCCGCACATCCTCACGGCCCAGGAGATGCAAAAGCTTTACCGCAGAAGTATTTAAAGCTTCCATGGAGCGCAGCAAAGGCGTCTTTTTGTCCAGTGCTTCACCGTTGTAGGAGCAGAATGCAGTAGGGATATACAAAGAGCCGTCTTTGATGAATGCCGGGGAGGTGGGATCCCAGGCCGTATATCCTCTGGCCTCAAAGGTGGCGCGGAGTCCGCCGGAAGGGAAGCTTGAAGCATCAGGCTCACCCTTGATCAGCTCTTTGCCGGAAAATTCCATGATGACCTGTCCGTCTCCGGTAGGAGAGATAAAGCTGTCATGCTTTTCGGCGGTAAATCCGGTCATGGGCTGGAACCAGTGTGTAAAATGAGTAGCTCCATGCTCGACCGCCCACTCTTTCATGGCCGCTGCCACAACATTTGCCACGTCCAGCTCCAGATGGGTACCGTTCTGGATCGTTTTGTGCAGAGCTTTGTAGATGTCCTTTGGCAGGCGCTCCCGCATGACCTTGTCATTAAACACAAGGCTTCCGTAAAGTTCCGGTATCAGTTTCGTATCATTCATAAAAGCAGCTCCTTTCTTTTTCAAAAATCCGGTAATAGATATCCGCAAAAAGCAGCTCCGGATATTCAGGGCATGAAAAAAGGCACTTTGGAATTCACCAAAGCGCCCTTGCTTCATGCATTGAAGTATACACGAAATTTTGAAAATGTCAATCAAAAATTTGAAAAAATTTTCACAAATAGAAGAAGATCTGTAAACGGACAAAAAGTAAAAAAGTATTTACAAATTTTCAAAAATGGAGTATAAATGTACCTAAGATGACAAAGAAGTCACCCGGAATACGTCAGAAATGGCGTGGGCTTTCTTTGCCATCTTTTTTATTTTTAGAAAAAATCCGAAAAAAGGGGTGAACACATATGGGCAGCAGAGAAGGACTGTACGATCCGGTGTTTGAGCATGATAACTGTGGAATCGGAGCGGTAGTTAATATTGACGGGAAGAAAAGCCACAAGGTTGTAAGCCAGGCGCTGCAGATTGTGGAAAATCTGGAACACCGGGCAGGAAAGGACGCGGAAGGAAAGACAGGAGACGGTGTGGGGATTCTGCTACAGATTTCCCATTCTTTTTTTCAGAAAGCATGCAAAAAAGCCGGCATTGAGATCGGAGGGGAACGGGAATATGGCGTTGGAATGTTCTTTTTCCCACAGAGCGAGCTGAAGAAAAATGAAGCGAAAAAAATGTTTGAAACCATTGTAAAAGGAGAAGGCCTTACATTTCTGGGCTGGAGAAAGGTGCCGACTGTTCCGGAAGTCCTGGGAAACAAAGCCAAGGCATGTATGCCTGATATCTGGCAGGCATTTATTGAAAAGCCGCAGGAAGTAGAAACCGGCCTTGCGTTTGACCGAAGGCTTTATATTGTCCGCCGGGAATTTGAGCAGAGCAGCACTGATACCTATGTGGTGTCTCTGTCAAGCAGGACGATCGTATACAAAGGGATGTTCCTGGTGGGACAGCTTCGGACATTTTATAAAGACCTGCAGAATAAAGATTATCAGTCAGCCATCGCCATGGTCCATTCCAGATTCAGCACCAACACAGAGCCAAGCTGGGAGCGCGCACATCCGAACCGCCTCATTGTTCACAATGGTGAGATCAATACCATCCAGGGAAACGTGGACCGGATGCTGGCAAGGGAAGAAAACATGGCGTCCCGGTATTTTGAAGGGAAGCTTTCCAAGATCCTTCCTGTAGTGGAAAGGAGCGGGTCTGATTCTGCCATGCTGGATAATGCACTGGAATTTATGATGATGAACGGCATGGATCTTCCGCTTGCTGTGATGGTGACCATTCCGGAGCCCTGGGCGAATAATGATACCATTTCCCAGGATGAGAAGGATTTCCATCAGTATTATGCGACGATGATGGAACCATGGGACGGTCCGGCCTCTATCCTGTTCTCCGACGGAGACATGATGGGCGCAGTACTGGACCGGAACGGGCTTCGGCCGTCCAGATATTATCTGACCAGAGACAATTGTCTTTATCTGTCATCAGAGACAGGAGTATTAGAAGAGATCCGGGAAGAGGATATCAAAGAAAAAGGAAGGATCCACCCGGGAAAGCTGCTGGTGGCGGATACGATTGGACACAGGCTTAAGACAGACGAAGAACTAAAAGAATACTATGCAAAAAAGAAGCCCTACGGCGAGTGGCTTGATCAGCATATGATCGAACTTCGTGATCTGAAAATCCCGAATCAGATGGTGGAGCAGTATACGGAAGAGACCTGCGCAAGGCTTCGGAAAGCTTTTGGATATGCTTATGAGGAATATCACGATACGATCCTGAACATGGCGCTGAATGGCTCGGAGGGTATCACATCCATGGGAATCGACATCCCATTGGCTGCACTTTCAAAAGAATTTCAGCCTCTGTTTTATTATTTTAAGCAGCGGTTTGCACAGGTTACCAATCCGCCGATCGATGCTGCCAGAGAAGAGATCGTTACCAATACCAGCGTCTACATCGGAAAAGAAGGCAATCTTTTGAAGGAATATCCAGAAAACTGTCAGGTGCTCAAGGTCAAAAATCCTATTTTATCAGATACCGATCTTCTGAAGATTAAAAACATGAAGGTTCCGGGATTTTCCGTGAAAGAGGTGCCGATCATCTGTTACAAAAACACTCCGTTTGACAAAGCGCTGGAACGCCTGTTCTTAGACGTAGATAAGGCATATAAAGACGGAGCTACGATTGTGATCCTGACAGACCGGGGCGTAGATGAGACGCATGTAGCTTTGCCGTCCCTTCTGGCTGTATCAGCGGTACACCATTACCTGGTGCGGACCAGGAAGAGTACGTCTTTATCTCTGATCCTGGAATCCGGGGAGCCAAGAGAGGTGCATCACTTTGCAACGCTTCTGGGATATGGGGCCTGTGCGGTGAATCCGTATCTGGCGCATGAGACGATCCGGGAGATGATCGAGACGGGACTTCTGAAAAAGGATTATTATGCGGCGGTGCAGGACTATGATCATGCTGTCTTAAGCGGGATTGTAAAGATTGCGTCCAAGATGGGTATTTCTACGATCCAGTCCTACCAGGGGGCGCAGATCTTTGAGGCGATCGGTATTTCAAAGGAAGTCATCGACCGGTATTTTACCAACACAGTCAGCCGTGTGGGGGGCGTGACCATGGAGGATATCCAGGCAGATGTGGAAAAGCTCCACCGTGCGGCCTTTGACCCTCTGGGGCTTGGCACAGATCTGACCTTAAAGAGTCTTGGCCGCCACAGCTTCCGAAGCCAGGGAGAACACCACCGGTATAACCCCCAGACCATTCATCTTTTGCAGCAGGCGGTATGGAACGGGGACTATGAGATCTTTAAAAAGTATACGGAGCTGGTAGATCAGGAGGATACCGGATATTTAAGGAGTCTTCTGGAGTTCGATTATCCGGAACAGGGTATCCCCATCGATCAGGTAGAAAGTGTGGAGAACATTGTACAGAGATTTAAGACGGGTGCGATGTCCTACGGCTCCATTTCCCAGGAGGCCCATGAGACGCTGGCTCTAGCTATGAACGCCATCCATGGAAAGTCCAACAGCGGAGAGGGAGGCGAGTCTCCGGAGCGTCTGGAGTCAAAGGGAACAAAAGAAAACCGCTGCTCGGCCATCAAGCAGGTGGCAAGCGGGCGCTTTGGCGTGACCAGCAGATATCTGGTCAGCGCGGATGAGATTCAGATCAAGATGGCTCAGGGAGCAAAGCCGGGAGAAGGCGGACACCTGCCCGGGAAGAAGGTATATCCCTGGATCGCAAAGACCCGGTATTCTACACCAGGCGTCAGCCTGATCTCACCGCCGCCTCACCATGATATCTACTCCATTGAGGATCTGGCACAGCTGATCTATGATCTGAAGAATGCCAACAAATATGCCAGAATCTCGGTGAAGCTGGTATCCGAGGCAGGAGTCGGCACCATCGCCTCCGGCGTGGCAAAGGCCGGAGCACAGGTAGTACTGATATCCGGTTATGACGGCGGAACCGGCGCAGCGCCCGGAAGCTCCATCCACAATGCGGGCCTGCCCTGGGAGCTGGGACTTGCAGAGACGCACCAGACGCTTCTTCGGAACGGGCTTCGCGGCAGGATCAAGGTGGAGACAGACGGCAAGCTGATGAGCGGACGGGATGTGGCCATTGCGGCCATGCTGGGAGCAGAAGAGTTTGGGTTTGCCACGGCACCCCTGGTTGCGCTTGGATGCGTGATGATGCGGGTCTGCAACAAGGATACCTGCCCTATGGGAGTGGCGACCCAGAACCCGAAACTTCGGAAATGTTTCAAAGGGAAGCCAGAGTATGTGATCAATTTTATGAAATTTATCGCTCAGGAGCTTCGGGAATACATGGCCCGCTTAGGTGTGCGCACGGTCGATGAACTGGTGGGAAGAAGCGAATTTTTAAAGAAAAAAGAAGTAACGGCAAATCCGCGGGCTTCCCGGATTGATTTAAGCGCGGTGCTGAATCATCCTTATTCTGCTGAAAATAACGTGCCGGGAACTTATGACTTTGAACTGGAGAAGACTCTGGATGAGACAGTTCTTTTGCAGGAGCTGGGCGAGAAACTGAAAAAAGGGATGCCAGGAGAAGTAAATGTACATGTCAAAAATACTAACCGGACCTTCGGGACCATGTTTGGGTCTGAGATTACCAGACGCTGCCCGGAAGGCATGGAGGATGACACTTATCAGATTCACTGTACCGGAACAGGAGGGCAGAGCTTCGGGGCGTTTATCCCCAAAGGACTGACCATCGAGCTTCGGGGAGACAGCAATGACTATTTCGGCAAAGGTCTGTCCGGCGGCCAGCTGATCATTGCTCCGCCAAAAGAGAGTACCTATCCGGCGGAGGAAAATATGATCATTGGGAATGTGGCGTTTTACGGAGCTACCTCCGGCCGTGCTTTTGTAAACGGTGTGGCAGGCGAACGGTTCTGTGTCCGTAACTCCGGCGCGACGGTAGTCGTGGAGGGAGTAGGAGATCATGGGTGTGAATATATGACAGGAGGCAAAGCCGTGATCCTTGGGCGGACCGGAAAGAACTTTGCGGCCGGTATGAGTGGTGGCTTTGCCTATGTGCTGGATGAAGAAAATGCACTGTACCGCAACATCAATAAAGAGATGATTTCCATGGAGGATGTAAACCAAAAAGCAGATAAAGAAGAACTGAAGCGCCTGATCAGCGAGCATGTAGAAAAGACAGGTTCACAGAAAGGGAAAAAGATTCTGGAGGCATTTGAAGAATACCTTCCAAAGTTTAAGAAAATCATCCCGAACGATTATAAGAAGATCCTGAGTTTAAGCCTGCATTATGAGGAGCTGGGGATGAAGCCTGAAGAGGCACAGGTAGAAGCTTTCTATGAAAGTACGGGACAGAAACGGACAGGAGGGATATAAAAATATGGGAAAAGCGACAGGATTTTTAGAATATATGCGAAAAACGGGGCCGTGCAGACCACCGAAAGAGCGGATCGGCGATTTTAAAGAATTTCATGAGCTTCTTCCGCTCGGGGAGCAGAAGCTTCAGGGTGCAAGGTGTATGGAGTGCGGTATTCCGTTTTGTCAGTTCGGAGCCATGCTTGGCGGCATGGCCTCCGGCTGCCCCTTACACAATCTGGTGCCGGAGTTTAATGATCTGGTTTATCGGGAGAATCTGGAAGGTGCGTATCAGCGTCTGCAGCAGACAAACTGCTTCCCGGAATTTACCTCCAGGGTATGCCCGGCACTCTGTGAAGCTGCCTGTACCTGCAATGTCAATACAGAGCCGGTTTCTACAAAAGAAAATGAGAGAACGATCATTGAGTATGCCTTTGCACACGATCTGGTGCGGGTAGGACCGCCAAAAGTCCGTACCGGTTATCGGGTGGCGGTCGTAGGGAGCGGACCGTCAGGACTGGCGGCAGCCCTCCAGCTCAACCGCCGGGGGCATGAGGTGACGGTATTCGAGCGGAAAGACCGGATCGGAGGTCTTCTCATGTACGGGATTCCCAACATGAAGCTGGATAAATCAGTGATTGAAAGAAGAAGGAAGCTGATGGAGGAGGAGGGGATTACCTTTGTCACGGGAGTGGACGTGGGAAAGGATAAGAAAGCCGCCCAGATCCTGAAGGAATATGACCGGGTGGTTCTTGCCTGCGGAGCGTCACAGGCAAGAGATATCAAGGCGCCGGGAAGAGAAGCAAAGGGAATCCGCTTTGCGGTAGACTTCCTGTCGGAAGTGACAAAAAGGCTTCTGGACTCTGATTTTAAAGAGATACCATATTCCCTGGCAAAGGGAAAAGACGTAGTGGTCATCGGCGGCGGAGATACGGGAAACGACTGCGTGGGCACCGTGATCCGTCTGGGTGCAAAGTCTGTCACACAGCTGGAGATGATGCCAAAACCGGCAGAAGAACGTACCGCGTCCAATCCATGGCCGGAGTGGCCAAGAGTCCTGAAGACAGACTATGGTCAGGAGGAATCCATAGAAGTCTTTGGGAAGGATCCAAGAATTTACCAGACTACCGTGGAGGAATTCATTCCAGGCAGCAAGGGAGAGATTTGCAAGATCAAAACGGTGGGACTGGAATTTCAGAAAAATGAAAAGACCGGACGCATGGACATGAGTCAGGTGCCTGGCAGTGAAAAGATCATTCCGGCGGATCTCGTGCTGATTGCGGCAGGCTTTACCGGAGCCCAGGATTACGTTATGGACGCTTTTGGCGTAGAAAAGACGCCTCGCGGAACCGTGGCAGATAAAGAATATGAGACTTCTGTGCAAAAGGTATTTACTGCGGGAGACATGCGAAGAGGACAGTCTCTGGTGGTGTGGGCCATCCATGAGGGAAGAGAGGTCGCAAAGGCGGTGGACGAATCTCTGATGGGGTATACAAATCTATCCTGATGTTTTATTATAAAGGAAGAAGAAAAAAGAAGGGAAGAAGGCCATGGAGATCAGAGAGTTGAATATGTCGGATATTGAATCAGTCAAGAGGCTGATGATCGATATTTTTTCAGTAGAGCCATGGAATGATGTGTGGACGGATGACAAGCTTCATACGTACATCCGGGAACTGATGGGAAACGAAAATTCCTTATCCTTCGGCGTTTATCAGGACGAAGTACTGATCGGCATAGCGCTTGGCAGGCTGAAAAGCTGGTATGAGGGGACGGAATACTGGATCGACGAGTTTGGAATCCTTCCTAAGATGCAGCAGGCAGGAATCGGGTCTGGATTTATGAAATCCATCGAAGAGAAAGCGGCGGAAAAGGGAGCCGTATACATCACGCTTCTTACAGAGAAACAGGTGCCGGCCTATCAGTTTTACAGGAAAAACGGGTTTCAGGAAAGAAAAGAAAACGTATTTTTTGTAAAACAGATTGGGAAGTGATGGCGAAATAAAATATCATGCTTAAAAGAAAGGAAGAACTGGATCATCCGGCGCGGGGATGTCCGTTCTTCCTTTTTTTGTCACGATCAGAAGGAGATATCGAGTCCCAGGCCCGGCTTATCCAGCAGCCGGAACTGGTCGCCTTCGATTTCAAATCCGCCTGGCATGCCTGTATCTCCGTCCTTGTAGAACAGGAAGGTGTCACAGTCTGCCTCGGTGATGTTCTTCTTTGCGGCTACCAGGCTTAATCCGGCGGTGATGGAAATCTTTGTTTCGATCATGCAGCCTACCATACAGGGGACACCAAAGCTTTCTCCGATGGCATTGATCTGGGCGCCTCTGTACAGGCCGCCGCATTTCATCAGCTTCAGGTTCATAATGTCTGCGGCCTCTGCTTTACAGATCTTGGCGGCGTCCCGGATGGTATGTACGGACTCGTCCAGCATGAGCTGGATCCCGCTGCCCTGTCTGCGAAGCCTTGCGGCTCCATCCAGATCCCAGTCGGGCAGGCATTGTTCGATGGCTTCGACGCCGTACTTTTTCATCTCGGTCAGCATGGCAATGGCCTGGCTGTAATTGTATCCCTGATTGGCATCCACTCTCAGGCGGATATCCGGGCCGACGGCTTCACGGATCAGAGATATGGCCCGCAGATCCTCTTCCGGACAGATCCCGGTCTTAATCTTCAGGATGTGGTAGCCTAAATCTTTAACAAAGTGGACAGCTTGCTCTGCCATTTTCTCCGGAGGGTTGATGACAACCGTGATATCATTCTGGACAACATTGTCGTATCCGCCCAGTACCCGGTATAAGGGCTGTCCCATCACCTTGCCCTTTAGATCGTAAAGAGCGATATCAACGGCGCATTTTGCGGAGCCGTTTCCATGGGCCAGGCCGTCCATCATCGCATGAGCTTTTTCGATATCCAGAGGATTCATGCCGATCAGTCCCTGGCGGAAAAGGGAGAGGATCTCCAGGCAGCCGTCTACCGTCTCACCGGTTACAGGTGCGAAGGGCGCCGCTTCTCCATAGCCCACATAGCCTTCATCTGTCTCGATCTTGACGATGATGCTGACGGTGTGCGTAATCTGGGCGAAGGCCACATTGAATGGTTCTGACAGTTCGATCGAAAATTTTTCCATTTTTACGTCTGTGATTTTCATAAGTTCCTCCTTTGTACTGTCTTAAAATGCTAGGATCGTGAAGGATCGAATATTTGATAAGTTCTATTTTATCTGATTTTCGGAGACTTAGCAATCCTGGCGGATCAGCAGAGGAAAATCATTTGTTCATTTGCATCGGATGGTGGTATGATAGAAAAAGAATAGCTTTTACATGCAGGAGCGGAGGTGAAAGGATGCTGCGCATTGCAGTCTGTGACGATGATAAAGAGGCGGTAGTCAGGCACAAAAGTATAGCCGAGCAGTGCTTAAGAGAGTGCGGATGTGCCGGAGAGACGCTGTCTTACACCGCCAGCGAAAATCTGCTCTATGACATCACAGAGGATCATTTTTTCTTTGACTTGATCCTGCTGGATATCGAGATGCCGGGAAGCAGCGGCATGGAGCTGGCTGAGAAGATCCGGCCCTGTCTTCCGGATGTGAAGATCATTTTTATTACATCCCATATCGAGTATGCCATAGATGCATTTGAGCTGTCTGTCTTCCGGTATGTTCCCAAAGCGGAGATAGAGAAGCGGCTTGCGGCAGCCGTCCGGGACGCGGTGAAGCTTATCATGCTGGAAGAGGGAAAGACCTATACGATAAGGACCAGCAGCCGTCTGGAAAAGATTCCGTATAAAGAGATCTACTATATTGAGCGGGATGGGAAAAATGCAAGTATGACCACGGCAAGAGGCGTATCGAAAGTCCGCAAAAGCCTGCAGAAGGTTTATGAGGAGCTGAATGCGGAAGAATTTATCTATATCGACCGGGGCTGCATTGTCAACATGATACACATTATGCAGATCCGGCACGGGATGGCTGTCCTGAAAAATGGAGAAAGTCTTCCGGTCAGCCGTTCTCATCTGCAGGAAGTAAAAGAAGAGATCAATGATTACTGGGGGAGGCATATATGATGGAATGGCTGATACTGTGTTCGGATACGGCGTCTGCAGCCGTCCGGGTACTGGTGTGCTTTCTGATTATGCACAGAGCGGCGGCCGGTAAAAAGCAGGAAAGGACAGCGGCATGGATCTTTGCGGCGGTTATTGTGGGAACGGCAGTCCTTTCCGTGCTGACAGCGCTCCCGGGATTGCCCGGAGTTTATCGTCTGGCGCTGGAGACAGCCTGGATCGTGTTCTGCGGAGTCCGCTTTGGCTGCCTGGATGTGAGAATGGGGCTGTTTATCGGAATCTTTTATGAGATCGGAGTTTCATTCTGGCAGTTCCTTTTGGGAGCCGGGCTTGGAATCTGGTTTGGCTCGCCGGCATTTCTGGATGTGGGGACGGGGACCGGACAGGCGGCAGTCTGGATTCTGAACGGGCTTTTGATCGTTCTGTGTCTTTGCTCCAGAAGGTATGGGGATCCGAAAGAAAAAGAAGGGCTTCGTATGGCGGGAGGGATCGTCCTTGCAGGGTTTCTTGCTATCATTACTCTGTCAGAGCAAACGGTGCTTGAGATACCGGACGCTACACTGGACATGTGGACCTTTCTGTCGGTCATTCTCCTGACGGCTGTCCTGGTGTTCCATATGAACCGGCAGAATCAGATAGAAAGAGAGCTTTCACGTCTGAAAACAGAGCAGGCCGAACTTCTGGAGCGGGAATATCATACTCTGAATCAGGCTTATGCCGTCAATGCAAAGCTGTTTCACGACTTCCATAATCATATCGGAGTCCTGCGCCAGCTTCTCACCCACGGGAAGACAGAAGAAGCGCTCGGGTATCTGGATGAACTGAAAGCGCCGGTGACAGAGCTGGCGGATACAGTGTGGACAGGGGATGAAACCGTAGATTACCTGATCAACAGCAAAGCAGCCGAGGCAGAAGACAAGGGAATCGCATACCGGGTACAGGTGGAATTTCCCCGGCATATGAATATAGCGGGGGCAGATCTTTGCGCCATCTTAGGGAACCTGCTGGATAATGCACTGGAAGCTGCGGCAAGAGTACCGGAGGAAAAAGAGCGGTTTGTAAACCTTACGATTCGCCGGATCCAGCACATGCTGGTCATCAAGATAGAGAATAGCTTTGCGGGATCTGTGGTTTTAAAGGACAAGGAACTGAAGACGACAAAAACAGAAGAAGGGCTGCACGGATGGGGCTTAAAAAGCGCCCGTGCCGCGACAGAAAAGTACGATGGGACGCTGAAGACTTCTTATGCGGACGGGGTATTCCGGACAGTGGCGACGCTGTCCTATGATAGAGCAGGAGAATAAAACGCAAATGGGGACGGGGGATTTCTGAAAATCCCCCGTCCCCATTTGCGGTCAAAAACCTGCCGATTACGGACATTTCTGTTTCGGCCTCTTTTTTTGTCTATGATAGAGATATCAAGAGAAAACATTTTAGGAGGTAAGGAATATGCGTCACGTTTATATCAGAAGTATCATTGGAGTGATCTTAGCAGGGGCAGCGATCGTGGGAGGAGGACCTCTTTGTATTATTCTATCAATCCTGTTTTTGGTTTCGGCTTTTACGACATGGAAAAAGCAGCAGGATGATCAGGGAGGGAAGTAGTATGGATGATTCGCTGTTAACTGTCAAAAACTTAAGCGCCTGGTATGACAGGGAAAGGAAAGTATTGTCGGATTTTTCGCTGGAGCTTTTGGAGCATGAGGTGGTGGGGCTGATCGGCCTGAACGGAGCCGGAAAGACCACATTTTTAAAAGTGCTGTCAGGCCTGCTTTCCGGTTTTGATGCAGAAGAGGTCTGGTTCCAGGGCCGCCCGATAAGAATGCGAGAGCAAAGTTTTAAACTTTGCCGCTACACCGTATTTGACGAGGATCATTCCTTTCAGTATTTTACATCCCGGGAATATCTGACCTATGTCTCGCACGCTTATGGGAAGAAGCTGTCTGACGTCAGGGAACTGGTAAAAGGCTTTGGGTTTGAGAGATACGAGGATGTCCTGCTGAAGGAGCTGTCCACCGGGAACCGGAAAAAGTGTTTCCTCATCACTGCATTTGCACTGAAGCCGAGGCTGCTTTTACTGGATGAACCGGTGAATGGGCTGGATTTTCAGAGTACAGAGTACCTGTACCGGCAGATTTCCGGGTATCGAGAATATGGGACAGTGCTGTTTTCCTCCCATGTGCTGGAAAGTATTGCACTGACTGCAGACCGGGTGCTGGTACTGGAAAACGGGCAGATCCGGCGAAGCTTTGAAGGCGGCCGGATCTGCGCTTCGGATATGCGGGAGGCGCTTCGGTATGAAGATGATATATAAGGCTTTTGCAAAAAAATTATTTGGGAAAAACTATGAACGCCTGATACGGACTTTGCTGGTCCTGGGGGCTGTCTTTTTCGGACTGCGCACGGCAGGGATGCAGATAGAGATCTCCGTCAGAATCCTGTATCTGATGGTAAGTATGTTTACGGCAGGCATCATGTGGCAGGCATTGTCCTCCAAGGACCAGGCTTCGTATCTGCAGAATCTGTATATGCTGCCCTTTGAAAACCGGAAATTGGTACTTTCTTATGTATCTGCCCTTGGAAGCTATACGCTCCTGACGAAAACGGCGGCGCTTCTTTCGGTGGCCTTTGCGGTCTACGCATGGACCTGGACCGAAGTTCTGGGAAGCTTTCTGTGTGCGGTTCATGCGGCCCTGTTTGCGGCAGTTCTCTTTTCGTTTAGAAATCATCCGTGGGCAGGGAGCCTGTGGGCGGTGGTGGTTGTGATGGTTCTGCTGTGGGGAGAGAACATGGCCGTTTTTTTGATTCTCGCAATCCATTACCTGTTTTTGCTGCTGGTTTTGTGGAGGGCGGATGCCTATTCCTTCTATTTTGTGGATGGGAAACGCAGCCGCACGGTAAAAAGCCGCCGGCACGTCCTGATGTTTGCCTATTTTGTCCGTTATTTGCGGGGACATAAAAATTACCTGGCTAATACAGGGATTCTGTGGGGCCTTGCATTGGTTCTGCCTGTATTTTTCGAGAAGACGGCAGACACATTCGCTCTTCCCATGGGTTTTGCCATCCTTACCTTCAATACGCCTGTCTGTATCCTGCTGTCCGGGGATCCGGCTCTGGAACGGGCTGTTCGGTTCCTGCCCGGGCAGGGAAAAGGGTTCTGCATCCCTTATGGTCTGTTCCTGTTTTTCTGTAACTTTGCGGCGGATGTGATTTTTCTTTGCAGCTGGCAGATCCGGTCCGGCGGAATTACCGCCAGGATGGCGGGAATGGCGGCAGTCTTTTCCGGCCTTGGCGCAGTCCTGTCCGTGATGCTGGAATGGTTCTTCCCCGTCCGTGGGTGGAAGATTGAAAGTGACCTGTGGCACCATCCGCGAAAATATGTGGTGCCCGGGATTATGCTGATGTTAGCAGGAGGAATCTCCCATTTCACAAAATGAACATACTTTTACCACATATATTTCAAACTTACCGCTTATATTGTTAGCATCGGTGCGTCATAGTGCTGTGACGCTCAACAAAATAATAAAGCGGGAGGAATGGCATTGATAGAAGTGAAGAATCTTACCAAATGTTACGGGAAGCATCTGGCCGTAGACAACTTAAGCTTTACAGTAGAAAAAGGGCAGATATACGGCTTCCTTGGGCCTAATGGTGCCGGAAAATCCACGACCATGAATATCATGACCGGGTATCTGGGCGCCACAAAGGGGGAGGTGCTGATAGACGGGCACGATATTCTGAAGGAACCAGAGGAGGCAAAGCGGTGTATCGGCTATCTGCCGGAGCAGCCGCCTCTCTATCTGGAAATGACAGTCATGGAATATCTGAGATTTGCGGCAGAGCTGAAAAAGATACCGAAAGAAGATATGGAGATCCAGATTGAAAAAGCTATGAGGCTGACCAGACTTTCAGATGTCCGGGGCCGGCTGATCAGCAACCTGTCCAAGGGGTATAAGCAGAGGGTCGGGCTTGCGCAGGCAATCCTTGGATTTCCGGAGATCATCATCCTGGATGAGCCCACCGTGGGTCTGGATCCCAAGCAGATCATCGAAATCAGGGAACTGATCCGTAAGCTGGCAAAAGAGCATACGGTCATTTTAAGCTCCCATATCCTGGCGGAGATCCGGGAGGTATGCGACTATATCCTGATCATTGCCAGAGGAAAGCTGGTAGCCAGTGATACGCCGGAGAACCTGGAAAATTCCATGAGCGGGACCGGTCATATTGAAATAGAAGTCCGCCGTGAGCAAAAGGAAGTGGAAAGGGTTCTGGACCGGATCGACCAGGTCAAACGTGTGGAATATACATTGCTGGAGGATGGCACGGTGCGTGCCCAGATAGAGGCAAAGGGTTCGGGAGATATCCGGGAACGGATCTTCCATGCGTTTGCGGACCAGAAGATGCCCCTTCTGACATTGAAACTTAACAAGTCAACCCTGGAAGAAATATTCCTGGAACTGACGCAGAAATAAAAGAAGGGGAGGTTAGACAAACGTGAAAGCAATCTATAAACGAGAATTAAATTCCTATTTCCATACGATGATCGGATATGTGTTCATTGCATTTCTGGTGGCGTATGCAGGAGTGTATTTTATGGCATATAACCTAAACTATGGATATCCCTATTTCTCATATGTGCTGACGGGGATTCTGTTTGTTCTTTTGATAGCGGTGCCTGTGCTGACCATGAGAAGCTTTGCGGAGGACCGGAAAAACAAAACGGATCAGCTGCTCCTTACCTCTCCGGTCAGCCTTCCTAAGGTAGTGCTGGGAAAATATCTGGCAATGGTGACGATCCTTTTGGTGCCATGCGTTATTTATCTGATTTTTCCGCTGATCATCAAAAGCCAGGGAACGGCTTATATTCTGACGGATTATCTGTCAATCCTGATGTTTTTCCTGATGGGCTGCGTATATATTTCCATCGGGATGTTTATCTCATCGCTGACAGAAAGTACGATCATTGCAGCCATCGGTACCATGGGAGTCCTGATGGCGCTGTATCTGTGGAACGGAATCCTGGATTTTATCCCTTCCGGAGCAGGAACCAACGCCATCGGAGTGGCAGTCATCCTGTCCTTGCTGGCATTTCTTGTCTGGCAGATGACGAAGAACTGGATCATAAGCGGGGCAGTGGAGCTGGTGGTGATCGCAGGCACGGTCATTGCATATGTGGCAAAGTCAGAGCTGTTTGAGAATCTGCTGCCGAATATCCTGGCAAAGCTGGAGCTGACAGATCCCATGACAGTTATTACAGACAGCAGTTACCTGGATATCAGCGGGATCATCCTGTATCTGTCCATGATCGCGGTCTTCCTGTTTCTGACGATTCAGATGATACAGAAAAGGCGTTGGAGTTAGGAGGGCATTATGAAGGAAAAGATTAAAAATATATTCAGCAGCACAAGTATGACCTGGAGAAACGGAAGCTATAGTGTGGGTCTGATCGTTCTGGTCATAGCGATCGCGGTTATCATCAATATGATAGCGGGGCAGCTTCCGGAAAACATCAGGAACATAGATATCAGCGATAACCGGATCTATGAGATTTCTGACACCAGCAGGGAGATCTTAAAGGATCTGGATCAGGAGGTCACCTTTACGGTATATGCCGAAAAGAGTTCTACGGATGATATGATCAAGACATTCCTGGATAAATATACGGCTTTGTCAGATAAGATTACCGTAGAATGGGTGGATCCGGTACTCCATCCCTCGGAGCTTACGGAAAATGATGTCAGCGAAGATACGATCCTGATTTCCTGCGAGGATACCGAAAAGTCTACAACGGTGGCATTTTCAGACATTCTGGTAACCGATGAGTATTCCTATTATACGACCGGCTCTTCATCGGCCACGGAGTTTGACGGAGAGGGACAGTTTACCAGCGCGGTCAATTATGTGACCTCGGATTCTCAGAAGAAGATCTATTACACCACGGGCCACGGAGAAGCCACTTTCTCGTCTTCGGTAACGGATCTTCTGGAGAAAAATAACATGACACAGGAGGAATTAAACCTGCTTATGACAGGGGAGATCCCGGAGGACTGCGACCTTTTGTTTATGTACTCTCCTGCCACGGATATTACAGAGGATGAGCAGACGCTTCTGAAAGACTATATTGCAGGCGGCGGAAAGGTTTATATCACTCTGTCCTCGGAGAGCACAGAGGATACGCCAAATCTGGACGCGCTTCTGAGCGCTTACGGCATGACCCCGGCAGATGGATATATCGCAGATATGTCACGGAACTATCAGGGCAATTATTACTATATCTTCCCGGAAATCAGCGCCTATGATGAAATGGCGGAAGGGCTTGCCTCCAACATGGTGCTTCTCATCAATGCGAGGGGAATGACGATTACGGATCCGGAAGCGGATACGATTACCGTATCTTCCTTTATGGATACCTCAGACCAGGGCTATGCGGTGACGGAAGAGAGCCAGACAGAGGGCACCTACAGCCTGGGCGCTGTTGCGACGCAGACGCTGTCGGCAGCGGACACTTCGGAGGAAGAGGAAAAGGACAGCTCAGAGGAGACAGATGCGTCAGAGGACACAGAGGACAGCGAAGAAGAGCTGGAAGAAGGGCGGCTGACAGTCCTGGCGGCAGACAGCCTGATCAATTCCCAGGTCACGGATTCATTTACGACGTTGGAAAACCTGGATCTGTTTATGAATACCATTTCGGCGAATTTTGACGATGTGGAAAACGTAGCGATCGAGGCTAAGAGCTTGGAGGTGACCTACAATACCATGCAGCACGCCGGAGTGATCAGCCTGCTGGTAATCTTTGGTATACCGGTAGTGATCCTGGTGTTTGGCTTCGTACGCTGGTGGAAACGGAGAAAGGTATAAAGGAGGCAGGATATGAAGCAAAAAAGGATGATGCTGATGCTTGGCGGCGTGCTGGTCGTGCTGATCGGCTGCTATGTGGGACTTAAGGCATGGAATGACCACCAGCAGGAGCAGGCTGAGGCGGACGAGGAAGCGGCGAAGATCAGACTGGTGGATGCGGAAGGATTGACAGCGGTTTCTTACACGGACGGAGAGAGTACGCTGGGATTTACACTGGAGGAAGACACATGGCGCTATACGGAGGATCAGGAAATCCCGATGAATCAGGACGTGGTCGGCGGCTTTGCAGATACTGTAGCGTCGCTTAACGCCACCCGGGAACTGGAAAACCCGGATGACATCTCGGACTACGGGCTGGATTCGCCTTCTTATACCATCAATTATACGACAGAGGATGGAGAGGACGGGACCATTTATATCGGGAATATGACAGGGGAGGATTATTACGCCATGGTAGAGGGATCGGATAAAGTCTACACGATCCCTGACGACCTTCCTTACAGTATGGATTTCGACCTGTCCGGGTATATTCAGACAGATACCGTGCCATCTATCAGCAGCGGCAATCTGAAAAAGGTGGAGGTCACGGAAAACGGGACCACGACTACTTATGAGGACGAAGATGCGCTGGGAGAACTGGCAGGCGGTTTTGGGACTCTTACACTGACCAGCCTTGCGGATTACCATGTGACAGATGAGACCCTTGCGGATTACGGGCTGGATGAAGCGTCCAGGGTCACAGCCACGGCAGAATATGAAGACGTGGATACAGAGGAGGATAAGACCTTTACCGTTTATCTGGGAAGTACGGATGAAGACGGCAACCGTTATATTATGGTAGATGGGTCTATACTGGTCTATACCATCAGCAGCGACGTGGCGGACAACATGATCAAGGTGGAAGAGACGGCAGAGGAAGAGTAGAAATCCGGATGATTACCGTTGAAAAGCTCTTGCAGAAAGGTATATAATGGTGCCAGTATTTCATTCAAGGAGCAAGAGGATATGGAGACGGATACTTCCAGACTGCTCCGGCGTGCTGACCGGTTCCAGGTGGTGCTGATCGGAGAAGGCCTGCTGATAGGCGGGATCGCCGGATTTGTCGTATTACTTTACCGGATGGCGCTGGAATATGCAGGCAGCGGACTTACATACATTTTAGACTTTGCGAAGGGCCATCCCGCCCGAATGGCGGGATGGTTTGCTGTGCTTGTAATCCTTTCGAGGGTGGTCGGAAAGCTGGTGACCTTTGAGCCGATGATTTCCGGCAGCGGGATCCCGCAGCTGGAGGGAGAGATGGTCGGAAAGCTGACTGAGAAGTGGTGGCGGGTGCTGCCGGCAAAATTTCTGGGTGGCTTTTTATGCATTTTCGGAGGACTGGCCCTCGGAAGAGAAGGCCCGTCCATCCAGCTTGGAGCCATGGTGGGGCAGGCGGTGTCCAGAGGACTTTTCCGGGGCAGGACAGAAGAAAAATACCTGCTGACCTGCGGGGCCAGTGCAGGGCTTGCGGCAGCCTTTCACGCACCTTTGGCAGGGGTAATGTTTTCTCTGGAAGAAGTGCATAAAAGCTTTTCGGCTTCAGTACTGGTGTCGGCTATGACTTCTGCGCTGACGGCAGATTTTCTGTGTTCGGTAGTAACGGGAAGAGAAACGGTTTTTCAGTTTGATATCCTGCATGTGCTGCCGCCGGAACACTATGGGCTGATACTTGGGCTGGGAGTAATACTTGGCGTCTTCGGAGCATTCTATAACTGGTTTACGCTGAAGGCCCAGGAACTTTTTCAGAAAGCGTCCGGACTGTCTCAGTGGCAGAAGCTTCTGATCCCCTTTCTTCTTGCCGGTATTCTGGGATTTACAGCGCCGGAGCTTCTTGGTACCGGACATGGGCTGATCGAGGAACTGACCCATGGACAGATGGCCCTGGGAACGATCCTCTTTCTTCTTGTGGGGCGTTTCCTGTTCTCCGCTGTCAGCTTTGGCTCGGGGGCGCCCGGCGGTATCTTTTTCCCGCTTCTGGTCATCGGGGGCCTGACGGGAGGTGCGTATGCCGGGGCGGCGGTTCAGTTCCTGGGGATGGATCCTGTCTACATCAACAACTTTGTGCTGCTTGCCATGGCCGGATATTTTGCCGCTATTGTACGGGCGCCGCTGACCGGTATCATTTTGATATTCGAGATGACCGGATCTTTAAGCCAGATGCTGTCTCTTGCTATCGTGTCTGTTACAGCTTATGTAGCGGCAACCTTCCTGCGCTCCAAGCCGATTTATGAGAGCCTGCTGGACAGGCTTCTGAAAAGGCAGGGACAGAAAGGGGATTCTGTCTGCGGCAGGAAGATACTGACGGAATATGTGGTGGAAAAGGCTTCCCTTCTGGACGGAATAGAGATCAAAGAAGCAGACTGGCCGGAAAACTGTCTGCTGGTGACGGTAAAACGGGGGGCGGAGGAGATCATCCCCAGAGGGAAGACAAGGCTTCAGGTGGGAGACGTGGTAGTATCTATGATTAGCGAAGCGGATCAGCCCCGGATCCACGATTATATGGAGAAGCTGTGCCGGGAGCGGCCGACAGGATAAAATGGCTGAAAAAAATTCTTGCAATCTGAAAAAAGTTGTGTTAACATAAGAACCAAATTTTAATGTAGTAAAGCGATGAAAGAGACTCTGTCCTTTTGAACTTGACAGGAATGAGGCGCCACCGACTGAGAGCGCCCCTTGAGGAATAAGGACAATAGGGAACACTCTGGAGCAGACCGTCTGAACATGGAAGTAGGCCGGTACGTGGGCACTCGTTACGTGCAAGAGCGGAATCCTGCAGCGAAGACGCGCGGGGTTCAATGCGGGTGGTACCGCGGATAGCGAAGATGATATCCGTCCTGGAACGTAAGATCACGTTCCGGGGCGGTTTTGTTTTTCTGGAAAGCTGTTCGTCCCGCAGGAGAGAAAAGGAGGTACAAAACATGACAGAGTATTTGACAGGTGTGAAACAAACGGCGGCATTGGAGATCAGCGAGCTTCTGGCGGATAGCCGGGAAGGCGGGCAGGTCATTGTAAACGGCGCTGTCCACACGATCCGGGATATGGGTAACGTGTCCTTTGTGATCTTAAGGAAGCGGGAAGGACTTCTGCAGTGTGTCTATGAAGAGGGCACGGCGGATTTCCCGAGAAAAATCCTCAAGGAAGCAGCAGCCGTGGAGGTGACAGGCATCCTGGAAAAAAATGAGAAGGCGCCGAACGGCATTGAGATCCGAATGAAAGAGGTAAAGATCTTAAGTGAGCCGGCCGGCGGCCAGATGCCGCTTCCGATTGCAAAATGGAAGCTGAATACATCTCTGGAGGCAAAGCTTAATTACCGGCCGGTCGCACTCCGGAATATACGGGAGAGAGCAAAGTTCCGGCTGCAGGAAGGACTTTGCCGGGCATTTCGGGATTTCCTCTACGGACAGGGGTTTACGGAAATCCATACGCCGAAAATCGGCGCGAAGAGTGCAGAAGGAGGCGCCAACCTGTTTAAATTGGAATATTTTCACCGTCCGGCCGTGCTGCAGCAAAGCCCCCAGTTCTATAAGCAGATGATGGTGGGGGTCTTTGACAGAGTCTTTGAGACGGCTCCGGTATTCCGGGCGGAGAAACATAATACCAAGCGCCATCTCAACGAATATACCAGTCTGGATCTGGAGATGGGATATATTGAGGGATTTGAGGATCTTATGGCTCTTGAGACCGGATATCTTCAGTATGCTTTCGCACTTCTCGAGAAGGAGTATCAAAGGGAGCTTAAGATCCTGGGCGTGACGCTGCCGAAGACGGATAAGATCCCAGCCGTCAGGTTTGACAGGATCAAAGAGCTGGCAGCCGAAAAATACGGGCACAGGATCCGCAACCCCTTTGATCTGGAACCGGAAGAAGAGGTCCTGATCGGCCGGTATGCAAAGGAGGAATGGGACAGTGATTTTGTATTTGTGACCCACTACCCATCGAAAAAAAGACCTTTTTATGCTATGGACGATCCGGAAGATCCGAGGTATACACTGAGCTTTGATCTGTTGTATAATGGAATGGAGATCACCACCGGCGGGCAGCGGATCCATGAATATCAGAAGCTCCTGGAAAAGATAGAATCCAGGGGAATGACCACAGAAGGGATGGAAGCATACCTGATGGCCTTTTTGCACGGGATGCCGCCGCACGGAGGTCTGGGGATCGGCCTGGAGCGTCTGACTATGATGCTTGCAGGAGAAGAAAACGTTCGTGAGACGACGTTGTTCCCAAGAGATTTGAGCAGACTGGAGCCATAGGCATACCAGGGAATGAGAGGTTGAGTTATGTTTGGAAAAAGATGTACGCTTTGCGGGGGGAAACTTGACAGTCATGGAGTATGTAAGGAGTGCGGGCTGGACAACAATAAGAATGACAAGAATTACCGGGTGAACCAGAGCAGCTGCGACAGTCAGCCGCTGACCCATGTGCACGAGGAAAAGCACCGTACAGAACCAGTGCGGCGGACGCAGCCAGCACGTCCGGCACAGCAGACTCCGGCGCAGGGACCTGCGCCCGGGGCGAGGCAGCCCCAAAAGGCCACGAGGCGGACAAGGGCCGAAAGAGTGAGGAGAAAGCGGGGCTGCATGATCGTCATCATCGTTATCGTGCTTGGGATCGCACTGTTGAATACATTGGGAGAAGTGATCCCGGGAATCTTTGACAGGCTGGAAAACGGGGACGAGAATCTGTCCGGAAGCTATCTGAACGAGGAGGATCCCTATGCCAATGTGACAAGAGAGATTCCGGCGGAGGGAGAAGAAGCGCAGTATGAGCTGGACTCCGGAACATATATTGTGGGCGTACACATTCCCGAGGGACTATATCAGGCGGAGACGGCTGATGACTTTGATGTAGTCAGCGTCCACGATTATGATGAGGATATTTATCTGTATGAATATAAAGGAAAAGAGGGCGGCAATTATCTGGATGATCTCCGCCTGTATCAGGGGGCGGAAGTAGAGATCGATACAGAGTCTCCGGTCACTCTTTCCACAGACAATGCACAGACAAACACTATGAAAGGGGAAGATAATCCGCTGACGGAAGAGGTTATCGTAACGGGTGAGCAAACGGCAGGAACAAATTTTGAACCGGGTGTCTATGATTTTGAAATCACACAGGGAACCGGAGAGATCCGTGTCCAGATCATGTATCCGGACGGGGAATATCAGGGAGAGATCTACCGAGAGGTCAGCCTGTATCTGGGTGAAGACACCTCTACAGGAAAGATTTACCGCAATTTTGTGCTGCCGGAAAAGGCGGTCATCTATTGTGAGGACAGCGGAATAGAGATTTTGCTTACGCCAAGTGAAAGGATTCAGTCTCAGGATTATTTTTCATTCTATGAGTCATATTACTAGGAGGAATGAAACGTGGCAGAAAAGATTTCAGATGAAATGATAGAGTATGTAGGCATCCTTGCCAAGCTGGAGCTTTCCGGAAGGGAGAAGGAGGAAGCCAGAGCCGATATGGAGAAAATGCTGAATTATATAGATACACTGAATGAACTGGATACCGAAGGGATCCAGCCTATGTCTCATGTGTTCCCGGTACAGAATGTGTTTCGGGATGATGTGGTGGAGAATGGCGACGGCAGCAGGGGGACACTTTCCAATGCGCCGCTTTCCAAAGATAACTGTTTTAAAGTGCCGAAGACGATTATCTAAGGCGGCGGATCAAAATAGCAGACAGGAGGGACAACATGGACATTCAGAGTATGACAGCAGCAGAACTTGGAAAAAGAATCAGGAGCCGGGAGCTGTCGGCCGTTGAGGCTGCAGACGCCTGCCTGGAACAGATAGAAAAGATGGAGAAACAGGTGAACGGCTTTGTGCGGGTAGATAGAGAAGGCGCCAGAAAGCAGGCAGAGGCGGTCCAGAAGAAGATGGATGCAGGAGAACTTACAGGACCCCTTGCGGGAGTGCCGGTGGCGGTAAAAGATAATATCTGCACGGAAGGGCTTGAAACCACCTGCGGCTCTAAAATATTAGAAGGATTTGTACCGGCTTATACGGCAGAAGCTGTCCGGAAGCTTCAGGAGGCCGGGATGGTGATCTTAGGAAAAACCAATATGGATGAGTTTGCCATGGGAAGCACAACAGAGACTTCGTATTTTGGCCCGACAAAGAATCCCTGGGATCTTTCCCGGGTGCCGGGGGGATCTTCCGGAGGCTCCTGTGCGGCGGTCGCGGCAGAAGAGTGCCCGCTGGCTCTGGGGTCGGATACCGGGGGGTCCATAAGGCAGCCCAGTTCGTTCTGCGGCGTAGTGGGAATTAAGCCGACCTATGGCACGGTATCCCGGTATGGGCTGATTGCCTATGGCTCATCGCTGGATCAGATCGGCCCCGTCGCAAGAGACGTGACGGACTGCGCTTTGGCACTGGAAGCGATCGCGGGGCATGATCCCAAGGACAGTACCTCCATCGCAAGGAAAAGCTATGATTTTACAGGAGGACTTGCAGATGGAGTAAAGGGGATGCGGATCGGGATTCCCCGGGGTTATTTTGGAGAAGGGCTGGATGCGGAAGTAGGGCAGAAGATCCTGGATACAGTCCGCATGCTGGAAAAACAGGGAGCAGTGGTGGAAGAGTTTGATCTTGATCTGATCCAGTATGCTATCCCGGCGTATTATGTGATCGCTTCTGCAGAAGCAAGCTCCAATCTGGCCCGCTTTGACGGAGTGAAATACGGGTATCGTGCGGAGGAATATGACGGGCTTCACAATATGTATAAAAAGAGCCGTTCTGAGGGCTTTGGAGCAGAGGTGAAGCGAAGGATCATGCTGGGATCCTTTGTCTTAAGCTCCGGGTACTATGATGCGTATTACCTGAAGGCTCTTAAGACAAAGGCGCTGATCAAGAGAGAATTTGACCGGGCGTTTGACTCCTTTGATATGATCGCTGCTCCGGCAGCCCCGTCCACGGCGCCAAGGCTTGGAGAAAGTTTAAGTGACCCGCTGAAAATGTATCTGGGAGATATTTACACGATTTCGGTAAATCTGGCAGGTCTTCCGGGCATCACGGTTCCGGTGGGGACAGATACGAAGGGACTCCCGATAGGGATGCAGCTGATCGGAGACTGCTTCGATGAGGCGAAGATCCTGCGGGCAGCCTATGCCTGCGAGCAGATACACGCCTATGAGAGACCAGCGCTGGTAAAGGAGGGGAGATAAATGGCAAGACAGTATGAAACCGTCATTGGGCTGGAGGTCCATGTGGAACTGGCGACAAAGACAAAGATCTTCTGCGCCTGCAGCACCGAATTTGGCGGAGCACCCAATACCCATACCTGTCCGGTGTGTACCGGGATGCCGGGATCCCTTCCGGTGCTGAACCGTCAGGTGGTAGATTATGCGCTGGCCATCGGGCTGGCAGCAAACTGTGAGATTACAAGATATTGTAAATTTGACAGGAAAAATTATTTTTATCCGGACAATCCGCAGAACTATCAGATCTCCCAGCTGTATCTTCCGATTGCCAGGAACGGGTATGTGGAGATCCAGGTTGGCGATACGAAGAAAAAGGTGCGGATTCACGAGATGCATATGGAAGAAGATGCCGGCAAGCTGATCCATGATGAGTGGGATGACACCTCGCTGGTGGACTATAACCGGAGCGGTGTGCCGTTGGTGGAGATTGTTTCCGAACCGGATATGCGTTCCCCGGAGGAAGTGATCGCCTATCTGGAAAAGCTGCGTCTTCTGATCCAGTATCTGGGTGCGTCTGACTGTAAGCTTCAGGAAGGCTCCATGCGCGCGGATGTGAATCTGTCTGTGCGGGAGGTCGGGAAAGAAGGTTTCGGTACCCGGACAGAGATGAAGAACTTAAACTCCTTTAAGGCTATCGCAAGAGCCATCGAAGGAGAACGCGAGCGTCAGATCGAACTCCTGGAGGCAGGGAAAGAGGTTGTCCAGGAAACCAGAAGATGGGATGATAATAAAGAAGCATCCCATGCCATGCGCTCCAAAGAGGATGCAAAGGATTACCGGTATTTTCCGGAACCAGATCTGCCGCCGGTCTTTATTGACGACGCCTGGATCGAGAGCGTGCGGGAAAGGCAGCCGGAATTCCGGGAGGAAAAGATCAAAAGATATCAGGAAGAATTCGGGATTCCTCAGTATGATGCGGAGATCCTGACAGAGACGAAACAGATGGCGGATCTTTTTGAAAAGACAACGAAGCTTTGCGGAAAACCGAAGAAGGTTTCCAACTGGCTGATGGTGGAGACCCTGCGGCTTCTAAAAGACCATGGGGAGTCCCCGGAGGATATCCGTTTTTCACCGGAGCATCTGTCAAAGCTGATCCTGCTTGCAGAAGACGGGGCCATCAATAACTCGGTTGCTAAAAAAGTGTTCCGAAAGATGTTTGAAGAGGATATAGATCCAGAGATCTATGTGGAAGAACAGGGACTTAGAATGGTCCGCGACGAGGGGGCTCTTACAGAGGTCCTTGAACAGGTGATCGCGGAGAATCCCCAGGCGGTGGCGGACTATAAAGGAGGAAAGAAAAAAGCGATCGGATCTCTTGTAGGCCAGACGATGAAGGCTATGAAGGGGAAAGCGGATCCATCCGCCATAAGCCGGAAATTGGAAGAAATGCTGAAATAATCCCGGAATAAGGGAGAGAAAAGAGGCAAGAGAGGCTATAGACAGAAGACAAAATTTTGTGTTACAATGCATGGGTATCATGGAAAAAGAGTTTTCTTTTAAAAATCAATAGAATCAAAAGGAGAGATCAGTAAAATGGGAGGTTTTTTTGGCGTAGCATCGAAACGGGACTGTGTACTGGAGCTGTTTTACGGGGTGGACTATCATTCCCATCTTGGCACCAGACGCGGCGGTATGGCTACACACGGAGAAGGAGGCTTTAACCGGGCAATCCACAACATTGAAAATTCTCCGTTCCGGACCAAGTTTGACGCAGATGTGGCAGAGATGAAGGGGAATTTAGGAATCGGGTGTATTTCCGATTATGAACCTCAGCCGCTTTTGATCCAGTCTCACCTGGGGAGCTTTGCCATTACCACAGTAGGTAAGGTTAATAATTATGAAGAATTGCTGCAGCAGATGTATGAGGGCGGACATGCGCATTTCCAGGAGATGACCAGCGGCCAGGTCAATGTGACAGAGCTGATCGCGGCTCTGATCTGCCGGAAGTCGACGATCGTGGAAGGAATCCGCTATGTACAGGAGCTGGTAGACGGCTCTATGACCATGCTGCTGATGACAAAGGATGGAATCTATGCGGCCAGAGACCGTTATGGAAGAACCCCGCTGGTCATTGGACGCAAGGAAGACGGATACTGTGTATCCTTCGAAAGCTTTGCCTATATCAACCTTGGCTATACAGATTATAAGGAATTAGGGCCGGCAGAGATTGCCTACATCACACCGGAAGGTGTGGAGACAGTGGGAGCTCCGGGAGAAGAGATGAAGATCTGTTCCTTCCTGTGGGTATATTATGGGTATCCAACCTCGTCCTATGAAGGCGTGAACGTAGAAGAGATGCGGTATAAATGCGGAAGCATGCTGGCAAAGCGTGACGGAGATTCCGTGCACCCGGATGTAGTAGCCGGAGTTCCGGATTCCGGAGTGGCTCACGCTATCGGTTACGCCAATGAATCAGGCATCCCTTATGCGAGACCGTTTATTAAATATACACCGACATGGCCAAGATCTTTTATGCCGACAAACCAGAGCCAGAGAAACCTGATCGCCCGCATGAAGCTGATCCCGGTGCATGCACTGATCGAAAATAAAAAGCTTCTGCTGATCGACGACTCCATCGTGAGAGGAACCCAGCTTCGGGAAACCACAGAGTTCTTATATCAGAGCGGGGCAAAAGAGGTACATGTGCGCCCGGCCTGCCCGCCGATCATGTATGGCTGTAAATATCTGAACTTTTCCAGATCCAAATCAGAAATGGAACTGATCGCAAGGCAGATGATCCGGAAGAGAGAAGGAGAGAACTGTCCGAAAGAAGTGCTGGAGGAATATGCAAATCCATGCAGCTGCAAATATGCTCAGATGATCGAGGATATCCGCAAGCAGCAGAATTTCACAACCCTGCGCTATCACCGTCTGGACGACCTGCTGGCATCTATTGGAATTGAGCCATGCAAGGTATGTACCTACTGCTTTGACGGAAAAGAATAGAGAATAAAAAAAAGACATCCTGTACCGGGAATCCCGGAGGATGTCTTTTTCTTGTTCGTATCTCTTATGAAATCATGTAAGTCATAATGTAATCATCCATGATAAACCCGCCGCCGATATCGGCCTCCTGGGTGTCTGTCACCTCAAAGCCTAAGTGGCGGTAGATCTGGAGTGTATTTTCATTGTGTTTATTGCAGGTCAGCCATATTTTCTTTAATCCCCGTTCCCGGCAAAGACCGGTCAGGAAATGGAAGGCCTCAGTAGCCAGATGCCGGCCCCGGAAATCTTTGTGGATGTAGAGCTTGCTCAGGAATAGTGCATCCGTCTCAGGGTGTATGCCGGTATAGCCGGCCAGGTCCTGGCCGCAGAAGATCTGGTAATATTCGTAGCCGTCATTTTCAGTCTGCTCCTTCAGCGCAGGGTAGGATTGAAATTTTTCCACCATATAATTGACCTGATCTTCCCCGATGATGGGAGTAAAATGCTGATGCCAGATTTCCTCTGCCAGTCCTGCAATACGCTTAAGGTCTTCATCACATGCGGCAGGGATAAAAGATGTCTGCTGATTCATAATCGTCGCCTCGCTTTAAATTCATAAATCTTTCACAATAGTTTAGAAAATCAAGATTTCCAAGTGAAATTATAAATGATATAATAAAATTAAACAATGATATTTTTTGCGGAGGCTTTTTATGGATGGATTTGTCACATTAAGAAATGTGAAGAAAATATATCAGATGGGTGAAGTTCAGATCATGGCCGCGGCAGGAATCGACTTTGAGATCCAGCGCGGTGAATTTGCGGTGGTAGTAGGTCCCAGCGGTGCAGGAAAGACAACAGTTCTGAATATTCTGGGCGGCATGGACACGGCTACGGAAGGAGAAGTGCTGGTAGACGGAGAAGATATTGCAAAGTTCTCGCAAAAGCAACTGACGGCATACCGCAGAGATGATATAGGATTCGTGTTTCAATTTTATAACCTGGTTCCGAATCTGACTGCGCTGGAAAATGTAGAGCTGGCGCTCCAGATCTGCAAAGATCCTATGGACGCCCAGACAGTAATGGAAGAAGTGGGACTGGGAGACAGGGTGGCCAACTTCCCGGCCCAGTTATCCGGCGGAGAGCAGCAGCGGGTTTCGATTGCCAGGGCGCTTGCGAAGAATCCAAAGCTTCTCCTGTGTGACGAGCCTACCGGAGCGCTGGATTATAATACGGGTAAATCTATCTTGAAGCTTTTGCAGGACACCTGCCGGGAAAAGGGCATGACGGTGATCCTGATCACACATAATTCGGCAATTGCGCCGATGGCGGACAGAGTGATACATATTAAAAATGGCAAAGTGGAAAAGATCATTGAAAACGAACACCCGGTGCCGGTAGAAACGATCGAATGGTAAAGAAGTCTATACAGACTCCGGGAATAGCCGGAGTTATAGAATATCAGGAGCATAAGAAATGGGTACAAAGGCATCTCGTAAAAATTTTTATATGGAAATACGAAAAAGCCCGGGACGTTTTCTGTCCATTTTTTTCATTGTAGCGCTTGGAGTGGCGTTTTTTTCGGGGATCCGGTCTTCGGAGCCATCTATGCGGATCACGGGAGATGCGTATTTTGACGGGGCAAATCTGATGGATATTCAGGTTATGAGTACCCTGGGAATTACCGAAGATGATATTGATGCGATAGAAAAGGTTGACGGCGTAGAGCTGGCAGAAGGATCTTATAGCTCTGATTTTTTATGTAATACGGAAGATAAGCAGTATGTTTTCCACGTCATGTCACTTACGGATGAGGTAAATGAGGTGAGTGTGTCTGAAGGGCGGCTGCCGGAAAAAACAGGGGAATGTCTCATGGATGCTGACATGGGATATGAGGTGGGTGACAAGATTGTTCTGACGTCAGGAACCGAGGATCCTCTGGAAGATACATTGAAAACAGATACATATACCGTGGTGGGGCTTGGAAGCAGTCCCTGCTATGTGTCTATTGAGAGGGGAAGTACAACTATCGGAAGCGGAAGCGTGAGCGCTTTTATGATGGTTCCGGAGGAGACGTTTGCACTGGATGTCTATACGGAAGCATATGTAAAGGTAGAAGGGGCCAGTGATCTGACAGCCTATACGGATGAGTATGACAGCCTGGTTTCCGGGGTAATGGCCAGGATCGAGGAAATAACCGGTGAGCGGGGAGAAATCCGCAAAAATGAGATTCTGGAAGACGCCCAGGAGGAAATAGACGAGGGAAGAAAAGAGCTGGAGGAAGGCCGGGCAGAAGCGGACCAGGAGCTTGCGGACGCACTGGCGCAGATTACGGACGGAGAAAATCAGCTTGCAGATGCGAAGGCGCAGCTGGAAAGCGGCAGGCAGCAGCTGGAAGCCGGAAAGGAAAAACTTATTTCCAGCCAGAATGAGATCGACAGCGCAAAGAGCCAGTATGAAAGCGGCCTTTCTCAATGGAAGGCCGGGCAGGCAGAGTATGAAAGCGGCCTTGCGGAATATAATGCCAGCAAGCCTGCAGCGGAAGAAGAAATCCGGCAGGGAGAAGGAAAATTGCAGGCTTCCAGGCAGGAGCTTGATAAAAACTGGGAGGAATATCAGAGCTTTTTGGACTACATTGCCCAGATGGATACAACTGTATCGGATGCAGAGCAGAAGGTACAGGAGTTGACAGCGGAGCTGTCAAGGTACGAGGAAGATTCTGAGGCCTATAAAGAGTGTGCCGCTAAGCTGGAAAAAGCAAAGACAAAACTTGCAGAGCTTCAGGGCACAAGAGATACGGCAAAAAGTCAGGCGGAAGGGATGCTCGAAGGGTTAAATGCGGGAGAGACGGCTTACCGGGCAGGCGTTCAAGAGCTGGAGGCAGCCAAAAAGCAGCTGTCCGATGGGGCCGCACAGCTTGAAGCGGCGAAATCCACGCTGGATGCTACGAGGGCCCAGCTTGACAGTGCATGGAATCAGATTCAGTCGGGGCAGAAGCAAATTGACGACGGCTGGGCCGAGATCAATGCCCAGGAGAAAAACCTGGAAAGCGGAGAGGCACAGATAGCGGAAAACGAAGCAAAGCTTGCGGATGCGAGGAAGGAATATGAATCGGGAAAGGCAGAAGCAGAGCAGGAGCTGGCAGATGGCGAACAGGAACTTTTAGACGCCGAAGAACAGCTTGCGGATGTGGAAGATCCGGAGTGGTATATTTATGACAGAAGCAATCTTGTAGAGTACGATGGATACGGAGAGAACGCAGACCGTATGCGTGCGATCGGAAGAGTCTTTCCTGTGCTGTTTTTCTTGGTGGCGGCGCTGATCAGCCTGACCAGCATGACCCGTATGGTGGAAGAACAGAGGATTGAGATCGGCACGATGAAAGCCCTGGGATATGACCGCTTTGCTATCGCGGCCAAGTACCTGGGATACGCACTCCTTGCAACAGTGGGAGGAAGCATTGTCGGTGTGCTGATCGGAGAAAAAATACTGCCATTTATTATTATCTATGCATATGGCATTTTATATCAGCACATTTCGGAGATCCTGGTGCCTTATGCATGGTCTTATGCGATACAGGCATCGGCGGCGGCCCTGGCATGTACAATGCTGGCAACCTTGTTTGCCTGCTATAAGGAACTGGGTGAGCAGCCGGCATCTTTGATGCGTCCGCCTGCACCTAAGATTGGAAAGAGAGTATTCCTGGAGCATGTGACATTTATATGGAAACGTCTGAGTTTTACATGGAAATCCACAGTGCGCAATCTAATGCGTTACAAAAAGAGGTTTTTCATGACCATATTTGGAATTGGCGGCTGTATGGCTCTTATGGTGGTGGGATTTGGCCTTCGGGATTCCATTTATGAGATTGCGGACATCCAGTACGAAGAGATTCAAACCTATGACGGCAGTGCGTATCTCCAGGAAAATGTTACAGAAGAGGACCGGGAAAATCTCGACACATTTATGAAGGAAGATTCTGATATCGAGCGGTATATGGATGCTTACATGATGAATGTGACTTTAGAGCACGGCAGTGATGAGCATGACGCTTACCTTACTATACTGGCAGATCCGGATAAAAGCGAAGAATATTTCAGCTTTCATGACAGGATCAGCAAGGAAGAGTACCGCCTTTCCGATCACGGTGCGATTATCAGCGAAAAGACGGCCAAGCTGTTAAATGCAGAAGTGGGAGATACGATTCGGCTTAAGGACGAGGAAAACGGAAGCCATGAACTGACGATTGAACACATCTGCGAAAATTACATGGGACATTATATTTATATGACGCCTTCTTACTATGAGGAAGTGACTGGTGCCGAACCGGAATACAATTGTATTTTATTCCAGACGGATGAATCATTTTCAAAGGAGGAAATGGAGGAAGCCGGTGAAAAGATCGTGGCAAGAGATGAAGTCTTAAGCGTATCCTACATGCACGATATTGAGAAACAGCTGGATGATATGCTTGGAAGCCTGAATCTGGTTATTGTGGTGCTGATCGTATCGGCAGGAATGCTGGCCTTTGTGGTATTATATAACCTGAACACCATTAATATCACGGAACGTCAGAGAGAGCTGGCAACCTTAAAGGTGCTGGGATTCTACGACCGGGAGGTGGCGGAATATGTTTATCGAGAGAACATTCTGCTGACTCTGATCGGAGCGCTGGTGGGCGTGGGACTTGGAAAGGTACTTCACCTGTTTATTATTGAGACGGTAGAGGTGGACGCAGCCATGTTCGGAAGGATCATCAACCTGCCAAGCTACATATACAGTCTGGCGTTTACCGTGGCGTTTTCCCTGATCGTCAATGGCGTGATGTTCTTTAAACTCAGGAAGATCGATATGGTAGAATCACTGAAGAGTATTGAATAGAGCGGATGGATTGTTAGCACTCTTTTTTAAAGAGTGCTAATTTTCTATTGACATTTGTTTTTGCTGGTATTATCATATCTGATAGATGAAAAAAGCGGATTGTTCCGCAAAAATAATAGGAGTGATATAAATGGCAGCAAAAAAAGGTAGCTTATCCATAAGCAGTGAAAACATATTTCCGATTATAAAAAAATGGGTCTATTCAGACCATGATATTTTCGTGCGTGAAATGGTATCCAATGGATGTGACGCCATCACGAAGCTGAAAAAACTGGATGTGATGGGGGAGTACCAGCTTCCGGACGGGTATAAGCCATCCATTAAGGTGGAAGTAAATCCAGAAGAGAAGACACTGAAATTTACCGATAACGGTATCGGTATGACAGCAGAAGAGGTGGAGGAATACATTACACAGATCGCATTTTCCGGAGCCACCGAATTTCTGGAGAAATATAAAGACAAAACTACTGAAGATGATATGATCGGCCACTTTGGACTGGGATTCTATTCCGCATTCATGGTTGCTGATGAAGTGCATATCGATACCCTTTCTTATAAGGAGGGTGCAAAACCGGTACACTGGGTAAGCCAGGGCGGTACAGACTATGAGATGGACGAAGGAACCAAGGCAGAAGTGGGATCCACGATGACCCTGTATCTGAATGATGACAGCCTGGAGTTTGCCAATGAGTACCGTGTCAGAGAAGTACTGGAGAAATACTGCTCCTTTATGCCGGTAGAGATTTTCCTGTCCAAAGAAAATGCGGAACCAGAGTATGAGACCATCGACGAAGCGGATCTGAAGGATGACGATGTAGTGATCGAGCATATTCATGAAGACGCTAAAATGGAAGAAAAAGAAAATGAAAACGGCGAAAAAGAGATGGTAGAAGTAGAACCGGCCAAGGAGAAGGTAAAGATCCAGAAGCGTCCGGTATCCATCAGCGATATCCATCCACTGTGGACAAAACATCCGAATGAGTGCAGTGATGAGGATTATCAGGAATTTTACCGCAAGGTTTTCCTGGATTATAAGGAGCCATTGTTCTGGATCCATCTGAATATGGATTATCCGTTTAACCTGAAAGGAATCCTATACTTCCCGAGGATCAATACCGAATACGATTCCATCGAAGGAACCATCAAGCTTTACAATAACCAGGTATTTATTGCAGATAATATTAAAGAAGTGATTCCGGAATTTCTGATGGTATTAAAGGGTGTTATCGACTGCCCGGATCTGCCGCTGAACGTATCCAGAAGTGCGCTGCAGAATGATGGATTCGTGAATAAGATTGCAGATTATATTTCCAAGAAGGTTGCAGACAAGCTGGCCGGTATGTGCAAGACCAAGAGAGAAGACTACGAGAAATACTGGGACAGCATCAGCCCATTCATTAAGTTTGGCTGCCTGAAGGATGAGAAGTTCTGTGATAAGATGAAGGATGCGATCCTGTTCAAAAACCTGGATCACAAATACCTGACACTGAAGGACTGTGTCGAGGCGAACGGCGGTACCTTAGAGAAGCCAGAGGATCAGAAGGAAGAAAAGAAAGACGGAGAAAACGCAGGTGAACAGGCAGAAGAGAAAAAGACTACCATCTACTATGTAACCGATGAGATCCAGCAGAGCCAGTATATCAACCTCTTTAAGAGCCAGGGACAGGATGCTGTGATCCTGGGACACAACATTGATTCTCCGTTCATCACACAGTTAGAGCAGCGTTATCCGACAGTTCAGTTCCAGCGCATTGACGCAGACCTGAGTGAACAGTCCAAAGAAGAGGTGGGCGAGGAAGAGAAGGAAGCTTTCCAGAAGAAAGCAGACGAATTAACCGAGATCTTCCGTAAAGAGCTGGGCAATGATAAGCTGGAGGTTAAGACCGAGAAGTTAAAAGATGATAAAGTCGCTTCTATGATCACCTTATCTGAGCAGAGCCGCCGGATGCAGGAAATGATGAAGATGTACGGCATGGCCGATATGGGCATGGGTATGGGCGGAGAGACCACCCTGATCCTGAATGCAAACCATCCATTGGTACAGTATGTGGCAGAGCATAAGGACAGCGAAAATACAGGTATGATCTGTAAACAGCTTTATGATTTGGCAATGCTGGCACATAAGCCGCTGAATCCAGAGGAGATGACTGCGTTTGTACAGAGAAGCAACGAGATCATGATGCTTCTGACAAAATAAAAGATAATTAAACTGAGGATAAGAAAAATCTCCGGGGACGGGTGTGCAGGACACCGTCTCCGGAGAGTTTTTTATCTCGCAATCAAAAGTATGGTATAATGATAAGAACGGCGAATACGGTGAGGAAGATAGTTGGAATGTAACAGCTTTGATGTAAATCGGAAATAAAGTACGGCAAGATAAAATTGAGGTCATATGACCGCAAAAAGTTGACTTTTAAGGAACTTTGGATATAATATAAAATATACGGAGGTGGCTGAGTGAGTAATCGAACAAGCATCTCGGATATAACAGAATATCTTGTCAGAGTAAAAAAATTGCTGTCGGAAGGGAAATATGATTTTGTTCCAAGAAGAAAAAATATGCAGGCATTGGCGCGGCATGGTCTTACGATTATGGATGCAAAAAGTGAGATTTTAGAGCTTGTTTCCGATGATTATTACAAAGGCCCTAAACAGGATTTTGATCCTAATCATCCAGGAGATATTTGGGAATTTAAGAAAAATATTGATGGGATGCAATTTTATGTGAAAGTTAAAATTGTACGAGAAAATGGTGAGGATATTCTCAAATGTCTTGGCTTCCACGAGGATGATTTTTCTTAGAAAAGGAGGTGGCGTCGGTGAGAAAGTATTGTGAAGAATGTAAAAAAGAAGTAGAGACGAAAGTTGTTACAAAGAAGGAAACATACGATGTTTGTGGTGAAGCAATAGAAGTAGATGCCCAGGTGTTGATCTGCGAAGAATGTGGGGAAGAGTTCTATTATGAAGAATTTGATAATGCTACTCTGATTCAGGCTTATAATGAATATCGCAGAAAGCATAAGCTTCTTTTCCCGGAAGAGATCAAAAAAATTAGAGAGCAGTATGGACTTAGCCAGAGAAGTTTTGCAAAGCTTTTGAATTGGGGAGATAAGACAATATGCCGGTATGAAAATGGATCTATTCAGGATAAAGCGCACAATAGTCTTCTGTTGTTTTTGCGCAGGCCGGAGAATATGAAAACCTATCTCGCAGAAAATGAGATTCTGCTTGATGAAAAGCAAAAAAAGAAGTTAATGAATATAGTTGAAAAGTTAGGGAAAGATTCAGAATATCAACTTGGCATAAGATTTTTTGGGGCTTTCTTTTCGGGAACGCCATGTGAGGAAAATGGATTTAAAGGATTTGATTACGAAAAATTCTGTGCAATGGTTTTGTTTTTTGCCCATAAGAGTACAGAATTGCTTAAAACAAAGCTGATGAAACTACTTAACTATTCTGATATGGTTTTCTATAAAGAGAATGGTATTTCGATATCGGGATTAAAATACGTACACTTTCCTTATGGACCGGTACCAGATAACTTTGATATGCTTTTTGGAAGAATGGCTGCGGATCATATTGCACATATCGAAGTGTGTTATGATAATGGCTATGAGAAACATCAGGTGATACCGGAGTGTGATGCTCCGGAAGGAATTCTTTCCGATGCGGAACTTAAAGTGCTTGAACGTATATATGAAAAATTTAAAAATTTTGGATCGGCTGATATTTCAGATTATTCCCATAAGGAAAAAGGATACAATGCTACAAAACAAGGCGAAATAATCTCCTATGCTTATGCAAAAGATATTCAGCTTGACTAAAGGATATACCAAATAATATTAGTGACTTCCAGCAGCAAACCGGGAGCCATTATTTTAGGCGGAATTCTGTAATCACTCCAGCGAAACGCCGGGCATCATTTCTTGCAGCATCCTTCCGGCGTATGTATCCCACTCCCGCTCAAGAGCTTTGTCCATACGGAAACCATGAAGAGAGACACCGGTTACGCACTGTAAAGTATTTCCGTCAAAATGAAAGTTCAGATACATTCCCTGAATCTCTTCCGGGCGGTAAGAGGAAAGCTGGTGGTCTGAAAGAAAAGAAGCAAAAGCCTCCGGCTCCAGTGATAAAACGATCTTAAAGTTTAAGGGAGTACGTTTGCCTTTGATCAGCTGCAGACAGAAGGCGCGCACATCCCGCCAGTGGGAGTAGTTATGCTCAGGAGCAGTGTCAAAGAAATCTTTCTGCAGATAGCCGTCAATCTGAAATGTGTTGAATGTGGTGATCTTGCCTTCGATAAAGAGGAAGCGGTCAAAAGTCTCTTTCAATAACAGATGAGACATACAGATCTTTGAAGATAAAGTAAAAACATTCATGAAGAAAACTCCTTGTGGGTTGAGGATTATAATACAATAGGAAACACCGTGGCCACTAAGCTCGAAAGGACCTCGCTAAGTGTCCAGGTGTACATTCACACTAAATGCGTGCTTCGTTTCGGAAACGGTGTGAGGTGACGAGTTACAATAGGAAACACCATGGCCACTAAGCTCGAAAGGACCTCGCTAAGTGTCCAGGTGTACGTTCTCACTAAATGCGTGCTTCGTTTCGGAAACGGTGTGAGGTAACGAGTCACAATAGGAAACACCATGGTCACTAAGCTCGAAAAGACCTCGCTAAGTGTCCAGGTGTACATTCACACTAAATGCGTGCTTCGTTTCACTCGCACTTATTAAGTGTTCATAGTATATCACAAGTTTGACTTTTGTGGGGAAAAACAGTACAATATTTTTATGTGTACAGATAGGAGAAAATGTGACTGATCATGGAAATAGACAAAAGAAGAAAAACTGTCCTGCGTACCGTGATCCTTGTGGCAGTGGTCCTGGCGGCAGCCGGGATCATTCTTTTGATATTCCGGCTGGCGGATACGAAGGTGGATACGGGTAAGGGCCTTGAAAGGCTCGCGGCGCTGGAAAAGACGGACGTGGCGTCAGTAGAGCAGAAGATCCAGGAACTGGAGGCAGCGGAGCGGGCGGCGGATCCCCAGGGGTTTTCACAGACAGCGAATGAAAAGTTTGCAAATGCGCTGGTGCTTGGCGATTCGATCGCCCAGGGACTGTATGAGTACAACGTGCTGGATCAGACGCACGTGCTGGCAGAACGCGGAGCGGGCGTAGTCAATGGCGAGGGGAAAATGGCGGCGAGTCAGATCGCCCAGGCAAAATCGCTGGTTCCTCAGACTCTGTTTTTAGCGTACGGTATGAATGATATGAAGGTGACGGATCAGGAGTCCTTCCTGGCGGCATACCGGGGAATCCTGGAGGATCTGAAACAGTCTCTGCCGGATACGGATATTTATGTAAACTGTATTCTTCCGGTGCGGCAGCAGACAGCGGAGGCAGAACCGGCATATGCCAATATTTCCCAGTACAATGAGGGATTAAAGAGTCTTTGCGAAGAGCTGAAAGTTACGTTCATCGATAATGCAGACCTGGTGAAGGAAGAGTATTATGCGGACGATGGCATCCATATGGCGCCGGCTTATTATACAGAATGGGTAAACCGCATGGCGGAGGTTGCAGGATTATAATGAAAACACAAAAGAGACAAAGCATAGATCTGCTGAATGTACTGAAATATCTGATGGTCCTGGTATTTCTGGCATATATTGTATTTCTTGTGTCCAGGGAGAGTGCGGACGATGTGCCGGTAAAGACACTGCAGGAGAATGTCATAAAAGCAGGCACAGAAGAAGGCATGACAAAAGGCACAACGCAGGATCTTAAGAGGTATTACGGGCTGAACGCACAGGATTATGACGGCGTGGCGCTGTATATTCCAAACGATGTCATGAGTGTGAATGAACTTTTGATCATAAAATTAAAGGACGAATCCCAGGCTGAACAGGTGGAAGCAGCGGCAAAAGAACGGCTGAAGACCCAGAAAACCAGCTTTGAAGGATATGGCGCCAAGCAGACCAAGCTCCTGGAAAGCGCTGTATTGGATACAAAGGGAGAGTATGTCCTGCTGGCCGTTTCCGAAAATGCGGACGAGATGGCCGGCGCATTTCAGAAAAGTTTGTAGGGGAAAAGGAACGGTATGTTATTCAGCAGTATCGTATTTTTATTTACATTTTTACCAATCATATTAATTTTATATTATGTTCTGCCAAAAGGAATGAAGAATCCGGTGCTTCTGCTGGGAAGCCTGATATTTTATGCCTGGGGTGAGCCGATCTATCTGTTTCTGATGATTTTTTCCATCATCTTTAACTACATCTGCGGACTGGATATTTCCAGAAATCTGGGCGATAAGAAAGCAGCGCGGAAAAGTCTGGTGTTTAATGTAGCGGTAAACCTGGCCGTGCTTGGCTTTTTTAAATATGAAGGATTTGTGCTGAACAGTCTGAATATGGCGCTGCCGGTGGACATTCCGTTCCGGGAGGTGGCGCTGCCGGTAGGGATTTCTTTTTATACTTTCCAGATCCTTTCCTACATCATCGATGTGTACCGGGGAAATGTCAAGGTGCAGAAGAACCTGCTGGATTTTGCCCTGTATGTGACCATGTTTCCGCAGCTGATCGCAGGACCTATCGTCAAATATGCGGAAATTGATGAACAGCTCCATGTGCGGACAGAGAGCATCGGGAAATTCGGAGACGGCGCTATGTTTTTTATCCGGGGGCTCGCAAAGAAGGTATTGCTGGCAAATACCATAGGTATGGTCTATACAGATGTGGCGGCTATGGCGCCGGAGGACGTGTCTGTTGTGACAGCATGGCTTGGATGCCTGGCCTATACCTTCCAGATTTATTTTGATTTCAGCGGATATTCGGATATGGCGGTAGGGCTTGGGAAAATGTTCGGATTTGAATTCCCGAGAAACTTTTACTATCCCTATGTGTCAAAAAGCATTACCGAGTTCTGGCGGAGATGGCATATATCTCTTAGCAGCTGGTTCAGGGAATATCTTTATATTCCTCTTGGAGGGAACCGGGTGCCGGTGAAAAAGCATATCCGCAACCTGCTGGTCGTATGGCTGCTCACGGGTCTGTGGCATGGAGCGGCCTGGAATTTTGTGGCATGGGGCTTGTATTATGGGATCATTCTGATCATTGAGAAGTATTTCCTGCAGAAAAAACTGGAGCGGCTGCCAGCTGTTTTTGGACACATTTACAGCCTGGTTCTTGTCATGATCGGGTGGGTGCTGTTCTTCAGCCCTTCCCTTGGCGGGGCGTGGGAGTATCTGAAGCTGATGTTCGGTGTGGGCGGCCATGGGTTCCTGGACAGCCAGGCTTTGTATCTGGTCGTTTCCAACCTGGGCCTTTGGGTCGTATTGATCCTGGCGTCTACCCCGGTGGTCTATTACGGATATGAGAAATACCTGGCGCGAAAGAAAGCAGTAGCAGATATTCTGATCTATGCAGGGCTGTTCCTTTTGAGTATCGCATATCTGGTGACAGAAACCTATAATCCTTTCTTATATTTTCGGTTTTAGGAGCAATAATGGAAGAAAAAAGGCAAAATCGAAGAAAAAGACAAAATCGAAGAAAAAGACGAAATCGAAAAATACAGATGGCAAAAATGTTCCTTGGCATCCTTCTGGTTGTCTGCGCCCTGAACCTTGTTTGGCCGGACCGGGAGTTCTCGGAAAGCGAGAACCGTATGCTGGAGCAGAGGCCGGAGCTTAGTCTTTCCGGGGTGGAAAGCGGCCGGTATATGGAGCAGTATGAAACCTATCAGGCAGATCAGATTGCCGGACGGGATCTCTGGGTGCAGTTAAAGACGCATGCGGATCTTCTGATGGGAAAGAGGGAGTCCGGCGGTGTGTTTAAAGGAAAGGACGGATATCTTCTGGAAGATATCAAGACGCCTGACGAGGAGCAGATGGAGAATAATCTTTCAGCTATCCGGAAGTTTCAGGAGTCTTATCCGGACATCCCCATGTATATGATGCTGGTACCAAATGCAGCCAATGTACTTTCGGATAAGCTGCCGGCCTTTGCAGTGACCAGGGATCAGGATGCAGACTTCCAGAGGATCCGGGAGGCACTGGATGAGAAGCTTGCCTGGGTGGATGCTTCGCAGGCTATGGAAGATCATAAATCTGAAAACATTTACTATCACACGGATCATCACTGGACCACGCTGGGGGCTTATTACGCTTATCAGGAGCTGGAGGAAACCATGGGACTCGATACAGGGAAGGCGCCGGAGCTTACACCCTATGCGGTGAGCAATTCCTTTAACGGCACGCTTTCTTCCACCAGCGGCTATGAAACGGGATATGAAGAACCGATCTATGTATATCTTCCGGAAGAAGAGGAAGCAGCGCCGGAGGTAGTAGTCAATTATGTGGACGAGCAGAAAAAGACGGCCACACTTTATGATACTTCAAAATTAAAGGAAAAAGATCAGTATGGGATGTTCCTGGGGGGCAACAGCGGGCTTATCAATATCCGGACGACGGCGGACAGTACGGAGAGGCTTCTTCTTTTCAAGGATTCCTACGCCAACTGTCTGGTGCCTTTCTTAACGCCTTATTTCAGAGAGATCCTGATTGTGGATCCCCGGTATTATTATGGGGATATTACAGAGATCATGAGAGACAATAAGATCAGCAGCGTGCTGTTTTTATATAACGGAAACACTTTTGTAGAGGATAATAGTATCAGCGGAGTATTGAATAATGACGAGACTGAATAAATATTTAAGCGAGGCGGGGGTGTGCTCCCGCCGGGAGGCGGACCGTCTGATCAAGGAAGGACGGGTCACGGTGGACGGAAAAAGAGCCACTCCCGGGATGCAGGTGGAGCCGGGCCAGATCGTAAAAGTAGGGAAAAAGGAAATACGGGATAAAAACCGCAAGGTGGTACTGGCCGTGTATAAGCCGGCGGGGATCGTCTGCACCGAATCTCCGAAGGAAAAAAGAAATATCATCCGTTATCTGAATTATCCGATACGCATCACCTACGCAGGGAGACTCGACAAGGATTCCGAAGGCTTACTGATCATGACCAATGACGGGGATCTGATCAATGGGATGATGCGGGCCAGGTTCGGTCATGAAAAGGAATACAAGGTGACCGTGGACCGGCCGGTGACAGATGAATTTTTAAAGGCCATGTCGGAAGGGGTCAGGATCCGGGACGAGGAAAAGGGACTGGATGCAGTCACCAGACCCTGTCAGGCGGAGGCGGTCGGGAAATATACATTTTCCATCACACTGACCCAGGGGCTGAACCGTCAGATCCGCAGGATGTGCGAGGCTTTAGGGTATAAGGTGGAGCGGCTTATCCGTATCCGGATCATGAACATCCATCTGGACGGTATGAAGCCGGGAGAGGTAAGAGAATTAAAAGAGCAGGAGTTAGAAGAATTATATGGACAGATCAAAGCAGGCCAGGATGCAGGAACTGGTAGAACGACTAAATAAAGCGGCAAAAGCCTATTATCAGGACGCAGAAGAGATCATGAGCAACTATGAGTATGATAAGCTCTATGATGAACTTCTGAAGCTGGAAAAGGAGCTGGGGATTACCCTTTCCAACAGCCCGACTGTCAATGTGGGGTATGAGGTCTTAAGCGAGCTTCCCAAAGAACGGCACGAACGGCCGATGCTTTCTCTGGATAAGACAAAAGAGATCGGGGAGCTTGAGGAGTTTGTAGGAGAACACGAGACGCTGATGTCCTGGAAGATGGACGGACTGACCATTGTTCTGACCTACCGGGACGGAGAGCTTTATAAAGCGGTCACCAGAGGGAACGGAGAAGTGGGGGAGGTTGTGACAGCCAACGCCAGGGTGTTCCGGAACGTTCCGCTAAAGATCAGTTATAAAGGGGAATTGATCCTGCGGGGAGAAGCGGTCATCGGCTACAAGGATTTTGAAAAGATCAATGAGGAGATCGCAGATGCAGACGCCCGGTATAAGAATCCAAGAAATCTGTGCAGCGGATCGGTCCGTCAGTTAAATAATGAGATCACAGCGAAGCGGAACGTGAGATTCTATGCATTTACACTGGTGCAGGCCGGAGGTGTTGATTTTCACAATTCCAGAAAAGAGCAGATGGAGTGGCTTGCGTCTCAGGGATTTGAGGTCGTGGAGTACCGCATGGTAACAAGAGACACAGTGCGGAGCACGGTGGAGGAGTTTGCCCGGAAGATCAAAGACAATGATTTCCCATCCGACGGCCTTGTGCTGACCTATGACGATATCGCCTATGGGCAATCACTGGGAAGAACCTCCAAATTTCCGCGGGATTCCTATGCCTTTAAGTGGGCGGACGAGGTGCGGGAAACCAGGCTTACAGAAATCGAGTGGAGCCCGTCCAGGACCGGGCTAATCAATCCGGTTGCCATTTTTGAACCGGTAGAGCTGGAAGGAACCACGGTAAGCCGTGCCAGTGTCCACAATCTAAGCATCATGGAAGAGCTGGAGCTGGGTGTGGGAGACACCATTGAGGTCTATAAGGCCAATATGATCATCCCTCAGATCGCGGAGAATCTGACAAGGAGCGGGGTGAAGGATATTCCGGATGCCTGTCCGGTCTGCGGAGGAAAGACGGAAATCCGAAAGGATGGCAATGCAAAGACCCTTTACTGCACCAATCCGGACTGTCAGGCCAAGCACTTGAAATCCTTTGCCTTGTTTGTCAGCCGGGACGCATTAAATATTGAAGGATTATCAGAAGCAACACTGGAAAAATTCATTGCGATGGGGTATATTAAAGAGTATGCAGATATCTTCCATCTGGAGCGTTACCGGGAGGAAATCTGCAGGATGGAAGGCTTTGGAGAAAAATCCTACCAGAACCTGGCTGAAAGTATTGAGAAGGCCAGGACGACCACCCTTCCAAGAGTTATTTACGGACTGGGGATCGCAAATATCGGGCTTGCCAACGCCAAGATGATCTGCAAAGAATTCAGGAATGATGTAGAGGCAATGCTGCAGGCGTCAGAGGAAGACCTAAGCGCTATCTCTGGTGTGGGCGGCGTCATCGCCGGGGCATTTGTCACTTACTTCCGGCAGGAGAAGCATTTAGAGAGCTTCCGGAATCTTCTGAAGGAGCTGGTGCTCCCGGAGGAAGAGGGAGAAGAGAAGGAGCAGATCTTCGCGGGGGTCAACTTTGTGATCACGGGAAGCGTGGAACATTTTGCCAACCGGAATGAAGTAAAAACGCTGATCGAAAGTCTGGGAGGAAAAGTGACAGGATCTGTTACATCAAAGACGAATTATCTGATCAATAATGATGTGGCGTCCACATCATCGAAAAACAAAAAAGCAAATGAACTTGGGATCCCCATCATTTCCGAGGAAACCTTCCTTGAAATGGTCCGGGGAGAACAAAAGGTTTAGAAAGAGGGATGGACGATGTCGGAACAAGACAGAAATGAAAACACAGAGATTGAAACCGTAGAGACCACCGCCACCGAAAGCAAAGATTCAAAAGAACATAAAGAAGACGAATATGAAAAGATCTGCTTTATCTGCCACAGACCGGAAAGTATTGCCGGAAAGATGATCGATCTTCCCAATAATATCTGCGTGTGCGGCGACTGTATGCAGAAGAGCTTTGACGCCATGAAGGGCGGTCAGATCGACTACAGCCAGCTTTTGAATATGCCGGGCGTGCATTTTATGAATATGTCAGATCTGGAGCAGAGTATCCCAAAGCAGCAGAAGGTGAAAAAGAAAAAAGAGGGCGAAGAAAGAAAGCCTTTGATTGACATCCGCAACATCCCGGCGCCCCATAGGATCAAGGCCAGCCTGGATGAATACGTGGTAGGACAGGAATACGCCAAGAAGGCCATGTCTGTGGCGGTATATAATCATTATAAAAGAGTCGCTACAGATACCATGGATGATATCGAGATCGAGAAATCCAATATGCTGATGATCGGACCTACCGGTTCCGGAAAGACGTATCTGGTCAAGACTCTGGCAAGGATCCTGGATGTGCCTCTTGCCATCACAGATGCCACCTCGCTCACAGAGGCAGGATATATCGGAGACGATATCGAGAGCGTGGTTTCCAAGCTTCTGGCAGCTGCTGATAACGATGTGGAGAAGGCAGAGCAGGGAATCATATTCATTGATGAGATTGATAAGATCGCCAAAAAGAAAAATACCAGCCAGCGGGATGTGAGTGGCGAGTCCGTGCAGCAGGGCATGTTAAAGCTCCTGGAGGGAAGCGACGTGGAGGTGCCGGTGGGCGCCAACAGCAAAAATGCCATGGTGCCGCTGACCACAGTTAATACGAAAAATATTCTGTTTATCTGCGGAGGAGCCTTCCCGGATCTGGAAGGGATCATAAAGGAACGGCTGACAAAACAGTCCTCCATCGGATTCGGTGCGGATCTTAAGGATAAATATAACCATGACAAGACGATTCTCTCCAAGGTGACGACAGAGGATCTGCGGAATTTCGGGATGATCCCGGAGTTCCTTGGAAGGCTCCCAATCGTATTCACTCTGGATGGAATGAATGAAGATATGCTGGTGAAGATTTTAAAGGAACCAAAAAATGCGATCCTGAAGCAGTACCAGAAGCTGCTGGCGCTTGACGAGGTCAAGCTGGACTTCGATGACGGCGCGCTGACAGCCATTGCCGAGAAAGCAATGAAAAAAGATACCGGTGCCAGGGCCCTCCGGGCGATCATCGAGGAATTTATGCTGGATATCATGTATGAGATTCCAAAAGATGACAGCATCGGCCAGGTGACCATCACCAGAGAATACATAGAAGGAACAGGCGGCCCGATCATCCAGCTTCGGGGCCAGGAGGTGCCAAGGCTTTCGTAGTCATGACAGAACAGGATGCCTCATATATTTGAGCGTAGGGAAAGATTTCCCGGCTTAAATATATGAGGTGTTTTTTTATGGCGGATCAGTCTTGCAGGGAGAAGATCATGTCTCAGGAATACTGGGATTTTCTGATTCCCAATTACAGGGAGAATCAGATCGGAGGATTGGAGGCAGGGGAATACTGCTTTCAGGAAGGAGATCATGGATACCGGGTGCTGTATTTAAAAGCGGAAGGAAGGGGATCGTTATCCTTTTATGAATATGGGTATCATTCCATTCCAAACTGTTATGCGCCTCTGGACATGGATGCGGTCAATACGGCAGGGATCAGTGCGGTGCAGAATTTCCCGACGCTGATGACCATGGGAGAGGGGATTATGATCGGATTTGTAGATACGGGCATTGACTATACAAATCCGGTGTTCCGAACTCTGGACGGCAGAACCCGGATAGCAGGTATCTGGGATCAGACACTGGGGAATGGAACGCCGCCGCGGGGATTTGATTACGGAAGCGCCTTTTCCGAGGAACAGATCAATGAGGCCCTTCGGGAGGAGGATCCGCTGGAACTGGTACCGAGCACGGACTTGGAAGGGCACGGAACATTTCTTGCCAGCGTAGCCTGCGGAAGCGCCGATCCGGTACACCGCTTCGTCGGTGCGGCGCCGGAGTCAAAGATCGCGGTGGTAAAACTGAAGCCGGCTAAGGACTATCTGAAAGCTTTTTATGCGATCCGGCCGGATGCGCTTTGCTATCAGGAAAATGATATCATCCTGGGACTCGCTTATTTAAACAGGCTGGCGGAACAGGAACAGATGCCTCTGGTGATCTGCCTTGCCATGGGGACAAATTTCGGAGGCCATAACGGATCGACACTTCTTTCCGCACTTTTAGATACGTATGCTTATACAATGGATCGGGTGGTAGTCATCGGCGGCGGCAATGAGGCGGCGAACCGTCATCATTTTCACCATCGCTTTTTAGAAAATCAGGAAAGCGTGACGGCGGAGATACGGGTGGGAGAAGGAGTGGCCGGATTTTCAGCGGAGATCTGGGCCAGGCTTCCGGATGTGGTAACCGTGGCTCTGATCTCGCCCTCCGGAGAGCGTACCAGTCCGATCTCTCTCAGGCAGGGGCAGAAATACAATCTGTTTTTTACCTTTGATGGCACGGAGGTGACGCTGGAGTATCGTCTGCTGCTGGAGAATAATGATTCCCAGCTGATCTTCCTCAGGTTTACAGAGCCGGCAGAAGGGGTGTGGAAGCTGGAGCTTCTGTCGGTGCAGCGGGCGGTGGGTGATGTACATATCTGGCTGCCGGTGCAGGAATTTCTGTCAGGCGAGGTGTTTTTCCTGGAGGCAGATGCGGATACTACAGTGACGGAACCAGGCAGCTCCCGGGCAGCCATGACGGTGGCGTATTACAACGGAAGGGACAATGGAGTTGATATTCATTCCGGGAGAGGGTATACTAGAAATGAAATCATTAAGCCGGATTATGCAGCGCCGGGAACAGAGGTGACAGGTGCGGGGATTGGAGGAGAGTTTGTCTCACGGACCAGTTCCAGTGCGGCAGCAGGCATTGCCGCAGGAGCATCGGCCCTGCTGATGGAATGGCTGAAAGAGCAGCCGGGCGTCGGGGGCGTTAATTCTATACAGATCCGCAATACGATCATTTTGGGGGCGGGGAAGCGGGACTTTATGGAATATCCTAACCGGGAGTGGGGATACGGGACGCTGAATGTGTACCAGTCTCTGGACCGGCTCCGGCAGCTGTGAAGGTCCAGGCGAAAGATAAAAGGAGAGGAAAGAGATGGCAGATTTTTTCAAGGACGTAGAGCAGAAAATTTCAGAAGTAGTTGAGGAACTTGGGAAAAAGACTGGAGACACGCTGGAAATCCAGAAAATCAAAAGTGATATCCGGTCTCTGAAAAGAGCGAACGAAAGAGATCTGATCGATATCGGACGGATGGTATATGAGAAGTTTCAGCATGGAGAGATCCGTGATACGGACTATATCACATTCTGTGAAGCCATTGAGAAACGGGAAGAGACCATCGAGAGACAGGAAGAAGAGATCGTCCGGATCAAAGAGGGAATGTAAATGCGCAGATGGATGCCGGGAATGTTCGCCGTACTCCTGGGGGCGGACGAAGTGATGAAGCAGTATGTGGAAGACTATATGGAGCCGGGGGAAGAGCGTAGGATCGCCGGAGGAAAACTTCTTCTGAGGCGGATCCACAATCCCGGATTTGCGCTTGGGACCTTAGAGGATCAGCCCAAAATCGTGCGAAATGTATCTGTGGCTGCTGCGGTTCCCGTTTTTGCATGGTGGCTCAGCCTGATATGGAGGAAGGGACACTGGATCGAAAAGACAGGAAGTACCCTTGCAGCCGCAGGAGCAGCCGGGAACCTGCTGGACCGGCTGCTTCGCGGAAAAGTGGTAGACTATATTGGTTTTCGGACCAGGTCTTCCTTCTTTTCCAAGCTGACTGCAAACCTGGCCGACCTGTATCTGGCGGCCGGGTCGCTTCTTATGGCAGTGCGAAAAATTCTTTGATCTGATGAAAAATAATATCCATCAGCCGGGTTCTGGATTCTACGCTGGCCCAGCCGATGTGCGGTGTGATAAAAAGCTTTCGGCTGTCCTTTATGGCCATAAGCGGATTGTCGCTGCTCATGGGCTCCTGGCAGAGTACGTCCAGTCCGGCTGCCGCAATTTCACCCTGCATCAGTGCATCGGCCAGATCCTGTTCGTTTACGATGGGACCCCGGCCCAGATTCAGAAAGATGCAGGTTTTTTTCATTTTCTTTAAAGCATTTTTGCTGATCAGGTTTTCTGTATACTGATTCAGCGGTGCATGAACGGAAATGATGTCTGATTCCGCCAGGAGAGTGTCCAGATCTACCTGGTGATACCCTTCCTGGGGCGCGCTCCCGGAGGGGGAAGTATAGATCACTTCTGCGCCAAAGGCTTCTGCGATGGCGGCTACCCTTCTGCCGATATTTCCAAGACCGATGATTCCCCAGGTTTTCCCTTTCAGTTCATAAAAGTGTTCGGCAAAATGTGTAAAGACCGTATCATTGATATAGCGGCCTTCTTTTACATAGTCATCATAATAGCGCAGCTTTTCCAGCAGGAAAAACAGCATGGCAAAGGTGTGCTGGGCCACGGATTGCGTGGAGTAGTCTGCAACGTTCCGCCAGGCGATGCCCCGGCGTTCCAGGTAATCCTTATCCAGATTGTTGGTGCCGGTGGCCGTGACACAGACCAGTTTCAGATGGTCGGCACGTCCGACAGCGGCCTCGTCGATCCGGATCTTATTGACAATGAGTACATCGGCATCCGCTGCGCGTTCTGGTACTTCTTCCGGCTGGGAAAAAGAATATTTTACCACTTCGCCCAGAGTGTCGTATGCGGAAAGGTCAATGTCGTCTCCGATGGTCTTGGCGTCCAGAAATACGATCTTCATAGTAAGCCTCCTTGTCTTAATGTAATTGAAAATAGAAATTTGGATATAAAAAGAGCGGGTGATGGGAATCGAACCCACGTATCCAGCTTGGAAGGCTGGTGTTCTACCATTGAACTACACCCGCATGATGATTTGTTATGAAATTTCCCGTGAACGTATTATATCATATCATCTTTTTTTGGAAAATGCAAGAGGAAATTTAAGATTTCTTTAAGTTGTGTCCTGGAAGGGCAGTGTTGTATAATGAACACTACAAAAGATAGAAACATGCGTCAACAATAAAAGGTCAAGCAGGTTACTAGGAGGGGGAAAAGGTGGAGAATAAAAGAGATATTTCTAAAAACGTTGAAAGCGAAATTATCATATATCAAACGAGTAAATCTAATATCAGTGAACATATCAAACACATTTTTGAAGAGGGCGAACTGGAAGAAAATTCAGTTGTTCGGAAATTCCGAACAACTGCTGCTGACGGGAAAAAATATAATATAACACATTATAATCTTGATATGATTATTTCTCTTGGGTATAGAGTAAAATCAAAAATTGCTACAAATTTCCGCCGGTGGGCTACCGAACGATTGAAAGAGTACATGATAAAAGGTTTTACGCTGGATGATGAGCGGCTGAAAAATCTGGGCGGCGGTAACTACTGGAAAGAGCTGTTTGACCGCATACGGGATATGGTATGCTTATGGGAGGTACAATGGGGAGAATAATTAAAGATACAATTCATGCGGCCGGAGTTGATATTGGAATTTATACGCAGGATTTTGAAAATGAATTTATTTCCTTGACGGATATTGCCCGATATAAGAGCGATGATCCGGCAGCAGTTATTCAAAACTGGATGAGGAATCGGGATGTGATAGAATTTTTAGGTCTCTGGGAAAGGCTGCATAATCCAGATTTTAAACCCCTCGAATTCGAGGGGTTTAGAAAACAGGCTGGCGCGAATGCTTTTACAATGTCACCTAAGAAATGGATTGAAGCGACAGATGCTATTGGTATTGTTTCAAAAGCAGGACGCTATGGAGGAACATACGCTCATAGCGATATTGCCATGTCTTTTGCGACATGGATTTCTCCAGAGTTCCAGTTGTATATTATGAAAGACTATAGGCGGTTGAAGACAGATGAAAACAGTCGATTGTCTTTGAATTGGAATTTGAATAGAGAGATTTCCAAATTGAATTACAGGATACATACAGATGCAATTAAAGAGAATCTAATTCCAACAGAATTGACGCCTGCACAGGTGGCATATACCTATGCGAATGAAGCAGATATGCTGAATGTTGTTTTGTTTGGAAAGACGGCTAGGCAATGGAAAGATGAAAATCCGACTGTTAAAAGGAATATGCGGGACTTAGCAACATTGAATCAGTTACTGGTACTGGCAAATTTAGAAAGCTATAATGCCGTTTTAATAAATCAGTGTAAGAATCAGAAAGAGAGGATGAAATTGCTTCGACAATTGGCGGTACAGCAGCTACAGACATTGGAAAATGTGAGTTTAAATAATTTGCCTAAAATAGAAAAAGAAAAATAGAAGTAAATTGAGTTTGGACATCGAAGAACGTGTTGAAACGTGCACGGTTATACAATGATACTATAGAAATACGCCAGAAAAGGGAAGGGTGAGCGGCAGATGACATTGACAGGACAGAAGAATCCATCCAAAAGAAAACAGCAAGTGCGGCGATATTGGGCCATGATCGGACTGGCGTTGGTTTTGTGCATCGGAATTCTGGGCTATCATTTTCTCGGCGGGAATCAGGAAAAAGAAGCAGTGGCCATCACACAAACGAAACAGCAGAAAGAACTGTGGGATCAGGCAAGGCAGGAGGCGGGGCTTTCGGTGGAGACCCCGGAGGAGCATCTGGAGCAGGTGAGGATCCAGGCGACTGTTCAGGGATATCCCAAGGGCGTTATAGAGCTTCTGGACAAGAATCCGGCCACGGTGGATTATGTGGAGGCCTATGGAGAAAAGCAGGGACAGATCTATGCAGAAGATATCGGAGATGATTATGTAGAAGGACAGATCCCGCTGCTGATCCAGTGGGATGAACGCTGGGGCTATGCGCCATATGGAACCAGCGTGGTGGCAGTCAGTGGCTGCGGGCCCACATGTATGGCCATGGTGGCCGCCGGGCTTAACCATGATCCGACGATCACACCGGCCAAGGTGGCGGCTTACGGGACAGAAAACAGCTATGTGGATGAAGAGAACAATACCTATTGGGCGTTCATGCAGGAGGCCGGAGCCAATTGGGGGCTGTCCTGTTACAGTGGTTTCCTGACAGAGCAGCAGTTGGCGGCAGAGCTTTCGGCCGGACATCCGGTGATCTGCAGCATGGGGCCGGGATATTTTACCCAGAACGGTCACTTTATTGTCATGACCGGCTATGAAAACGGCCAGATCAGGATCAATGATCCGTTTAGTGAAGAAAACAGCGCGCGTACCTGGAGCTACGCCGAGATCCAGGGCCAGATCAAAGCTATGTGGGTGTATTCGCTGGCCGGGCAGTAGAGAGCCTGTCTGTGCCGCGTTTGGGAAGACGTAAGGAAGAACCGGGAATATACTGTGGGAGCAGACGCTTCCGCAGTGTATTCCTTTTTATATTTCTGCCGATAAACACGCCTTGAGAAGTGTCCTCGCCGTCAAAACCTGTGATGCTGTAGGCGGTATCGACTACGTCAAAGCGGACTGCAAGACAGTCGGAATTTACGATTCCTTTTGCGCGGCAGATACTGCCAAATTCTCCGCGGACCAGATCCTCCAGAAAGCACAGAAGATCTGTGCCGCCGGAGAAGGAGGTATCCTTTAGTGCGAAGGTTTCCAGATCCGGCGCGGTCTGATCTGCGGCTTCCAGTACATTTCCTTTCAGATCCCTTTCCAGGAGGCCCTTCCACCAGGATATGTCCTGATGTGAATAATGCTCTGCCTGAACTTTCACGCCGGGAGCCAGATCTTTCAGCTGGCTTACAAACTGGTTTTCTTCTTCCCTGGAAATAAAGCTGCGTTTCGAGATGACGATGGTGCCTGCGGACCGCAGCTGGTCCATATAGATATCCGGGTAGTCGTTCATGCAGCGGTGGAAGCAGTCTGCATCCACAATAGTGATCGGACTCAATAATGTGATCCGTTCATATTCAATCTGCTGAATATTGCGGATGACGTTGCTAAGAACGCCTACGCCGGTGGGCTCCACGATCAGATATTCCGGGTCCAGGGTGTTAGCTATGGTCAGGATGGAAGAGGCGAAGTCCGACTTTGTGGAACAGCAGATACAACCTTCTGTCAATTCCCAGATATTTAAGTTTTCCTGCCCTTTCAGGAAGGCGCTGTCCATGTTGGTCTCACCGTATTCATTTTCCATGACCACAAAATCCCGCTGCATTTTCCGGGACATTTCTTTAATAAAAGTGGTTTTTCCTGCACCCAGGAAACCGGAGATAATCAATATTTTCATCGGGAGCCCTCTCTTTACCTGTTATTCCAGATTTACCACTGGTTTGATCAGATCCTTTGGTTTGTCTCTCATCATAAATAAAGCTTCTTCCAGGTGATCCCAGCCGTTAAACACGTGGGACACCAGAGGATGAACGTCTAACCTGCCTGCGGATACCAGGGAACCAAGCTTTTCCATGCGCAGACGTCCGCCGGGCATCAGGCCGCCGCTGATCTGTTTGTGGCCCATGCCAACGCCCCATTCTGCCCGCGGGATGTTGACGTAGGTTCCGCTTCCCAGGTAGTTGACATTGCCGATCTTGCCGCCGGGCTTCAGCGCTTTGACAGCGGATTCAAAGGTCTCGCAGCCGCCTCCGGCTACCACTACCTTATCCACGCCTTTTCCATCGGTCATAGCAAGAACCTGGTCCTCGATGGTTCCATATTTATAGCTGATGAAGTCTACGGCTCCATATCCCTTCGCTGCCTCTACGCAGGCCGGACGGGTGCCCACTGCGATGATCCTGGAGGCTCCGCGTAAGTTTGCTCCGGCTACAGCCATCAGGCCAACCGGGCCGATTCCGATCACCAGCACAGTGTCGCCGAACTGTACGTCAGCAAGCTCTACGCCGTGAAATCCCGTAGGAACCATGTCGGAAAGCATGCATGCGTCCACAGGAGTAATATTTTCGGGGAGCAGCGCCAGGTTTCCGTCTGCGTCGTTGACATGGAAATATTCGGAGAATACGCCGTCCTTAAAGTTGGAGAATTTCCAGCCTGCCAGCATGCCGCCGGAGTGCATGGAATATCCGGCCTGTGCTTCCAGGGAGTTCCAGTCTGGTGTGATAGCCGGTACCAGTACACGGTCTCCCGGCTTAAAGTCTTTGACCAGAGAACCAACTTCCACAACCTCGGCACAGCACTCGTGTCCCAGGATCATGTTGTGGCGCTCGCCGATGGCTCCCTCCCACAGGGTATGGACGTCGGAGGTACAGATTGCGACAGCCAGTGGTTTACAGATGGCGTCCAGAGGACCGAATTCCGGTTTTGGCTTTTCAATCCAGCCAGATTCACCGATCTTTAACATTGCGTAACCTTTCATTAGCATCTCTCCCTTCTTTGAAAATGATAATCAAAATATATTTTTTACTTATTTTATCATAACAAAATAGTAAATACAACAGAATAAAAAATAACAAATATATTAAATATTTAACGATAATAAAGAGAATTCAGATAATTAATTGCCAATATAGATGAAATTTGTTAATGTGGAGATATCAAAAACAGGAGGAAAAGAAAATGACGTTTCGTTATGCAGAAGAAAAAGATGCCGGCCTGGTGCTGGAATTTTTAAAGAGACTGTCGGAATATGAGAAGGCGGAAGAGCATCTGGTCTCGACGGCCTCGATGCTGGCAGAAGAGCTTGGAAGGGAGAACGGAGCGCGGGCGCTGTTTGTCATAGCAGAAGGCCGGGAAGTGGGCTGCGCCTTGTTCTTCCGGAATTTTTCGGGATATCTGGGGCGTTCCGGTATCTTTATCGACGCACTGATCGTGCTGGAAGAATACAGAGGAAAAGGATATGGGAAGGCCTTGTTTGAAGAACTGAAAAAAGAAACCAGACGAATGGGCGGAGGCAGGATGGAATGGCTGTGCCTGGACTGGAACACGCCTTCTATGAAATTTTACCAAAATAACGGAGGACAGCCGATGGAGACTTTTGTCACCTATCGGCTGCCCCTGGATTAAGACATCTTTTGGATCATGTCTTTTAACATGTCGCAGCTTGCCGTAAACTTTGCCATCTCATCGGAAGTCAGATCCAATTCCTTCAGCGGAACGGCGCCTTCTCTGGAGATGATGCAGGGAACACTGGTAAACAGGCCGCTCTGTCCGTAGGCGCCTTTGGGATCCACCGAGCAGGGAAGGATCCGGTGCTCGTCGCCTAAGATGGCCTGGATGATCTCGCAGGCAGCCATGCCGATCCCAAATTCTGTACTTCCCTTGTGAAGGGCGATCTCACATCCTGCGGAGATGGTGTCCTGTTCGATCTGGCGCATCTGCTCTGGGGTTAAAAGATTGTCCGCAAGGACGCCGCCTGCCCGGGTCTGCGACCAGAGGATGGTCTGGCTGTCGCCGTGTTCGCCGATACAGTATCCCTGGATATCAGAGGGTGCAAGATTCAGCGCGGCGGCCACGCGGCTCCGGAGTCTTGCGGAGTCGAGGGCGGTTCCTGTACCGATCACGTCCGCATTGATCTTCTGGTTGACATAATATGCGATCAGGTCACAGGGATTGGTTAGTACGATCATCGTCCCGTGGAAATGATTTTTCTGCACCTCGGGCAGGATCTGGTCGATCACTGCGATGGATCCGGAGAGCTCCTGGAGCCGGTCTTCATCGCAGATCTTTCCACAGGCGGTCAGAACCGCGATGTCTGCGTCTGCAAGATCCTCATAGTTACCGCTTCGGATCTTAGTCTGTGTGCCCAGATAGGGAAGCATATCCGAGAGGTCTTGGATCTCGCCCCATTCCTTTCTCTTGTTATAGTCGATGCCGACAATCTCGTCGGCGATTCCCCGAAGGGCCAGCATCTGAGAGACGTGAGCGCCCAGATGGCCGAGGCCGATAACGACAACTTTTTTGCTCATAGTATTCAGTCCTTTCCTGGAAGATTTAGCTGATATCATCATAGCGCATAACGGGGGAAAAGGCTAGTGGGGATGTGGGGGGGAAGAGGGTGCGGAATCGGGGACGATGCTTAGTGTATGTGGGGGAATGTATTATTTGAACTTTTAGAGCTTTGTTTTGTAAAGATTTGTGGTTTATCTTCTTGCCTGAGAGTGTCAAAATGTGCCTTTTTGTAGAAATAGTGTAGTAAATGTTCTGTTAAAATAGTATAATTAATGCAAATTGATGAGTGGTATCAAACATTTTAGTGGGTGAATAAATTAGGACTTATTTACATTATGATTATGGAATATAGAGGAGAAAAAATATGACAGTACCGCAATATTATAAAATGCATAAACCAATTTTGGAATGTCTTTCAGATGGACAAACGCATACAATGAAAGAGCTAAAAGTATACATAATAAATTATTTTCAGTTGACTGAAGAAGAAGTTTCCGCATTAGTGCCAAGTGGAACGCAGACTTATTTATCAAATCGCATCGGATGGGCAAGAACATATTTGAAAAAGGCAGGCTTGATTGATAGTCCTGCTAGAGCTGTGTTTCGGATTACAGAGGAAGGGATGAAGGTTGTGCGTGATGCTCCAGATGTAATTGATTTGAAGTATTTGCTTCGCTATGATTCTTTTAGAGAATTTATAGGAAAAACGGAAGAAAATAAACAAAGCGATCAAAAAGATACGGAAGTGCAGGAAACAGATACCCCGGATGATGTTTTTGAAGCTGCTTTCAAAAAAATTAATCAAAGTTTGGCGGATGATGTTTTAACTGAAGTCATGAAATTATCTCCGACTGTATTTGAAAAAATGGTACTTGATCTTATGGCAAAAATGGGATATGGGACATTTGAAAATGCATATAGCACAACACCAAGAACCAATGATGAAGGTATTGATGGTATTATCATGGAAGATAAATTGGGATTTGGTTTGATTTATGTGCAGATCAAGCATTGGGGGCTTGATCATTCTGTAGGGCGACCAGAAGTGCAGGCATTTGTTGGAGCTATTGCCGGAAAAGGAGGAAAAGGTTTATTTGTTACAACGTCTAAATTTACGAAACAGGCAATTGAATATGCTAAGGGGCAGCATATTATTTTGATGGATGGCGAAAAACTTGCATATAACATGATAGAGCATGATTTTGGAGTAAGTACAAAGAAGACTTTTTCAGTCAAGACATTAGACATGGATTTGTTCGAAGAATACCAGGGGGAATAGGGTGTTTCAACGAATACTCGAGAGTTTATTTTTGAGAATGTACTAGATATTACTAAGCTGTCAATTAATATGTTATAAATGGGTGCCCACGACAAGTATGTCCTGGTACTAGAAGAGGAGTTACCTTACAATTGGAATATTTGAGATCTTATCAGAAAGATGCAGTAAATAAAGTATGTAAGTTTTTTCGTTCAAGTGTGACCAAAGCTAAAATATGTTTATCGCCAGGGCTTGGAAAAACTACTATAATTGTGTCGTCAGTCCAGGCGTTACAGCAAGAATATGGGGATAATCTTTCAGTGGCTATTTTAACATCAGGGCGCATTATTTGCGACCAGATTAGAACTGTGTTTTTGCGAGAAAATTGTAATTTAGATGTTGCATCAAATGTATGCGAAATGACAACAGAAAAATTATTGGTTACGACGTATCAGGATGTAATGCGAAACCAATCCAGATTACAACAATTCGATTTAATTATTTGTGATGAGGCACAATTTGTAAAGCGTGGAGAGTGTTTTGGTTTTTTACTTGATAGCCATGTAAAATTTTTAGGGGTATTACAAAACACAGAATCATTAGAAGGTTGGTTTGGTGATGCAGCATGCTTGTTCGTATATTCTATTCGCGAAGCTATAAATGATGGATATGATATTTATCCTAATGAACGACAACTGGTTGAAATATTTTTGATCCCACTATTAAAAAAACATGGATATCAAGATATAAAAAAGGAGAAAAAAATATTAGACGATAAAAATTTGCGAGCAGATATTGTAGCGCAAAAGGATAATAAAACAGTAGTGATGGAAGTTAACTCTTATCGGAGTTTATACAATTCTAAATTTAATTTTGACAATGCAATAAAACAAATTTTGTTATATAAGGACTCTCTGACACAGAAAAATCCTGATAAGAAATATTCTTTTATTATTGTTTTGCTATGTGGAATTGATGAAGATTCCAAAAATGAAATTTATAAACGATACCATATAGTAGTATGGGATATAAACAATTTGATATATTTGTGTGAGGAAAATAAGAAACTTATAAGTTTATTAACAGGTTGCCTTCCATATTCATCTCTGGCATTGAATCCAAAGAGACCAATAAATGTAGAAATTGAGCAGAAAGAAATTGTTTCAGACGAGAAAGAGACCTCCTTGGTAAAAAAATATATGGAGATACTAGAAAGTTGTAAGCCGGGGAAATTAGGAAAAGCGGATAAAAAATTTGAGCATATTTGCACAGAAATAGTAAAAATTCTTTTTGAAACAGAATTTTATAGAGTATTGGAACAACACAGAACAAATGATGAGATGTTTCAAATAGATTTATTATGTTCACTAAAAGGAACGACGGCATTTTGGAAATTCCTTATGTCCTTTTATCATACAAAATTTGTGGTGTTCGAATACAAAAATTATTCTGATTATATTTCGCAAAATTTGATTTATAATACAGAAAAGTATTTATTTCCTGTAGCATTACAGAATGTTGCGTTTATTATATCTCGGAAAGGGTTTGATCAAAATGCTAAAAAGGCAGCATTAGGCTGTTTGCGTGAAAGTGGGAAATTAATTATCAGTTTGAATGATAATGATTTAATTACAATGTTATCAATGAAAGAAAAGGGAGAAGAACCTTCTGATTATCTTTTGGATAAGGTTGAATATATATTAATGTCTATAAGTAAATAGTGCATGGAAAGACTTTGAAATTTTTAATCTCAGGATTGATAAGGAAAGACGGAGAAGAAAAGTCTGTAAATAAGATTCGGGAGTATCCCAAAGATCCTTTGATAGCATATTTACAGAAAAAGTTTTACATTGCCTTAATGAGTAAAACAAACTAAAAACAGCCTCGCTACCGGAGTCAATTATCCAGTGGTGAGGCCGTTTTTATCTTAGGTTATGCAGCTGTAAGGTGCTTGCGGATATTCTTTACAGCTACAGGACTTCCGACAGTAAGCCCGACTGCGCTAAGAGATACTACAGCGAAGTAGAGTACATTCTGCCAACGCTCTTGATTTCTACGATCATAGTTTTTGTCCATTGCATCCAGTTTTTCTTTTGTGGACATATCAGTGGCGGCTTCAATCATTTTTGCTTTTGCCGCATATTTTTCTTTAGATACATTTTCTGCATCAATGGCTGCTTCGGATATTTTCCTACGGACATCATTTATGAGGATGTCTTGCAAAGTGTTTTGTTTGGGTATGGTTTGGATAGAGCTGTTTTCATTCATGGGATACCTCCTATTGCTTTGTTTGCTTGAGTTTCCGCGAATTGCA
>NZ_MIEH01000049.1 GCF_001754075.1 Merdimonas faecis | reverse complement strand
CTTGAGTTTCCGCGAATTGCAATAAAAAGATGAGTATGTCTTCCCAAAGTACTAATCTGCCGTTTTTTTGAGAGTCCTAGAATGGCAGTACCAAGAATAGAGGCACTTTAATAAGCCCCGCCGGAACCGGGCTTGGGGAGACATATTCTTTTATCTATTCAAACGGTCAGCTTAAGGCATAGTTGACGGTACGCCGGACGCTTTGTCCGGTACCAGAGCCGGATGCCCTCTTTGGCATATGACAGTATGCCGGAGATGCCTTTTGCCAGCCGATAATAGCAGAAACTGACTTTATCCTTGATCGGATCTGCTTCCTGTATGATTGAAACTTTCAGGGCGTTTGTCTCAGAACTTAATTCTTCCTGCGCTAAAAATGCCATAGCTAAAGTAATATAAAAGTTAAGTGCATTAATGGCTTCCAGTTTCCTTACACGGAAGTTTTCAAACTGATAGGTCTGCTTTTTACAGCGAAAATATTCCTCAATCCGCCATCTGGAAAAGTAGGCCCTGGCAATGCGGATCACATCATCCTTTGAACGGATCTCTTTGTTTGTAGCCAGCATCATGGGATGTTCCGTGATCCCATAGACCAGGACCAGATAAATATTTTTCCGTGAGGCAGTGATCTGAACCTTTACGTGGGAAAGATATGCGGTATGCTCTTTTCCCTTATAGAAAACATCCGCTTTGACTTTTCCTTTTCTCCGGTTCCGCAGTTCGGTTGCCTTTGTCCATTTGTTGTGATAAAGAAGTTTCCGGTTGGATTTCAGGCGGATCACGTAATCCTGCTTCAGCTGGCCGAGGATGAGAAACATCTTATTGTCATCATAACCGCGGTCCATAACAAAGGTGGCTTTTCCGAAAAGAGCAGCGGCCTGTCTGATTGCATCAAACGTGATCGTGTTTACAGATTTATAGTCTTTTTCGGCAGAAGAATGGATCATAGAAAAAACGCTGACAGGATGCTTGCCGGCAGTCAGAACACAGGCCTCTGTTACATGGTATCCTTTTTTATAAACGCTTTTCGTCTGTGTGCTTTCAGAACCATCGCGAACGATACCAAGAGCTTCAAACTGTTTTCCATCTGGTTTTACGATATCACTTTCATCAATGAGGACCACTGGTTCAGAGGGAACGAGTCTCTTTATGGTATGGAGATAAGAAGCAGCCGCAGAAGCCGGCGTTCCTTCTGAAAGATGATTGGAAAGTCGTTTTACAGTATTCGCCTTCTGTGCCGTTTCATGAAGCTGGTCGGAAATATCAGTGAGCAGGCAGCTTCTGGATGCCAGAATGCCATAAACCATATCTGCTGTAAACTTCCGGTCCGGTTTCGAAAGTCTGCGGGAGATTTTATTTGTAAAAGTCAAAATTTTTCTTTTCAAACGGTAAGTAATTGATGTAGAATTAGCCATAAGGAATCCCCTTTCTTTCTGTTTAGTAAGGTTTTTGTTTGGTAGCTTAATTTTACATCAAAAAGGAACAGGATTCCTTATATTTTGGGCATTTTTTGAAAGTTGTGGATAATAAACGCAGCAGATTTGTCTTATGAGGATAATTCTGCGGAAACTCAAG
>NZ_MIEH01000048.1 GCF_001754075.1 Merdimonas faecis | reverse complement strand
CTTGAGTTTCCGCAAACTGCAATAAAAAAATAGCTATGTCTACCCAAAGTGCCAATCTGCCGATTTTTTGAGAAATTCAGAGTGGCAGTACTGAGCGTAGAGGCACTTTAATAAGCCCCGCCGGAACCGGACTTTGGGAGACATATTCTTTTATCTATTTAAGCGGTCAGCTTAAGACAGAGTTGACGGTACGCCGGACGCTTTGTCCGGTACCAGAGCCGGATGCCCTCTTTGGCATATGACAGTATGCCGGAGATGCCCTTTGCCAGCCGATAATAGCAGAAACTGACTTTATCCTTGATTGGATCTGCTTCCTGCATGATTGAAACTTTCAGGGCGTTTGTCTCAGGACTTGATTCTTCCTGAGCTAAAAATGCCATGGCTAAAGTAATATAAAAGTTAAGAGCGTTAATGGCTTCCAGTTTCCTTACCCGGAAGTTTTCAAACTGAAAAGTCTGCTTTTTACAGCGAAAATATTCCTCGATCCGCCATCTGGAAAAGTAAGTCCGGGCAATGCGGATCAAATCCTCTTTTGAGCGGATCTCTTTGTTCGTGGCAAGCATCATGGGATGTTCCGTGATCCCGTAGACCAGAACCAGATAAATATTTTTCCGGGAGGCAGTGATCTGAACTTTTACGTGGGAAAGATATGCGGTATGCTCTTTTCCCTTATAGAAAACATCCGCTTTGACTTTTCCTTTCCTCCGGTTCCGCAGTTCGGTTGCCTTTGTCCATTTGTTGTGATAAAGAAGTTTCCGGTTGGATTTCAGGCGGATCACGTAATCCTGCTTCAGGTGGTCGAAGATGAGAAATATCTTATTGTCATCATAACCACGGTCCATGACAAAAGTAGCCTTTCCGAAAAGAGCAGATGCCTGTCTGATCGCATCAAACGTGATGGTGTTTACAGATTTATAGTCCTTCTCAGCAGAAGAATGGATCATGGAAAAAACACTGACAGGATGCTTGCTGGCAGTCAGGGCACAGGCCTCAGTTACATGATAGCCCTTTTTATAAATACTTTTCGTCTGTGTACTTTCCGAACCATCGCGAACGATACCAAGAGCTTCAAACTGTTTTCCATCCGGTTTTACGATATCACTTTCATCAATGAGGATTACGGGATTGGATGGTACGAGTCTTTTTACAGTGTGAAGATAAGAAGCAGCTGCAGAGGCAGGAATACCTGTTGAGAGATGATTGGAAAGTCGTTTTACAGTGTTTGCCTTATGTACCGTTTCATGAAGCTGGTCGGAAATATCCGTAAGCAGGCAGCTTTTGGACGCCAGAATGCCATAAACCATATCTGCTGTAAACTTCCGGTCTGGTTTCGAAAGTCTGCGGGAGATTTTATTTGTAAAAGTCAAAATTTTTCTTTTCAAACGGTAAGTAATTGATGTAGAATTAGCCATAAGGAATCCCCTTTCTTTTTTTGTTTAGTAAGGTTTTTGTTTGGTAGCTTAATTTTACATCAAAAAGGATTAGGATTCCTTATATTTTGGCCATTTTTTGAAAGTTGTGGATAACGAAATACGGTAGATTTATCTAAGGGGATAATTCTGCGGAAACTCAAG
>NZ_MIEH01000047.1 GCF_001754075.1 Merdimonas faecis | reverse complement strand
AATCCGCAGGAATATTTGGCGCTTACAGTTAATGGATAAGAGAACTTCTACAAAAGGGAACAAGGTGTTGGGGTATAGGTATTCTTTAGATGAATTTTAGGAGGAAGAATATGATGAAAAAAATAAGCGGGTTTTGTCTGATATTATGCATATGTTCGGTTTTAACTGGATGTAATAAGAACGCTGCAGAGGTGAAGGAAAAGACTGAGGAAGAAATAGTTTCAATGGAAGAAGAATATAGTTTCCCGAAAAAGTATGAAAAAACATCTGATTCGGGGAAGGTAAAGTTTAATTGCAAGTTGGAAATATCAGAAAACATAAAAGGACAATCCATAGCGGCGGCTGATGTAAAGGGGTTATATTGCTGTGACAGAGAAAAAGCATGGTCTATGTTTGGCGAAGGAAAAGAGGTAATTGAAAAGCCGGAAATTCCAGTAGATGAAGGGAGGGCACCAGAAGACTATTATCTATTTGCAAATGATGAAAGTCTTGATATAAATGAAGGCATTGCTTATGGAAGCAGTAATAGTAAATATTATTTAAATATCGGTGTAACTAATCCAGACAATCAAGCTGTATTTGAAGAAACGGAAGTTTCTTTTAAAAGTGGCGAAGAATGTATTACAGAATTAAAAAAAATAATAGATGAATTGGGATACAATCAAGAAGACTTTATATTTGCCTGTTACCCCTTGAGTTTCCAGACAATGAAAAATATGGAAGAACAATATTTACAGGAAGATTATTTAACAGAAGAAAAAAGAAAGGAAAGTTGGAGCCAGGAAGATGATGCGTATTTTATTTATGCGTATCAAAAATATGAAGATATTCCAGTTTTTCATGAAATGATGAGTATTGCCAGAAGCATGGCATACGATACTCCGGATAATGCTCCTGTTCAGGCAATATATTCTACCCGGGGAATAGAATATCTGAACATTAGCGGCGTTTATGAATTTGAAAAGGGAGAACAACAAATTTCGCTGAAGCCTTTCGAGGATATTGCTGCTATGGTTGAGGAAAAATTTGAGAACATTTTGAATGATGCTGATTATGAAGTAACAAGAGCAAAATTCTATGAGAGGGTATATCTGGATGAGAAACAAAAATATAAGGCAGATCCTATCTGGTATTTTGAAGTAGTCGAAAATAATATAAGTAAATCTGTAACCTTAATTAATGCGGAAACAGGAAAGGAAATATTCTTGCAATAAAAGATTAGCGAAAGGGATGTTTTATGAATAAATCCACAATTCCTTATTCGATTGTAGAAGAACGAAGAAGGCTTAATAAATGTATAGAAAATGCTCCGAATGAATGTGAGAGAGAAATATATAGAAAAATCAGAGATATGAAGATACCTTATGACAAATTGGATACAATTCTAGAAACAAGCAAAGAGCTGATTAAAGAAAAGGAGAAACAAAGAAAAATAAAAAAAAGGATGTTATTCCTGATAGATGTAAGTGGTTTTGCTGCAGGTATTTGTATATTTATTTTTTTCTGTAGCAAAAGAGCCGTTTACAAAAGGAGAGAAGCGGATGAATAGAGCACATTATTTAAAAACGGATATCCGTCGTCTGATAAAAAATTATCCAATATATTTAGGCATTGTGGGTGTTGCAATATCCATGTGGTTTTCACTTGAAGATTCTGCATTTACTGAGGGAATGGTAAATGGAAATGCGTTGGATACATACGATTTCGCTGTTGGTATGTCCGGAATCATGATTGCCTATGTTTTTTGTGCATTTTCTTATGCAACTGTGTTTTGTGAGGATTTGGAGTATAAATATGCCAGATATAGCATCAACAGAGGAAATACATGGAAATATGTGGTATCCAAGGCAGTGGTTGTTTATGGATCGTCTGTGATCACTATGGTTTTTGGAAGCCTTCTGTTTGTTGCGTCTATAAGGTTAAAGATACCTTGGACTTCAGAGGGATTACAGGATATTTTTATGGAAGGAATGTACGGTTCACTGATTGCCGGAGAACACTACTGGTCTTATGTTTTTTTATGTGCATTGCAAATGGGAATGCTGGCAGGGACCTTGTCATTGGCGGCTTCATTTCTGTCTATGTTTGTTTCTAATAAAATGCTGATATTGATCACACCTATTTTAATACAGCAGATATTATTGGAATATCGTGGAAAGGGCTGGTTCAGCGTAATGCTGATATATCCGACCTTGAATCGGTTTTCGACGGATATACAGTACTTTCTTACAGTCTTTGGCTGTAGCTTGTGTTTTTCGGCACTGCTTACCTGGGGAATCTACAAAAAAATAAAAAGCAGATTATAGAGGTGGGAGTATGAAGTTATTACAGTATACCTGGAAAAATTCCATGATGAAAATCGCCAATAGCAAAATGACAGTTTTTGTAATATTGATGATTGTAGTCAGCCGGTCATATGTAGGGGCTATCCGACAGTTTTCAGTTGCAGTGGACTACCCGTCCTCTTGGTGCGTATTTCCATTTGCGATGTGTAGTTTTTCTTATCTGATTATGTTTTGGTTTGGAGTAATTTATGCGAACTCGGATGTGCCTTTTATGCAGCATGTGAATATGTATCATGCAATCCGTGTAGGAAGAAAGTGTTGGGCATTAGGGCAAATAGGAGGGATTTTTATCCGTTCCATTGTTCTTACTGTTGTGGCAGTCATCTGCACAATACTTCCTCTTTTACCGGACATTGAATGGAGCAATGAATGGGGAAAGCTGCTGAGAACGGCAGCAACGACAAGGGCTCTTACGCAGTTTGATAGTTCTGTGTTTATTTATTACGAGATTTTCTCTGAATTTTCGCCATTACAGCTTATAGGGCTGGAGATTCTTCTTTGTGCCTGTATCTGTACATTTATTGGGGTTCTGATGTTCCTGCTAAGTTTGTTTTTGAATAAGATTGCTGCAGTTGCAGGTGGTCTTGCCCTGACAATCGCTCTATTTCCCGTGCTGAATATACATCCCATGATACGTCATAAACTGGCCTTTTTTATCCCGACGATATGGGCTGAACTGGCAAGGATTGCAACCCCGGATTATGGTTACTATTGGCTGCCATCTATACCTTATATGTTTGGATTTTTAATAGCAGGGATTTTGTGTATGACGGTCATTATTTTAATAAAGGTAAAAAAAATAGAATTTAACTGGGAAAATGAGGATATATAGCGAGGAGTGAAATATATGGACAGGCAGGATTACGTAATTGAAGTATCTCATGTAAGTAAAAGCTTCAAAGATAACAAAGTTTTAAAGGATGTTTCACTTTTATGTGAAAGTGGCAAAATTTATGGTCTTGTAGGGCACAACGGTTCTGGAAAGACTGTTTTGTTTAAGTCTATTTGCGGTTTTCTTTCCTGTGATGAGGGAACGATAACTGTCAATGGTAAAGTGATGGGGAAAGATAAGGATATGCTGACCGATGCGGGGATCATTATTGAGGATCCGGGTTTTTTGCGGACCTGGAGTGGCTATCATAATCTGGAATTTCTTTATACTTTGCGAAACAAAAAGAATAAAGATTATCTCTGCTCTGTTCTGAGAAAGGTTGGTTTGGATCCTGCATTGAAGCGACCGGTTGGAAAGTATTCACTGGGTATGCGTCAGAGACTTGCTCTTGCACAGGCCATCATGGAAGATCCGGGAATTTTGATTCTGGATGAACCTATGAATGGTCTGGACAAAAACGGGGTAAGAGAGATCAGGGAGCTTCTGTTAAAAATGAAAGAAGAAAATAAACTGATTATTCTGGCTAGTCATAATCGGGAGGATATAGAGGTTCTTTGCGATGAGGTATATGAGATGGAGGGAGGTGTGATCAGCAAAGCAAATGTAAGCAGTTTACATGTAGAAGGACGTTATACACCGTGATTTGTAAGTGAGAGCAGAAAAATGAGAAAAGACATAATGATTTCAGGTATATGTGCGTTATCGCTTATTATGCTGACTCAAAATGCGTATGCGCAGACGTATGAAAAGGAATCCGCATCAGGTAAAGTTAGGTTTCAGTGTGAGTTAGAAGTTCCGGAGAATTGGAACGGAAAAGAGATTCCCAAATTTATTTTGGAAAGTGTGCATTTTGTGGATAGTGAAAAGACATATGCAAATTTTGTAGAAGGAAAAGAAATTCTCGAGCATTATAATACTCCTGCTAGTGATCTATATCCGGAAGAAAACTATTATGTTTTAGCGGATGGTACAAATGTAGGGATTGGAATGGAGTTTGGAGTATCAACGGAAAAATCGGCTTATTATGCTCAAATAGGGGTGACTAATACGGAGAATATGGAGAAGTTTACTTCTGCGACAGAATCTATTGTAAACGATCAGGATGCTGTACAAAAAGTAAAAGAAACTCTTGAAAATGCCGGATATGCAGTAGAAAATTTAGTTTTTCAGACTTCTTCTTTGAGCGCGGATATACTTCGGGAAATTGAAAACCAATATGTTGCTGAAGGATTGCTGGAAGAGAGTAAACGAAAGCCTGAGTGGACAAACGAGGATGATGTATGTATCGTATATGCAAGGCAGACAGTAAGTGGGATTCCTGTGTATCCTGAATTATCGGTTATGGCACAGGCGCTTGCATATGATACGCCAGAGTCCAGTCCAGTGGTTGCTGTTTGTTCTACACGGGGGATAGAAAGCCTGCGTGTGTATGGTCTTTATGATTTCCAGGAAGATGGGGAAAATGTACCGTTAAAAGGTTTTGACGAAATCGCAGCAACGGTAGAAACAAAGTATGAAAACTTATTAGATGAATCTACTTATACAGTGACTCGGGCAAAATTTTATGAGCGTGCATACATAAATGAAGATCAGCAATATACGGCAGAACCAATCTGGTATTTGGAGATAAATGATAATAATTCTCAAAAATACGTCATGCTGGTTAATGCTGAAACAGGTAAAGAGATATATTTAATGTAGGGTTAATATGATTAAAGAGAGAGATTCTGTAGGAGAAAATTGAATGATAGGTGAGTGGAGCAGGAAAATATCAAACCAAATATGTGAAAATCAGAACGAAAAGGAAATTATTCAATATGGTTTAAATCAGCTTTTTTGGATACTATTAAATTTTTTTGCAATTGCAATATCAGGTGTTTTGTGGCACGAATTTTGTTTTAGTATCTTGGTCTTTTTGGAAATATATTTTTTGCGCCCGTATGCGGGCGGTTATCATGCTGATACAGAAATAAAATGCTGTATGATTTCTGTAGGAATCGTGAATATTGCAATGCTAGTAAGAAAAATCAACGTGATTTCGTTGGATTGTATGTTTGTTATTTATTTATGCTTCATTTGTGTAATTGTTCTGTTTTCTCCTGTAGATAATCCGATACATCCATTGTCAAAAGTCGATAGTAGGTTCTATGCAAAAAGATCGAGGCAATTAATTTTGGGGTACAGCTTCTTGCTTGTAATAAGTATAGCTTTGCGAATTATGGTTTTAAGAGATTCAATTATATACACAGTTTTGATAGTAGGAATATCTGCATTGGCAGGAAAATGGAAGTACAGGAAGCGAGTATTCGTTTTGTGAAAAATATAAATTAAAAACGTCCAGTAGGACGGCGCTTCTTATGTAATGGATACGGTTGCATGCAAGCAGGGAACAATCGGCGAAGGAGCATATGATTTGCGGATAAAAAGTGACAGTGGGACGGTGGTCGTGCGATGATGATTTTACTTAGCGTAAACAAATTTTTACTGGAATTGCTTTTACTAAACCAAATGACCTTACAGGATAGATATGGATATGAGCTGGCAACAAGAGTAACACTAGTATAGCGTCTCCAAATTAACCGGACTCTATACTTGTCTAAATTTCCATCTGCTGCGTTGTCATCAGTTGGCGTAGCCACCGCTACGCCGCCTTTTTCCGCCTTGCAGAATGAAAATTTATCCTGCGCATATAGTCCAGTTATATGGAAGACGCTATACTAGGAATAGAAATAACATCCGGCAGAATATATTCTTCTTTAAAATCTTTAAATAAGAGAGGAATGCTTGTTAAGGAAAACAAGATTGTAAATGGAAAAGTAAGAATTTATTACTCAATTACGGCTGAAGGGGAGGTTTATAGGCTGAGCTTTCAGCGGCAATTAGAAAGAGAGACTACAGCTATAAAAACGCTTATATAGGAGAAGGTGAGATTCCGTGGGGAAAGTTTTAATAGCCACATTTGATGATGAAGATGAAATGGCGCTTGATGAACTACTTTTGTTTCTGAAATCAAAAAAATACATAAGGTTTATAAATACTTTCTCTAATGATAACTACTTAAAATATGATAATCTGGTAATAGATTCAAAATATCGGATAGTAGAGACAGGCGGGGAAAGTATTGAACTAACTAATTATGAATTTGAAATTTTATACTTGCTGGCACGACATCCCGGACAGGTATTTTCTAAAGAGCAAATATACAATCAGGTGTGGAAAGAGCCATATTACAGGGCAGAGGACAATGTAATGAGTCTGATTCGGAGAATACGAAAGAAAATTGAACCTGATCCGTCAAAACCAATTTATGTTTTGACAGTGTGGGGAATCGGCTATAAATTCAATAATGCAATAAAAAGAAAATAAGCGGCTGCTGTCAATTCTAAAAGACAGAGCCGCTTATTTTATGTCAGTAGCACCTAAAAGGTAGTCTGTTGATATATGAAAATAATTTGCAATAGCTACAATTTCATAGTCTGGCACAAAGCGTTTTCCTTGTTCAATTCTTAGGATTGTTAAATCTGTAAATTCAAACCCTTCTGTCTGTAATCGGGCGGCAAGTGTCTTTTGAGAAATGCCTTGTGCAGTACGCAGTTCTTTTAATCTATTTCCGATAATATTTTTTGAGTGTCCGTTCCAGTATATCTTCATTCTATCCCTCACTTCTAAAGTTGAAGTATTATAATTGATTTTACCGAGTTGGGATGCTAATATACTTCTAAAGATGAAGTTTTAGAAAAAATATGCTGAATTATTATAGAATGGCAACAATAAAGATATAGCAGCATGGCAGGAAATGCCGAGAGCGAAAGGAGTACCGATATGGAAAACGAAGTATGGAGTGAAATAAGCGCATTTTTGAATAATCTCCGATGTGGGGATGTGAGCAGAAAGTCTTATCTTCACTTTCCGGAACTGGAAGAAGCAGAAAAGATCAGAAAGGTAAAAAAAGCAAATTTTGAGACAGAGATGAGAAAACTAAATGCAGAGCAAAGACAACAAATAGAGAATTATTTAGAAGCTGTGCAGCACTTGGCATTTATGGAAGAAGAACGGGCATACTGTCAAGGATATGTGGACTGTATTCAGTTGTTAGGTGGCTTGGGGATATTGAATAGCAATCCGGAGATAGAAATGATGGTTTCAAAAATGAAAAAATAGTTAGATAAAAAGGCTCTTTCCAGTAACAAGGATTGAGCCTTTTCTGTGTCAGCAATTAATAAATATCAGCGGATATCGGAGTTTTATCAGATTTAGTCCAAAATTATTCCTTAACATCGTTACTGGCATTTAGATTAGGCTGCAGCATGGCAGTAGCAGTTGCCAGAAGAATCTGAAGCTGGTGTTCGTTGCAGTGTGTTAGTAGACGGAGTAGCTGCTTATATGTAGAACTATCGCTGTTCTCGTTGGGATAAACGTAATCATCTGCGGAAAGATTCAATAACCGCATGGCTTTACAGAACAATGACAGGCTTGGAGTACCTTTGTGGCGCTCTAAATCTCCGAGATAAGTAGGAGATACACCGAGCTTTTCAGCAAGTTCTTCCTGTGTCCAGTGCCGATCCATCCGGGCATTTTTTACCATTGTTGCAAAGAGTGTCTTGGAAATATCCATGTTTATTCACCTCCATAAATATAGTGTATTACCCTGTATTTAAAAAGTGAAAAGGGTGTGAGCTTGGTATTTTATGGGGGTTAAAACCTAGAAAGAGTATTCAAGTCCTTTTTCGGATTAAAAAAAACAAAATTCCGGAAAGGGTTATTTGAATACTCTTTTTTGTTTCTTTCCGGGATTTTGTTGGAGAGCAGAGTGGTTTTAAGGGAGAAATATGGGCGGCAGTTATGCCGTTTATTAGATATACAGCTAAAAAAATCTTAATGATTACTGCTCTGTCAAACACCCTTGCACCTATGGTAAAAACCTATATCAGAGCAGGGGTAATAATTGAATCAGTTATAGATTGCGTCCGATGGGCTTCGTTAGCCTGTCCGGGCGCATTTTATATATATGAAAATTTTTTGAAAAAATTTCTTCCCGAACCGAACATCGGGCATTACCCATTCGGGACTATGGATGAAAGGGAGATAGAAATTTCATCCATGTGCTGGTGGAAGGGGAAGGAGGTGAACTCTTATGGGGAAATCTTCTTCCAATGATGAACTGACGATTCGGAATCAGTTTGACCGGATATGCAAACTGGCGTTGAAAGGCGAAGCTGCTGATTATTATCGGCATATTGCTTATCGGCAGAAACATGAAGTGCTGTTTTCGGAGCTTTCGCAGAAGGAGCTGGACAGCATTTTTGGCGTAGACAAGTATACAGTGGAAAACAAGTGCTTCCGGGTACTTGGATATGACATTGAAGTAAAAGACACATTACTTGCGGAAGCAATACAGTCGCTTTCTGAAAACAAACGGAAGGTAGTGCTGCTGTCTTATTTCATGGATATGAGCGATGCAGACATTGCCAGAATGATGAATCTTGTGCGAAGCACAGTCTATGAGCATCGGAAACGTTCGCTGGAACTTATGAAAGAAATGATGGAGGAATATCAAAATGAGCAGGAAAAGTAGAAAAAATGAAGCGTTTGATCTGCCTTCTTTCCAGATGATTCGGGCGGCTTCAAACGGAGATATTGAAGCGATCAATGCAGTGCTGAAACACTATGAAGGTTACATAGCGGCATTGTCTACCAGAAAGATGTATGACGAGAACAGGCAGGTTCATTACTGTGTAGACGAGACATTGCGGAGACGGCTTGAGACAAAGTTAATCACTAAGATTTTAGCATTTGAAATTTAGCTCGGAGTAAGCGGCAGAAAATATCCCTTTCTGTTTTTTGCTGTTTCGGAGCAGGTGTACCTTGACAATTTCATATTTTTCCTGCAGGACGCAGAAAACAGTGGAGCTGTGTGATGGATACGCCATGACTGCCTGTGTCTGGTACTTTGCGACATCGTGGCGCAAAGTTGCCGGACATTGAAAGCGAAGGAATGCCAGTTTGGGTATTGAAGTAAAGGCACGAGCGATAAATATCCGATCACAGGCAAAGTAACGGGGACTTTGTGCGAAGATACTGCTTTCTGATAATGAAACTTCCGGAGATAAGCTGCTCCGGTCCGAGAGGATGGTGTGATACCAATGAGGCTGTGCCCGGCAGTCGCCTGCAGGAGAGTATTATTTAGAAAGGGGTATCTGATATATATGGATAATAAAAAAATATTGAGATATAGTATGCAGCTATCTATGTTAAAGCAGTTGCTTTCTAAGAAGTTGATTAATGAAACTGAATATCAGGTAATACAAAAAAGATTAATGAAAGATTATGGTATCGTATCCAACATTACTGCTTGACGGTATATCTGTATTGTATTATAATATAATCAACGCTATGGTAGGAACACAAAAAGGAGGGCGAAATGGAAGTTGAATTGATTAAAGCACATGATTCATTTGACGGTTCTGCCAGACGGAAGATTGAGCGGTTGAGAGTGGCGGCTTATTGCCGAGTAAGTACGGACGATGAAGATCAGATAAAGAGTTATAACTCAATGGTTACGCATTATACAGAGTTAATTAAGAATAATAAAGAATGGATATTTTCAGGTATATATGCTGATAAGGCAATCACTGGGACAAAGGTTGATAAGAGAGAAGAGTTTCAGCGGTTGATTCAGGATTGCATGGATGGCAAGATAGATATGATTATTGCCAAAAGCCTTCCACGATTTGCCAGAAATACTCTGGACACATTGAAATATGTTCGTATGTTGAAAGAGAGAAATATTGCTGTTTATTTTGAGGTTGAGAAGATTAACACATTAAAGGACGGCGAATTTCTAATGACTATTTTAAGTTCTGTAGCACAGCAGGAAGTTGAAAATACTTCTGCTTATGTGAAAAAGGGCTTGAAGATGAAAATGAAGCGGGGGGAACTGGTAGGATTTCAGGGTTGTTTGGGATATGATTATGATGTGGAAACAAAATCTATCTCAATCAATGAGGAAGGCGCTGTGGTTGTACGGTACATTTTTGATAGATATGTGGCAGGAGCAGGCAGCACAATGATAGCCAGGGAATTGAATGAGCAGGGTCATCTGACAACTAGAGGAAATCCCTGGACTTCATCCAGTGTTATGGGAATCATTAATAATGAAAAATATAAGGGAGATATTTTACTTGGAAAAACCTTTACGGTTGATCCGATTTCAAAAAGACGCTTAGAAAATCTTGGAGAGGAAGATCGGTATTATATACATGATCATCACGAACCAATCATTACAGAGGAACAATTTGAACGGGCGCAGGAGATGAGAAGACGTAGAAACGGAAATCGGAAATGTGGAGTCACTCCTGGAAAACGTGAAAAATTTAGTCGGCAGTTTGCGTTTAGCTGTATGGTAGAATGCGGATTCTGTGGCTCTAATCTTTCTCGTAGGCGATGGCACAGTGGCTCTAAGTATAAAAAGACGATATGGCAGTGCGTTAAATCAACAAAAGAAGGAAAGAGATTTTGTCCGGATAGCAAAGGCATTCCAGAGCAGGTCATAGAAGAAGCATTTATTGAGTCTTATAGGATGTTGTGTAATGATAATAAAGATGTTCTGGAAGAATTTTTGAAGCGAACCGAGAAAGCACTTGGAGAAAATTCGATTGAAGATCAGTTACATAAGCTGAAGAAAAGCATTGACAAGGTTTCTTTAAAGAGAAAAAAACTACTTGATAATTATCTGAAAGGCATTATTGAACAGGATATTTATGAGGAAACGGATGTAGAACTAAAAACTGAACTGACAAATACAAGAGCAAAGCTGGAATATCTGCAGCAACAGTCGGATGAAAAGAGTTCATTGCAAAGGAGGCTTTCAGATTTCAAAAAAGCACTATCGCATAATGAGGTGCTAGAAGAATTTGACAGAGGAATATTTGAGAGTATAGTTGAAAAAGTAATAGTCGGCGGACTAGACGAAGATGGAAACAAAGATCCTTATAAAATTACTTTCATATATAAAACAGGATTTAAGAATGAAATTGGAAACGCAAAAGAAAGATTCGGGAAGTCATCAGGTATTGGAGACAAAGTGAAAAAAATGTGTTCCGATATAAGTGACGAGGTAAAGGGTGTGTGTTCCGATGTTAGTCTCAACACATGTGGAGACGGTAGCATTGATATCGCATATAAAGCACTGATTACTGAAAAAGTGCAGTATTTCCAGTATTTCCAGCATTTACTGTCAGCTTTGAAGACCAAATTTAGACAGAAAAACTGCTCTGCAGAAAATTATTAACGGTTCTAACCGGAGAGTTAAGTAGGCATTTTGGATGTGGGTAAGTTAAGTGAGTGGCTTAAATAGTAGAGTTATTCGCAAAATTTGCAAGGGCTAATATAGTAAACTGAATTATTGGTAAAACATACACTAAGGGAGGAGAACACTTATGGCAGAAATTATTAAGATGGCTGATTCAGAACTTGCACAATCAGAAGAAATAAATGAAAGTGCATTGATGGAGATAGCTAATGGATTATTATTTGATGCTCGCGCAGAGATTCCAGAACAGAAAACATTAAGTGTTCCTTTAGCAGAGTTGGCCACGCTTGGCGCAGGTGTTTCTTCATTGCTCCCAGCTCTTAGAACCGTTACTCAAACAACTAGCATAAACACATCTGGTCTTTATCAATTAGCAAATGCAGCAGTGGGAGATACATTAAAAGTTGCTAAAAACGGAAACTTTTGGGGTGCATTTAAGACAGTTGATGGTGCATCGAAATTTGCACAACTTCAGTCCGCAGAACCACTGACTGTTACAACACAGTCTGTAGTTGCAATTAATCCTGCAACGATGATGATGGCTGTTACACTGTTCTCTATTGAGCGGAAGCTTGGTGAAATAGAAAAAATGCAGAGGCAGATAATTTCCTTCCTGGAAATTGAAAAAGAATCGGAAATAGAAGCCGATGTTGAAATGTTATCAAATATTATAGCCAAGTATAAGCTAAATTGGGACAACGAGCATTTTGTAGCAAGCAATCATAAGCTGGTGCTCGATATTCAAAGAACGGCACGTAAGAACATGAATGAGTACCAGAAGAAGGTTGCGGAGATACTTAATTCAAAGAAGCTTGTGATAGTACAAAATCAGGTTAATGCAACACTTAAGGATTTGCAGAAGAAATTCAAATACTACAGACTTTCTTTATATACATTTTCGATGGCATCAATGATGGAGATTATGCTGAGTGGTAATTTTAAGGAAGAATATATCAGTGGAATAAAAGAAGAAATTGAAAAGCTCTCATCGGTATATAGAAATTTATTCGAACAGTGCTCGATTTACCTTGAAAAAATAAGTGGTATTTCGATTGAGGCAAATGTGCTTAAGGGAATTGGAACTGCAAGTAAGGCTGTTGGCAAGTTTATCGGTAGCATTCCTCTTGTAAAAGAAGGGCGGGTTGATGAATTCTTACAGGATAGTGGTAAGCACATCAAATTAAATGCAAAAGAAATAGAGATGAGTGTGATTACTGCATTTGCAGAAATCAGTAATCCAGAAACACGTGTGTCTATAGATAAGATGGAAGACATGATTCAGATTTACAACCACACAGAGAGAATCTGCTTTGATGATAAGAAGATTTATTTGATAGCTGAATAGATATCATTAAAAATGCCCTGCCGATCGTAATGATTAGCAGGGCGTTTCTGTATGGGACTAGGTCTCAGACATAATCATTAATATCAAAAATGATGTTCTCATTTTTCCATATTGAATCTCTTTCATTACTCTACTATAAGTGCAAATCGATATGCGTTTCCCCAAAAGTAAATTCATTGGTACTTTTTGGATTTGGAACAAGCAATGTACAGATTTCATATGTTCTTTTTGTTTCCGGAGTATTAGGTATAATTATTTCAAAAGGTGTATGAACTTCTTCAATTTCTATTACCAAAGGCCTTTTTCCATTAATATGCGTTCGTTGATAATCCATGGTAGCAAACATGAGCTGCTGATGTGCTTCGTCTATCTGACCAATTCTATATGTAAGTCTAAAAGATTCTCTCAGTGCGACTTTGAGTTCTGATGGCGGAAGTTTTATACCGTCAGAAGTATACGAAAAAGCGTGAGGAACTTAAACGCATAATCCAGGACTGCATGGCCGGAAACATTGATATGATCATTACCAAGTCCATCAGCCGGTTTGCCAGAAACACCCTGGATTGTCTGAAGTATATCCGGGAACTGAAGGAGAAGAACATCCCGGTTTTCTTTGAAAAAGAGAACATCAACACCATGGATTCTAAGGGTGAGGTGCTGCTTACCATTATGGCGAGCCTGGCACAGCAGGAAAGCCAGTCTTTGAGCCAGAACATCAAACTCGGATTGCAGTACCGCTTCCAGAATGGGGAGGTCCGGGTCAACCACAACCGTTTCCTGGGTTACACAAAGGATGAGGAAGGAAACCTGATCATAGAGCCTGCGGAGGCGGAAGTGGTAAAGCGGATTTACCGGGAGTACCTGGAAGGGGCAAGCCTGCTCCAGATTGGGCGTGGCCTGGAAGCAGACGGGATTCTTACCGGGGCCGGGAAAACGAAGTGGCGTCCAGAAACACTGAAGAAGATCCTGCAGAATGAAAAGTACATCGGAGACGCCCTTTTGCAGAAGACCTATACTGTTGACTTTCTCAATAAAAAGAGGGTGCAGAACAAGGGGATTGTCCCACAGTATTATGTGGAAAACAGCCATGAGCCGATCATTCCCCGTGACCTTTATATGCAAGTGCAGGAGGAAATGATTCGGCGGGCGAACCTCCACAGCGGAGCCAACCGGAAAAAGAGGGTTTACAGCAGCAAGTATGCCTTATCCAGCATTGTTTACTGCTCCAAGTGCGGCGAAATTTACCGGCGGATTACATGGAATAACCGTGGAAAACATTCCACAGTGTGGCGGTGCTGTACCCGTGTGGAACACGGACCAACCGCCTGTGACGCATCAACTATTCAGGAGCAAGATCTGCAGGCGGCGGTGGTGCAGGCGATCAACCTTACACTTGGCAACAGAGAAAACATGATGGTCACTCTCCAGGAGAACATAGAAGCGGTGATCCGGCAGGAGGATGAAACCTCATCGGAAGGGATTGAGGCCAAGCTGCTGGAACTGCAAAAGGAACTTCTGAAACTGGCGAATTCGAAAAAGGATTATAACAGTGTTGCGGATGAGATAGACAGGCTGCGGGAATTGAAACAGAATGCCCTGGTGGAGAGCGCCGAGCGGGAGGGACTGAAACAGCGGATCAGGGAGATGCGGGAGTTTCTGGAACAGCAGTCTACAGAGGTCACGGAGTATGATGAACTGCTGGTGCGGCGGCTGATAGAGAAGGTTACCGTTTATGGTGAGCGTTTTGAGGTGGAGTTCAAATCTGGGACGAAGGTGGATGTGGAGAGGTAAATAACAGAATGAATGAGGTGCCTTGTGGCTTTTGAAATGGCTGCAAGGTGCTTTTTTAATGGGCTGTTAATTTTAAAGAAGGTAGCTTGTGCTTATCAACCATAGGGTTTATAATTGTACTGTGCTGATGGAGGTGGAAAATGACAACATCGGATATGATTAGAGAATTGTGTGACAGAATGAATATCAGCCTTGCGGAACTTTGTAGACGAATTGGACAGACTCCGCAGAATTTTAATAAGAAGCTGCAGCGTGGTACTGTATCCTCTGAGGAAATGGCGAAGATTGCAGAGGCGTTGGATGTTGGATATGAGCAGGCGTTTGTGTTGCCGGATGGAGGGAAAATCAGTATAGAGCATAAATGAATGCAAGAAACAAAAAAGGACCTAGACGGTGATTCTTTTGTAAAAGAATATTCTTATTATAGATTATGTTTTTTACATTCTTGGCCTGTAGTGATCAGAGAATTAGAGGTGGGTTGAAAATGAAAATTGGTCGTAATGCTCCTTGCCCTTGCGGTAGTGGGAAAAAATATAAAAAATGTTGTTTAAATAAAGGAAAAGAGCAGTATTTAGCAGAAGCGATTATGTATTCTCTTCAAAATATAAAAAGAGAGTCGCAAATAAAAAGATGTTTACATCCTAATTCGAGTGAGTGTAGTGATAGGATAGTAAAAGCTCATGCGATACAAAACAATCGTATTTTAAATAAAATTGGAGAATCTGGAATGGTAGTAACAATGGATGGAACAATGCATCATCTGTTTCAAACATCAGATGTGAAAGGGCGTAGTATAGCTACAACTTTTACTGGTTTTTGTTCATATCATGATAAAACGGTGTTTCAAGAAATTGAAGATAAAGAGTTCGTTGCTAGTAAGAAACAAATATTTCTAATAACATATCGGACAATGGCGTGGCATTACCATAAAAAGCAAGTGCAAACTAATGCTACCTGTATCCAATATGAAAAGATGTTTGAGAAGGGGTATAATCTTGGAGAATCAGATGATTTTATAGAATATTTAGGAGCGTTAAAATTAGGATTAGAGGATAATGAAATTGAAAAACAAAGATTTGATGATGCTTTGCTAGAAGAAAATTATTGTGTTACAAATTCTTTGATGTGGGAAATTCCATATGAAATAAACTTTGCAGTATCGATGATGACTGAACTTGAATACGATATATTGGGAAACCGGATTAATGATATGGAAAAAAATGAGAGTACAAAAAAAATATACCTTAACATTTTTCCTGCAAAGGATAAATCGTTTTGTATTTGGTCATGGTTAAATTATAATGATAGTTTCTATGTTCCCTTCTCAAACCAGTTTTTAAAATTGAGTGTTGCAGATAGGGAAAATTATTTCAATAATAATCTTCCTCGCTGGACAGACTCTATTGTTATTTCCCCACGTCTGTGGAAAAAATGGGGATCAGCAATTCAAGAGGCTTTCATAACTCATGCAAATTTTGATATTTTGTATCGGCAGATGGAAGCAGAAAAAAATGAGCATGCGTATCAATATATGGATACTCCCTGGAATTTGTTTGAAAATGACAGTGATGCTGAGTAGATGTTAGCGAGGATTTATGATATTAAAAGGTGAGAAAACGGGAGAAGAAGAATGAAAAAGTGGTACGATATAATTCCTTATTTAATATTTGGACTAGGTATTATTATGGACATAGGTGTGAATATCACAGGAATATATATAATTCCGGTTACAGAGTCATATATGGACAACATATTTGTAGGAATAATAACTGTTTCCGTATTGTGCTTTACCCTAGTTACATTAATTGCAAGTTTTTTAGACAATAGTTATTTGGGATATAAGTTGAAGGACATAATTCAATTCCCCAATTCCCCAGTAAATACGAAAAAATATATAAGAGTTTCCCTATTAGTTATTACCATTGGAGTGTGTCTTTTGGGAATGAATTTTGTGGTTAATTGTGCTAACAGTATGACAACATTGCTGTTGGCATTGATTTTAATAGAGGGAAATGTTGCGTTCAAAATTTGGAAAATGATTATAAATGAAAGCTATGTTTTTGATTTAGTAATCAGTCATTTCACTGCTAGTGTGAATAATAAAATGGATTTAAAGGAATTTCAGTCACATACGGATACAGTAATAAATGCACTGTCAACAGCAATATATGAAAGAAATTATGTTGAGAAAAACAAAACGTGTGAGATGCTTACAGCTCTGAGTGCCCAGGTTCAAGCACGGGGAGAGCAAGACGGATATTATGATTACTATAAATACTTCGATACGAAATTAAGAACATATATGGATGATTTTGCGAAAGTATTTGGATATAATGATATGGTGGAATCTATTGTTAAGATTTATACGAAAATGAGTGATTTTGAATATGGAAGAATAGAACTATATGTTATTCCTTTAAAAAATATGCGATTTTGGAATGATCAGCTACTACTTGAAAACAATTATTTTAATCAAATGATAGAAATTGATTTGCTGAATGCGTATAAAAAGAAAAAGATTTCAAATGCTGAAATAGAAAGAATTTTCTATGTGTATTTTGATAGTATCATGCATAATAACCTATGCACAAAAAATGTTCGTGAACAACTTGTGGAAAACTATATTGCTGCATTGATGAAGCTGCAGTGGAATACTAATGAAGACAGAAGTGAGCCAGATGTAAATAGTTTGCTAAATATACTCAAACACTTTGTTTTAAAAAACAATAATGTAGAAGAAAGAAACTATGTATTTCAAATAATAATTAAGCAAGCATTTTATAATAATATGCCATATAATAAGGAAAAGTATTTTGATTTTCTAGCATTGCTTTTCCAATCTTTTTATGCATTTATTTTTCGCGAAGGAGAAACTTTAAATCAGAATTATAGGGATAGTTTGCGAGATACTTTTGCAATAGAATTTTCAACGGAGACAATTGTAAAAATGAGTGCTTCTTGGTTATTAAGAATAAATGTTCAGGAAATTCTTCGTGCAATTGGTCGCAGAATCCAAAGTGGGTCAGATTCTCTGGAAAGAAGATTTGAAAACTTTCCCTCATTTATGATGGCTAAAACAGTTGTATGGACTTTAGAATTTAATGTTGATTTTATGCTTATCCTTTATTTAGTATTCAATGATGAGGTTGGATTTTATGGTATCTATGAGGCTTTTTTTAATTGGGGTGCCATAAATGATGAATGCAAAATAAGTATACTGGAAGAACTCCAAAACCAGTTTGATATGGAAACGGGTCTACTGAAGGATGATTTTGTTAAGCAGTATAAGCAATATGAAAATCTCTTGGAGCATTCAAGCAACATTACAGAACAAATACAAATAAAGCTGTTCCAATATATTTGTGAAGCACATTCGAATTTAAGAAAGAAAAAGATTATTGAATCAGAGCCTAGATCTATAGATATAGATTACAAAGATGTTATGATAAGAATAAATGAACTGATGAAAAAAGATGGTATATTGGGATGGAATTCACAATATTTTACGGAAGATTACGTGAAATTTGTAATGCCAGATTATATAAGTAGGAGAGCATATCGTACACCGCAAAATACAGCAAGGACAATTCAAAGAGGAATTATTGAAGCATTGAAGAGTTATATCCGACAGCGTGCTAATAAATTGACTCTCACATTTGACATAGACGGAGTGAGGAATATGCTTATGTTTATCTGTGAAAATGAATATGATGCCAGAAATTATACTTATACGGATGATTGGTCATTGGCAAAACTAAGAAATGAACCAGAGTTTATAAAATTAGAGGAAAAACAGAAAGAAATTGAATTTGTGGGTACTCCTCAAATTTATGATAATCTGTACTTTAATAAAGAAAAATTTTGTTTTAATATTAAGATATCAAAGATGGACTTTATTGATTTAAGTGAAAGAGAATGTGAGGCTTTTTTGGAAGACTCAAAAGGTTATAATGGATTGTACAATGTAGATGGAGCATTAATGCCTAAGGAAGAAGCTATGAAATGTATAAAAAAATCATACTGTAAAGAAAGGTATAGTTTTAAATTAATGGTCGGTTTTGGGAAAAATGATGTGACACGCATTGAATTTGAACATTAGATTTGTTCTATCAAATGGAGAAAATATGAAAAGAAAAAGATATGTTCCCGTTTACGATTAATGACATAAAAATGGAGGTGGATCAAGTCGGACGAACCGTTCGGCAAATGACGTACTTTCTGTCTTCTCGTGCCATGTCGAGACGGTAGTACTGCTTTCCCACAAAAAACCGGATGGACATATCAACGTAAAAGTTGAGTTTGGCGAAGGTGAGGGCAAAGTACCACTGGATAATATCGTTAAAAGAGCTGAGGTATACAAGCCGAAAGAGCGAGTTACATACAAAATGATAAAGGAATATATAGAAGCTAAATATGGCTTTAAAGTACATACTGCATATATAGCAGAGGTAAAGAGAAGTCTGGGCTTGCCGATGTATGACGCTTCTAACGCAGTAGAAGAATTGAAACATCCCAGGAAACATCCGACAGCGGAGAAAGTGGAAGCAATAAAGGATACTTTGAAGTATTTTGGTATAATCAAATAAAGAGTGATAGAATATTACTGTAAATTTAGAAATTAGGAGGAAAGGCATAGATGAATCAAATAATTAAAAGTTTTCTAGATGCACATATAAAAGAATATGATTTAGGGGAATATGAACTTCAAACTGCCTTTGAACATTTTATTAATAAATGTGTTGTCAATCGTTATTCTACAGAGCGATTTGACCCAAGTGAAGTAATGACTGATAAAGGCGAAATCGGTATTGACGGCGTTGCAATAATACTTAATGGTCAACTGATATCTGATTTAGAATCAAGTAAAGCAATTTTTGCTCAAAATAGAAAAGTTTCTACAGAATTTGTATTTATACAATCCAAAACAAGCGAAAATTTTGACGGTGGTGAAATCAGTACCTTTTTGAAAGGAATTAAACATTTCTTTGAAAGTAAGGATAAAAGACCGAAAATGAATGAAAAAATGGAAAAAATGATTGACGTAAAAGATTACATTTATAGCCAGTCAATTGAACAGTCTATTAAACCTAAGTTAGAAATGTATTATGTATGTTGTGGAAAATGGAATGAAGGTAATAACCTTTCTAATAATATTGATACTGACGTTCGGTTTTTTGAAGATACAGGAGATTTTTCAAATGTGAAGTTTTATCCGTATGATAATAATAAAGTGATTACAATGTATACAGAAATGAGACGAAAAATTAGCCGAACTTTTGTTATGGACAAGAGGCTTCCTTTTTACAAAATGCAAGGAATCAAGCAGGCTTATTTTGGACTGATAAAATGTAAAGATTTGGCAAATTTGTTGACGGACGAACAAGGGAAATTATTTAACAATATATTTGAAGATAATGTTCGAGATTTTCAAGGATATAATCCTGTTAATACGGAAATTAGAGATGCAATTATTGATAGAGAAAGTCAGGAAAGATTTTCTGTCCTCAATAATGGTATTACAATTATTGCAAAAGACATAGAAACGGAAGGGGATAGTATTACAATTTTTGATTATCAAGTAGTTAATGGATGTCAAACAAGTAGGGTGATTTTTGATAACAAAAAGCAGCTTTTAGATGGCTCTAGTGTATTGGCAAAGATAGTTCAAGTGGATAATGATGATATTTTGGATAAGATTGTATATACATCTAATAGGCAAACAGAAGTCAAATATGAAGCTTTTTCCTCCGCAAATCGTTTTCATAAAATGTTGCAGGAGTATTATAATTCGGTGGATATGGACTATCGCTTATACTATGAACGCAGATCCAAGCAATATGATATGGATTGTTTTATAGATAAAAACAAGGTTGTCACTTTAGCGGGGCAAACATTTGCATATATTTCTATGTTTTTAAACGAGCCGCATAGTATTAATAGATATTATGGTGAGTTGCTGGAAGCATATAAAAAAAGGATTTATGGAAAGGACGATTATGTCGAACCATATTATATTGCTGCATATTATATATATTATATAGATACAGCAATTAAGAAAAATCAAATCAAAAAAGAATTTAAACATTTTAAATACCACATTGCTTGTGCAATAAGGGCACTTATTTGTGATTCAAAGATATATTGGGGAAATAGTAAGTCCCTAAAAAAACAGGCAGAGAAATTAGATGAACTTTTGCATGATTCTGTAAAATTAAACAGAATGATTAGTACAGCGTGTACTTGTATAATGGAAACTGTTGAGCAATCATCAGACATTTCAAAAGATATTATTTTTAGAAGTAGAGAATTTACACTTCGAATGCTTAAAAATATACAAAAATATTCAGAAGCTAAAAAAAGTGAAGAACATTTATGCGTTGGTCAAATCGTTTCCTGTCAAGTAACTGCAATAAAAGCATATACAATTGAAGTAGAACTTAGAACTGACGATGATAGGAAATACGGTTCTGTTCATATTTCTAATATTGCAAATAGATATATACAAAATATTAGTGATGAGGTTAGGTTGGGTGAAGTTTTGCAGGCAAAAATCATTAGCGGATATGATGAAAAACAAAATGTAAAAGGATGGGATTTATCTTTAATATTGGATTAATAGATTTTAGATATACATTTATGATAAGTAAGTTATGTAAAGAAGTATGGAATGTTATAGCGTGAATGTAAAAAATAATATGTTGCATCTAGGTGATGCAAAATGGATGGTACCTACATTTTGTGGGAAAAGGGATGCGCGAGCAGTGTTCGTACTGTAGAAATTTTGCCTATATTTCCGTGATTTTGTGGGGATATGTTCTCATTTGATATGCATGTAGAGACTGTGGTAAGACTACAAAGGAAACATACCTAGAAATCCTTGAATTTACGCACTTTGTTGACTTTTTCAGTTTCAATAGATTAGAGGAAAATCACAAGGAAAAGGTGCTTGTAAACAAAGTGACCGTTGTGGTTGCCTTAGACCTCGGTACGGGGAACACAAAAAATCCTGAATTATGAAAGTGAATATAGAGCTATCAATAGATTGATAGAAGATAGGGATACTTGCAGCAGAGTGTCCCTATTTTTTATATAAAATTAAAATTCAGGAGGAAAAGCAAATGGCAAAGAACACAGGTAAGCGCCAAATATTCCTGCGGATTTCCTGATCCTTAAGTTTTGCCTATAATTGTAGCCGATAGATATTTAGACTATTTCACTACAATCATGGAGGATAGGTTATGGCAGGTACTCGCAAAGCCCGTGTCCCGATGGCGGAACAGATCAGGCTTATCAATGAATGCCGCCAGAGCGGCATGACAGATGCCGACTGGTGTCGCGAAAACGATATCGCAGTAAGCACCTTTTACAACTGGGTCAGCCGCTGCCGGAAAGCCGCAGCGGATCAGATTCCGGCAGCGAATTATGCAAATGTCAACCACTTTTT
>NZ_MIEH01000045.1 GCF_001754075.1 Merdimonas faecis | reverse complement strand
GTTCTTTCCATAATTAGTTGAACATATAGTGAAAATATTCTCCGAAAAGCACTTTTGCTTTCAATAATTCAAAACTATTGCGTCCGTACATGATTCGTTTGATCACTTTGATCTTATTAACACTTCCTTCTGCTAAACCATTATTATACTGTTCAGTTATACCGTTTTTGACTGCAGTAAGGTCTTTATTTATTCCTTCCAAAAATGTATTTAATTCAGGTTGATTTACCATTTTGGCGTGTTCAATCCATGAGTCAAGCTTCACCGATTGTTTAGAATAGATTATTTCATAAAATTCTTTTATTAACGAATATAAAGTTCCTAATAATGGGTATCTTTCAACAGTCATGTTAAGCTGTTCCCGAGTAAGTGTTGGTATGGTTTCGATTTTTTGATAAATCAGTTTACAAAGCGATTTCCTTTGAACGTAACTTACATTTATTGGGGGAGAGCCTGTTTTGCTATAATGGTGACTTCTTTCTTTTTGCATAAATACACGGATGGATGCCACAGATCCAGTGTATCCTTTTTTAGATAATATTTTTTGTATTTCTGGATAAGTAATCCCTTTACTCCTTAATTCGATAACATCATCATGAAAAGGAGCTAACTTTCCACCCAATTTTGCACCATAATGTCCATTGATTGTGGAATTTTCCTGTGTCAGATACCGTTTGATGGTTGGTACCGTATGGTGCATCATCATGGCAATTTTAGTAATGGGGTATCCCTGACTATATAATTCTTTTGCTTCATCTATTTCATTTTGCTTTTTTCGGACAGATAACTGATGTTGTCTTTCATAAGTATTCGGCTTATTTTCGGGAATCTTTGATTCTGGAATCGCAAGATACCGCTGGACTGTTTTGGTCGTAGAATGAAGTAATAATGCAATTTCCTCTATCGTCAATCCTTCCGCCCTCTTTTTTTGTGCAAATCTGATCCTTTGTGAGCGATTTGCTGTATTATAAAGTACCTCTACCTCTTTCGGAACTTCCTGTATGTTCGGTATCTCAAGACGGGCTGGATATAATCGAATTATAATTCTATTAATGGCTTCTGCAAGCCCCTTTATCAGATGAAATCGGTCGCTGACCTGAACCGCATTCGGATGTGATTTCGATATAGCGGATGAATAAATTACTGCTCCATCCCTTGCAACTAATTCTATATTAGGGAATGTTGAAAGCCACTGTTTTACATCTTTGGAATCTCTGGAAGGAAGTAGGTCTATAATACGATGCGTTATCAGGTCAACCATAACAGTACCATAAGACTTTCTTTTCCGAATAGCAAAATCATCCACACAAATCTTTGTTACATTAGACTTATCCACAATGGATGGCATTTTTTTTAAGCAGATCGCAAATACTGCTTTTGCAGACTTTTATAGAGCTTTCCTTTAACAGAGCAGATGCACTGACTGAACTGACTTTTGCAGATGTCAATAATATTTTATCAACAAGCCGTTTTGTTTTCCTTTCCCTGGGCGCAATAAAATCAAATCTCTCAGAAAAAGTTTTATGGTCACAGGCAGGATTGGAACAAAACATCTTTCGTGTATTTAATAAAACTATTGTCTGCTTATCCTGTATTGGGATATCCTGGATCTCACGCTGATACACAGAATGTATTTTTGAGGATACCTTACCACAATAAGGACAAGGCACTTTTTCTCTTGAAGATTTAACTTCAAATATAACTTGTTGATTTTTTAATTTGTATCGAATGCATTCTAAATCTGGATCCAATAATTTTATGATTTCCTGTTCCATAGAAGATCACCCTGTATTATAATAACGCTTTTGCACATTAATATCAACTAATTATGGAAAGAA
>NZ_MIEH01000044.1 GCF_001754075.1 Merdimonas faecis | reverse complement strand
AATCACCTTACCACGCACAGCATTTATAGTATTCCCAGAAAATCCCACCTTATTCCTGAGGCCGGGTGTGGGCAGAGCCCACGATAAGGGATTGCTGATGCCGTTATTTGTGCTGCAAAAAATTTTAAAATTCATGCATAACATGAGTCATATAGGGAATACTATAAACAGATAAGTAATTCGACAGCAAAAAAGCAGAAGTTCCGACAAGACATTTATACATATCTGTTTCTTATCAAAGAAGAATTTTTCCCATAGACACAGAAAATTTTACGCTCTCTATTTCACCAAACTCATCTTTTTTCTCCTCAGTTTCATCTTCATCCCTCAATTCTAATAATCACTCAAAAAGCGCCTTTGTTTCAACTGACCAACTATAAATGCAAAAGCTAATACTAAAAATATGAAGTCAATCCCTGTTTTCATGTATGCAATTGTTCTTAAAACGCCATCATAGCCTTCTATGCTATATATATTTCCAAACATACTGTAGTCTACCGCTCCCCAGAATGTCACTCGCCTCCAACAATAACAATAAATAAAGACTGCTGTTCCCAGAATCATTTCTATATAATTAAAACACAAAAGGATAAAAGAGCGAAGCTGATTCGCTGAAGGTCTTTGTATATCTGCAAGAAAAACCAACGAAAGCAAATATGTAATGGTATCCGCCATAATATAAGCACAAAGAGCACACATTATCCCTAATATCCACCCAGATGCTTCAATAATTCCAGGCTGCCATCTTTGAAGCATCATCAATATAAACACCATCAAAGCAGGAAAAATTGCGGCAAATATCGTTTCAACCTCAATAATTTCTCGTCGAAACCTCCATCCACGTTTTCCGGCCCAATGCCTAAGCAAAAGCGTGGGAAAGAATACAAACCGTGCCACCACTAATAGCAAACGCATCATCTTTGTTATCGTAAAATAGTATCTTCTTTCTTTATCAAATTTCCAAATCTCCGCAACATAAGAACGCTGTGCCTCTAATACCCCTACGCTGACCATCCTCTCTTCTTTTTCAATCAAGCGCTGATTCTCTCTATAAATCTTTTGAACTGTCTCATTCTCTGCTGATCTTTCGCCATATATTACCAAATATATTTTTTTGATATTGGAATAGGCGTCACAATTTCTATGTTTGCATTCTATCAATTGATTTCCTATGGTAGTCAATGCAATTCGAAATGCCAGTCCCATAGGGAACCCATAGTTTCCAGAACCAATTATAGGAATCGTTACTCTCTGTATATCCGAACTATCAAAAATAATCTTCATGATACTCTTGTAGCACTCTTGAAGATTCCGAATACATTCTGATCCCCCATCATATTTTGGCCCTACCGCATGTATAATATACTTTACGAACTCTTTATCACCGCTCGTTTTAACAGCTTGTCCAGGGTTACATCGAATCCTATTTTCATGAATTACGCCCCCATCCTTCCCTTTAACATCCTGCATGCCGTGCTTCTTCTCTAGTTCTTGAATTATTTTTTCATTAAAGGTGATTAAGCCTTTTCTCTTTCCCAAGATCCTATCCATTTCCGCATGGATCGCACCATCTACTCCACTGCCCCCCATCAAAGTTGGTTTTGCCGCATTTACAATTGCATCAATATGCATTTTCTTATTCTTGCTAAGTGTAATAATATCCCCGGAAACAACCTCAATAATGTTGCTAATCTTATTTTTGCTGAAGCTTTTTTCCTCAATCATGAATATCCCTTCTCCTCTTGTTAAAAGTTAAAATCCCTATTTTCAATCGTATTGGCTACCACCGGCATTTCAGGATATAACCAGCTGCTGTTCATCCCGGCATTCATTACTTCAAAAGCTATTTCTTCCTGATTACAAATCCGAATTTTGTGCAAAAATTGATTACCCTTCCCCATATTCTCCATAGCATCTAAAAAAATATCAACGTTCCGCAATCTTTTCATTTTCTTTTCGTCTTTATAATACGGAAAAATTGTAAATGCTCCTCGTTGAGCACGTATTCGCTCACTGTGATAAGATTCCACAACAGCCAACGGCATGACTTTATCAAGTTCCCATTTTTTCGATGTTAAATATACTTGGTAAAGGACATAAAACAAGCACTCAAATTCTTCCCCGTTTGCTAATAAGGATAATAATTCTTCATGCCCTAAATTCTCAATTCTTTTCTCAATCGTGCTAAGGTTAAAAATCCCTTCCAAATGTCTGGTTTTTTTAGTTTGTAAACGAGATGGAATATCCGTCTTCAGGTTACGCATTTTTTTATAAAACTTTTTTCGAACATGTCTGTAACTTCTTCCAGTAAATATGATACTTTTTATACACTCATTAATTATTTTATCAGATTGTAATATATTCTCTATCGCTTTCCTGTTCCATTCAATGGGCTCAAATACCCATACATGAGGCGAACTATAAATTCGATCATACGTTTTATATTTTTCCCTGTCGAAAAAACATTCTAATGCAAATATAAGCGGATGAAACATAGACTCCGACCAATCAAGCAGACGTGTTTTTACAGAATGATGCTGCATAAGTCCCATCCAGTCCAGCTGCGTCTCTGGATTCTTATCCAAAAAATGATAATTCTTTGCCAGATAATGCTGATAACGCATTTCCTCTTGAATTGGCATTTCCTCTGATGATTGCGGTGCTTTGCCATACATTTCCCGTACCAAAGATGGGCGCAGCTGATAAGACTGCTTTTGCTGTCCTCTGAACCAAAGTACCGGAGGAGTTTTCGCTTCAATCTTTAGCCTATTTCCCAATTCAGAGACATATTCAACATAGTCTTTTAAATGATATATTTTTTCTTCTGTATATGGCATTTCACTGTACTTCCTCTCTCCATATGGATCTGCAGCTTTCTTCATAATATTCCAAAATAAATTCAATCTCCTCTTTTAGTAAGGACTTCCTTTGCTGATAAAACTTAGCAGGACAATTCAATATCTCTGCAATACCTTCACAAAGTTTTCCAAGAGATTTAGCGCCTAAATCCTTTTGTAAGCTTTCCCTCTTAGCATAATATGCATCTTCACTCGTCAAGTCCTTCCACATGTCTTTTTCTCCTATCACATCACGTCCTGATCTCCTGCCCTCCAATTTGCTTACGATTTCCGCTATCTTTTTATATATACGGACGATCCACTTCTGCGTTGAAGCAGTATTACCAGACATCTCACTATCTTGATATACTGCATTTTCATCAATACTATTTAAAAATCTCCGTATATTTTCTAATCCCCCTTCCCGTTTTAAAGGAAGCATTCTCTTCCCATTCTTAAAATACTGTTCATGATATTTTAGCAGACCTTCCTTTAAGCAAACAGTCTGTTTATATAATTCATCACAAAGGTACTTATCCAGATTATCTAGTTTTCCATCTGACTCTGCGATACATTGGAGCACCCAAAAAATCCGCGTCAGCAAGCCCTCCTCGTTATCAACTCGCAGCTCAAAATACTCAGCTGCCATAACCAGGTATCCAAATATATTCAACCCCATAATCCCACACATATATAAATCCGAGGTGACTTCTCTATACATTTCAATTATGTTGTCAACATGATCAGATACCTCCAGTCTTAACCCTTCCAATATTTCCTGCAGTTCTTCTATTTTTGTTTTTTGATCCTCTATCTTTATTTTTCGTAAAATCAGCTCCAATTCTTCTGTAGAAATAGTGGATGTATCCCATGATAGCTTTTGTCCTCTTTCTCTTATACATTTTTCTATCTGGAGACGAATACTTCTATATATACTCTCATTTACCGCTTGCACTTTCTGCAATGTCTGGTAATCTATTCTGGCCGGATCTTCTTCCATTTTCTGTCTTATATCTCTATAATTCAGGATAAAATTATGGTACTTTTTTAGCGTTTTTTCTAATTCATTTTGATAGTACTTTAACTCAAGATTGTCACTACCATTATGTAGGTTTTCGCTGATTTCATTCCACATTTCATAAAGTGTTTTTCGCTCATCATCGCAAATAGAGTGGTCTGTATCTGCTTTTTCTACTTTTTCCAATTGTGATGAAAACTTTCCCATTTCGATTTTACCGCTCATTTTTTCTATCTGCGCTTTTATTTGTCCCATCAATTGTTTCTGTTGAACTTCCCCTACTGTTTCCAGAGATTGAACTACTTTCTGATACTTTTCCTGTTCTTCACCTTTCCTTAGCCGCTCTCCTGCCGATGATTTCCAATCATCCAATGCTGACAGCGTCCTATAGATTGCATCTGTCATATCGCTATTATAATCGCAAACATCACCTTGCACCTTAGTAAAATAACTGTTTACCAGTGCGTCTAATGTCATATTCCTATTTAACACGGTCTCTATATACTGCAGTATGCTGGCCTTCAATTCAAATCGGAAATTCTCCAGGCTTTGATTCTCATTAATTTCTAAACACTTCTTCAGTTCTGCATAGATTTTTTCAACTATGCCTTCCGTCATTTTGTCTTGTTCCAAATTGTAATAATCTTTACCCGCCAGTATCCTCACCACAATACGAAAAACCAAACTCTTTAATATATAATTTTCCAGACAGTTATTCCTTTCTTTCATACTTTCATATCGAAATTGGTGTGCTATTTCATGAAAAATAATTGGTATCAAAAAGCAAGATTCACAGAGATTCAAAAACGTCGGGCTGCTAACCGCCATTAATTTAGGCATGTCCTCCTCAGCGGAATGGTCATCATCAAACAGTACCATTACTGACAAATCCGAAACTTCCATCATCGGAACTACAATTGGATATAATGTATGCGAAAGATAAGGATATCTCTCTTCCCTGGCTTCTGTCTTTTTTAAGTTCAAAAAAGGAACTAAAAATTGACTATATGCAAGCAAAATTTTCTCAACGCAAACATTCGTCTGCAGATCATAATTAGGTGTCTGCAATGTCTGTAAATTAATACTTCGTATATATCTAGTATAGATTTCCAGTACGACTATTCCCATTTTCAAATTTTCCGCCAAAATATCGGCGGCATTCTTTTTATCGATAGTACATGCCGTCTTCAAATATTGTTCAATCGATGCCACAAATACTTTATACTCTTCAATTAAAATAGACAGGCTGACTTGCAATTCCCGTAATTTATTTATTTCGTAAAATACTCTGCATAATCTTCCTAATAGCCTTGTATATTCTTTTAAATTGCGTTCATACATGTAATACTTGGCAATTTCCCCTTCAATTTCCTGTATTCTTTCTTTTAATTTATCAATCTCCTTCTGATTTTTCTTATATAAGGATATCCATTTCTCTGACGAATTTTTGTTCAAATTCCAAAGTTCAAATCCCTTTCCTTCTATAAATTCATCCGCTTCATATCTCAACAATAATTTTTCATTAATTTGTGAAACATAACCATTATGAAGCATCCATAAAACAAAACTTGCGTTATCGTTACCTTGATTATCAAAGGGATATTCATCTTTGCTCTTACCAAGTTTAAAATCCAAAAGCGACGGATATATATTCTCAAACTCTTTGGCTGAACATTCAATCTGATAATCATATCTTCCAAAAAGACGTGAGCCTCGACATAATAATTCTTTCCTTTTCCCTTTCTCGACCATACCATTTCCCTGACGAAAACGTTGCGAAAAATTCATTCGTATAACTACTCGATCATCCTTAGAAAGATAACCAGTCCACTTTACGTCTCCAGCATTCTCTTTATTCACATAAATCCCAGATATACTATAGGTATGGAAGGCTTCTGCCTTACTTTCCCCCACCTTAATCCCGATATTCCTTATTAACGACGAAAGATCGTATGCATCGTGAAATTGATTGCTGCGCACTACGACCGCAAAGTCTCCTTCTGTCAACAGAGAATATATTCCCCACTTCAAGCTCTTTCCCCTGCTCTTGACATAGCTTTCTATACATGTTTGTACTTTATGCATACAATTTTCCCGGGAAACATCAGACTTATCTTCAAACTCCTGAAATTGATATAACTCAGGATTTATAAAAATTTGGATAACTGTCAAAACAGGGCGTTTCTCGTCTTCAAAAACTCCCTGACCTCTTTCTCCGTAAAGACAGTACCTTTGATGTGATATTCCTCTTTTATCATTTGCATTTCTTCTTATCCCCATGCAGTCTGACAGCCGCGATTCATCCCATTTTAATATCTCTTTTTTCATCCAGTCAAAATAATCCATAATAAAATATTCACTGTTGTCCTTACTTGGATTTTCGCCAGCCTCATCTATCAAATTACTTCTATACAAACTCAGCATCACTAAATCAAAATTATTTTTCTTCTGTTCCATAAGCCCATCCCACTCCTTCTCTTTTGACAAAAAAAAACCCTGTAAATAAAAACAGGGTTCTCATCAATAATATTATGATATATTTTTCTTATATGCCGGAGCTAACAAATGTGGCTTTTCAAAAATACGCGGGCCACTATGATTTGCTTTTTCAATTGGAGAAACTCGCATTGCCCTTCCCGGAAAAGTATCCACCTTTAATTTTCCTATATTTTGTTTTTCTACTTTTCCTATTAGCATATGCATTTAATCCTCCAATTTTTATTATTTTTTGAATATTTGCTCTTTCAAGGAAAATATTCAGATATCTTTTAAAAAAAGAACCCTCGCTACCTTACACGAGAATCCCTTACGTTAATATAGTGTAGCACGAATTTCTCATAATGTCAATCTTAAACTTCCTTGAGTTTCCGCAGAATTAT
>NZ_MIEH01000043.1 GCF_001754075.1 Merdimonas faecis | reverse complement strand
AAAAGCGAACCACACAAAAAGATCGTTCGTCATTCTCACCATAGGATAAACACTCTGAAAAGCCGAAAAAACTACTAGTTTTTTCAGTTTTTCAGAGTACTTATCCACACGGCAGCTTGCTGCCGGTAAGTACTCCATGATTGAATGAATGCAATAAGGCTCTGCTGTGGATAACTTCCAATCCGTCCTGGACGGTGAATGCGAAAAGATTTTTGATTTTCTCCGTTTTGCACAATGCTTTACAGGAGATCCTGAGGATGCACTTCCTGGATCGGGTGTCTGGAGACAATCTCCAGCCCCTTCATCAATGCCTGATATTGTTCCGGCGTGATCTCCAGTGCCTCTTCTTTTGTACGGGGCCAGCTGAAACCGCCAAGCTCCAGCCTTTTGTAAAGGAGAAGGAATCCGTCGCCTTCCCATACAAGCCCCTTGATGCGGTCACTGCGCCTGCCGCAGAAGAGAAAAAGAATGTCCTTTTCATATGGTTCCAGCTGGAAGTTGAATTTAATAATAGATGCCAGACCATCAATCCCGCGGCGTAAATCTGTGTATCCTGCAGCAATATAAATCTTTCGGAATCCGGTTGCATTATTCAGCACCCAGGAGCCCTCCAATCCGGGAGAGAAGCTCATCCGATGCAGAATTCGAAATCTCCAGAATGAGACTGCCTTTCCGGATCACGAGATCCGGATGAAAAACCGGAGCTGTGTTCTGAGAAGAAGATGGAAGCTTGATTTCAGTAAAAGAGACTGCCCTTTGAGTCGCTGGCACCATCGGCGCCATTTCCTGATGCGGTCCGGCAGTTGCCGGTAATAATGAATTCTGGGAATTCTCGAAAGCTTCCCTGCGCAGGATCCTCTGCCAGTAGAAGAACTGCTTCACTGAAATCCCATTTGCTCTGCACCAGGCAGTTTTAGACATTCCGCTGTTTATGCATTCATTCATGATTTTGGCCCAGTGCTCTGCACGGACCTGATGTGTGATCTTATCCATAGGGACACTCCTTTAAAAAACTTTTAGTTTTCTGGAGTTATTATCTCATGGATAGATAAAACTAGCACGGTACTAGTGATTTACCGTGTACGATAAAAAAGTGTCTTTCTCATCTATTTCCTCCCTTAGAAAAAATTTTTGTCTTTCTAGCCCTTTATGATTCCTTTTAAGTTCTCCTTTCTTAGCGGATAATACCTTATTATCCTT
>NZ_MIEH01000042.1 GCF_001754075.1 Merdimonas faecis | reverse complement strand
TTTTTTACGCGGCAGGAAATTATTTTCTGCTGCGGCTGAAAAATCCGGCAGACATTTGCGAAGCAAATGACATCGACAGAACGGAACGTTCTGGAGATGACCGCTTCAAAGCGCTGCCTCCGCTGTATTCTTCCAAAACTCACACGTGTATAGCGTTACACGCGTTGGTCTTCGGCCAATTTTTTTGCTTTGTTTTCTTCAAAGTGTGTAACCATTACACAGTTTCCTGTTATAACAATTACCTCGGATGTCTTGATCAAGATATTTTGATCTTCTATTTCTTATATGCGGTTTTCAAGGTACATTGCAAAACAAATATTTTATGCGTTGGAAGCCTGCTTCCATAAGCTTTAAAATATTTTGTTTTTCTGACTGATGTTTTATCAGTCATCAGAAACCTGAACTTTCATTCAAACCTCTGATCACTGGTAAAACCAGCGTTATCATAAACAGCACTGCCCTGCTGTATGGGTTGGCGGTGATAAGTTGTTGCTCATCCTTGCCTGTATCTATGATAAACTTTTCTCGGCAGCGAATCTGCCTTTTTCTTTTTTGTTCCTGGCAGCCACCTGCTCTCCCACACCGTCTCCAGTGCAGTACCATCGGCCGCTTAAGGCTTAACCATCGTGTTCGGGATGGGTACGGGTGTGGCCCCTAAGCGCATCGCCACCAGGAGTTCCTTCGGTCCTTTTGACAGTAACCTCGGATCTTTTTGTTATCCTGATCGTGAATGGAAAGTCTTTCATCTATCTCAAATCCGCTTCGCTTCTTTTCGCTAGATTCAAGCCTTCCTCCTCAGCCCAGATGCTCCTGACGCTTCCGTAAGCAAG
>NZ_MIEH01000041.1 GCF_001754075.1 Merdimonas faecis | reverse complement strand
TGCAATTCGCGGAAACTCAAGTCCTTTTTGAAAAAGGAATACAAGCTCCCGCTATTTCTTGCAGTACATACCTGTTACACGTGAAGTGTAACAGGTATGTACTGCGTTGTCAATTATCTATAAATCAATTCGTTTAACACAATTTCTTCTGCACGATTGTGGATGCTGCACATTCTCTGAATCCATTCCCATTGATTATTCTCTTTCATTTCCTCAGTTACAGACTCGGCTTTTTGCATCTGTGAGATGATGATCTTCAATCTATCATGTGCTTGCCCGTTTATATCTGCAAGATAAGTCCAGAGCTGGCAACTCAATACTAAATCATTAAATAACACAGGATGATTTTCTTTTAGATATTCTCGATGCATACGTCCATATTTTCCAATAGGACGTTTTTCCTCCGGCAACTTCAAATCCGGTATGTAGTAATCCCCAACCAGTACATAATCAATTCCGTTCTTCGTAATTCTTTCTTTCATCGTATTTTGACCTCTTTCACAACGTATTTATCATAGCTTGACTTCATCTGTCGTAAAAGTGTCGTAAATTCAGGTCGGATTTTGAAAAAATCCTTGTTTTTCAAGGGCTTTCAGTACTATTTTCGTCACCTGCCGTGGCACACGAATAGTATTTTAATCATGTTCGTATTTCTCCTTATATCTTGATTTTACAGAGGTTCCTCATTTCCCTGTTTTTTAGAGCTTTTGTATAAGTATTTCGTGTCGCGCCAATATCCGAATGACATATTATTTTAACATCTTAGGATTCATGCCCGACTTTGCTCGCTCATTTTCGCTCTTCTCCATTTTTGAAAGAGGTCCGATATAACATTTGAAGTATAACATATCCGGTACTACTCTACTATACTGAAATCTATAAAATGCTATAGTTCAATCTCATTGACATACATGCAGATTGCATGATACTATATACGTGCAAAGTACATGTATAGAGGGGGTGAGTTTTTGCCGCGTAATAAGTATCCAGAAGAAACAGTTCAAAAAATATTGGACGCTTCTTTAAAATTATTTTTAGAAAAAGGGTATGAAGAAACAACTGTATTAGATATTATAAGAGAAATGGGCGGACTGACGAGAGGCGCTTTTTATCATCATTTCAAATCAAAGGAAGAAGTATTTGACGCTTTATGTGAAAAACTTTTTTATGAGAGTAATCCCTTTGAGAAAGCAAAAAGCCACAAAGAACTGAACGGATTAGAAAAGTTAAAGTTCGTATTAAAAACCTCTTTTGATGAAACAGAGCATCATCAGTTAAGTATGGCATCCATGCAGCTTATGGGAAGTCCGGCTTTTCTAAAAAAACTGATTGAAAGTAATCAAGAACTGGCACCTATGTATCAAGAACTGATCGAGGAAGGAATACAAGACGGTTCTATTAAATCAGAACAGCCAAAATTATTAGCAGATTTATTTGTTCTTTTAACGAATTTCTGGTCGATACCTACGATATATCCCATGACTGATGATGAAGCATGGCAGAAATTTTTAATGATCAAATCGATCATGGATAATCTGGGGCTTCCGGTAATTGATGATGAAATTGTCAAGTTATGCAAAGAAAACGTTTAGCGTTGCATATGAAAATAAGATTGTCGAAAGGCAATTTTATTTTTAATAATATACATACATGCTACATGTATAAAAGGAGAAAATTATGAGTGTCTATATTAAGAAAAACAAGTTCTTATTTATCTTAACGATTTTAACCAGCGTAATCTCTTCTCTGGGGTATGTTTTTATGGCTGTCCTGCTTCAGCAACTATTGGATATCGCTATGGATAAAAATATCCAGCAATTTATAAGAACGGTTATATTTTCGATTGTCTACTTTGTAGTGTTGGGATTTTTTCTTTATCTTCAATCGTTACTAAGCAAAAAAGTGATTTGTAAGATTATGCTTCAAATCCGCTCGGATGTTTTTCGAGGGACAATCAATCATAGTATAGAAGATTTTGAAAAGAAGAATACCGCTGATTATATATCTGTCGTTACAAATGATGTGAAAATGCTGGAGGACAATTTTTTACTCCCATTATTTGAAGTAGTCCAATACACCGTTATCTTTATATCATCTTTCGTATTGATGATTTATTTTGACATCATTGTTACACTTTGCGTAATAGTAGCGATTGCAGTTATGTTTCTTATACCAAGTCTGCTGGGTGGAACACTGGAAAAAAGACAGAATAAGTTTTCTTCAAAGTTGGCAGAATTCACAGTCAGCTTAAAAGATATTCTGTCTGGATTTGAAATCATCAAATCATATTCTATGTCAAAAACAGTAATACAACGATTTGATAGGGCAAATACCGAAACAATCAAATCTAAATATAGCGTTGACAGATTACTTGCACTAAACGAGGGGCTTTCTGCTTTCCTAGCCCTTATGGTTCAAATTGTGGTTTTATTCTTATCTGCTTACTTTATTATCGCAGGACGCATAACTGTGGGAACTTTATTAGGAATGGTACAAGTGAGCAGTAATCTGGCAAATCCACTTATTATGATATTTACAAATATTCCTAAAATGAAGAGCGTCCACCCTATTGTAGAAAAGCTGGAAATTATATCGAAATATTCCATATCTCTGCCCCAAAACGAAAGTATAGCCACATATCAATCTCATATAAATGCAAAAAATTTGTCCTTTTCCTATGATGGAACAACAGATATATTAAGCGGAATAGACTGCCTTATTGAAAAAGGTAAGAAATACGTTATTGTTGGGAAAAGCGGTTGCGGAAAAAGTACACTGATCAAACTTTTATCTGGTTATTACTCCACATACAAAGGCAAAATTTTATATGATGATACGGAATTTCATATGCTGGATAAGGATAGTGTGGTTCAGCTGTCATCAATCATTCATCAGAATATCTATATGTTTGACGAAACCATATATGACAATATCTGTTTACATGAACACTATCCAGAGGAACAAGTTGAAAAAGTTATAAAGGACAGCGGATTGACCGAATTTATATCTGAGCTTCCAACCGGCTTGCAATATCGTGTCGGAGAAAATGGCTCTAATCTATCTGGTGGACAAAAACAAAGAATTGCAGTTGCACGTGCTTTGATCAGAAACAAACCTATTCTCATATTAGACGAGGGTACATCTGCTATTGATATGCTGACAGCATACGATATTGAAAACAGATTATTAAAAATGGAAAATTTAACACTCATAACAATTACTCATCATTTAGAACAAAATTTATTGGATAAGTACGATGAAATCTTTTATATGGAAAATGGTCACATTAAAGAAAGGGGAAGTTTTAAACATCTTGTCAATACATCTTCTTGCTTTTCAGAATATTTTCATTTAAAGAAATAAAGGACAACAGAGAGAATGAAGACCAGATCCCCGAACATCAAATGTTATTTTGTGAAATGGGCGAAACAAAGCTGAATGAGCAAGGTAATGTTGATAAGTATTCTTGCGATGCAACATCATTCCCAGTATTACATTTCACTGTTCAAATATCTGATGAAAAAATCAGTACAGCGTTGAACAAATTATCAGAAAAACAAAGAGCGTTTATTTTGCTCTACTATTTCCATGATATGAGCGATAAAGAAATTGCCAAGCTGTCTATGGATAACTGGTTGGACGCTATTCGCCTACAGATTATTCAGCAGAAAAATCCAGATGCCAACGATCTGTATCTGAAAATTCTTGAAGGCTCGCATATTCAAGAGGAAGAATATTTCTTCCACACCATTCATAGCGACTGGGACAATATTATCCGCACCATTCATGAAAACCACGAACACGTTGCTGAATCTGCACCTATCGAAAGACCTATGTCCAATAACAAAAAGGTGCTGCGTTTCTTACAGACTCTTAAATTCAAGAATAACCCTAGCGAGGAATTCTGGCGTTTCTTCTGCGATGAAATGCAAATTCCGTTTGACCACCTTTCCGTGGACGAACATAAGGTTATGAAAGATGTGTTCATGCGTTCCAAGTTACTAAAGGCTCTGCCGAATCGTAAAAGGAGTAAGAAATAGAAAAATGCTTTTGTTTCCAAAACATTCTGGCAACAAAGGCGCCCCTATTTACTTATCCGAAGCAAAAACTCCTGTAATTTTATCTGGGGCTAATAACTTTATTGTGTAAGGAATTTTCAACGCTCCTTTTACGATAATAACTTCCATATTTTCCTTATCATCTTCATCATCAAAAAACAAATCCGGTTTATACAATAACTGAATAACATCGAATAGGCGATAATAGCTATCCGATGGAAAATCTCTCAGCATCGGTCTCATATCAATCCTTCGCTTCGGTGTACTGAGGTTATAAATTACGAACACAACGGTTTGGCTTTGTGCAGCAATATTCTTTAATTTGTAAAGAAAATGCTCGACAGAATCAGCAGCATCTAACAAAACACCATTGAAATCGTCAATTACAACTATTTTCGCTCCTGAATTTTCAACGATATCTAAAATCTTATTGCTTTCCATAAGCTCATTATATGGAATCAGCGCCAAATTTTCACCGTTCAAGGATACTTGGCTACTTGTTAATTTCTCCCAATCTTCTTCCGTGACTATTCCACGCTTTATATACTCCACATTTACATGCGCATTTTCACCAATTATTTCAATACCTACATCAAAAGGCTTATCCTTCATACAGCAATATACAACCCTATGACCAGACATAATATTCTGATTGACAATATGGTGTAAATATGTACTTTTTTTCGAACCCGTATAACCAGCTACCAAGACTATGTTGCCAGGACATACAGGACACAATTTATCCTGTTCTGGATAACCCCAACGTATCAGCGGCATGTTCTCTTGAGGTGGAAATATACTTTTAGGTTTCTCTGTATTTAACGTTGTACTACCGCTATTTTTTAACGAATACCTTTCATAGCACTTATCTCTATGTCCCTTTAACTCTTTTTCGGTAAATCTTCTCCCCTTTGGATGGTGATGATTATAAGATTTTACCTCCGCATGACAATCAAAACACAGTGGAATACAGTTATCTGCAGTATCTTCTCCACCATCAGCGACTTGCTTTATATGATGCAATTCAATTTTTTGACCTACATACTTTCCGCACAGACAGCAATGCCTACCACAGCGAACCAGTACGTCATCTGCAACACTTGTTGGAAATCCCATACATTCACCCCTTTTCAATTAATTATGTATCTAACATATCCCAATCGTCTCCTAAAACCCATCTGAGAGCAGAAAGTTTACCATTGAGCATTCCCCATTCAAAATCACTATATGGTCCAAGATTTTCTTCTCCGTATTTATCAATTACTTTCTGGGCAGAATTTAACGCACCTTTCCATATTTCCGGATCAACGGTTTCCATTCCAGTTTCAATTCGATATCTCAAAGACAAGTGCCTATCAAACCATATTTTATCAAGAAAAACACCCACAGCATCGACTATTTCATCTATGCTACGTGGTTCATCTTCATAAAATTCTTCATCATCACTTTCAGGAAATTCCTCCATCAGTTTTACATCAGAAAGACTCTTACTTAATTTGTATTCTTCTAAACCAATAGTCAGTTTTTCTAATGCAGCTTCAATATTAGATATTTTCTGATTTTGATTAGCAAAAAAAGCCAACTGTTCCTCTTTGTTCATTTCAAGTTCAAGAAATTCCATACGAATTCCATAATTTTCCGGTGAATTCAACAAAGTTGTAAGTCTCTCCAAATGATAAATTTGTACATCCATATCATCGTCGATTTCCGTTAATTCTTTTCGTTCAGACAATCTTAACTCCTGATTCGTAACAAACACAATACCATTTGCCTTGTTCCGTTTCACTCCTTCTAAATCGTGTTCAAATTTAGATTTTATATCTGAAAAACTCTGCTGCCCTCTTGGAAAGTAAACGGCTCCAATCCATTTTGTTCCATTATTAGTTAAAATCATGTCTTTCAACCCATCTCTGCCCCCTAAGGGATGAGATGGATCAACGTTTCTAAATCCATCACTAAGAAGTACTACTGCTGCCAAGCGCTCTGCTGGCGTTTGGCCTTTATCCCATTCTAATAATCTATGCCAAGTTTCTCGTCCATCGTTTCTTCTCATGTATTTGCTCCTTTTATAGCACCATTTATCTACGAATATTATATCAGATTATTCAGCAAAATAAATATTCCAAACAGATGAAGTTCAAATTCAATTTGTTTTCCATTAAAATAAAAATGGCGAAATACTTATCGTAACACTTCGCCAGAGAACCCTAACCTGTTTAAGCATAAAAATACTTGGCTAATCAAAGATTGATACATATGCTGTAATTGCATTTTTATATATCAAATGGATGTAAAGCAAATGTCTTTAATACGATATTACCTGTTAACGAAGACGAAAAAATAAAAGCACCTACATTTCTGTAGATGCTCTTACGCCAAATGCATGGCCACTAACTCTAAACGTTAGCTTTACCGTACTATTATTATACACATTTCTAAAAAAAATGCAATAGATTTATAAGATTTTTTAAAGTTTCATCCAAACCCTGAAGTGAAAAGTTTATTT
>NZ_MIEH01000040.1 GCF_001754075.1 Merdimonas faecis | reverse complement strand
ATTGTTTTCAGTTGTGATACGGTATCTTTCAGCTCTCGAAGCTGGATATCTTTCGCACTGGAAGCCATTGTTTCTCTCCTCGGATTTGATACCTTTATTATACCAGAAACGGGGCTTTTACTAAAGAAGAATAACTGCTGAAAAACGCCGAATTTACAAGGATTTTCCTGGGTTTTCTATGCAAGATTTTTACTCTGCTTTGAGTGCTTTTGGCTGGTCAATATCGATCCCCGACATCAGCCAGTCAAACTCCCGCCAGGAAAGGTTCCGGACTTCCGACTGCTTCCTGGGCCATTGATAGCCACCGTGGACAGACAACCGCTTGTAGATCAGAACGAAGCCATCCGGTTCACGGAACAAGGCTTTGATCCTGTCCCGTCTTCTTCCACAGAAAAGGAAGAGAGCACTGGACGACGGATCCATCTTAAGCTGGTCTTCGATAACGGCGCAGAGTCCGTCAATGGATTTCCGCATATCCGTATAGCCGCAGACAATGTAGATCTTCTCAAGTCCGGAGATGTCACCTAACATGAGAGCTCCTGAAGCAGACGAAATGTCCTGGTGAGCAGGACAGGATCTGCATCATTGCTGATGCGGACCGTGATGTTCTTCATAGCAACTTCAATCGTATGCGAATTGTCAAGGTACGGGTTCTGCATCTGTGATGCTGTATGCTGCTCCGGAATGTGATCCGGAACAATGTCAATGGGGACCACGTCCTGTTTCGGGCGGGGGACCTCAAGATGACCGTAATTCGCTGCTGGGATCTGATCCGCTGCGGCTTTCCGGCAGCGGCTGACCCAGTTGTAAAAGGTGCTTACTGCGATATCATTCTCGCGACACCAGTCGGCATCTGTCATGCCGCTCTGGCGGCATTCATTGATAAGCCTGATCTGTTCCGCCATCGGAACACGGGCTTTGCGAGTACCTGCCATAATCTATCCTCCATGATTGTAGTGAAATAGTCTAAATATCTATCGACTACAATTATAGGCAAAACTTAAGGATCAGGAAATCCGCAGGAATATTTGGCGCTTACGTTACATCAATCAAATCATAAGTAAGGACGGAGATCAAAGATCTCCATCCTCAATAATAAAAACATGTATTTCGTATCGCTTTATGAACTCATACAAAACTTTGACATATCTAGCATCACGCTAAATATCATATCACAGCTTTGCTCCATAACACTGATCTTCTATCATATTACCTGTCTCATCATAAATTCTAAAATATGTCCAGTAATATCCCGCATGGGGCGGATTATATGTAGTCCAAAAAGTTGTTCCTGATGATACCCGCGCCAATCCTGTTCCGTAAATCCATGGGTTAGGATCTCCCGACATATATTTATTACAGTCTAGAATCAACATCTCATATTGATATTTTTGTTCGGAATTTATATTAGAGCTTACACCTAACAGCCATCCGTCTCCGTATGGATTCGGTCCCTGATATTTTCCACTGATATATACAGGGTAATTTCTGCTCACAGCAAAACAAATTGTCTTTGAAAGTGTCCTATCACCACTTTTCACCTCGACGTGTAACCAATAATTTCCCTTTTTAGGTGTCCATGTGGCCCAGTTTCCTCCATTCCAGTCTGCTATTAAATTCCATTCTTTCGTATCTAGATTGTATGATTGCCACTTAAACTGAACATCGCTATTGGGACTAAGATATGATACTCCCACATCAATTCCAGTTTCTCTAAATTGCCATGTCAGACCATTTATTTTTAATTTCATCCAGTAGTTCATGTCAACATCTCCGCTTATTCCCGGAACTGATCCTTGCGATGTATATTGCCATACACTATATTCACCTTGATAATCACATGTGCTACTCTCCCATTGTGCAACCCATCTATCCCAGTTGTTAAATACTGGATCAGTCAAATAATTATTCCACCAATATAAATTTGCATAAACTCCTACATCATATCCTGCTGCAGAAATGGCATTACAAAAAGTTTGTGCAATTGCCGCATAATTAAATCCAATTGTCGAAACGTCCTCCATATCAAAATAGACTGGATATGTTAAATTTTTCCCTTGGATTAGTCTAAGCACATGTTGTGCTTCACTTGCCGCTCTCTCTGTATTCGTCGCATATGAATAAATATAAACCCCATATGGTATTCCCAACCGTTCACATTCAGAAACATTTCTTGCCCATTGTTTATCATCTTGATCAGTTTGATCTCGTCCATAACCACAGCGAATAAGTACGAAATCAACCATTCCAGATGCTTTTACCTGCTCCCAGTTAATAACACCTTGATGTTCACTTACGTCTATCCCAACAATTGACGAAGTATTTTGTGCTGATCTTGCTCTCCCTTGGTCTGAATAATTATCAATTCCTTCAATCAATTTACCATTTTCATATCTCCAGCTGTTCTCCAAGGGGCCATCTATCGTCTCCTCTTCATCATTTTCTGTTTCCAGATTATCTCCAGAGTTTTCTCCCATCTGAGGCTCTGAAATTATATTTTCTTGGCCTTGATTGGCGTCTACGCTTTCTGAAATTTCATTCTGCTTATTACTCTCTACCTCCTCCTCAATATTTCCTTCGGCATTCTGGTCACCTTCACTTTGAACAATTTCAACTGTATTATCTGGTTCTGCAGCCTTTACACTAATTACATTAGGCAACAACATACTTATCACTAACATAAATACAACAATTCTTTTTAAATTTCTCATAACCTCATTTCTCCCTAAAATTAATTTTTCTTTTTGTAATACTAATCAGGAATATTTCTAACCTTACCTCTATTCAAATTATAACTTCTCATTAAACCCTTCACGCAAATTTGCAATTTTATTTTTCATCCTTTTTATTAAAATCCCAAGCACATTTCTCAAAGAATCTTTTTCTATATTTCTAGCTTTTTCTTCCAAATATAATGCGTTTAAAAACTCCTGACAGGTATCTCCTCTATTTACACGCTTTATTATATCTCCTGTAAATTTCTCATACAATCGTATACATTCCACATATTCCTTTTGAGAAGGAATATATTTTGTGGATAACGTTTCCCCATTCTCCCCTTGCAAAACTCTATTTATAATATCTTCCCACTTTCTCATAATCCTTTTTTCCGAAAACCGATCCGTCATCTCATACGCTTTTAGACTCATCTTATCCCAAATTTCTTTATTATGTAATAACTGGAACATTTCAACTACAACCCTATCTTCAGCCTCTTTAACACCTGCTTCAAACAGATAGCCATTTTCCCCATTCACAATTATATCTTCAATCCCTAAATAATAATTTGAAACTATGGGAATTCCAAAACTCCCAGCCTCATTTAACACCAGACCAAACCCCTCCATTTCCGAAGCAAATAGAAAAACTTTTGCTCTCTGATACCACTGTTCCACATTTCTCTGTTCTCCAACAATGCACACTTTTTCTTTTGGTAGTCCCAATTTTTTTAACTCATCTTGAATTTCTTTCCCGAATGTTTCTTTATATTTTACCGTTCCTACGATTACTAATTTTATACTTCCATCCTTTATAAATAATTTAGAAAAGATTCTCAAAATCACGTCTAATCTTTTAATTGGGTCATCAAACCTACCAACAGTAAGAACAATATTTTCTCTGCATTCTAACGGAATCCTATCCTGTTTATCAAAGCAATTAGGATTTCCAATAGTCTCAACCTCTCTTCCCGATGACACAGAACACAAATACGATGATATATTCGTTAATCCTAGTATTTTATCCGGATATTTCATATTACGATTTCTTGCTTCAATTACTTTTGAAAGATATGCTTCATGCATATAAGGGAATAACCAAAAATAATGATTTAACATTATCGATTTAATGCCGAATTTTTTCAACTCTTTATATACGTTTAAAAATTCAACATTCAAATTACCATTTCCAATAAATAATTCTGCATTTACATAGAATGCCATTATTGCCATCTGTCTTGCTAATGAGATTACATTTTTACGAAACTCAATCACTTCAACATAGCTAGGAATTTCATAAAAACACAATTTTTCTTCCACTTGAGGGACAAACAAAAAAAGTGAATACTTTTCTTTTAAATGCCCCATAATGGTAAGCAAAACCCTTTCAACTCCTCCTATTTTCCAATATTCATATCCAAATACAATTACTTTTTCTTTCTTCGGAATTTCGTATTGCCTTTTCAAATCATCTAACCATTTAATTTCTTCTTTCGTCATAGTACTTCTCATTTATTTTTCTCCCGATAAATAATATGAACCGATATTGCTAATATTAATTAACATGTTTTTCTCAAAGATATCACTGTCTGTACTACTAAACTACTAAACTCCAAAGCCCAATAATACTGTCTGCGTTTTATCATAGGAGAAAAGCCGCTATTGACCGAGCAAATTTTCCGATTGTTCCGGCACCTAGATGAGTATCTCTAGATGCGCTTCCATAACCTTTCTACCGTCATCTGCACTGCATCATAGTAGCCATAGAAAAACTCTGTCTTCATCCAGTTCACATACTCTCCCATCTTGCATTATCACAGTAGCGGCAATTGGCATTATTCTTGCTCTGACAATATGATAATCTTAAATAACCTTTCGATAGATCTCAGTGATATACTGTATCCCGCAATCACCAGGAATAAAGACACCTCCCAAATATAAATAAGCATTCAGCACGTTCTCCAATGTATGAGCACCCAGACCCACTTTCATGTTTGTCTCCTCATCGGGCCAAGAACATTAAGATCAAAAAAGTCGGAGATAGCAGATATATACAGTTTCCCAGCAAGCGCCCTAATTTTCATGATATATATAACACACTTTTCACTCTCTTCTGACAGGCTCATTGCACTAGTAGGAACATGAAGTTTTCTCTGATATTCAGTTTACCAGTTCTGACTGATTTAAGTATGCTTGAATAGTTCTTTCAGGAGTTTCTAATTCTTTAGTATCCTTAGCACACCAATTTCCTTCACCAGTTTTACTACCCGTACTTTATATGCATGGCCATATTTACGTATCACTTTGACCACTCCTTACTCTCTTGATTATATTATGAAATCCTTGAGAATAAGCTGTCAACCTTTTTATATCCCGTCAAATAGCAACAGTAAAACGCTTTGAACTTTGCGATTTAAAACCTCTTTTCTTTATTATTCATCTTTTTACGCATTTTTCTAATTGGTTCTGTCAATTTCCAACTAATCGAACTCTGTATCTCCTCAATATACTTTTGTTGTTTATCTTTTAACTCCAATAAAAGATTAATATGATCCTGTTGATGTTTATTACTTTCTTTTACCTTTTGTAATTCATATTTTAAATCATGTTCTTGTTTATATAAATCATAGGAAAAAAATTGTCTCTTCTTATTCTCTTCGTAAAACATCTTAGGTGTAAAATGATACTTTTCCGCTAAAACAGCGCTTGTATCTGGCTTGTTTAAAAGTTCTTCCATTTTAATTAACCCCAAAACAGGATTTACCCCTCCTCCAATACATTTCATTAATAAAAAGGCCTGTTCGCACAGCAATTCTTCATGTGAACTTGCATCTTTATTCACAAAACAATCCTGAAATGTTTTTATAAACAAATCATCTGGAAAATCATCAAAAAAGTGGAGTCTTATATTCATATATTCATTAAAAAAACGCAAATCATTTTCTGGATTTACCTCACTATTTTGCTTCTCTATTCTTCGATATTTTAATAATGGTTCCTCGATAAATCCAAACTCAAAATGTTTCGCAGCTCTTATAAAAAAATCAAAATCATGAGCCTGAACATAAGCCAAATTGAAAAAGCCAACTCTTTTTACGACTTCTCGTCTCATCAACACTGATGATTGTATTAGAGAATTCCCATAATAAAAAAAGAATTTTAGCCACTCACTACTGTTCTTTTGCCGATTATCATAAAGATTATATAAATCCTCCTTATCCTCTCTTTTCACGACTCGACTATCTTTATCTATAATTTTCAACTTAGTGAAGCAAATATCCTGTTGGTTATCCTCCAAATAGTTTATCTGCTTTTCCAATTTATCCATTTCCCATACATCATCACTATCTAATCTTGCTACAAACTCACCACTAATTCTATTTAATCCAATATTTGTAGCCACACAAATATGGCTATTTTTTTCTAAGAAAATGGGTATTATTCTTTTATTATTATCTGCGTAATTTTTTATTATCTTGCAAGACTGATCTGTAGACCCATCATCAATAATAATTAATTCCCAATTTCTATATGTCTGCTTTAATACACTTTCTATTGCCTCTTCTATAAAGTCTTCATGATTATAATTTACCATTACAATACTTACTAATTGATTTTGCATAAGTATTCCTTCCATTCTATCTTACTTTTTTCTAGCATATTTAATGTATTATACCACATTTTTGCGCCTCTACAAATAATATAAAAGTTTTTTTAAGTATATATTGTGTAGGATTACAATACATGTGTCACAACTGAATATTTAAAAAGCGCGGATAGACTCTCTTTATGTCAAATTTGAACCACCACAAACTTGCAAGAATTTCTTAATACATTTTTTCTATAGCAAAAATTCTCATGCTGTAAGAATATCTATCAGCAACTATCTACTTCCCTAACCTCGCCAACTTTTCTCCTATGAAATATGTTTCTCCATTCCCGTCAGTTAAATATGCTTGTACATGAATACCTGTTTTCATATTCTCTAATGGATAGGTATTAAAATTCACACTGTATATTCCACTTTCATTTTCTTCAAGCTGAACCCATTGGCTATCACTCTTATCATCTTTCGTCCAAATGCAAAGAACTATAGAACTGATTCCATTTTTTACATTTTTTATTTCCCTAACGCTTATTGGTAATATTCCTATTTCTTGCTGATATTCTTCTGTCATTAGTTTAGCCGATGGTATACTATTTTTTTGATAAATCAATTTCAGACTATTTTCATTAATATTTGCTAGTTGATCTAATAATTTTGATCTTTTCTTTAATTCTTTATTTTCGTAATCAATCCCATATTTTTCCGTTAAAGTCTCTTCTGCAGAAAATAAGTTTGCCCCTAATCCCAGCCGATTTCCTTCAATTTCCACTCCTAAAGCAGCTAAAGTTGTAGGAAAAAGATCAAAGGTTGAATATAACCGCTCTGTACTTGATTGTTTTTCGACACCAGCATTAATATATGATACATAGGTCTTCCGATCATAATCACCTGAAACAACATCACAAAAATTACTGTCCATCGTTAAATGATCACCTACCAATACAATGGTCGTATTTTTATAAAAATCTTGCTGTTGTACCCATTCTATAAATTCCTTTAATTGAGCACTGGAACAAGCAAGTACATTGGCATACTGATCATCTCCAAAAGTATCCGGACACCGCTCACATAAATATCCGTCCTCAAAATGCGTATCAACAGTCAACATTGTCAAATTAAATGGCGACCCTTGCCCTGCTAATTCTATTAACTTCTCTTTAGCAAATTGAAACAATTTTTGATCTTCATACCCCCACCATACCCCATAATCTTCTGGTATCATTCCAGACTCTCGAGCATAATTATAGTCTATAATATCATAGTTTCCATGTTCTGTAAAATACAAACGCCTTCCACCAAATGTAGCATCAGAACCAAGCAACAATGTCTGTGAATAGCCTTCCTCATATAAAATATCTCCTAAAGTAACCGCCTCACCAAAAAAAGATTCTTGAGTATCCATACTATTTTCGCCAATAGATATGTTCAAAGGAAGTCCTGATGTATGAGCAAACATTGCCCCCATTGTCCATGTTGTTCCCTGCATTGCATGGGCTCCATTAATTTTCATATTATCTCCAGAAAAATCCTCATTCTCTTGTGCTATCTCTGCCAATTCCGGAATAATATTCTGTGACACCCCTCCACCATTTTCTTTATCCGTGTAAGTTGTCTCCATAGATTCCAAAAATATATAAATCAAATTACGCTTTTGTTTCGGAAAGTTAAGCGCTACCTCTGATGGATCTATGTAATTAGTATCTATAAACTCCGAATATGTTCCCTGTGATTCTAAATAGTCCGCTAAGTCCAGCTTATCCGCAGTTGTATAAACTGTTCCAAAAGAAACAAGAATAAGTCCAACTAACAAAACTCCATCAAATAAATAAAAAAACTTTCTCTTTCTAAGAATAACTATTGAAATAATTAACGCAACAAAGATAACTAATGTCGGCAACGCACATTGCAATAGATATTCTTTTATCATATCACTACTTGTTCCCTCTAGCGGCCCTGTCAAATGGAACATCAATTCATCCATAGTCAAATTGTTCCATGTACGGAACATCCACCAGGCACTAAAAAGCAGCAGTGGCGCAATAAAAGCGAACACTGCTGTCAACAATACCTCCAAAACTACCGCAGTTTTTAGTAGTATCTTATTTACTTTTTTCACTTTTCACATCAATCCTTATCCTTTTAAATTCTTTTTAAAATATAGCATAAATCTTGTTTTTACGCCAGAATAAGTTTAAATTTTGATAAAATCGACGTAAAATTGTGTGAAACATTGTTTTTTATATTACTTGTCACTTATAAATAAGTTTGCCAATTAGATCATTGTAAACTTCTTTTATTTTTCTTCTCCATACCATACCGGCGCAGCGACCACTTCCCCGGCCGCCGTATACAAAACTCCGCCTTCACTGTAATAATTCGGATTTCCGGCCGCGGCTTCTATATACATCAGATTCGGCAACCCATCAAAGGCTCCTGGTGCGATATAAGCGATATTGGCCGGTATATATATTTCCGAGACTTCTCCCGCAATCCCCGCAAGCGCTCCACTCTCGATCCCTGTGCAGGCCGCGTTCGAAGGCAGCGCCAGAATCCCATCCACAGCAGTCCCACACGAAATGATATACCCTGCATCGTTACACACAACACCTTCCAATTCTCTCCATCCGGCATACAATTCCAGCATTTCTGCGCCTTCTTCCAGTCCTCCAAATGGCATTGTGCATGCTGCATCCAGATACCATCCATCAAAAACTTTCCCCAGCCTAAATGGAACATTCCATTCTTCCGAAGAAATAGTATCTGCACTTCCTGTCATCGTAGTCATCGAGGGTTCTCCTCCATTTCCATACAAATGAATGGTCAGTACTGTCGGGGCGGGCGTAGGTTCACTCTCTGGTACATCGGATACAGACGAACCAGCGTCTCCTGATACGCTTGGCAAGACAGCTGTTTCGCTTTCTTTTGAAAGATCCGAAATTCCGTCCGACACCTGTGTTTCTGCTTCGCCCCTTCCCGGCCGAATAGATTCTGCAAAGTTATTCCGTAACTTTACATCTTCAAATCCTTGCAAAAGCTTTTCACTATCCTCTATAGAAAGTGCATCTGCCGGCGGAAAGGGACTGTCTTTGACATTTGCCGCGTTTTCCGACATCCCTGACATATTCCACACATGCTCTTCTCTTAGCATCTTCTCGTCGTAATTTTCTGCCAGAGTATAAAGTCCTGACAGAAGCATCACGGTCAAAAGAATACCTGTGAATTTCTTCCATATCTGTTCGATACTCGCTTCATATTTTGACAACCTGATGATTTCTTCCATTCTTATTTCCTCTACATACTCTTAATAAACTTTTTACTCTACTGTATACCATGCCGGGCAGGCCACCATTTCTCCTGCTGCTGTATACAAAATACCGCCCTCGCTGTAATAATTCGGATTACCGCCCGCCGCTTCGATATACATCAGGTTTGGCAGGTTTTCAAAAGCCCCTTCTCCTATATATGTAATATTAGCAGGAATATAGATTTCCGTGACCTGGTCTGCCACCGCTGCAAGAGCCCCGCTTTCAATCCCCGTGCAGGCCATATCTGACGGGAGCGCAAGGATCCCGTCCTGGATTACTCCTTCAGCCGCACAGGAAGTAATATGCCCTGCATCGTCTGATACAAAGCCTGCCAGTTCTTTCCATCCCGCATACAACTCCAGCTGTTCAACGCCTTCTTCTACTCCAGAAAACGGTATTGTACACCCTGCGTCCAAATACCAACCGTCGAAGACTTTCCCCAGGCGGAACGGAACACTCAAACTCTCCGGCGAAACCCCATCTGCAGCCTCTGTAAGCGTCATTATTTCCGGTGTTCCTCCGTTCCCATGTAAATATATGGTAAGGACGGCAGGCACGGTTGTTTCTCCAGCCGAATCAGCGGCTGCACCTGATTCTGATTCAACAGCTGCCGGAGACTCGGAGGCATCTGTAGTGTTCACCCCGGAGGCTGTAATATCCAAACTCTTTTCCGTTTCCGGTACACTTTCCATGTTTGGATTTTTCCACATCTCCCTGCCTTCAAATTTGTCCGGCACATAAAGAGGCTCCAGTGAGACCAACATTTCCGCATCGGAAACCTTTAAGTCCCCTATCCCATTCACTGCCTCTGTTCTCGTCCTTACTTTCCACGCTTCGTCCGGTCTCACTAATATTCTTTCATACTTTTCTGCCGTATAATAAAGCCCATATATCAGCAGGACGACGAACAAAGCACAATGAAATCTTTTCCATATTTCTTCAAACTCTACTTTACTCTTTGATAATCCGATAATTTCTTCCATATTTTCCCACCACTCCTTCTGCTTTCTATTATAAATGGTGACATCCCGAAAAGGAAGTGGCATATTCACACATTATGATGTCTTTCCCCTTTCTTCGCCAAAAAGAGCAGCGCCTTTTCAGACGCTGCCCTTTCCTCTTTTCTATTTTACTGATTTTTTCTTTTCATACAGCCAATATACTATACCGGCAGACGCCAGCAGGATCATCACGATCCAAATGGCGATTGGAGTATTGTCTCCCGTTTTTGCAGCCACATTCTCCTTGTTTTGCTCTCCGGCTGCTTTTTGTCCATTTTCTGATGTCTGGGTATTTTCGGCAGTTTTTGACGTATCAGTAGTTTTTCCGCCATTTGCCTCCTGCGACACTTGTTCTGCCTGTCCTCCTGTGACTCCGGAACCTGTGTCTATCTGATTCGAAGGGGAATTCGAACCTGTTGTATCGGTCGTCACGTTTCCGGCGCCTGTTCCCGTATTGTTTCCTGAAGTATTGTTCTCTGGATTTGCGGAAGCATCCGGTGTCTCGGCATCTCCTGACGGCAGAGAGCTATCCGGCGTCGGTGCATTTGCCGTCGGGTAATTTACACCCGGTGTTGTTTCATTCCCTGACGGCTGCTCGTTATCCGGCGTTTCATTATTCTCCGGTGGTTCCTCTGTCGGCGCATCATTTAAGGCGACTACATACGGCGAGAATCCGTTTACGTAGATTGAGACTTCCCCGTTTTTAACGGTGCCCTCGTGCTGTTCTATAAACACCTGCCCATCCTTTTCAACATAATGCAGGATCGTTACTTCCTGGTCATTATAAGACGCGTCAACCGGGAATCCCAGCTCCACGCTTTCTCCATCTGCCAGTTCCTGACTGAGTTTGATATCATATACACCGAGGATCGTCTGCTTTTTCACCGGCTCAACATATGCTGCGTACTTCTCTGAATCGCTGTTTATGGTTTCTACGTCGATAGTCGTCCCTTGACCAAGTGAACCTTTGACCCAGATTCCTGTAGCCTCGTCTCTGATATCTGCTTCCACCGATGCTGACCCATCCGGAGCTTCTTCTTCAGGAGCTTCTGTATCCGGTGTCTGAGTATCATCCGGTTCTTCTGATGGTTGCGAAGTGTCCGGCACTTCTGCCTGGACAATCGTTATAACTGCCTGAGCGCTCTTGGTAGGATCTACCACAGATACTACTGTAATCGTCAGGCTCTGCGCCGTCTCATCCGCTCCAACCTGCAGTTTTCCATTTTCGTCAATCTTCGTATCTGCGCTTACGGATCCGGATAAACTCCACTCCACCTGGGTGGATGGATTGCCTGTTCCAGTGACCGCCACGCCAAAGGTAAGGCTCTCTCCAGGTGAAAGCTCTGTCTGCTCCGGATTAACCGCAACCGAGTCAACGGTTGCCGGATCAGTAACCGTAATAGCCTGCTCCGCCGTCTTTGCCACACCTTCGGATGTGTATGTAACAGTAATACTGCTCATACCCGTCTGAAGTGTTCCTGCACTATAGGTTACTTCCTGGGTCACTTCAGTTTCAGACCCGTCGCTCCATTTTGCCATGACCGCTATTCCTGCAGGATCAAAGCTTTCTCCCGCTGTATAGGTTACCTTCGACGGTGCCTGGCTGATATAAATGGATGACAACTCTTTCTTTATCTCTGTATCTGTGCCCTGGTTCACCAAAGTAACATAATCCGCAGATATATATGCATACATCTGGTCAAAACTATAGGCTCCGGTATTTGTTACGATACTGCTTCGGTCAGCATTAAGAACGGAATCGCTTTGGATACGATAGAATCCGTTTTCCGCTGTCTGATTCTGGATCAGCACCGCATAATTTGCCCATGCGCCGGTTTTGTACAGTGCCGTACTGGATGTCGAGCTGCTGCTCCTTACATTCACAGAATTATGAGATGTATTAATCGTATCTTTTATTCCGATAGAGTAAGCATATCCATCTCTGCCGCCTCCATTCTGATCCAGATTCCAGATCAGATTGGCTGCACGTTCTCCCCAATATGGGTCTGACGCATAGCTGACATTGATCCCGCTGCCTTTATTTCCCAGGAAACCGCCCTTATATCTCCAGTCGCTGGTATCCAGATAACCTCTGGACATCCAGCCGTCTGCAAACTGGCGGATACATTCCTGCACGCTTGCATAGGTAGACGCACTGGTTCCTGGTGACGTATCTATGGCATTGAGACCAAATAAGTTATTCTTTTCATGGGAAATGGAGCTTTTTCCCCATCCGCTTTCATTCGCACCCACTCCTGCGATCAGAAGCGCATTGACACCGTAAGTATCCTGGGCAGAAACCAGGTATTCTCCGATGTTGTACATTTTGGAAGAACCGCCGGCCTTTGCATTGATCAGGCTGTTCAGCTCTGCCGCACTATAGCTGCTTGCGCTCCGCAGTGGAAGGTACTGATAATAATTATAGTATGGACTGCCTTCATTCACAGAATTGGAGCGTGTCTGATTCTGGTAGTCTGCAAGCATTACTGCGTAATCCGTATAAAAATAATGCCCGTCATAACTGTAATAAGTGGTACCACTTGCCAGATATGATGGAGCATTTCCGTTGTCAAGAGAAGTTGCGTGTCCCGTTGTCGACATATCCTGTGTAATGTGGTGCAGAAGTCTGCCGCCAGACACTTCATAGCAGCTGATGGACTTTGCACTGGAGAAATTAACCAGCTGTACTTCACTGGCTGCCACTTCTCCCACCACGCCGGAAAGCATAAATCTTACCTTCCCGTTGTAGGTACCAAGATATGCCGCATCCGCACCGTAAGCTCCATTCGTGTAACCTGAAGCCCCGGTACCGTACTCCATATAGTTAGTCGTTGCATTTCCTTTCGTTCGGAAATTTACGACCTGCACGCTTGCCGCTCTTGAAAAAGTTCTCAATTTCGGTTGTTCGACCGTCCCCTCAGAATCGTCCACCTCATAAATGTTACCTTCCTCATCCATTCCGGTAACCTCTTCAAGACGCTGAGGGTTTTCATCCTCTAAAGCTGATCCTGCAGACGCCTGCTCCCCTTGCGTTTCTTCTGCACTGCTCTCCATCACCGTCATCCCAGACAAGGTCAGACAGAGGAAAAGCGCTGGTATCAGCAATTTCCGTATCTTATTCACTCACTCCTCCTTTTCTTTCCCCTTATTATTTTAGATACCGATACAAGTTTACATTAACATAGTTTGACAAAATATGCAAATCTTAGTTGCGGATTTACAAATGGGGACAGGGGCAAACGCAAATAGGGACACCCACAAACGCAAACGGGGACGTACACTTTTGCAAAAAGTGTACGTCCCCGTTCACACATTATTCTCCTAATCCGTCTGTAATGGCTTTTACCATAGCTGCCATCGCTTCCTCTTCGTCTTCGCCGTCACATATCAGAGTAATCTCATCACCTTTTTTGATGCATGCACCCAGCACACTCAAAACACTTTTGGCATTTGCAGTCGTGTCATCGTACTCAAAAGTCACACGGCACTGATATCTGCTGGCTACATTACAAAATATTCCCGCAGGCCGCAGATGTAATCCGGTTGGATTTGTAATTGTCACACTTTGCCGAATCATAACTCGGACCCCCTATTCTTTTTCCTCTGTATTATTATTTCCCTGATCTGTCTGATCACCAGATGCCTCCCGCAGCACGACCTCCACCTGGACATCGTTCACCAGTCTGCAGTCTTCCGGCAGTTCTACGCTTACCGGCACGGTATAGGTTCCTGCTTCTGTATAATCCTTCAGATCAATGGACACCTTTTTTGCAAGAGACAGACTGTCCAGTGTCTCTTCTGGTCCCCGGATCTGCAGCTCCAGATCTACCGTCGACCCATAACTTATTTCCAGCCCTTCCGCCAGGTTGCTGACCACGATAGCATTCGTCGAGACTTCAAACACCTGTGCTCCCGGCTGGTTAACGGATATGGTCACTACCACATTGCTGGCGTTAGAGTCTACCAGAGTCACTCCTTCCGGAAGATACTCTGTAATATCTACCGTGTGCTCTGTCCGTTCTGTAAGCCCGGACAGCTCCAGTTCACTCTCCGGTATTTCAATCTCATCGAGGTCTTTCATCGTATCCCCGTCGCCAGACAAAAGAAGCTCCTGAGGTTCACAGCTTATGTCACCGATACTGTATCCCTCCGCTGCTGAAATTCCTGATGTGTCCAGACTGATCGGTACATTTTTCGTCTGATCCAGTTCAACCTCTACAGATAATCCTTCATCTCCCAGATTGTTCGTCAGCAGAGTCTGGTCGATCACGTTGTTATTCGCATCATAAAGAATCAAGGTCGCCTCCAGTGTAGCACTTTCGGAAAGTCCGGAGACATCTACTTCCGCACAGACTCTGTTGATACTGTTGATCACACTCTTCGGCCCGCGGATCGTCACGCCTTCCGGATCTGCTTTCAAATTGCCGATCACATAGCCTTCCCGCACCGTTCCGATCGTTGTCGGAGTGATCGGGAAATTATTCCTTGCCTCTTCTTCAATCTGTACCTGCAGGTTTCTCGGCGTAGAATAGGCAGCCTCATACGTATGTCCTTCAATGCTGATCTGTATCGGCACCTGCGTTCCCAGTGTAAGCTCCCGCATGTCCGCTGTCGCCTGTATGTCCTCCGCGCTGATCCGGCTAAGCTCTGAACGGGTAGCCGTCACCGTCACGTCTACTTTCTGGGTGCCGTCTACGATCTGATAGGTACGGTTGGCATCCGTCACAATACTGTCATTGATTACGGTAACCGGAATATCAGAAAATGTCCGGTCCGTGACCGGGTCATCGATATTAACCACCAGGAACCACAGCGTAACCGCAGCCAGGAAGGCTAATATCTTAAGGCCGAGATTATTCATCAGTTTTTTTCTCATTCTTATGCCTTCCTTTCAAAAATGCACGCAGTTTTCCTGTTTCTTTTTTTGTCGCCTGGATATCCATCAGCATTTTGCGCAGCTGCTCCTCGTCCACAGCACGATAGAGCTGCCCGCCCTGTGCCACCGAAACTGCCCCTGTCTCTTCGGAAACCACAACGATCAGAGCATCGCTGACCTCACTCATTCCCAGTGCAGCGCGATGCCTGGTGCCCAGATCCTTGCTGATATTCATATTGTCAGACAATGGAAGATAACAGGTCGCTGATACGATCCTGTCACCACGTACGATGATCGCTCCGTCATGAAGCGGTGTGTTATGTTCAAAAATATTAATCAGCACCTGGCTGGATACCAGACAGTCCATCTGGATTCCTGTACTTTCATACTCTGTCAGGCGGATCGCCTGCTCAACCACGATCAGCGCCCCTGTTTTCACCTTGCCCATTGCATAGGCCGCATCAATGATACTTTCTCTGGTCTGCTCGCTAAAGTGAGATTTCTCTTTGCTGGCTTCAAATGGAACCACGGAGACCAGGAACTTCCGTTCGCCCAGTTTCTCCAGCGCCCGCCGAAGTTCCGGCTGAAATACTACCACGGCTGCTGTCGCCATGACGGTTACCAGGTTCTCCGCAATAAACAGAATCGTATGCATGTTAAAGATTGCGGCTAACAAAATGAACACAGCCAGCACCAGGATCCCGCGAAGCAGCATCCATGCCTTGGTATTTTTAATCCATACCATGATCTGATATATCAGGAAGGTAAGAATTAAGACCTCAACGATATCTGTTATCTGTATATTGGGCAGGTAAAGACTCCCTGCATATTTTGCAATCAATCCATCAACCAGCTGTCTCACTCTTTCACCCCACTTTCTGCCAGATCACAGGATCCTTCCTCTATTTTTTCATTCCAAAATCATTTTCCATACTCTGTGTCAGCAGCATCTTATCTACGTCCTTCATATCACGTCTTTTCCGTGCTTTTTTCCGGACTTCCTCTGCATCAATGATCTCTGTCTCCTGGCGTTCATTGATCCTCTTTACCGTTTTCTCCGGTGTGGAGACTGATATCTTTGGCACAGCCTTTACATAATAATAGTATTCATCGTCTTCATACTGAAGATTCTCACTTCTGGCATAATCTACCGTGAAGAAGAACAACTCCAGGATCAGTCCTACTGCAATTGCAGCAATACTTCCTCCGATGAGTGCGCCATAAGAAGTATGTACGCCAAAAGCAATATCCCCTACTGCAATCACAATGATATTTGCTACAGCTCCTGCAACAATAGCAATTTTCCATGCATGATCCATTGCCTGCCGGCGCAGAGTGTATACGACAAAGCAGCAAATAATAAACGCAACGATCACGATCCAAAGTTCTTTATCCTGAAACACCTGTTTCAGATATGTAGTCGCCTGGGTCAGAAGGTCTGCGCTCCCTTCCAGAGATGAAGCATTTTCCCTGACATATTCCAGCATGTAAAACACGATCGTGCCGCAGGCTACCGCAACCATACTGACCGGCGACAGTACCAGACCGCAGGCGATAGGGAGCACATACGGAATTTTCAAGAAAAACGCAATCGGCGTCAAAAGCACCAGCAGCGCCATTTTGGGCGTCAGCCTGAGATAAAAAATATACAGGATCAAAAATACGGCCGCTGTCACCAGCAGTGCTCCCAATGAAGCGGAGAACATATGCGCCAGAACCAGCGCCGTTGCCGCCAGAACTGTAACAAGCATCGGCAGGAAAGCACAGATTACAGCCAGTGCCAAAGCCACGACCGGCGAGTCAAACGCATCCATAAATCCCACGTTATGATTGATCAGTGTAAAAACCACGACCGCCAGGATGAACTGACCTGCCTTGTCAATGATTTTTGTATACCGGGCATATACCTCCTGTATACGTCCGCGCAGCACATAGATTGTATCCATCTGTCTATCTCCTTTTCCTCTATTCCTGTGAATCTGTCTGAGCATACATTTTCAAAAGTCTGGTCAGATCATGATTATATTTTTTAACTCTCTGCCTGGAATTTTTATGCTTTTCATTATATACATGGCTGGTAATCATAGCATAAATGATAACAACCGCCAGCCATCCCACAATAGCCATACCGCCAATCAGTACCATCACCGCCATAGACATATGCCCCAGAAGGCTGTCAAGTCCCGCAAGCACTGCAAGCCCTACAACCAGCACGTATCCGATGGTCACCCAGATAAAGGAACACAGCATATGCAGGCTGGTGTAATCCTTGCGGTAATATGCGCTGATCTTAAAATCCTCTTTCCCCCGCGTCTGCTCATAAAAAGCAAGACGTGTCATTAACTTTACTTTTCTCTCGTCTAACATCCTACACCTCTAATGATTTTCTGTCGTCTAACCATCATTTTTAGTATAACAAATATCCTTACCCTTGTCCAATACTTATCGTTAAGAAATAGACTTTTTGGACACCCCTCTGCTTCAGCGTAAACGCGGCCGCATCAAGGGTGCTTCCCGTGGTATAGATATCATCAACCAGCAGGATCGTCCTGACGGGCAAAAAGCTGTCTGCAAGCATAAATGCATTTTTCATATTCTGCATCCGTCCCTGCCTGTCCAGCTCTTTCTGCGGTACCGTATTCTTCTTTCTTATCAGGCTTGCGGCGTCTACCGGAATCTCAAATGCACGCCCCAGCCCTTCAGCGATCAGCTCTGCCTGGTTATATCCCCGGGCTCTCCTTCTCTTTTTATGCAGGGGAACCGGCATGATCAGGCAGGGCCGCCATCTGCGGACCTGTCCTTCAAACGCCCGGGTTAATTCTGCCGTATAATGGGCGGCAAATCTGCGCTGGTTTTGATATTTGAAACGATAGATGGATTGATTGACCGGCTTCCTGTGAAGCCAGAGACTGTAGCCCTGATCATAAAAATGTCTGGTTTCCGCACAATCGTGGCAATACTCCTGTTCTGCATATCGCACAGGTCTGCCGCACTGCATGCATCTGGGTTCTTGTATTTCGAGTTTTCTCAGCTTTTCCCGACATTCAGGACAGGTTCCCGCCCGGCTGGCTTTCCCGCAGAAAGGGCAGATTTCCGGCCAGAGCAATGTACATACTTCTGTCAAAAGTTTATTCTTTTTGATACTCATCTAGTAAAATTCGCGGATCCGTTCAGCAAGGCTTGTATTCCTCTTCTGATCCTGATTATTCCGGATCATTTCCTGGAAGACTGCCTCGCTTCCCACCAAGGTGACACATTTCTTTGCCCGTGTCACGGCTGTATAAAGCAGATTCCTGTGATACAGCTGTCTTGGCCCCTGAAGCAGTGGGATCACCACCGCCGGATACTCGCTCCCCTGCGATTTATGAACCGTAATGGCGTAAGCCAGTTCCAGCTCATCCATCATGCTATAGGGATAAACCACTTGCCTGTGTTCATCATACTCTACTGTTATGGTCTCTTCATAGGTATTGATTTCCCGGACAACACCCATGTCTCCATTAAATACGCCTTGTCCTTTATCCACAGTAAGGCCGTATTTCGTCTGTATTTTCCATTCCAGCTGATAATTATTTTTGATCTGCATCACCTTGTCCCCTTCCCGGAACAAACGGTCTGCATATTCTCTTTCGCTTTTCTCCGGCGACGGCGGATTTAGATACTGCTGCAGGATCTGGTTTAATCTTTCTACCCCCAGCAGCCCCTTCCGCATAGGAGTCATCACCTGGATGTCATAGATACCGGCATTCACATATTTCGGCAGCTTTTTCTGGATCAGGGTCAGCATCACGCTGATGATTACGTTCGGCTCCTGCCTCTTCAGAAAAAAGAAATCCCGGCTCTTGTTATCCAGGATCACCGGTTCTCCCCGGTTAATCTTATGCGCGTTGACGACAATATCGCTTTCTCCGGCCTGCCGGAAAATCTTCGTCAGCATCACCACCGGGAAGCACCCGGAGGCAATGATATCCTTCAGCACACTGCCAGGTCCCACACTTGGCAGCTGATTCTGGTCTCCTACCAGGATCAGACGGGTCCCCGGCATCACGGCTTTCAGCAGTGCATTCATTAAAGGCAGGTCCACCATAGACACCTCGTCAATGATCAGCACATCCGTATCCAGCGGGTTCTCCTCATTCCTCTGAAAGCCTCCGATGGTTTCCTCCTCCGGATTGCCGCTGACCTCTAAAAGCCTGTGTATCGTAGACGCCTCATACCCGGTGGTTTCTGTCATCCTCTTGGCAGCCCGCCCTGTAGGTGCTGCAAGCAGGATAGTCATTCCTTCACTCTCAAACAAACGGATCATGGCATTAATTGTAGTTGTCTTTCCGGTCCCCGGTCCTCCGGTCAGGACCAGGATCCCCTGCTTCGCCGCTTCCATTACCGCTTTTCTCTGCATCTCATCCAGAAAAAGCCCGGTTGCGTCCTCAATCTTTCCTAATCTTTCCAACAGACGTTCCCTGGAAACTTCTTCAGAAATATTCAGATCATGAAGCATTTTTGCAACGTTCAATTCCATATAATAAAACCTTGAAGAATATACTCTCACACCGTCTTCTGCTTCTTTTAGGACCACCTTTTTTTCCATAGCCAGATCCATCAGGTACTTCTCAATATTATCAATCTCTACCTCTAAAAGCTTTCCCGCTCTCCAGGTCAGTGCATCCTTAAGAAGGTACACGTGGCCTTCTCCGATGCTCTGCATCAGTGTATAAAAAATCCCGCTTCGGATCCGGTAATCTGAATCCGTATGTATCCCTACTTTTGCAGCAATCTCGTCGGCAGTCTTAAATCCCACGCCCGCCACGTCATCAGCCAGGCGGTAGGGGTTTTCCTCGATGATACGGTAAACATTACGTCCGTACTGCTGATAGATCTTCGCCGCCAGCGTAGTGGAAATCCCATATTTCTGCAGGTAGATCATGGCTCTTCTCAGATCCTTCTTTTCCTCTGCCTGCACGGCGATCTCCCTGGCTTTGCGTTCACTGATTCCCTTAACCTCGGCAAGCCGTTCCGGCTCCTCCTCGATGATCCGGAATGTATCTTCCCGGAATTTTTTAACGATCCTTCCGGCTAAAGCAGCGCCAACGCCTTTGATGGCGCCGGATCCCAGGTATCGTTCAATGGAAACCAGATCTTCCGGCTCACAGACTTCCGATGTCTGTACCGCAAACTGCAGACCATAAAGTTTATGCGTGGTGTATTCTCCCTCCATTCGAAGAAGCTCTCCCTCTTCAATGAAGTGAAAATTCCCCACGCAGGTCACTTCTCCGTCTTCATTATTCAGATGAAAAACTGTATACCCATTATCTTCATTGCGGTATACAATGTGCTCTACATATCCTTTTATCTCTTCCATTAGTAATCTTTTCGCCCGCCTGCAAATTCTACAAACTGTCCGGTTCCGATAGCCACCACCTGCATCGGTTCTTCCGCTGTCATGGTATTGATTCCTGTTTTCTCCTCGATCAGCTCTTCCAACCCGCGGAGCATAGATCCTCCGCCGGTCAGCATGATCCCCCGATCCAGGATATCCGCGGACAGTTCCGGAGGTGTGCGTTCCAGAACACTGATGACTGCTTCCACGATCTGACCTGTAGTCTCCCGCAGGGCCTCTTCTGTCTCCGATGACGTGACTGTTACCGTCTTTGGAAGACCTGTTACCAGGTTCCTTCCCCGCACCTCCATAGACTCTTCCTCGATCAGCGGATAGGTTGTCCCGATCTTGATCTTGATATCCTCCGCTGTCCGTTCTCCGATCAGCAGATTGTGTTTTTTCCGCATAAACCGGACAATGGCCTCATCAAAGTCATCTCCTGCCAGCTTGATGGATGTGTTGACTACTGTACCGCCAAGAGAGATCACCGCAATATCCGATGTTCCTCCGCCAATATCCACGATCATATTTCCACAGGGTTTTGAGATGTCGATCCCCGCACCGATGGCTGCCGCCACGGGTTCCTCGATCAGGTTCACCTCCCGGGCGCCGGCAGCATATGTGGCTTCCTCTACCGCCTTACGCTCCACCTCTGTGACGCCGCTTGGCACACAGATACTGATGCGCGGCTTTTTAAATGTACGTTTCCCCAAGGCCTTCTGCACGAAGTACTTGATCATCTTTTCCGTAACTGTATAATCTGAGATCACGCCCTGGCGCAGCGGACGCACCGCGATGATATTTCCCGGTGTCCTCCCCAGCATCAGACGCGCTTCTTCTCCGATGGCTTTAATGGCATTGGAATCCCTGTCAAACGCCACCACCGAAGGCTCCTTCAAGATCACGCCTTTGCCCTTGACATAGACAAGGACACTGGCGGTGCCCAGATCAATTCCGATATCTGCTGACATCCTTATTCCCCTTTCGTCATGCTGTCTTGCTCTCTTTTGTGCATGTACCATTATAATCAAATTTCCGGAAAATGGAAAGTCCTTATTTCCTTAATTCTTTGTAAAGCATCGGGGGACTTCGACACTATTTTTTCAGGACCATGTCAATATATCGCCCTGTATAAGACACCGGATTTTTCGCTACTTCCTCCGGCGTCCCCTGGGCGATCACTGTTCCGCCCCGTTCTCCGCCTTCCGGACCGATGTCGATGATATAGTCTGCCGTCTTGATCACATCCAGGTTGTGCTCGATCACGATCACCGTATTGCCATCGGAGGAAAGCCGGTGCAGGATCTCCGTCAGCTTATGCACATCTGCAAAATGAAGCCCCGTGGTCGGCTCATCCAGGATATAGATGGTCTTTCCAGTGCTCCTTTTGCTTAATTCCGCCGCCAGCTTGATCCTCTGCGCCTCTCCTCCGGAGAGCGTGGTGGACGGCTGTCCCAGCCGGATATAAGAAAGTCCCACATCATACAAGGTCTCCATCTTCCTTCGGATACTGGGTACATGTTCGAAGAAATGAAGAGCCTCTTCCACCGTCATATTCAGCACATCATAAATACTTTTCCCCTTATATTTGACCTCCAGCGTCTCCCGGTTGTACCGCTTTCCCTTGCAGACCTCACAGGGTACATACACATCCGGAAGAAAATGCATCTCAATCTTCAGGATTCCATCACCGCTGCAGGCCTCGCACCGGCCGCCTTTCACATTAAAACTGAAACGTCCCTTCTGATATCCCCTTGCCTTTGCATCCGGCGTAGCTGCGAACAATTCCCGGATCAGGTCAAACACTCCCGTATATGTGGCCGGGTTGGACCTTGGCGTCCTGCCGATCGGCGACTGGTCAATATTGATCACCTTGTCCAGTTTCTCGATCCCTTTGATGTCCTTGTGTTTTCCTGGTATGGTCCTGGCACGGTTTAAATCCCTCGCCAGACGTTTATAGAGGATCTCATTGACCAGGGAACTTTTTCCCGAACCGGAGACCCCGGTCACGCAGGTCATCACACCCAGCGGGAATTTTACATCAATATTCTTTAGATTATTTTCTCTGGCCCCGGTCACCTTCAGCCACCCGGAAGGCTTTGCCCGGTGTTCCGGCACAGGAATTTTGATCCTCCCACTTAGGTATGCTCCGGTTATGGAGTTTTTATTCGCCATAATTTCTTCTGCGGTGCCTTCCGCCACCACTTCTCCGCCATGCTCGCCGGCTCCCGGCCCGATATCCACGATATGGTCCGCCTCGCGCATGGTATCTTCATCATGCTCTACCACGATCACGGAGTTGCCCAGATCTCGCAGATGCTTTAAGGTGCCCAGCAGCTTGTCATTATCCCTCTGGTGAAGACCAATACTGGGCTCATCCAGGATATAGGCTACGCCCACCAGGCCGGATCCGATCTGCGTGGCCAGCCGGATCCTCTGTGCCTCTCCCCCGGAAAGGCTGCCGGTAGCCCGGGCAAGCGTCAGATAGTCCAGCCCCACATCCATCAGGAACTGTATTCTGGCTTTGATCTCCTTTAAAATCTGGCCGCCGATCATCATCTGGTGTTTATTCAGCTTCAGCTTGTCCAGAAATTTCTGCAGCCTCTCAATAGACAGAGCCGTCACCTCAGCAATATTTTTGCCGCCTACCGTTACCGCCAGCGCTCCCGGCTTCAGACGCTGGCCGCCGCACTCATGACAAGGCGTGATCTGCATAAATTCTTCATATTCTGCCTTTACCGTCTCGGATGAGGTCTCCCTGTAGCGCCTTTCCACGTTCTTGATCAGTCCTTCGAAGGCTACATCATAGACGCCCTCTCCTCTCTGGCCCCGATAATGCACCTTCACTTCTTTTCCGTTTGTTCCATTAATCAAAATATTCTGTATCTTCTTAGGATATTTCCCGAAAGGCGTATCCAGAGAAAACTGATACTCCTTGCTCAGTGCATCCAGGATCGCGTAGGTAAAGCTTTTGGGATCTGTACAGGACTGCCAGCCCATCACAGCGATAGCCCCTTCGCTGATGCTTAAGGTCTTGTCCGGGATGATCAGGTCGATATCAAATTCCATCTTGTAGCCAAGTCCGAAACACTCAGGGCAGGCTCCAAACGGATTATTAAAAGAAAAGCTTCTCGGTTCGATCTCCTCGATGCTGATCCCGCAGTCCGGACAGGAAAAGCTCTGGCTGAACTGAATAGGCTCCCCGCCGATCACGTCCACGGTCAGAAGGCCTTCTGCCAGTCCCAGTACCGTTTCGATAGAATCTGTCAGTCTCTGCTCGATCCCTTCTTTTACCACCAGGCGGTCCACGATGATCTCAATATTATGCTTGATATTTTTATCCAGCACAATTTCTTCCGTCAGCTCGTACAGGTTACCGTCTACCCGTACCCTGACATATCCGCTTCGCTTTGCCCGTTCCAGCAGTTTTGCATGAGTTCCTTTCCGGCCTCTCACCACCGGAGCCAACAGCTGGATCTTGGTCCGTTCCGGCAGTTCCATGATCTGATCCACCATCTGATCTACGGTCTGCTTTTTGATCTCTTTGCCACATTTGGGGCAGTGGGGGATTCCCACTCTGGCATACAAAAGACGGAAATAGTCATAAATTTCCGTCACTGTCCCGACCGTAGATCTGGGGTTCCTGTTTGTGGATTTCTGATCGATGGAAATAGCCGGAGGAAGCCCTTCGATGCTTTCCACGTCCGGCTTTTCCATCTGTCCCAGGAACTGTCTGGCATAAGAGGACAAAGACTCCATATAGCGTCTCTGCCCCTCCGCATAGATCGTATCAAAAGCCAATGAGGATTTCCCCGATCCGGAAAGTCCTGTCAGAACCACCAACTCTTCTCTTGGAATATCCAGGCTGATATTTTTCAGATTGTGCTCATTGGCCCCTCTGATTTTTATGAAATGCTTGCGATTCGTTTCTTTCATTCTTATTATCCTTCCCCTGTTATCTGTCTGTATACATCATTTCGGCAATTTTTTATTCTGCCATCATTTTCTTTAGCTCTATCATCTTATCACGCAGCTCGGCCGCTGCTTCGAAATTTAATTCCGCCGCTGCTTTCTTCATCTGCTTTTCTATATCCTTGGCCAATTTTTCCAGTTCTTTCCGGCTCATAGATTCCGGATCCTTTTCCATCCGCATTTCCTCCGCTGCCACCTTCTTGGATATGGAAATCAGATCCCGGACACTCTTCTGGATCGTCTTTGGCGTAATCCCGTGTTCCTCATTGTACGCCATCTGAACCGCACGCCGCCGCTCCGTCTCCTGGATCGCAAGGCGCATGGAATCGGTCATGGTATCTGCATACATGACTACATGTCCTTCACTGTTTCTGGCCGCCCGGCCAATGGTCTGGATCAGAGAAGTCTCGGAACGAAGGAAACCTTCTTTGTCCGCATCCAGGATTGCCACCAGCGTGATCTCAGGAATGTCCAGACCTTCCCTCAGAAGATTGATTCCCACCAGCACGTCGAAAACATCCAGACGCATGTCCCGCACGATCTGTGTCCGCTCCAGGGTATCAATATCTGAGTGAAGGTATTTCACACGAATACCGACCTCCCGCATATAGTCCGTCAAATCTTCTGCCATACGCTTGGTCAGTGTCGTCACCAACACCTTATTTTTCTTTGCCACTTCTTTATTGATCTCTCCGATCAGATCATCAATCTGTCCTTCCACCGGGCGCACTTCCACCTTGGGATCCAGAAGCCCTGTCGGCCGTATCACCTGCTCTGCCCTTAGAAGCTCATGTTCTTCTTCATACGGCCCAGGCGTGGCGGAAACAAACATGATCTGATCGATTCTCTGTTCAAACTCATCAAAGCTTAAAGGACGGTTGTCCAGTGCCGAAGGCAGACGGAACCCATAGTCCACGAGCGTCCGCTTTCTGGACTGGTCTCCGTGATACATACCGCCGATCTGCGGAATCGTTTTATGCGACTCATCAATAATGATAAGGAAATCATCCGGAAAATAATCCATCAGTGTATGAGGCGGCTGCCCAGGCGCAAGCCCGGAAAGATGTCTGGAGTAGTTCTCGATACCGGAACAAAATCCTGTCTCTTTGAGCATCTCCACATCGAAGTTTGTTCGCTCTGCGATCCTCTGCGCCTCCAGCAGTTTGTCCTCTCCTTTAAAATACTGCACCCTCTCTTCCAGTTCCTGTTCAATGGCGTCCGCTGCTATTTTGATCCGCTCCGCCGGCACCACGTAATGGGAAGCCGGAAAGATGGCCACATGCTCCAGTTCCCCTTTAATCTCTCCGGTCAGCACGTCGATCTGCGTGATCCGGTCAATCTCGTCTCCAAAAAATTCTACTCTTACGGCTGTCTCCGCCTCATTAGCCGGAATAATTTCCAGCACATCTCCGCGGACGCGGAAGGTTCCTCGCTTAAAGTCCATTTCATTTCTTTCATACTGAATGTCGATAAGCTGCCGCAGCACCTCGTCCCGGTCTTTTTCCATTCCCGGACGCAGAGAAACCATCATCTTTTCAAAGTTTTCCGGTTCACCCAGTCCATAGATACAGGACACACTGGAAATGATGATCACATCCCGCCGCTCGATCAGAGACGCAGTAGCCGACAGCCGCAGCTTATCAATTTCCTCATTAATGGAGGAATCCTTGGCAATGTAGGTGTCCGAGGAAGGAACATATGCCTCCGGCTGGTAGTAGTCGTAGTAGGAGACGAAATATTCCACTGCGTTATCAGGAAACATCTCCTTGAATTCTCCGTACAACTGAGCGGCCAGTGTTTTATTATGGGCAATGACCAGTGTCGGTTTCTGCAACTGTTCGATCACGTTGGCCATCGTAAACGTCTTTCCAGAACCCGTAACCCCTAGTAAAGTCTGGCATTGATTGCCTTCCTTGAACCCTTTTACAAGCGCCTCGATTGCCTGCGGCTGATCGCCTGTTGGCTGATACGGGGCCTTTAAAACGAATTTATCCATAGCAAAATCTCTCCTTTGTGACTTTTGATACGTTCAATATCAGCCACCCTCAAAAAATTCATTCGTAACGAAAATGTCAAAATAATAGCCTTATAGGACTCCATTACGAATCCAGAAAGGCAAAAGTCACAAAACACTTTTTCGAGGACTAAATAACACAAGATAGCATTAACTGGCATGACAGTCAGTTTTGTATATGCCTGTCTCTGCCCTTTCGGACATTATAGCAAAGATAATGATAAAAGTATATAGGTCGAAAAGCAAAAAAAGTACAAATGTTCGGGTGTACATCTGTACTTTTTTATGGTTTCTTCCTTACATTGTTGTCATGCTGCCATTAAATATTCCTCGGCTGCCTCGTCTATTTCCTTCAGATCGGAGTAATCATAGTATTTCTCTTCCCGGCTTTCCGGAAGGACTTCTTCCATAAATGGTTCAATAGCATATAAGCAATCTTCAATGATTTCAGCAGTATCCCCATAGACGTCTGCTGATATAATCTCTTTTGAATGCCCTAACATATGCGATATTCCTTTGATATTAAAGTCATGTTTCAAAAGAATGGTCGTATATGTATTTCTCAACTGATGGAAATGAATATCTGGAAGTCCTAAAGAAGCAAGCAGTTCTTTATAATATTTCTGATGATAGCTTTTACTTCTTGGATTTCCATAAGTGGAACAGCAAATGTAATCCCAGTCACGGAACTCTTTACTCCTTCGCCTGCGATTCTTCTCATAAATCCGGCGCTGTTCCAGAATTGCCTCAAACACATAGTCTGGAATAGGGATCTCCCTTATACTGGACGGAGTTTTTGGCTTGATCTCCTGTTTTGTCAGCATTTTAGGCGGTACATCTTCTGCTTTGGAATTTGGTTTTTTCCCCAACTGCCTCTGTATTTTCAATGTGCGGTTGATATAGTCTACATCACTGTATTTCAACCCATTGATCTCTCCACGCCGCAGGCCCATCAGAACTGCAAATAAGATCTGCATATGGATCGGCGTCGCTTTGCTTGCCTCTACCAACTGAAATACCTGCGGGAGCGTCAGCGTCTTGCTTACATCTATCTTTAACTCACGGTATGGTTTTTTCTTTATCTTCTTTGGCAGAGGAACGCTCTCCGCTGGATTTACCGCTATTACATTCTTCGATTTCGCATAAGCCAGTGCTGTATTCATGACTGTTTTCGCCAGTCGTGCGATAGATTCATGTTTTGCCGCAATGGTATTATATAGTTTTCTGATATATCCCTGATTCAGAGTTGCCATATACATTTTTCCCAGTTGCGGTATCACATAGTTGTAAACCACATTTTTATAACCGTTATAACTGTTATCTGCTATCCGGGGACGCATGATTTCTTCCAGCCAGAACTCCATGAAATCCGCCACTTTAATCTTTCCGTATACAATATAAGTTCCCGCATGAAGCTGCCCGATGATTTCATCTCTTTGGGCATTTGCCTCTCTCTTACTGCTGAATCCAGCGTGCTGCTGGGTAGTATCTGAACCATCTGCAAATTTCAATAGGACTCGGAACCCATAGCCTTTCTTTATGGTCGTAACAGAATACACTTTAAATTCCACATACTTCTTAAAATCAAATTTCTTCATCGACTATCCCTCCGTTCCTGTCCGCTCTGGAACAAAAGTGTCATTCATAAATGCAATGATCTTATCTTTCTCATCCATAACCTCACAGTAGTATTCATAGGTGGTATGAATCGAATTGTGCCCCAGCAATCCGGAGATCTTTACCAAAGGAACCCCTCGCTCAATCAATATCGTCGCAAACATATGGCGCAGACCATGAACAGTGATAACCGGAAGGCCATTTCTCTCACAGAGTTTTGTCAATGCCTGGTTCATGGAGCTTAACCCTCTCGGCTTTCCATCCTCCCGGCAACTGACGTATCCATGATCTTCATAATTTCCGGCATACCATTCCTTTCTCATTTCCACATAATGTAACCGGCGTTCCACTTCTTTCATGATCGCCTTTGGAACTTTCAGTATCCGGAAACTGTTCTCTGTTTTAGGATCACGCTCAATAACCGTATATTCTTCTATTTCAAACCCTTCTTTTACTTTTGGATTTGCCACTAACTGGCGGCTGATCCTGACGGTCTGTTTTTCAAAATCAAAATCGCTGAATTTGAGTCCAAGGATTTCTCCTTTTCTCAGACCGCAGAACAATCCCAGTAAAATTTCCAGATACCACGGGTTCTTACTGGCCGCGTGCAGGAATACTTTCAGTTTTGCTTTACTGAATATTCTGATCTTTGGTTTTGTCCTCGGATAAGGCTTTGTCTCCGGAACCGGATTATAATTGATAAATCCGTCAAACAAAGCGTCTTTAAATGCCAGACTCAACAATTCTCTTCCTTTATTACCTGCCGAAGAACAGATTTTTGATACCTGCTCCAGTAATTTATCCAGATACTCTACTGTTACAAATCTCAGTTTTACATCGGTTTCCATACTGGGCAGGATCAATTCGTACAGAGTATATGATCCCAACATTCTAGTCGTTGTCTCAATCCGCAGAGAATAAATGTGTTCAAACCAATACTGAAGGTATTCTCCGAACATAACTTCTTTGCTCTTTAAAAAAGCAACTTGAAATTCCCTCTGTTTTTCCCGGTAACGTTCCTCGTATTCCCAGTAGCTTTTTTCTGCCTCTTCCGGAGTCTTAAACCCACCTTTTTTGCTGTATTTGGTGGTCAGATCATCCATCAGCTCTTTCGTCCTGTGATACCATGAGTTTCCTTCAAAAAAGACAACCCTTTTTTCTTCCTGTACTTCCTTATTTTCCGCTTTTGTCAACTGATTGTTCTGTTTCATTGATTTTCACACCTTGCTTTTCCTATTCCCCGTACAGCCACCTTTCAAATGGGAGACAGGGAATTTTGTATACCTTTCCAATCTTGATGACACGGAACGGCTCCTGCTTTTGAAAAACCTCATCCAGAAATTCATAGGTTTTTGTCCTACCAAGTCCAAGCAGTTTCTGGATGTCATCCGCCTCATATACCTTCTTTGATATATCAATGGAATCTGTCATGACCGCACCTCCCTTTTATCGCTGATTAAAGCGATAAAAGGACTGTACGCCTATAAAATAACGCACAGCCCTCTTATCGTCCAATGTGCGATTTTTTCAATCGCATACTTGACAAATTGATTTTTTGTTCTTATTAATTCTTTTACACTCTATTTTCATAGTATCTAAATAAGCGAAAAATCTGATCAAATAAATCTTCTTCTTTATTTGCATAAATAAATACATGATCAAACAAATTAAAATTCCTTTCATATAAATTCCATGCCATGTCAAAATTTTCTTCTCTTCTTTTAAGATATTCAATGCCTCCCTCTGAATCCAACATGTTTTTTGGGGCCATTTTCATTTGTTCTTTCTTCATATATTCATCCTTCGTGATACTAGAATAAACATATAAAAACACGGCCAGTTTACCAAAAATTGTTTTCAATTCATTCAATGCTTTAACATTACTAACAACCAACACTTGGTGAATACCTGCCTGAAATCCGTTCCAGATATCACTAGTTTTAATCCCGTAATTTGTCCCATAGTTAAGATAAGTAATATCACAATTTTCCAAATCGTAATCAGAATTATCTACCAACTCACCTCTTGAATTAAATATTTTTTTACATATCATTTCATTGTCATCATCCCATCGGGCATTTCTATCCGTATGCTTTGGTACAATTCTTGCATGAAGATTTCCTAAAGTATTTACCGCCTTTATCAATTCATCCTTACCTGAAGCGGGGCTTCCAACAACAATGAATAATCTAGGTGTATAATTTATCATTTATATTCACCTCTCATCAACAAACATAGACTGCTTCTCGCACATTGATTCAACTAATTGCATTAAAATACATCGTAAACTATCATACCCATTTTGTGTATTCAAAATAAGTTTATCAAACAAATGTATATTTTCTATATATATTCGATAAATCGCATTTGCTTTTTCATACCTTTCCTCTGTCTCTTCCACCTCTGTATTCCTTGTTTTACCAATTTCATAAAAATCTTCTTTCAATGGTACTTTTCTAAAAACAAATAAAGAAATACATTTCTTCCCTAAGAAAGTACGAATATCTTCAACTGTACGAACATCATTAAGTATAATAATTGGACTTCTCCCCACCTTTAAACATTCATAAATACTTGAAAAATGTATACCATACTGATTACCATATTGCTCATAAACCAAATCACAATTCAATTGTTTAAATGCTTTACGTCTAATTTCTTTTTGCATTTCTTCAGGCAAAATATTTCCGTTCTTATCACAAACAACATTATCCTTACCATGTACGGGAATTACATCTAATTCCTCAAAAGTATTTTTCTCTATACATTCAATTTCCTTTTTTCTAAAAGCCCTTGTTGTATATTTAGGTATGAGCATTGGTAAAAAATCATATTGTTCTGTCTTACCTATTTCGCATAAAATATTGATTATTTCTGATTTTCCACAACCAGACGGACCAGTTAATGTAATTACATAAGCATTTTTATTTATATTCATTGCGTCTTCTCTTCCTTCCACACTGTAGTCTAAACTATAGAAGAATCATACTTATTAATTACTCTTCAAGCATTTATCTACGTTTATAATATTTCTTTAAGTAATCTGAAAATTGTGTAAGATCCTGCCATAATTCAGATCTGATAATCGTACGTAAGTCTGGAGAAACCTTAAATTCTTCATATTCAATTTCTCCATTTTCTTTTGTAACTTCTATTTCTCCTTCAAGCATTGCGTCCTTTAATTCATATAACTCAATCAATTTATACTTTGAGTTCTTTAAGTCTGCCATTTTATTTTCAAATTGACTTCCAACAACGCAGACATAAACATCTGTAAATGTATATACATCACGAATATCTCCATTTGGTAAATGTCTGGGTGAATTTATAACAATATTACTAAACGCATAATTCATTCTAAAGAAGTAAGTTTCATCTTTTTGATTATCTACTTCATTAAACGGCAACATGTACCTAGTATCCGGAGACCATTCACCCAAGAACTTCATTTTATCTACATTTACTTGGAAATAACTAGATTCTCCATGTCCACCTTGTTCTTCTTCCTCAACACTATATAATTCTTCTGCCAATTCTCTTGCAGTAGCTTTAACAGTATCAATATCATCAGCTGAAACATGCCCCCCAACAGATTTATCCCACATTCCTTGATTATCTTTTGCGTTCTTACTGCGTTGATGAATAAGAAGACGACCATCTCTTGTAAAAATCAATGCCCAAACAACATTCTTGATATATGACGTATCCATAAATGAATCTCTTGGAAGCGAGCCCATAATCACTCTTTCATTATTATATAAGTAAATTACTTCCATTCGATTACCTTTTTTCGTTTCTTCAGTAGAAAATTTTTTTGCAACATTTTGCCTAATTTTCCCTCCGTTAGCCGGTTCGGAAAGATATGCATCAATATATTTCTGGAAACCTTCATACCAAGGATGTTCTTTTGTTATTCTTTCGAACTGACCAATATCATTAAATTTTGTGAATAGATAACAAGTATAATATTCTTCGTCTATTTTCACTATTGGATATGGAATTTCTAAATAGCAAGTTCTTAAAGAAAATCTTTGCTTATAACCATTTATCTCATTACCTTTTATATCTTCAATGGGTTCCATATATTTACACTGCCTATCTAAAAGATATTTTCTCAAATCCAAACTTGGAGCGTGAAGAATATTGAGAAAAGAACCTAATTCATAACTTCTATTTTCTCCGCTGTATCGCTTATTTGATGCAATAATGGATCTTTTATAAGCTTCTTCTTCTGATTCCAAAATAATTTCTACACTTAATGACCCTTCATTTATTTTTTCGAACCATATATCTCGCACTTCATCCCAATCAATATCAAATGCTACAACGCTTAATATTTTAACCTCAGATTTTGCATTTTTTAATTTTTCAACCAATTCTACTTTTGTAATTAAGTTACTCATATTACACACCTCTTTCATTTTAATAAATCATTAAGTCTTTCTATATCTGTTTCAATTTTAGAAAAAATATTTTCTTCGTATAATTCTGGACATAAATAGTCCCAATACAAATCATTTTCCGGGTTTGGCCAGGGTTTACTATGTTCTTTAGAAGATATAAGCTTTTCTTTCGACATTTGCAATGCAAACTGCATATATCCTTTATATTTTTCAATTGCTTCATTTTTAACAAGTAATACTGCTGCCGTAGAGCTTCTTCCATCTAAAATAATATTCCAAAACAAATCATTGCCATAAATAATCGGATACCCCGTCAAAGTATAAGTTAGGGGAATTAAGTGAATTCGCTCTCTGACTTCTTCTGGAAATGAATCTGGAATTCTCAGTATCTCCATAATTTTTTCTCTAGCTTTTCGCATAGTCTTATTTGGAGATTTATTCACCTGCGAAGCTCTATTTTTGGCTGCTTCTCCATACTCATAGCAATAATAAAGATGAGCTTCTTCATTCGTTTGCAACCATGTATTCAACGCTTCAAAGTTTTCTTTCGATATTAACTCTTCATCCGTTAAATCAGACTCTTCATTGATATAAAATTTTCGGAGTGTAGAAGTAATTCCACCAAAAAAAACAATTCGATTAATGGTATTATCGAGTTTCTTTAATTTTTCATGAATCCATTTTTTCTTTTCATCTGCAACTTGTACATAAAGAACATTTAACGGTTCAGCTTCATCTTTACAAATTTTATCCTTTCTCAACTCCTTAAGCAATTCATTTATGCAGTTTCTATCAAATCTAGGATAAAAAACAGGCATAATTCCCATTTTATTCAACTCTACAGATTTTTCTATTGCCTCGTCTGCTGCAGCTTCCAAATTAAACTTTCCCCGTTCTCCTGCACCACAAGCAACAAATGCAAAATGCGATCCCTCTTTATTATTGATTAAAATATCTAAAATCCGATCTCTTTTTAAACTACACCCCAAAAAAAGTATTGGATGTGTCAAAAGACAAAAAGAAAGGTTCTGAACCAATTCTGTCGGATTATTCTTTCCATAGGCATTTTCATATGATGATTTAGTAAAAATAATATCTTCCCATCCTTTGTCAATATCGCCATGAAATTTATATAATGCAGAAGTATCACTTGATTTTCTGGCAACACGAACAAAATCTTTTTTGGGAGAAGAAGGTAATAATACTTCTAAACTTCCATTACTATTAGACTGTGCATAAGCAATCTCAATTGCCTTATCATAATTCGTTGTAAGTATTAATCCTGTGCTAAATAATTTCACAACTTCAGATATGGCACTTCCTTCAAGCTTTTTCTTATCAATCTTTTCCGAACTGAACATCTGTTTAATATAGGTCAATAAAGCTCTTTCTCCACAAATTTCTGCAAGCCGTTCAGCCGCCTCTTCATATCTGTCTGTTGCTATTTCCCATTCAATTACCGTTTTCTCCTTTGTTCCCATCTGATCTGCACACTGTCTTAGCAACCCCTCCCAAGTCGAAAACTTAGTATTTTCTTTAGTAACACTTTGAGATAATCCAGCTCCAATCATTGGAACTATATCTGCTAAATTGTTTTTGATTTCTTGGAATACTGTTCTATTATATGGCCAAAATTCCATAATCTCATCAAAGGAGAGAGGATCCTTTTTACTGACATCTAATTTTATCGTATATGTAATTTCATTTTTATCTTTTGTATCCATGCCCTTACCTCCCTATTCATCATATCTTTTTAACAACTTATATAACTTTGATGGTCTATGCCCTCTATTTTCTGCGAAATCACTAGTTTCTTCTACAAAGCCTTTAATCTTTCTGCGAAACGCCTGAGGATATAGTTTTGTTTCTAAAATAGATTCGTATGCCTGTTGCGCTTCTGTCAATGAAAAAAGTGGAGGTAATAAATTAAAAACTATAGGCTCATACTTAATTTGCTCTCTTAATTTTAATAATGAATAGCATATAATTAATGCATGATCAAACGCTAAACCTACAGAATCAAGTATCTCTAATCCAGGGAGCTCATTAACTCTTTTTTGTGAGTTCTCTTTTAAAACAGCGTATAGCTTACTTTTATTATCAAGTAAAGTTAATTTCCATATTCCCTCTTGATGATTCTCTTTCCTCAAATGGATATCATACCATTCGGCATCAGCCGCATCAGATCCGCCAACAATTGTTTGACTTTTTGCATCTACTAATGCCGTATATGCACACGTTATAACCCTCCTCCGTGGATCTCGATTAGGATCACTAAATGTTCTTAATTGTCTTAATGAATTGCATCTAGCTCCTGTCTCCTCTTGTAATTCACGATATGCTGCTTCTTCTAAGGTTTCATCCGGTTTTACAAATCCTCCTGGCAAAGCATGCATTCCTTTACATGGATGTTGCCCTCGCCGAACAAGCAGTATTTTGAGTTTTTTATTTGGTAATTTTCGATAATTTGTACATTTTTCATCAAACAGTGAGAAAATACTTATATCAACTGCCACAGACGGTTTTTCATATTTAGCACTATCATATTTTGATAAAAATTCTTTCTCATTCACATTAATACACTCCACTACTTTCTTTTTGTTATTCACTCTTTGTTATTAACATGATAGACTTATCTTTTTAGTTTGTCAATTACTTTTCACATTTATTCTCTCCACATTTGGATACTTCTAATAATACTTCTTCCTTATTAAATAATCGTACCCCTGACGCACATTACAAAACATACACTTTTCCTTTATTGTCTGATTCTGATCTGCCCGGATGATAAAGTGTTCTTTGGAACTGTAAAAAGGCTTTGCGCATACCGGGCATAAACACATCAGAATCGGTTTATCCAACTTTTTGATCTCTATGCTGGTACGCAGTGCCTTATCCACTTTTATCATCTGCTCCCGGTTCAGCCTGCCGACATAATCATCCAGACGCCCCTTGTCCAGTGTCCGGATCTGCTCCAATAACACAAAAGACTCTTTCTCCAGTCCTTTGATCCCATTGATCGGTACATGTGTCGGAAGTTTTGTCTTTGGTCTGCTCGTGATAGCCGCAACAATGACCGTTGGACTGTGCCGATTCCCCCGGTTGTTCTGGATGATCAGAACCGGGCGGTATCCACCCTGCTCACTCCCGAAAACAGGATTCAGATCTGCGTGATAAATCTCTCCACGCCGCATTTCTTGCTCTTCCACAATCATATCTCCTTCCTCTTATACGCCTTAGAATTCTCTTTGTTCCATAAGGATCTCCCCGCTCTTTTGAAACCATTATTCATTGCGGGTATGTATCAGCCGGACGCAAAGCATTTCTTTGTATCCGGCTACCATAATTGCCTGTTTCAGCCTATTTGTCCTCGACGCCCCGGCTGTTATCGCATGTATTTCATGCTGGGAAATCATCAAGCGGCTGACTGCTGATCAGCTCCACGGGCCTGTACCCCTCTGAGGTTCTCCCAAAGCTGCCCTCACTTGTTGCGACGCTCTTAACGCTCGACTTTATGACCGGGCAGGAGTATCATGATACCTGTTGCCTGTTATCGCCTTGCCAGTAGCAATCTGACAGTTATAGCCGGGTATTTCCCGCTCCCCGGACAGATAAAACAGCCGCAAACCGATTCTTCTATATTAGGTGGGATTTCGCTGCCTTTACCCGTCCGGATCATGGCGTACCCGCTAACGTGGCTTACGCTCATCACGATAGCAACAGGAATGTACTTGATGAATGGGTATGAACTTTTCAAGGTTCCTGCCCGCTCTTCCCCTACGAAAAAACAGGCGAAAGATTATCTCTTCCACCTGTTTCCTCAGTCTCAAGCGATTTTTCTACCCGCTATTCTAAAAGTTTTTTCAGTTTCTTCTCTGCTGTTGTCACAGACTTTGCTATGGCCTGGAAAGAACAGCTTTCCATCTCTGCGATCTGCTCATAGGTCAGTCCGACAAAATAGTAAAGGACTAACCGGCGTTTCTGAATTGCAGGCAGCATGGATATAGCAGAATAAAGTTCTTCCAGTGCAATCTTCCGGATTGCCTCATTCTCTGCAGATTCTCCTGCCTGTCCGGAGCGCCTGTGTAAAGTGATATCATAGATCTCTGACTGTTCAATATGCCGGTCAACGATATTGAGATGTTTCAGATCATCCAGTTCAAACCTGTCAAATGCCTCATACAGTTCTCTGCTGATTTCCATGCAATGCGCTTTCCTCTGTCCATCTGCAAACTCTATGTAATATTTTCCTTCTAACTCAAATATACTATAAGGATTATATTTATCTTTTCTTCTTTTTGGGTGATTGTCCTTCATTTTCTTTCCTCCGATCTGAATTTTTTGAAAGTTCAGACCGGAGAGGCGGGCCCCGCCCCCTATATAAAAGAAAAGGGCTCTTTAAATAATTACAAAAAAGGCGTACCTGTTTTCTCACAGATACACCTTCTCGTAAATCTATGTAATCATTTGTAAAAAATGGTAGGAATAGGCAGAACTTTGTCGAACAAAAAAACGCCGCAATTCTTATAGGAATTACGACGAACTGACAAGAAAATAATTTATTTTTTGATTGGTATGTATTCTGCCCTACTCTTATGCAGTCCTTCCCCTTTCCAAAAGAGGAAGTAATATGACATATCTATACATTATTCTCCTCTTATTTTGTCAATAGGAGAAGTATAGGGTAGGAAAACGATGTTTTAACGTAAGCGCCAAATAGGTTCTTTCCAGATTTAGTTG
>NZ_MIEH01000004.1 GCF_001754075.1 Merdimonas faecis | reverse complement strand
ATTAAAAACATTTATACTAGAACCATAAAACCTCCGACGAAATTCGTCGGAGGTTTTCATATTATCCATAAACCAAATCTTGAATGATAAACTTCAAGTCCTGTACCTTGCCCAGTAGCCAGATTGCAGCCATTGGCAAACCATAGGGACTAATGAGAAATGCTATCACCAGCAGGATAATGCCGTTTTGCAAGGAGTAAGTAATCAGAACTGCCACACCCAGCAGGGCAACCACCATGCTGATAAGCCCCAGCACCAAACCGGAGACATAGACAATCCCCACACAAATCCAGACGAACAGGGTCAGCGACAGAATCACCGGAGCCATTAAAATCTTCAACGGCAGTTTCAGAATGAACCAGATCGCCCTCATTTTTCTTCCTCCTTCCATCGTTCCCGAAAGCTCTGACAGAGAATTTCTGCCTGTCTTTCATCTTCTTCCGTCACTTCTCGGCATCCTTTGGTTAGCCGCAGTTCCTCATAGCTGCGATAATCGGATAACAGCACCTCGAATAGTTCGTCCGGTGTCCGGCTGAGAAGTCCATCCACACAGTAGCGGGAATCTCCATTCCATGTGACGCGGAGATAACCTTCTCGACAAGGGAGGACTTCTTCCTCTAGATCACAGTCCAAATACTCACGAAAAATCTCCAACACCTTCTCAAAGGTTTTCATCTATTCTCAACTCCTTTGCGGCAATCTGTTTTCTACCCATATTATCCTTCCAACATTTCAAAAAGACAAGGATATGGGCAAAAGAAAAAACGGAGGAAGGCGCGGCGAAAAGAACGCCGTTCCTCCCTCCGCAGTTGGGGCATATATCCCTGTTACGAAAGCCTGGAAAGCTGGGTTAGGATTTCTTTCACGCCCTCCCATAACTGCTCCTGCCGTTGGGCTATATCCTCCAGGTCAGCATCATAAATCCGCCCCGTTTCATGTACCCGTCGGGTGAGCTGGTTCAGGTTATTGCTGCTTCGGCGCAACAGGGATACCAGTTCCTTCAGCTCCGGCAAGTCCAGCTGTACCACATAGCCGTCCACAGCCATCTTCCGCAGATAGGCGCTCAGGTTTTTTGTTCCGAACTGTGCCATTTTCTGCTGGATCGCTTCCATCTCCGCATCGGAAACCCAAAACAGGACCGGCACATCCCGTTTACGCTTTTTGGCGCTCATCGTTCCGGCTCCTGTTTCTTCGATAAAGCAGGCTTGTGGGTGGTAGGCTCCTGTTTGAGCTTTTGCAAGACAGAGCCTTTCTCCGGTTCCTGAAGCGTTTTTCGTGCCTGCCGTGTAAACAGATCGGTCAGACCAAGATTGACCTCATCCACAACCAGATAAGCACAGTGGCGCGAAGTGCCGCTGTCCTCCGGCATGGGAATGGTCTTTGCCCAGGCTTTGTTGTCACGGGAAACGCGACCGTCGCTGTCCTTATGCTGGATGGTGTTGGCAAGGATGAACTGTACTCGTTCCGACCCGAACTTTTCCAGCACCGCCTTAACCGCAGACTCCGTATCCAGTCGGTTATCCGCATAGTGGGCGCTGATGGCGTGTTCAATGGCCTCTTTACAGTCAAAGTTTGCCTGATAAGAGCGGTTATATTGTGCCATCTCCCCATGCTGGGACGCATAGGCGGCAGAATGGAGATAGAGAGGGATGGACCGCTGTTCTTCCAAAACCTTACACACATCATCCGCTCGGTTTTCAATGCTGTCCCGGATCACATCCATGTAGCCGGTCTCCAGCTTCTCAAAGTGACGGTACACATCGGCCAGCGGTGTAGGCGAATCCAAAAGCGCCTGGGCCTGGGCATCGGTCAGCTCCAAGTCCTCCATCGCCATCACAATGTCCTCCCGGACGGTGTACTCATAGGTATGGTGCAGGATTTCCTCCGGGGGCTGGCTTTTCAGCCAGTCCCGGTATTTGTCCTGTTCAGCGGCCATCTTCTCATAAAGGGCCGTATTCAGATCGTTGGTATTCATGTTATCGCACCTCCTCATGTTGTTTCGGTTTCTTTTCAGGGCTACGGGGTGGCACCGGGCGCTTCAAGCTGTCCAGCACCGAAGGCCGTGCGCTCTTGGCAACCACAGTTTCCGGCTGGGCATGGCCCTTGCCGTCAATGTTCAGCAGCGTGTCCAGTTCCACCAGACGGGCGGACTTGACTCGCAGATCATCCTCAAAGGGAAACGGCTTTCCGATTTCCTCTTTGGCTGCGGCCTGCTGTTGGTAAAGGTTGTCCAGCTGGTTTTTCACGGCTTCCAAACGCTGAGGCATTTGAGCCAGTGCATTGTCGATACGGGTGAGGTTTCCGCGCGGGTCTGTGCCGAGGCTTGCCCGGTGGGTCATCTGGCCTTTCAACAGGAGCGTATATTCCTGTTTCCAAGCGGAAAACTCCACGGACATAGTAAAGCCCCGATAGCTGCCGATCTGCACCGGTTCGGAGCCTTTGACCTCCTTACAGGCGTCCAGCAAGGCTGCACCGGCGTTTTCTTTGTCAGTCAGCACATCGCCCCGGATCTCCATTCCAGCAAAGCCATCCTCCGGGTGAGGATGGGCGGCCAGGGTCTCCAGATCCGCTTCAAAGCCTTTAATAAACCCCTTGTTAGTTTCGATTTCCTGGGGGAAGTATTTGAGCAACTGATCCTCCAGGCGGTACTGCTTGCTCTGATGGTCAGCTTTCATCAGCTTCAGACGCGCAACCTCCACATCCAAATCCATGCGCTCCTTGATACGGGGGTCTCCGGCGCACAGGGCCTTGATCTCGGCAAAGGACAGCGCCGTTTCGTCCACATCATCGCAGGAGCGGACCGGGCTTTTGCTGGTCATGATTTGCGAAATGAATTTCTGTTTGTTCTCCACCGTCTGCCACAGGTAGGCATCGAAAGTTCCCTCGGTAACATAGCGGTACACATGGACCAGCGGATTCTGGTTGCCCTGGCGCTCGATACGGCCCTTGCGCTGGGCAAGGTCTCCCGGACGCCACGGACAATCCAGGTCATGGAGCGCCACAAGCCGGTCCTGCACATTGGTGCCAGCGCCCATTTTGGAGGTGCTGCCCAGCAGGACGCGCACCTGCCCAGTGCGAACCTTGGAAAACAGTTCTTTCTTCTGCACCTCGGTCTTGGCTTCGTGGATAAAAGCAATCTGCTCGGCGGGCATTCCCTGGGCGATGAGCTTCTGGCGGATGTCCTCATAGATGGTAAAGGCAGGCTCAGGCTCATCCAACGGCACAGCCTGTTCCAGCGCATGAAGTGTGGGATTATCCAGCTGTTTGGCTGCCTTTTTGGAGGGGGCTGCCTGGGGCGTGGAAATGTCGCAGAATACCAGCTGGGTCAGCTTGTCAGCCTCGCCGTCCCGCCAGATCTGCATGATATTACCCACACACTGATTGACCTTGGTGCCGGGTTCATCCGGCAGCAGCTGGTTGATGATACGCTGGTCCAGACCCAGCTTGCGGCCATCGCCGGTAATCTTGAGCATATTGTCCTCTGAGGGGTCAACGCTGCCGCTGTGTACCCTGGAGGCGCGCTCGGAGAGAACCTGCACCATCTCTTTTTGGTGTTCAGTAGGCTGGGCCACGATGTTGTGGTATTCCACCTCCGGGGTGGGCAAGTTCAGCTGATCGGCGGTTTTGATGTCGGCAACTTCACGGAACAAGTTCATCAGCTCCGGGAGGTTGAAAAACTTGCTGAATCTCGTTCTTGCCCGGTAGCCGGTGCCTTCCGGTGCCAGCTCCAGCGCCGTGACGGTTTCTCCGAAGCGGCTGGCCCAGCAGTCGAAGTGGGTCATGTTCAGCTCTTGCAGGCGGTCATACTGGAGATACCGCTGCATGGTGTAAAGTTCATAAGGTAGGAAA
>NZ_MIEH01000039.1 GCF_001754075.1 Merdimonas faecis | reverse complement strand
TTTCCTACCTTATGAACTTTATACCATGCAGCGCTATCTGCAGTATGGAACATTGGCGGAGAAAAACTTACAGCATTTTGACGCATGGGCGTCTACTTTTGGGGAGACTGTGACTGCTCTGGAGATTGCACCGGAGGGGAACGGCTACCGGCTGAAAACACGGTTTGCCCGGTTTTACAACCTGCCGGAACTTATGCAGATGTTCCGGGAAGTGGCTGACATCCAGACGGCAGATATGCTGAATCTGCCTGTGCCGGAGGCAGAATACCGGGTGGTAAAAGTAAAACCTACCGAATTGCAGGAAGAAATGGTGGAAGAACTGGGAAACCGTGCGGAGAGAGTGCGGAACAATGAAGTCAATCCAAGGGAAGACAACATGCTCAAGATAACCAATGACGGGCGAAAACTGGCTCTGGACCAGAGACTTTCCAACCCGCTCCTGCCGGATGATCCGGGGAGCAAGGTCAACGCCTGCGTGGAAGAAATTTACCGGCACTGGGAAGACGGAAAAGAGAAAAAGCTGACGCAGCTTGTGTTCTGTGACCTGTCCACACCAAAAACAGACGGCACATTCAGCGTGTACAATGACATCCGGGAGAAACTTCTGGCAAGGGGAATCCCGCCGGAGGAGATCGCCTTTATCCATGACGCCAATACGGATGTGCGCAAAAAGGAACTATTTTCCAAAGTCCGGCGGGGCGCTGTCCGTATCCTTATGGGCAGTACGTTTAAGATGGGCGCAGGCACGAATGTGCAGGACCGGATCATTGCCAGTCACGACCTGGACTGCCCGTGGCGTCCACGGGATCTGGAGCAGAGAGCGGGCAGGACCATCCGGCAGGGAAATCAGAACCCGAAAGTAGAGATCATCCGGTATGTGACAGAAGGAACCTTTGACGCTTATCTCTATCAGACCATTGAGAACAAGCAGAAATATATCAGCCAGATCATGACTTCCAAAAGTCCGGCCCGGAGTGTGGAGGACATAGACGAAGTGGCTCTGTCCTATGCGGAGATCAAGGCGCTTGCCACCGGAAACCCGCACATCAAAGAAAAGATGGATCTGGATATACAGGTATCCAGGCTGCAGCTATTAAAGCAGAGCTTTCTGAACCAGAAATATGAGATGGAGGATCAGGTGGCAAAACATCTTCCGGCACGGATCAGAGAGCAGGAGACATGGATCACGCAGTATGAGGCAGACATTGCCCAGGTCAAGGCGCACACACCGCTGGATCGGGAAACCTTTCCAGTCATGCAGATCGGGGATCACTCTTACACGGAGAAAAAGGAGGCAGGACAGGCAATTATTGACGCCTGCAAAGCCATGAAATCTCCGGAGCCTGTGTTACTGGGGGCTTATCGTGGACTTTCGATGGAGCTGTCCTATTCTTCTGTCGGCCAGGAATTTGTGATTGCGTTACATGGAAAAGGAACTTATAAAGTGCCGCTTGGAACGGACATTTATGGAAATATCACAAGGCTTGACAATAAGATGAATGAGCTGCCGGACAATCTTTCCCGTTGCCGGGAACAGCTTGAGACGGCAAAAAGCCAGTTGGAGACAGCGAAAGTGGAGGCGCAGAAAGAATTTCCGCAGGAAAAAGAACTGGCAGAGAAAGTGGCACGGCTGGGGGAACTGAACGTGCTTCTGGATATGGATAAGAAAGACCGGGTTGTGATGGAGGAAGAACCGGAAACAGAGGAAATCGAGCCGGAACGGGAAAAAACGGCCTGGGTGCGGTAAGAAAAGCGGTATCGGGAGACTGATACCGTGGTACATAGCCTGCCTGATGTGCGAACAGCAGAAACGCACAATCGCCGGGAGAGGCAATCTCTGCTATAGTGGCAGAGGAAAGGAGGGAAAGAAAGGCTATGAAGATAGCAGAGATCGATACGGATGATCTGCCGATCTGGATGTGTGCTGTCGTAGATACCGTCAGTGAGAACTGCAAAAAGCGCCTGAAAACGTCCCCACAATACAGCCGGATTGTAGAGGAAAGCGACAAACTTCTTTCCCAATATCCGTTTATTTCCACGCTGATCGACCGGGATAAAATCGAAACGCCGATGAATCTGACGCTGGAACAGACAAAAGCACTGTCCAGATTTCTCGCATTGGACGCAGACCGGGAAGATTATGAACGGATACAGCTTTATCTCATGGGATGTCAGCATACCATAGAAGTGCTGCAGCTACTGGAACTTTTGTAGGAAATAGCAGACTGGATTGTAGAAAGATTGAAAACTGGATATAGTAAGAAATGAGAACAGATTAGCAGAACAGAGAGGATGAACAGTTTGGAGAAGACAGATTTTTATGATCTGGTGGAGCGGATCAAAGACAGTTTTATGGAGATCGACAGCGATATCATGGTGGATCTGAAAAAACAGGACGAGGACTATGCCAATATGTGCCAGGAACTGGGAGAGATGGAGAGCAGATATCCGTTTATTCTGGAAGTGACAGAAGGGAGTGGAGCCATCAGCCTTACTGCCGAGGAACATGAAATTGTGAGGCAATATATGAGCAGGATGTTTGAGAAAGAGACGATAGAACGCTGCCAGATCTATTTCCGGGGGCATACGGACGGATATGCGTATCTGAAAAAGATCGGGGCAATCTAAAAAAAATCTTGTAATTTTTAAATTATCGCATATACTATTATATACACGCAGACACAAGTAGGAGCAGCGAGGGTATCTTGACATCAATGTGAAAGCGTGTATAATTATAATTAAAGAAAGGCGATTCCCTGCCTTAGTAATCTTTGAGATTATGAAATGGGAGACGATAACGTGTGGTGATTCTCCACCAAAGGCGTTGAAGTGAGAGACGATAAAGATTTGGTGATTCCCTACCGAAGAATATAATCTTTGAGATTATGAAATGGGAGACGATAAGGCTTATAGGGGAAGCAAAATGCTTCCCCTATATTTTTAGGAGAAGTACAATGAAATTCAAAGAGTTTAAAATTGTTCAGGTAGATTTAAATTATTTGCAGGCACTGCATGATGTCGATAGTGAAGTAATGTATAGAAGAAGTGCGGATTACGCAAAAAAGCCATTTCTGGGAATATTGGTAACAAATCATGACAGAAAATATGTAATACCGCTTACTTCTGCAAAAGAGAAACACAAATCCTGGGCAGATGTACATCAATCATATTATAGGATATATGAAATTATTGATATGCGGACGGCTGTTTATGATGACAAAGATATTATTGTGAATGTTACAAACACTGCAGCATTGGCAAAAAAAGGCGTTCCAGCAGAAGATTTTGACTACTATAAGAAACGAATCCTTTCTATTCTTGAGATTAAAAAGATGATTCCAGTGATAGATGGAGTGTTTTCTTATGTGGATTTAGAGTTGACGTCAGATATACCAAAAGACGAGCATGACTGGCGGGTATTGACATATAAAGAGTATGCTTTTTGTAAAAATGTGCAGGATGGCATTCGACAAAAAGCAACGAAAATATATGAAAAGCAGATAAAAACTGGAAAAGTCCTTAAATTCCATTGTGATTATAAAAAGTTAGAGTCAGTAGCGGATTCGTATCGTATTTAACTACATAAGTAAAAATAAAATAAAAACTTATAGTACATAGCCGGATGGTTTTCAAGAAAAGAAGATCATCCGGCTATTTTTATGCCCGGATATCAGAAATAACTTATGGAATATCCAATCACGGGCAGGAAAGGAGATGATATTTATGCCTTATGTTGCGCCGGAAGTGGTGCAGAGAGAGAAACAGATCGACCTGCTGACCTATGTAATACAAAAATCTTAGAATTGTCATCATCTTAAAGAATAGTATGTATTCACAGATAGAAAGAAGTATGGTAAAGTTGTCGTAGAAACAAATTGGAATTTAACTATCTAATCCTCAAAAACCATTGATTTTTCAAGGCTTCACGCCTGTTTTTCATTCAAACCTTATCTGTTTGCCCTTGTTTTTGCCCTTACGAGCCGAAACAAGGGCAACTTTTTATTCCCCGCCGACCACCTTATCCAGCAGCCTTGCGGAAGTGCGCTTCGCTTCCCTTGTAGAGTGAGCGTAGATGTTCATTGTGGTACTGACATCGGAGTGTCCGAGAAGTTCCTGCACATCTTTCGGCTTTGCGCCGCCGGAAAGCAGATTGCTTGTGTAGGTGTGACGGAGCGTGTGGAAATGGAAATCTTCAAGCCCTTTCACTTTCTTCTTTGCCGCCCTGCACATAATCCCTACCGTACTCGGCGCTTCATACGCCCCGTCTGCTCTCAGGCAGACAAAGGAGATTTCCTTGTAATCCTCCGGGACTTCCTCTGTCCTTTGCAGGCTGTAAACCTCATAATAGGTGCGCCCTTTTTCCTTTACTTCTTTGTAGTAGTTCAGGTGATAAAACTCCCCGTAGCGGAAACGGTTTTTGCGCTGTTCTGTTCTCGCCGCCCGCAGGATTGCCGCCAGCGTGTCGCAGAAATCAACGGTGCGGACTTTGCTCCGTTTTGTCGTTCCCACTTCGGTTGTGTGCCTTGTTCCGTTATAGCGCATGCTTCGGCGTACCGTGAGATATTGTTCCTCAAGGTTAATATCCTGCCAAGTCAAGCCGCATACTTCCCCGATACGAAGCCCCGTGTAGTACGCTATCTGCACAGGCAGCAAGGCGGGATTATCTTTTGCCTTGAGAAATTCCTCCAGCTTTTGGAACTGTTCATGGGTGATAGTAGGAATACTGGAAGTATCTTCCTCACTGTCCGAGAAAATATCCGTTTCCTGCTTCCTGCCCCTCAGCTTCACATACTGCATAGGGTTAAAGGTAATCAGTTTTTTCGGGAAAACCGCAAAGCGGAAGGAATTTTGCAACACCGCCGAGAACAGGAGCATATATCCTTTGCTCATGGGCTTTGAAGTTGTCCCGTCCGGGTTTGTCCCACCGTAGCTCAGAAAATCAATGAACGCCTGCAAATGGTCGGCGGTCACGGTTTTCAGCTTGCGTTTGCCAATGGGATATTGCTTGATACGGTTGACCGTTCCCTGATAGGACATGACCGTCCCGTTGCTTAAGTTGCCGGGTTTCAGTTCTTCCTCTACCCACATATCCAGCATATCGCCTACCGTGATGTTTTCCGCTTTCCCGACAAACTGCTTTTCCTCATAGTCCGCTATCGCTTTGCGGAGCATGGCTTCTGTTTCCGCCTTGCTCTCTGTGCCTGCAAACTCTTTCTGCACTTTTCTGCCGCTTTCATCTTCAATATAAAAGCGTCCGTACCACTTTTTGCCTTTCTTTCTTACAGAACCTTTTGCCATAGATAAAAAACTCCTTTCTATCCGTGGCAATCGGGACTGTGACATATGGTGTGCGTAAAGTAATTGTGTCACTTCCGCCAGTGAAAGTCAACTGGCGTCTTTACTTGTCAAGGTGCCACGGAATTTTCTTTTTCGGAAAGCCTTTCTTCGGCTTCCTCCACTATCCCGAAAAGTGCGCCCATCGACATTCTTGTGCGCCCCTCATCGTGGATATGTAAAATCCCGTCTAAAAACCGTTTCATATCCTCAATCGGTACTTCCATCTTCTTGCGGTATACCTGTTCCATGATTGCCCCGGACTCTATGGCGTACCGTCCAAGAGACTCTTTCAGCCCTTTGTCCTCCGCCACACGGTCAACTTCCTCCATAGCATCAGCAAAGTAGCAGGTCATAACCGTATACAGGTCAACCATCTTGCCGAGAAATGTCGTGAGAAGCTGCTGGTGCGGCTCGCCCTTTACTGTATAGGAAACTGTGTCCAGATATTTCCTGATGTGTTCCTCAATATCCCGCTGGCAAAGAGTATAGGTGTCATATTCCTTATCATCGGAAAGACCTGTCAGCCATTCGGGAGTTGTGAGCAACGCTTCCGCAAGACCGTTGATAACCATTGTGCGCTTCGGATCAACTCCGTCCGCTTCATACCGCTGAATGGTGGATTTGTTCACGCCTACACGCCTGCCAAGTTCCGGCATGGTAATGTTTAACTCTGTGCGGCGTTCCTTAATCCTCCTACCGACCTGTTTTGCGGTGAATGTGGTTTCTTTTTTCAAGGTGTTCACCTCCTGACTGGTATCAGTATAACACACCGATACTTATTTTGCAACCTTTATCTCAATGAAAGTTGTAAATAAACTATGAATGGTTGCAAAATAGGTTGACAAGAGATGGCAGAATAAGTATAATGATAAAACAGTAGTTGCAAAATGAGTATTCTAAAAGGAGGTTGATAGAATGAGCGCAGTCAAAATGGGACTTACCATAGAGGAAGCCGCAGAATGTACGGGTATCGGCAGGAACACCATGCGGAAGCTGGTGGAATGGGGAAAGCTGCCCGTCCTCAAAGTGGGGCGCAAGACCATTATCCGCAGGGACACGCTGGAACGGTTTCTGACGGTCAATCAGGGAAGAAATCTTCTGAAGCCCGATGATGTCCGCAGAGTGGAATGACCATCCATTCTCTTTTCGGAAAGTAACCCTAAGCCCTCGGCGTTTGAGAGCGAAATACACCCCTCGCACAAATCTTCGATTTGTACTCCGGGTATTTCGCCCTTGCAGGGGGCTTCCGTATCAACCGCCTGCGGCGTATGATACGGGGCTGTCACCGCTGCCGCAGCGACAGCCACAACCGTAAACGGTTGCAAAAAAAGGACGCACCTTGACAACAGAAAACGGAGATGATGTATGCCGAGACACAGTTTTATCCAGATGTCAAAACTGCCCAATGTCAAAGGGCGAATATCGTATATTACAAGCCATGCAAGGCAGGAAAATCTCTATGCCACCTACCGCACCGCCGACAGCACCTTTTGGAGCAACCTTGCAAGGGAAAGCCAGCAGGAGTTTCAGCGCAGCGGCACAGAGGGCAAATGTATCGAAGCAAGGGAACTGATTATCGCCTTGCCCGAAATCTATACGCAATACGAGCCGCAGCAGGTACTCACGGACTTTACAGAGGAGTTCCGCAGGCGGTACGGTGTGGAGTGCGTGTCCGCCCTCCACCACAACAAGCGCAAGACAAATTATCATATCCATCTGATTTTCAGCGAGAGGAGGTTGCTCCCCGAACCTGATGTAAAGGTTGCTTCCCGCAGCGTGTTCTTTGACGAGACTGGAAAGCGTGTCCGCACCAAAAAGGAAATCACGGGGGAGGACGGGCAGATACGGAAAGGCTGTACCGTCATCAAAAAAGGCGAGGTATACGAAAGCCATCTGTTTACTACCAAAGATACACGCTTTAAGGGAGAGCCTTTTCTCCGAGAGATAAAGGAAGTGTATACAGAACTTATTAACTGCCATATCTCCGATCCTGAGCAGCACTTAAAGGTATTTGATAAAAACAGCGTCTATCTTCCGGCCAAGAAAATCGGCAAAAATAATCCCAAAGAGGACGAAATCAAAGCCGATAATGCCGCAAGGCAGGAATGGAACAGGACAGCGGATATGGCGTTATTATCAGGTATCTCCGAAGCAAAGATTTTAGAAGTCAAGCAGACAGAGATACACGAAAAGGCGAGCCAGTCTATCAAAAGCAAGGGCTGGCTGCCGGGTCTGTTCCGCAGTATCGTAAACAAGGCTAAGGACTTCCTGCAAAACTTAATCCGTGAACACGATATGCCGCCGAAGCCTGTCCTTGAAATAGATATGGCAGAGTTCCGTACCATGCAAAAGCTGATGATAAAGGCGCAGGATAAGGCGAAAGAAATCCGGCATTTGCAGGATACGGTACTTCCGAAGCTGAAACAACAGCTTGCCGATACAAAAGGGATTTTCAAGGGTAAGGAGCGCAAGGCGCTCACAGAGCAGATACAGCGGACAGAAAAGGAAATCGCTGAAAAGCTGGATAAACTGCCCGATGTTCTGAAAGAGGACGGTTATCCCGATGTGCAGGCGTACATGGCAACCTACCGTAAGGCGGAGGCTGTTGTGGAGCAGTTCAATCGTGACCTTGCCGCATGGGAGCAACAGGTCAGGGAAAAACAGAAACCCGCCAAAAAAGAGCAGGCAAAGCCGCCTGAACGAGAGAGCGTGCTGAAACGCCTGCGTCAGCTTCAGGCGGAGGGTAAGCAGAGAAACCAGCCGAGACAGAGAAAGAAATCCTTTGACAGAGACAGCCGATAGGCACGAAAAACCGCCGCTATGGTATCACCCATGCGGCGGCATACATAAAAATCTTATTTGTGTTCTGCAAGCGTGACTTTCATATCCTGAGCATTGATGCTTGTTTCCTTTTTGCACTTCGGACAGTAGAGAGGGAAGTTTCTTAATTCTGTATCTTCCCGTATCATTGTGCGAGTTTTATTGCCGCAGATAGGGCAATATATCCATTCTGTGGCTTTCATGTTACTTTTCTAATTTCAAGTCTTTTATTTTTTGAGATATTCTCTCAATGACCTGTATAAAACATTCATCACTTTTGCCCGTCGGATCGGGAAGACCCCAATTATCATCAAATGCTCTACCGATATAGGGACAGCCGACATCACACCCCATTGAAATCGCAATATCAGGCGTGGGGATTTTATCAATCGTCTTGCTATACTGGCTTTTCTCCATATCTATCCCATAAAGCTGTTTCATAAGCCGCACAGCATCCTGATTGATTTGTGGTTTTGTTTCTGTTCCAGCAGAATAGAAATCAAACTTATCTCCCGCCAAATGTTTTCCAAGTGCTTCTGCAATCTGACTGCGGCAGGAGTTATGCACACAAATAAAGGCTACCTTTTTCTTATCCATCATTAAAACCCCAGCTTGTGCAGCAGAGCAACTACATCAACGGCTTTCAAAACCTTGCCCATAGCAACAACCTTTTCATTGACAACAAGGGCAGGCATACTCATAACCCCGTATTCCATTACTTTCTGCATGTCGGTAATGTATTCGACCTCTACGGAAAGTCCCATATCCTTTACCGCCTGTTTTGCGTATTCAAATTGTTCGTGGCAGGATTTGCAACCTGCCAACACTTTGATACAGCAGATTTCTCCCTCTTTCAAATCAGGACAGCAATCGTTTGTAATGCTTTCTGCTTCGCTGGCAGCACAACCACAGCTACAAGCGCAAGCAGGTGTTTTCTTTTCTTCTTCCTTTTTCTTTCCAAAATTAAATAATGCCATAATAATAACCTCCTAAAATTAAACAATTAAATATTGTATTGCGTTGAAAAGATAGCCTACAATAATAATACCAGCGGCACATATTCCAATGAAAATACCGAGCAGTTTCGGCTTAACTGCTTTGCGAAGCATAATTATTGAAGGGAGCGAGAGCGTTGTAACGCCCATCATAAAGGAAAGCACAACGCCGAGCAAAGCACCTTTTGCAAGCAGGGCTTCTGCAATCGGGATTGTACCGAAAATATCCGCATACATCGGAATACCTACTATCGTAGCAAGAATTACGCCAAACGGATTATTTTCGCCAAGTGCTTTGACAATAAATTCTTCAGGAATCCAGTTGTGAATGAAAGCACCAATGCCCACGCCAATCAGAACATAAGGAGCAACCTTTTTAGCGGTTTCAACAACCTGTTCCCACGCAAATTTCATACGGTCTTTGAAATGCAGCTCCTCCTGCGGAACATCAATTGAGTGACCGTTTCGGATATATTCTTCCACTTGATTATCGAGGTGCAGCTTTTCAATTATCGTTCCGCCAGCCACAGCGATTACTAAACCGAATATTACATATAAAACAGCAACTTTCCAGCCGAAAATACTCATCAGTAAGACAAGGCTTCCGAGGTCAACCATCGGCGAAGAAATCAAAAAGGAGAATGTAACTCCAAGTGGTAAGCCTGCGCTTGTAAATCCGATAAACAGCGGAATAGAGGAACACGAGCAAAACGGTGTTACCGTACCGAGCAGAGCTGCGATGATATTCGCCCATATGCCGTGAAATCTGCCGAGTATCTTTTTTGCTCTTTCGGGCGGGAAATAACTTTGAATATACGAGATAATCAAAATCAAAACGCCAAGCAGTACCATAATTTTTATGGTATCATAGATGAAAAACTGAATACTCGCTCCTATTTTGCCCGTGGTATCTAAACCGCAAGCGTTCAAAATTGTTTCAATGAGACGATTCAGCCAGTTCATACCGAGGACTTCATTTTGAAAAAAGTCCCAAATTGTTTTTAGTGCCTCCATAAAAAGCTCCTTTCATATAGTCATATTGAAATATGTCGATTTAATATTCCGAATATAAGTCGTGCGGAAAAGCATTCAAATAAACTTCCTCACTTTTCACAGCACGACTTATTTTCGCTTTCAACATCAAGTGTTGTCAACTGCCGCAAACATTCTTTTGCCTGTTCCACACCTTTTTCTGAAATAGAATAGTGTGTCCATTTTCCCTCTTTGCGCCCGACAACTATTTCAGCGTCACAAAGAATTTTCATATGGTGGGAAAGCGTAGGCTGCGTGACATTGATTTCTTCTAGCAACTTGCAAGCACATTTTTCACCTGAACGCAGCAGTTTTATAATCCTAATGCGGTTTTCATCACAAAACGCTTTGAAAATTGCCGCAATTCTTTTTTCATCCATCTCTCTCAATCACCTCCTATAGATAAATGTCTATGTGTTATTATATGCAACACATAGAAAAATGTCAATATATTTTTTTGATTTAAGTGAAACAGCGGTAGGAAAACTAAATCCTACCGCTGTCTTCTTATGCAAAGATGATTTCTTTTTCCACAATCTCCTTTGCACACGCCCGTATGTTATTCATTCTCTGTGTCCATTCCAAAGCGTTTTCCGCCTTTAACTGCTCCGTAATACCCTGCACCCGTTTCATCTGCTCTGTGAGCCTTTCCATGCGTTCCTGCGCCTGCCTGTCGATGTCAGCAAGGTAATTGTTCAGTCTGCCGCTTGTGAACAAGGTTATGTAGGTGGCTCGGCGGTATTCTTTCAGATACCGCAAGTGCCGCTGTCCCCACAAACCAATAGGCTGTTCTTTTTCGGCTGGTAAGATAAGACATGGGATATAATAATCTCCTTGCAGTTCATACCACAGACCATTTTTATCATCGTAAATGTACTTGTCCATTGAAAAATCCTCCGTTATAATATATTCGCACATACATCACAGTTCTCCGATTGCCACACTTTGTTATATCTTGTTATGAGATTTTCTTGCCCTTGTATTTGCCCTTATGAGCAATGAGGGAAAGAGTAAACTTGTGTGTAACCGTATAAAGAGATAAGGCAGACACATTGCGATAAATCCTTT
>NZ_MIEH01000038.1 GCF_001754075.1 Merdimonas faecis | reverse complement strand
TCAGAGTCGGATTAAAAACGCCAATCTCAGTCAATTTAAAAACGCCAATGCATCATGTATGTTGTTAACAGTTACGCATTTTTAAATTCTGTATGTTTTGCGATACCGGCCTCAAGACCAAGTGTTTCCAGCTTGCGTCCCCGGTAACTGTCACCTTTGATCATAAATACAGTGGCATCATCAAAAACCCGGTCTAAAGAACAAAGCAGTGTATCATCTTCGCTGAAATATTCGCCCCATTGGTTTGGCGTCTTGTTGCTGGTAAAAATCATGGTGCTGGGACCATCTTTATTATAGCGGCGGTCAATCACATCAAAGAACATACGGGTGTTCTCTTTATCGAACACACACCTGCCGATCTCATCAATGATCAGGCAGGAAGGCTTTACCAGCCCGTTGATGACAGCCCCCTCCCGGCCGTGTTTCCTTGCATCCGTCAGCTTTTGGTTGAGTTCGCTTGCCCTTAAGAAATAAGTCTTATATCCTTTCAGGCAGCATTCCCGTCCAAAAGCCATGGCCAGATGAGTTTTGCCTACACCCTGCGGCCCAATAAATGCCAGATTTTTTCTTGCATACAGAGCGGACAGAGAAGAGAGGTTCTTCAGTGACTGCACATGCTTTCCATGGAGCCGGCTGAAATCAAATCTTTCAAAGGTTTTCGGCTCATTCATAGGAAGCTTGCTCAGTTTTAGCATTGTGTGGACCATGGAGTCGTATTTTTTCTGCTCCAGGTATTCAAAAACTCCGCAGACTGCCTCCAGAGCTTCCGGCGTAAGTTCTTTTTCATCGGCATAGCTGGCCAGTTCTGCTGTATAAAGATCGATCTTCAGTGCCTTTGCACTGGACTGGATTCTTTCAAGTATTGATTCATTCATCCCACAGGCCCTCCTCAAAGTTGAATTTTTCAAATCCGGAGTGCTGTTTGGGTGGCTCTATCTGAAAGATCCGGGTTTTGACCGGCATCGATGGGACTTCTTCCGGCTGTTCTGTCACATACTGATCCCGGCAGAAACTGTCTCTTCTCATCCAGGTAACATCATGGGTGGTCAGGACTTTGCTGAGATCGGATGCGTAGATATAGAGGGTAAAGGAATCTCTCCGGATTCTGCAGGTCTTCTGGGTGTACCAGTATGGGACGCCGAAGCGCCGCCCTTCATAATGGACAAATCCATCGAAAGAAATTTTTCTTTCCGGACAGAGATAGAAAGCAAGTGCCTGTGTTTTTGTTAATACGGAAGCAACAGCCATGCAGTCTTCCTGATGCTTTTCACAGGGGATACAGTCCACTGCTTTATGGTATATGCTGTTCTGGCGGTTGCACCATCCGATGGCTTCCAGATTTAATTCTGTGATCGTGCCAAAAACTCTGCCGGCAAG
>NZ_MIEH01000037.1 GCF_001754075.1 Merdimonas faecis | reverse complement strand
TGCAGTTTGCGGAAACTCAAGTAAACTTCCCACTTTTAATACTTTTCATCACTTTTTATCAAAATTTACTTACTTCCCCCTCTTATTCTCCTCAGCAAAGTACTCTCCAAATCCCTCATAACAAAACCTGCATTTACTATTCGGGAACAGATCTGCATACCGCTTCTCCGGCAGAAAGTTGATCATATTATCATCCGTACATCTTCCCGGGTCATCATTGTGGTACAAAACCACATCTATATCTGTACCTGACCGTATATTCTGTTTGAGCAGATATCTAAATTCATAATCGGCAAGCGGAAGTGAGTATCCGCAAAATACTACTTTATCCGCCTGCTGCAATTCATACGCTGCATTTTGCCAAAGATTATTATACAGCTGACTATTAAGCAGCTTCATCATAGTAGGCGTTATAATCTCAGGTTTTATCTGAACTGCGTCTCCTTCGGCCTTCTGCCCACACTTAATACATTTTTCCTCTTCACTGTCATCGAACAGGTATTTCCCACAAGTTTCCGCATCACAGATTTGTAATGTTCCGCACTTCAGGCATCTGAACCAGTTGATCGAACCATGAATTTTTATATATGGGATTCTGAGGCTAGAGCTACCATCTGCATCCGGGTAAAGCTTTCCATCCGACTTTATGACATATGGGCTATTAAATTTGTAATCAAAATCAATCCCGTTTTTCCTAAAATACTCCTCCAGAAGAATATCCCAATTTGTTGTAATCACAGCAATATGCCCAGCATGCCTGCCAATATATCTTATTGTTTCCAGGTAGTCCGACTTATCATAAGCATGGCTAATAACTTTGTTGGAAAAATAAAAAGTGAAAAGCCTTAAAATGGCATTTTGAAGATTGTCAATTTCCGGATATGTATAATCAGCTGTATTATCTTTCATTGTGATACATTTGTCAAACAACGTAAAGATATCTTCTAAACATATCTGTATATCTGCTTTCTGAAGTTGTTCCCTTAACTCTTCTCTTAAGAGCATGAGTTCATTGCAATATTCATCCGGTTCCAGGTAAAATCTTTTTCCTGTATCACTCAAAACATCAATCAGATTAAAATCTTTTTCTTCTGCCTTAAAATTATAATTCGTACCGATAAAATCTATAATTTCAAGTACTCTGTTATTTGAACGATATATCTCATTAATACGTTTATAACGTTCAATAATCTTTTTCACATCGATATCAGCTGCATATTCCCGAAGAAGATATATGGCTACCTGAATATAAGCTGAAAGGAACTTCACGCTTTCTTTGTCCATCGCAGAGTCGATAATGTTTTCCTCTGGCGGTTCCGTCATTTCCTTCAGGATTTTATCCTGTATCGGAAGATTCGCAGGCGCTGAGAGGCCTGCGCCGGTCACAATAACAATTTTATCCCGCAAATATCTCACACCATTCCTTTATATTCGCACGCTGATGTTCCGTTCCAAAGGTTTCATAATCTGCTATCAACATGTCGCGTAATTCTGATAACCTATACTTTTCCACATCCTGCCACTCTTTCTGCTTACTGAAAAGGAAATGAAATGCTGCTACCAGAGCAGCCTCCTGAGTCGGACGGTTCCTTGTTATATTGCCGAACCTTGCCTTTACGATATACGGCACAGACTCATTATAAGTATTAAAATTGTTGATATCGTTTTGAATCACCTCATGGCACTGTTCACAATCGCAGATGTTCCTGTAATAATCAGCCGCATGCTCATCATTTCCTTTTTCCGGATCAAAATATCCTGTATCGATCAGGATATTCAGTGCTTCATCAAAACGCATCCTTTTATGCAGCGGCCTGAAATAATATTTATTTACAGGAAGTCCGCCTCCTACCGGAGTAATTGTCCTCGTTTCCCCGTATCCTACAGACTGCGCTGCCCCATATAATCTGGGCTTTATTTCTTTATTGCACAGGAAAATTGAATCATATCCGCCATATGACATAACCGGCTTCTTCCCGATTTCATTCAACGTACTAAGCAATTCACAGAAGCACTGCTTCTCCTCCCTGGAACAATCCCATGACGAGAAATCATTGATCCAGATAAAGAAATATTCGAAATTTTCTTCTCTATAGCTTTCACAGATCCTTTCCAACAATTTTTCATCCGTCAAAACTTCTTTATCCATCACCAGCTGTGCCGCTGCAGGACAATTTTCTCCGTTTTCCCTGTGGATTTCCAGGAAACGCTGCATATAAAGTTTATTAAGATGAAAAACTTCAGAGCGCTCCCTATCAGACATTTCCTTTTTTAACATAAAATAAGGTGCAATAACCACCCTGGGTGCCGGACCTGCGTTTATATATTTCAGATACTTACTGTACTCTTTCTTTTCTATAAACCGGTCCACATACTTTGTTTCAAATTCATAAATGCTTTGTGTAAGATCATCAATTACATCTCTCATTTCGGCAACCGAAAGGGGTCTTCTTTCGTTTGAAATAATATTCTGAATGCGCGGCGGAAGCTGCTCCAGATATTTTTGCACTGATTTTTTGATACAGGGCTGCCCATTCCGCGACTTTTTTGACATTATCGCATGAACACTGTGCTGCAGAATATGGGTCTGTGGATCAATGATATACTGATTTTTATGCACCGATACCAGATCTGCAACGGCAGCCCCACTGTATGCCACAATTGTTGCATTAAAAATAACGGCATCAAAGTCATTTTTAAACTTTACAAACGCCTTTTTATCCGTACCTGTATTATATCTAAGCATTCTAATTACATCATCCACGCAGAGCGCACCCACCTTTCTCTATGAATTGAATCACTTGCGTCTTCTGCACTTCCCACATCTTTTTCACTTTTTGCGGCAAAAGCACATGCTCAAACTGCTGTTTTTCACTTTCCATAAAATAAATACCTACTCCCAGTTCACCGCATCTCTTGATAATCTTTTCCTGCACCTTCTGAGTTTTGGGTTTTTGAACACATATTTCCAGATAATCAAATGAAACCGCTGTACTGATCACCTGTTCAATCGCTCTTTTCCAATTGTGTGTCTTAAACTCTACAGCTGTCACGGCACGCTCCTTCTGATTATATTTTACAAGATCGACAGAACGACAGAACACCGGCACTTCACATACCAGCTGAACATTATGATCATGCCAGAGGCTGATAAAAAGCTGCCTCTGCTCTTCCTCTGAAATCTTATTTTTCATAGTTAAGAACCTCTTTTTTGATAAGTGATTGTTCCGCATACTTCGGGTATCTGGTATACACATAATGCAGTAGCTGTTTCAGTGTCATCCCCGTAATCTTTTTCTTGTATTGCTCCAGCAGTTTAAGCTGTGGCAAAGTAATTTTTTTTAATAACTCCTCCTCTACAAATCCGCTTCCTGTATCTGTGATACTGTACTCCCGAAAGCTGTTCTCAGATTTCGTTTCCTCCTCATCTTCATAACATTCATCTACAAATTCTTTCTCAACAATATTATCAACACCTGACATTTCTTCCGTCTCATTGAGATCGTGAATCTGCATAAAGCCAATACCCGCAAAAAAATCGACCTGCTCATAAAGGTCCTTAGAAAACGGGCCGTAATTATACGCTATAAAATCAGGCAGCTTCTCGCTGTCCAGACCTTTCTTTTTCAATGCTGGAGCAATCTGTTCATTAAATAGAAACATCATTTTCATCAGTCTGACAGAGCCTTTTATCGGTTCTTTATCGTTTATATATAATAAAAGCAATAAATAATCCGAGCCCAGAAGTTTAGCTCCCATATTACAGCCTCCTTCCATTTCCGCTTTTTATTCAATCCTGTTTAATCAAAAAAACTGCCGGAAACATCATGTTTTATGCATATATCTTAACACAAGTTCCCGACAGTTCCTATAAGAAATTTATTATGTTTATATACTACAAGAAATATTCTCCCCCATGCAGTCGGACCTATCATGATTAAGCATGATTAAAGCCCTTTAACATGCTAATCCCTCCGAAACAGATCCCTCGTATACACCTTCTCTTCCACATCATCCAGGCATTCATCATACCGATTCGCAATAATACACTGACTCATTTCCTTAAACTTCTCCAGGTCATTCACAACTCTGCTTCCAAAGAATGTACTTCCATCTTCCAGCGTCGGTTCATAGATAACCACTGTAGCGCCTTTCGCCTTTACCCGTTTCATCACTCCCTGGATACTGCTCTGCCGGAAGTTATCAGAATGACTCTTCATCGTCAGACGGTAAACACCGATCACAATTTCTTTTTCTTTCGCCACATCGTATTCACTGTTGGCATCGTAGCCGCCGGCCAGTTCCAGTACACGATCTGCAATAAAATCCTTCCGGGTTCGGTTAGCTCCTAAATATTTATAAAAGCATATTAATACTCAAAGATACTGAACCCACATGAGATATTCTCTCATCCTTTCCTAGTCCTTTTCTTTCGGGCTTCCTCTTCCTTGTCCGCAATAATATCCCTTATTTCCTGAATAACCTCTGCCCGATCCTCTTCTCCGGCCTCTATGTATTTAGGAAATTCCTTCCAATCAATCTTGGTTTTCTCTTCTTGGCTAAACAAACTCTTAGCTTTTTTCTTAAAATGTTTTTCCGGGTTATGAAGATCAGTAACGATATCCTGCAATAAATATTTCTGCTCACATTTAAATTTTCCTCGAATTCCATCACTTTCTGCCAAGATTGTTACATATAAATAATCTTTTTCTATATATCTTTCTTCTTTTTCAAGATAATGCTTCAGAAATGTGGCCGGAAGATCCGAAATTTTGAATGAAAACCTATAATAATTCTGAATAAGATCAACCGTAGCTTTTAACGTAGTTTCATTGTTCCGTTCTACAATATCCTCTATTGATTTCACATAAGAACAGTATATTCTGCACTGCACGTCATATATCCATTTTTTACCAGGATTTCCAAGCAAAAGTCCTAATGTCAATTCTCCTTCGCTGCCTTCACTGGTTCTTCTTCTAATTACAAGCTTTTTAGGAAAAATCAACTGAACATCCCGATCCAGGATATATGCAAAAATCATACTTCCCATAATCGCAAATACCAGCCCCTCAATTATCTGTTTTATGCTGATAATTGTACTGACATATAGCTCGTTCGTACTTTCTGGCGCTAATATACTATTATTACTAAACAGCAAAAGAAATGTCCTGAGATATGTACTACTTTCCAGATATTTTGAAATAAAAAAAGCCCCTAACATATTAAGGGCAATTAAAAACACACTATATCCTAATATTTGTATTGTTATATTTTTTATTACTTTCTTCATTGTAACAAATGTTCCTTCTCTATTTTTATAACAGAACGGTCATCCTGGGCTTTATTATTGTATCTCATCGCCTTGATTATCAATTCCTGGGCAGTGCTTTCATATATTTCTCCGATAAAAGCACCGGATAAATACCCCTCCATCCCGTCTGAAGATAAGATAATCTGATCTATATTCGCACAGTCTATTACGCCACTCTGAATAAAATCATACGCTCTTTCATCGCCATTCAACACCCCGTAACCACAGGGATGTTTTATATTGTTGCAAATGATATGTCGGATCTCATAAGTCGAATATTCCCTTTTATGCCTGGCAATCTCCTGTGTCTGACACGTTGTAAAAATTTCCACTTTATCGCCTGTAATAACTCTGCCGTAACAATCACCTATATATGCGTAATAAAACCGCTGATCTTCGATCACCCCTATAATTCCTACTGCGCCAGCTGCAAAATCCAGTATATGCTCACGATTATATTCTTGTACCTTTGCATTTGCCTTCATCATAGCAGTCACAATCCTATCTCGCACATTCCCTAAAGTGACAGAAAGTTCCTTATGGATATTAGCCTTTAAAATTTCCGTTGCCTCTGCCGCCGGACTTGGGAAAGGATATACGCCATTTATAGTATCTCTTGAAACTCCATCTAACAGAATGAATATATTTCTATCCAAATCACAAAAAACTAAATCTTCATTTGGCTTATCCTGTTGTTTTGTATTTTTAATTGTTCCATATGAAATCTTCATTTGCCTTACCAACCATTATTACTCAAATTATGACCTTTTTATTTAACTGACTTTATAAACCTCATTCTCTTATTTCCTTCTGGAATCGGTTATCACATACTTTTACAACATATTCATATAGTTGACTTGATGCTTCATGAAAATATAGATTTTTATATACATCACCCGCCGAAAACATCTCAAAGGTTACTTCATGACTTAATAATATCTCGTATTTATCCTCAATCAAACCATGCTTTTGTAGTTTACTTATTGATATTTCCAACTGTGCTCTACTAATACCTAATTGACCACAGCATTGTACGATATCTTCGTTTTCAATAAGTTTATACTTTTCTGCTACATTTCCTACAACTATATCATACATTGTCTTAAAATTGATCAGATCGTAATCATTCATATCTGATACCTCACCATTTTGGGTAGCAGGGAATAGTTTCTGCCTTTCTGCATCTCCTCTCCATTTTTCTAAATCTTAGGCTTCCCTGTTATCTTCACCAGCAAAAATGTAAAAACCGCATTTAATGCAGCCCCAGCTCCTGTGATGATTTCCGAATACTTTTCATAAATTCTGCAGGCATCCAACGCAAATTGTTCATATCTGCTTAATTCCGTACCACTTTCAATAATACTATTCAACTGTGTCAACTTTTCCATAAAGGGAAACTGAACAATATAAGATGTCAGACCTATTCCGGCCACTAATCCTGCAACGCATAAATACTTACATAGAGGAGATATAACGCCTTCCACAGATATCGGCAGCATGCCCATAGGATAATAAATCTGCTTACCATCAACTTTTTTTTGCAGTACCTGCATAAACAGCATTGTTTGGCCATTTTCCTCAACTTTCATTGGACGAAACGGTATCTCCAGTCTATTTTGCTCACTTTCGAAATAATTACTGTTCTCCGGGATACGACAAAACCTCATGGCATCTGAAACTAAGAAAGGGATCTCAGAAAACGGCTTTTCATTAAAATGCGGAACATAATATGACAGCACAAGATAGTATCCTTTTCCGGCATTCAAATGATAGCCATTTTCTCCGCAGATAAGTTCTTTATTTTTCCCAGTCTCGAACATTGAAATCTTGGCAAAAACAGTATAATATTTCTGAAACCTTTCTGTCTTGGCCATGCGATGAGCTGTATATATCCAAGATTCCTCCGTGTAATCTATAAAATCATGCTCTATTTGATATCCAGAAGCACTGCGAACTGCCAGCCTGATATGGTGATACTTTTCATACCCTTCGGGGTATAACACAGATGCGACTTCCTCATTAAGCTGTTCGGGGTCAGAAGAAAAACAAAAATTTCCCAGCTGCACTCTGTAATATAACTGTCCATCTTCACATATACAAGAAAGAAGTTTTCCTCTTCGCAGAGGGATAAATCCCTGTTTCCCCTCTTTATCTTCATCATAGTAAAATATTATCACATCATCCTCACGTTGGCAGTGCTCTAAAGCAGCTGAAGCATCCACAATACCATCCTGCCGTGAACCGGAAGTGTATTTATACTTCAGAGTTTTTACTGCTCCTCTGGGAAGATATAAAGTCATAAGAATATCATTTACATATGCTAATCTTGTCCCTGTTAAAAAAAGAAATATCATCATAGTTTAGCCTCACTTATGCAATAGTTCTTAATACTATATCTCCAGCAAATCCAGATACATTTTTAACAACCGTTTTTTCGCTGGACTTAGTCTGTCGATTTTCCTTTTCAGTTCCTCGTTTGAAACATCAAAATCAATCTGATACAATTCATAAGACAGCAGTTGTCCCAGAGACATATCCAAGGCTTTACAGATCAGGTTAAGTGTAGATATCGTCGGATTTCCCCTGCCTGACATCAATTTGTACAAAGCTGCCAGAGAAATCTGGGACTGATCAGCCAATTCCTGATAGGACATCCCTTTTTTCCTGCACAAGTATTTAATTCTTTCTCCTATTTCCGCCATTTCTGTCTCATTTTTGCCTTTGTTTTGCATCATTCATTCCTCCGCACTGTTATCTTCCTTCTAAAGACCTCTTTCCACCAATCCAACTTTCAAAACACTTGATAGTTTCCCATCACCCTAATACGATCCAGCCATTCATAAACCTGCTGTGGGGTATAAAGTTTTTCCCCGTTTTTGTCTCTGAGATTCTCAACGGAAGATGCCAATAGAGCATATTCATTTTCCAGACTGGTATGAAATACTCCTCTATCATCTGTATTGATAGAAACAAACATCTGTGCATTCTCTTGGTCATTACACAATCCCAAAGAATATAAATTTAAAACTGGATGCTCTGCATAGGAATCCATGGTACTAATGAGTAGATTAGAAGAAGGATTTACCTCAATCCCTATACCTTTTTGAGCTACTTTTTTCTGCATACACTTCTGTAGACAAAGAACTCCCTGTATGTACAACTCCGGAACTCGCTTCTCAATAACTCTTTCTCCTTTTTCCCGAACCTCTTTATCAAAATGATAGCGGCAATACAGTTCTGAAATAAGTGGATCTTTGCGCATTTCTTCTAATTCCTTATTCTCCCACGCAATCACCCCTGGTTCTGCTATCTCAAATTCCGGTTCTATATATCTTCCAGTCCGATATCTTTCTGGTATATCTCCTCGCAGTTTCCAAGCCTCATAATAATTATAAATTGTCATTTGACTGACATTCTGTAATCCTACGTTCTTTTCGCCATTTTCGTATATTCTGTGAAAGAATTTGATAAATTCCTGATGCAAATATTCTTTCAGAAGTTCGCAGCCCTCCATCTGGAATTCTAGAATCATCATATAAAACCACATCACATTATCCAGATAATCCTGCTCATGTAGATGGATATAGTACCCTTTCTTTTCGTACCATTTTTTCAGATCCAATCCCAACACCGTTGCATGACCAAGCCGATCGCCTGATCCCATTTCCAAAAAGCGTACTGCTTCATCAATTGCCCGAAGTCCATCCACAGGATCCAGGAAATCTTCCCCAACATGATAAGTCACACTCAACTGTGGAAGCTTCTGTTTTTCCTCACTGAACTCCGGATCAACATCCATACGCAATCTTCGGAAAACACAGGCAAACACTTCAGGACGGCATCCGATTTCCATAGCACAGGCATCGATTCCCCGAACACGACAGGCAATCTGTGGGCGCAGTCTCCGCATTTTGAGAATCGCCTCTTTCTGTCGGTTCAACTTTTTTCGGAGACTGTCATGTCTGCATTCAATCAGGATTTTCTCTTTCTTGCTTTTCTCCTGACTTTTGGCGAAATGAAGCACATAGAAGAACTGATCCTCTGACAAGACACCCGAATACTTCTCATTAAGCTTAATTTCCTGCTTTCTGTCTGCTTCGTTTCTTTTCCGAAGCAAACGATCATAAGTCTCTATCTGCTTTACATTGGCAGCAAAATCATCTTCTGGCGTAATCCGAATTTCCAGCGACTGCAGATTTTCCTTACAGAAACTTTCCAGTACTGCATGCTGTACCATCCATGTCATATTCTGTTTCCGTTCTCTTGTCTCCCAGAAAACTCTCTTCTCACTGGCTGTTGGATTCACTGGCAGAAAAAATCCCTTCCGTCTGTTGTATACTGAAAAATTCTCAAAACCGATTTTGTCATTGCTCTGAACCAATTCCTTACGAAACCAAGTACGAATCACCAGATAAGGATACAGCATTCTGTGAACAGTCTCCGGCAGCCGATTTTCTCCGAAAATATCACGGAGCATTTCATAGATCAGTTTCCTCTCTCCACTAAACAGCCAATTAGAGTACATCTTTGGTTCTCTCCTGCCGCACAAAGTATAGTCTGGAGCCATTGTCCCATCCGACGCAATAGCAAAAGTTTTGAGACGCAAGTCCTGAACCATTCCTGAAATCCACGCTCTCTCATGTAGAATCAGATTACCGGACTGCAAAATCTGCCAGCTCTTTTTGGCATCAATCACATTTTTCCCAGAGCTTTTCTCCTGCAGTGCCTGATACATAACCACCCTCATCAAAGCAGCCTGCAAAATCCGTGCATTGATCAAAAAACGACTATCCATTCCGCTGATGTCATATTGAAAATGTCTGCGTGTTTTCTCCATCCCCATCAGTCCAGTCATATATTTCCCATGATGAATATCATTCATCAGACGAATCCAGATCAATGGAAATATCGGAGCTGAACCATACAGATGAAAATGATTATCTGAAAGCCCTTGCTGCATAATTCCATTCAGCTGCTTATTATCATGCCCCAATACAATATTCCAATTAAAGTCACTCCAGTCTCGTCCATTTTTTTGAGAATCATCTGCCAGAAATGCGCATGTCAAAAGATCCTCTCCTAAATCCTGTGATATGTCCCGCCATCGCAGAATTGTTTCATACCGACAGCAGGGCTGATTATTTTTCACAACTAGAAGTTCTGCTGCGATCTTGGCCAATGCTTCAAACACACTATGCTTCTCGGTGCGCTCCAGATGAAACTCGCTGATCATCTTCGCCTCTGTATCCGAATACTCTCGGCAGTAACTTCCCATCAACTCCGCCAGTCTTTCGGCCGGAAATCTTCTATCGTCAAAGCCTTCTTGCAGAATTAATTCCACTGGCATATCGACAAAAAACAGTTTTGCAATTTTATCCAGCACAGTAGTTTCTGCCATATTCTATTCTCCTTCTGCATAAACTGTTGCTATTGCCCCCGTCTCTCCATAAAAAATCTGATGCACAATATCCACAATCTCTTTATTTATCTGCTCTTTTATCTGATCATTTAGTGACAGCCAAACAAAATAAAATTTTGAGAATCTTTCGGAATAATCCAAATTCACACCGATTTTTCCATATCCTTCTTCTTTTCCTTCTTCTTCTTTCATCTTATCAATCAGCTTCTCATATGCCTTTTTCAAATAATCAAGCCATTCATGCTTGTCACAGGTTTCCGGATTGTCTTCCTGAAGTTCTCTGCGAGTTCTTTTCAAGATGTTATAGGCATAATCTACTTGATAGAAAGGAAAAATCGGACGAGTTTCTTTTTCTTTAATCATAGAGCTTTTTTCTATCCAATTTAGTAGATTTTTATTTACGCGTTCTTGTATTTCTGTATCCAAATGTCCCAAATTAGAACTCAACGATTCTGTCAGCTTCTGACTGATTTTCCTATGAAGCATAGCTAAATACTCTTTGAGTACCAGTGTCTTCGGAATCATTTCAAGAATACTGCAGGAGACATTTATATTCTCAAACCTCAATTGCAGCACATATCCGTCTGTGCCCCCTGTTATTGCATCGGCTGCTATTGTAGTGTTCTTTAATTCGACAATTTCAAATCGAATCGGAAAAGCCTCTCGATTTGTGCCAATTTCAGGTGTGTTCAAAAAAAAGAACATCCACTCCAAAGATGGAATCAACTTATTTTCTTCCATAATTTTTGTCAATTTCCCGGTAATCTCATCAATCTCAGTAAATGACTTTTTCTTTCTTTTCCCAAACACTTCTGTTGGAATCAAACAAAGATTTTTGGTCATCTCATTTCCAGCAATCAATTCCTGATATCCAAGATTACGTGTTCCACTAACCTCTTTAGTAAATAGCACTGATTCCTCTTGTTTTCTTCCAGGCATCATATCCCCGATCCATGAACTCCCAAAGGCTTTTCCTGCAAGTCTCAGCAAAATCTGTTTTGATGCTTCTCTCCTGATATGATCCGGATTTCTTGTAAAACAAACTCTTTCCCGTACCATTTCCGATGTTAGAGATGCCAGTACGCATTTCACATATGCTTTATTTTCTCTGCTCTCCCTGCCATATTCATAAATTCGCTCCATAAGATCCCCGTAACGATATTCCTGAACCGGATCATTTTGTGCATGGTTTCTTTCTGATGAGTCATTTATCTGCGATCTTGGTCTCTTACCAGTTTTCCTGTCCCTTTCCAGAATGGAATCCATTTCCGACACCAATTCCACATCATCATTATGACTCTGCTTTAACCAAGACCCCATATAAACACATGCACTTTCCGGTCTGCGTTCCAAACGAATATCCAGCCACTGGTAAAATTCTTTTTTCTGCTGATCCGAAAGCAAATGATTTGCCAACCGATTTACGATATCCATGTTGATCCGTTCGTGATTTTGGTCATAACGCTCCATATAAATGCGGCTTTGATCCGGTTTCTTTTTTACTTTCTCCCAAGCCTTAAAATCAATATCATATAACTCATCCAGGAAACGGTGATAAGATACCAGCCCCCGGACATTTTCCGGCTCTGCAAAATGACGTTTTTTGCCTTTGATATCATATAAAATATTCATCTTTCGGGACATGTTCCGCATTACATACTGCTTCACTGTGTCCCCTTCTTTTGAATCATTTAAAACTAGAATATTCCGTGTATCACTGTTTAGATCCGGCATATAGATCCTTTTACTGATAGGCAAGGCTTTTCCGATATAATCCCTGCCCAGTTCTCTGCACTTCTCTTCTACTTTTTCTTCAATTACATGGGATTTTTCTGCCGAAAAGGCTTTTACGAAATGAATCCAGCAGATTTCATTCAATTGTTTATAATCCGCTGAAATGGTGATAATTATATGAGGACTGGCAAAGTATTTCTGCATCTGCTTCAACATCTCAAATCCATGCTCAACATTCAAATCCAGATCATCCAAAACAATAACCAGATAATGCTGATCCTCTGAAAATTTTCCCTGATAAAATATCATTTGAAGCAGCTCGTCAATCATTGTCTGAAGCATCAGGCTGCCCGAAATATACTGTACTTTTGCAATATATGAATCAACAAATTCATCTTCTCTACTATCCCTGATAGCATAGTATGCCTTCAGTATTCTTTCAAACTGTTTGAGAACATCATCCTTCTGTATTCTGGTCTCCGCCATGGCACAACAATTTCTTTCCTTTTCCTGGAAAAAACAAAGTAAGTTTGACATAATCAATTCAAATAAATCTTCCTTATTTTCCAGCATAGATACATCAATTCGAGAAAAGACATGAAAACAGAACCGTTTCTTTTCCAGTTTTTCCCTAACATCTTCTTCCGGAACCACACGTTTCAGCCACCACAGATACTCATTTTCTTTCGACAGGCTTTTTAATATTCTGCAAAACTCTTCCATAGCCGTCGTCTTTCCCGATCCACGTTCACCGAGAAACGCAATCATATTTGCCGTCTCCCGGTTCAATGTGTCGAACTCACAATCTTTGTCTGCTTTACAGAGAGACTCCTTCCACAACACATCCCAGAAAATAGTCCTCAGCGCATCTTCATAATTATCCGTATAAACCGGATACTGTACATGTTCCTGTACTGTCGTGTCATATTGTCCTTCTAACTTCAATTCCAGTTCTTTGAATCTTTCCCTCATAATCTTCCTCCATTAAAAAATGAGAGAATCTCTTCCCTCACTTTTTCTCTTTCACCTCTACATAGCCTTCTTCACATTAATACTTCGCCCGATGCATCTCTGACTGCTCCATATCACCTATGGAACGGTAAGCTGCCGTTAACACTTCATGCAACCGTTTTACTCTTATTCTATTTTGACTTTCTCTCTGATAATCGGCTTTATTTGATCCGTAAAGGGTCTGATATTCTTCAAACATATCGTTTATAATATGCTGATCTATAAATTTCAGGACTTCTTCCCCGTACTCGATTGCTTTATCTGCGTCATTCCAGTAATTCCAAAAACGAAGGCATAGCAGAAGACAGGATTTGCAATAATATTCGATTTCCAAAGGATCCAATTTCCCTTCATTATCAGTTCTATGACTAATCTCCTTTCGACATGCCATAAGGTATTGAATAAACTGTCCTTTGTTGCCTTCACTTTCGTACATCACTGCAACTTTATAAATATTTCGATATTTAGGCTGTAATAGGTAGGCCTCACCGTATGCCTGTTTTGCCTCAGATAAAGTTCCATTGTTTCGCTCAAAGCGCAATCCCAGCCAGTAATAAACATGTGATGCGTATGGCTGCCGCCCAATCATCTGCACAGCTGTCTGATAAGCATTGACTGTCAACTGATACGCATCATCTGCTTTTTCCGTTATCAGCCCTAACAACACATATAGATTTGCCTTTTCAGGGTAGGCATAAATCAGTGACCAACATTCTTTCACAAGCTCTGCAACCCCATATTCCAGATTAAGCTGTCTTCGGAAACCATTTTTATCACACAATTCTCCGTTTCCACGTAGATAATACTCCTCATCTTTCAGAAACCAGCAGGCCAGATTCACTCTTTGCTTACAATAAAGAACACTATATCGATAATAAAACTCCCCCTGTCGATCTCCTCTTCCCCAAGAATTCCCTGCCTTTTGGGAACTATCATCATCCTCCAGAGCCTGCAGCTTTTCTACTGCATTTAGAAACTTTTTCTTAGATTCTACATGGATTTCCGATAACATACGGTAATACTGCAAATCACAGGCAGCAATGACTACATTCTGTTCCAGATAGATATCCAACAACTTCTGCATCACAGATTGAGAAACATTCAGCTTATATAAATAGATTTTATCAAAAATATATGCAAACAAACCCTGCATGCTTTTCTGTGCATTTTCCGTCTGCAGAACTTCAGGCTGAAGTGTCAATTCCCTTAATTCTTTCATATTCAATTTTTCAAAATTATCTTCCCCTACAATGATCAGACAATATGGTTTATCCTCTAAAGATTTACTTAGGCAAAATCTCTCATTCATCAGATATATTACAAACTGTGTGTCATCTGACTGTTGTTCTCTCGGCAAAGAATCCACTGCATCTTCCAACACAAAGATACCGATAAACCTAAAAAATTCCGCCAGAATATTATATAATACTCTATTTTTCCGATCGTGTACTATTTTTATCGCCCTTAACTCTTCCATATCTATCTCATTTCTATTTTCTTATATCTATTATATGCGCCGACACTCAATGAAATAAGAGTGGATCGAACATATATACTTCTTATTCTACAATAGATATGGCAGGTAAAGAGCATGCATGGATAAGCAGATTTCGAATATACTTATGATATGCTATTATTAATTCCATGCACATAAGCTGTACCTCCTATTAAATCAGTATTTTTATTATAGCATAGAATAATCCTCTCATTTTCTAATATAGTATAATTTTGCGTATTATATTAGAATTCCTTGACTTTTCATGATTGTGTCTACAATAGGAATTATTCTTACAGGATCACTATACTCCTCTGCCACCTACTCTCCAAGTCATTTGCTTAAGATTTCCGCCACACTATCTTATTCACCACTCCAGTGTAGCTCTGGATAATCTTCACCACTTTTGTGCTCACATTCTCCTCCACGTAATCAGGCACCGGCATGCCATAGTCCTCGTTCCGGTTCATCTCCACCGCTGTGTCCACAGCCTGCAGAAGGGAGATCTCGTCAATGCCGGCCAGGATAAAGCAGGCCTTGTCCAAAGCCTCGGGGCGTTCCGTGGAGGTACGGATACACACAGCCGGAAATGGATGCCCTATGGAAGTAAAGTAAGAGCTCTCCTCCGGCAATGTACCCGAGTCGGACACTACAGCAAAAGCGTTCATCTGCAGATGATTATAGTCATGAAAGCCCAGGGGATCATGCCGTACCACCCTCGGGTCCAGCTCAAACCCAGACTCTTCCAGCCGCTTTCTGGATCTAGGATGGCAAGAGTAGAGAATGGGCATGTCGTATTTATCTGCCAGTTTATTGATCGCTGTAAAAAGGGACAGGAAATTCTTCTCTGTATCAATATTTTCCTCTCTGTGGGCAGAAAGAAGCATATACTTTCCAGGCTCCAGCCCCAGATTCTCCAGTATATCTGACTTCTCTATCGCATCCAGATTCTGGTGAAGCACCTCTGCCATGGGGCTTCCCGTCACATACACTCGCTCCTTTGGAAGACCGCACTCGTGAAGATACTTTCTGGCATGCTCACTGTACGCCAGATTGACGTCGGAAATAATATCTACAATCCTGCGGTTCGTCTCCTCCGGCAGGCACTCATCCTTGCATCGGTTCCCGGCTTCCATATGAAAGATAGGAATGTGAAGACGCTTTGCTGCAATGGCAGAAAGGCAGGAATTTGTATCCCCCAGGATCAGCAGAGCATCCGGCCTGATCTGGCTCATAAGCTTGTAGGAACAGTTAATGATGTTGCCCACGGTTTCTCCCAGGTCATCTCCCACTGCATCCATGTACACCTCTGGATCATCCAGCTTCAGGTCTCTAAAAAAGACGCCGTTGAGATTATAGTCATAATTCTGGCCTGTATGGGCCAGAATACAGTCAAAATATTTCCTGCATTTGGTGATCACTGCCCCCAGACGAATAATCTCCGGGCGGGTACCCACGATGATCAGCAGCTTCAGTTTTCCGTTATCCCTAAACTTTATATCCGTATAGTTTGTCTTCATTCTCTTCCTCCTCGCTCTACACCGGTTCTCCGAATGTGTCCGGATGTTCCGGGTCAAAAGGCTCATTGGCCCACATGACTGTCACCAGATCCTCTGTGTCGGACAGATTGATGATATTGTGGGTGTAGCCCGGGATCATCTCTACCACAGTGATCTCCTCACCGCTGACCTCGTAATTGACCACAGGATAGGGATTGCCATCCTGATCTCTCCCGATCTTCCGGAGCTGGATCAGTCCCCGCCCGGATACCACTACAAATTTCTCATTCTTGGTGTGGTGCCAGTGCTGCCCCTTCGTGATGCCGGGCTTACTGATATTGACAGACACCTGGCCCCGGTCCGCCGTCCGTAGGATCTCTGTAAAGCTGCCCCTGTCGTCTCTGTTCATCTTCAGCTTATAGGAAAATCCGTCCGTCGGCAGATAAGACAGATAGTTGGCATAGAGCCTCTTGGCAAATCCATCGCTCATGTCAGGCACGGACAGATCCTGTCTGCTCTCCTTAAAGGAATACAAAAGATTCACAATCTCTCCCAATGTCACATGGAACGTAACCGGACAATAGCAGAATCCCTTCTCATCCCTGTGCTCCTGACCATTCAAGGCCAGCAACAGCTCTTCTACCAGATCATCTATATAGAGAAGCTCCAGCTCTGTGCTGCGATCATTGACCTGGATAGGCAGGTCATTAGCAATATTATTGCTAAATGTAGCCACCGCAGAGTTATAGTTGGGCCTGCACCACTTTCCAAACAGATTGGGGAATCGGTAGATGAGTACTTTGGCTCCTGTCTCCTCACTGTATCTGCGGAACAATTCCTCTCCCGCCAGCTTGCTTTTTCCATATTCGCTCCCTGCAAACCGCCCTTCCAGACTAGCCTGGATACTGCTGGAGAGCATGACAGGCGCTTTATTTTTATACTTTTTCAGTGTATCAAGGAGAGTAGAGGCAAATCCAAAATTACCTTTCATAAACTCTTCCTGATCTTTGGGGCGGTTCACCCCTGCCAGGTTAAACACAAAGTCTGCGTCCTGGCAGTACCGCTCCAGCTCTTCCTGGGTGGAGTCTATATCATATGCATAGATCTCCAGATCAGAGGGACGTTCCAGTCCTTTTATCGTATGTATACGGTCTTTCCCATCCCGGATATTCTCCAGGGAAGCCGTCAGATTCTTTCCCACAAAGCCTTTGGCTCCGGTGATCAATATTTTCATTTTCCTTCTCCCTTTCCGGCATGCCGCTTCGGCTACAGCCTTTCCTCCCACTCTTTCAGCTCATCCTGGATATAGGACAGTGAAAGAAGCTTCTCCTTCACCTGCTCTACATTCAACAGCTCTGTATTATTGGAGTTAAATTCTGTCAAGGGATTTCTCTCCACATCCCCCTCTTTGAAATATTTATCATAGTTCAGATCCCTCTTATCACAGGGTACACGATAGAAATTGCCCATGTCAATGGCATGTCCGCACTCCTCGTTGGTAAGAAGGGTCTCGTACATCTTTTCCCCATGGCGGATGCCGATCACTTTGATCGGATTGGCCACATGGAACACTTCCTCTACTGCCCGGGCCAGCACCTCAATCGTGCAGGCCGGCGCTTTCTGCACCATGATGTCCCCGCTCTGAGCATTCTGGAAAGCAAAAACGACCAGTTCCACCGCCTCTTCCAGGCTCATGATGAAACGGGTCATTGTAGGTTCTGTCACGGTCAGCTCTTTTCCTTCCTTAAGCTGGCTGATGAACAGCGGTATCACGGATCCGCGGGAACACATGACATTGCCATATCTTGTACAGCAGATGGTCGTCTTCTCCGGGGATACGGTCCTCGATTTGGCCACGATGACTTTCTCCATCATGGCTTTGGAAGTCCCCATGGCATTCACGGGGTAAGCTGCCTTATCTGTGGATAGGCAGATTACTTTCTTCACTCCCGCCTCGATAGCCGCGGTCAGCACGTTCTCCGTGCCAAGGACATTGGTCTTCACTGCCTCAATGGGAAAGAACTCGCAGGAGGGCACTTGCTTCAAGGCTGCCGCATGGAAGATATAGTCCACCCCGTGCATGGCATTGCGCACAGACTGGATATCCCGCACATCTCCGATATAAAATTTCAGCTTGTCACTGTATTCCGGAAATTCCCGCTGATAAAAATGCCGCATATTGTCCTGCTTTAACTCATCGCGGGAAAATATGCGGATCTCTTTGATATCTGTCTTTAAAAAGCGGTTCAGGACGGCGTTTCCGAAGGAACCTGTGCCGCCGGTTATTAAGAGTGTCTTGTCTGCAAATGTACTGCTCATGACCTAATCTCCTTTTTGAATAAAATGAAAAAGCCCTCTATAGCACTGTATGCTGAGAAAAAGCTTTATTTCCAGTCTTGTAAGAATTATGAATATATATTCCTTATTTTTCTTTGAATTGATATATATACTTTAAATCTATTTTTCTGGCATTTCTTTATCTCTCCCTAAAGCTCTCATTGATAATGACCTAATCTCTCGATGTTCTCACACTAAAGTAGAACCTCCGACAATAACTTCAGATACGATTTTAGGAAGATTTCACAACGATAAGCATTGATAAAAATGTCAAAAAACTCAGTCATTGTTTTCCTGTAAGATCTTATATACCCGCTGCATAACTTCTGCATTGGGAAAAATGGATGAAAAACATATTTATCTTTATTCTCCGGCTCTGTTTCTTTCCACGTTTTCCTTTCCAGCGCAACTCTTTTCATTTTATAGCCATATAACAACGCCTCTGCTTTTTTCTTTCCTGCGCATATTTTTTGATCTTTTCATTATCTTACGTATTCTGAACATTAACCCCATTCTTTTCCTGCTCCTCTTTAGGCCTATATTTTATTTAATTGTTCCTTGAAAACTGATTTTTACTAAGTACATTGTAAATGATTGCCGCAAATGCTTTTAATATATAGACATTTCTTCTTTTCGTCTCTGCGTCCATAGGAAACGCCTCTTAACTCAACGAATCCACGCACAGGAAGCCCAAGATATTGTATGAATCCTGTTCTGGAGTATAGAACAGCAATCGATTAGAGATTCGAATGGGGACAACTATCGTGCCGATATAAAAATTTTCCCATCGTTCTGTCGTATTTTTATATACCTTTCCAATCGTACGCAACTGTTTGTCAAATTCTTTTAATTTTCGCTGATAAAACTAGAGTCTTTGCTGTTGCGATCTTCTGCCACGATTGATATGAAATATATATTGACCTTAATTTTACCCCGTTGGGGGCGTCTCCTTCCACAAGCGCAGGCTCCCGTTCAAGGACTGTCACCTATTGTTTCCCTTGCCGGAAAGCTTTTCGTGATTATTTATACAATTCTGAAGCAGGGCACTCTTTTCGATGGATCCTGTTTTAAAGCGGGGCGTAAAACTGTAAACAAAAGCAGCTACCCTGATATATACGGGAATCAGAAAAGCATGGCTACCATGAAGAAGCACAAGCCTGATTTTTTGCATTATCAATATTTTACTAATAGCAGACAGTTTTATGACTATTTAATCATGATGCTTTCATGATTGTTGAAAACATTTATAGTCAAGGTTTAGTTATTTTGTAAAAATATTATTTTCGTGACAAGGTATATATAAATCTATGTCAAATACCTTTTCAGGCGATCCAACCTCTATGTTCGGATCCTGCCACTTCCAGCTAATTTTCAGACAGTCTCCCCAATATCCCGGGCACTTGCTTATTATCTGCTTGTTCCATCACATTTTCTCCTAATGATTTAGTCGCTAAAGTTGAATAATGAAACTCTCTTCTTATCTCTTCTGCACGAGACTTCATTTTTTCATAAGTTCCTTTTGAATATATTATTTCCTTTAGTATATCTGTTAACTCAGACACAGAATTATTATAGAAAAACCTCATATTTCCCCGAAGATCAATATGATCAATCTCATCCCAATGACGAAACACTCCAGGCAATCCATATCCCACCGCTTGCTCCCAAATAACAGAGTGCGTTCCTGGGAAAACACATAAATCCGAGGCATGAAAATATTCATACATTCTTCTGGAATCAATCCATCCCAGATTTCTTATGTAGTCCTTCCGTTTAATTTCATCCATATAAACCTGCATTTTATCATCTGGTTTTCCAAAAACCAACAACTTAATATTATTATCTTTAAAAGATTCAATCGACTCCACTAGAACTTTAAGGTTTTTTCTTTCATCAATTTTTCCACCTGTAATAATTACAAAATCATCCTCACTGAAATTCAAGTTTTCTCTTATTTTTTTTCTAATTGCTGCTCTTTGTTTGTAATCAATAAGTTCATCTTCCGCCCCCATCAATAACAAATCAACCTTATCATCCGAAAGACCATACATTTTTTTTAGAAAACTCACTCTTGCCGGCAATACTCCATATATCTTTTCAAAATATACTTCCGATTTTTTTAAAATATGTTTCCATATTATCCCATGTAATATTTTTTTTGATAGCCATCCATGCGCACTATTGATGTAATCGGCATGACTATCTCCATAAACCTTTACCTCAGGGTGTTTCTTTTTATACCTGACAACATCTTTAATTGAAACAGACTGTATTAAATGAGCAAAAATATAGTCAGGCTGTTCTTTCTCCAAGACATCATATAGTGCCGGCATATATGCTAACTTCCTTCTAATTTTACCTTTTGCATTTGCTATACGTATTAATCTTAACCCATTAAAACAAGTATATTCTCCAGGAGCATTAACTACACTTTCATTGCTTCCGGTTTTAAGACTATATTGTCCAGCAACAATAACGACGTCCGCTCCAAATACTTTTTTTTGATAATACGGAAGGCAATTTTCCTGATAAGCCATTCCATCTGTAAAATTGCCATGAAGGACAATGCTTACTATTTTCATATCTTTTTTCTGCCAAATCACAGCCTCCACCATGTCATATTCGTTTCTTGCAATTCCTTAACTGCGTATAAACCTTTAACATCAATTAGTACCTTTTCTTTATCACTGACGTCTCTATATAGTTCTCTGATTTTGACTAATCCCAATTCCTTGAACTCATTATGGGCAACAGCTACAATCACGCAATCCGCATCCTTAACATCCTCAATCTTAGTCAACTCTACGCCATACTCATGCAGAGCGTCCTTTTCACTTGCCCAAGGATCTACTATGATCGGTTTAATTCCATATGTATTAAGATGCTTAATAATGTCATCTACCTTAGAGTTTCTGGTATCCGGACAATTCTCCTTAAAAGTCAGTCCAAGAATGACGACTTTACTCTTTTTCGGTGCTTGTCCTGATTCAATCATCTTTTTGATGGCAGCATCAGCCACATAGGCTCCCATAGAATCATTCACGATACGCCCATTCAATATAATCTGGCTGTGATAACCCAACTTTTCAGCTTCATATGTAAAGTAATATGGATCAACGCCAATACAATGGCCACCTACCAAGCCTGGTCTAAAGCCTAAAGCGTTCCACTTGGTATTCATGCCATCGACAACCTCATTTGTATCAATATCCATACGGTCAAATACCATAGCAAGTTCATTCATGAATGCAATGTTAATATCTCTTTGACTGTTCTCTACCACCTTTACTGCCTCTGCCGTACGTAGGTTTGATACTGGATGGGTTCCAACTTCAATCACAAGATCGTACACAGCTTTAATCTCCTCTAACGATTCTTCATCTATACCGCTCACAATCTTATGAATATTTTCCAAGCGATGAACTTTATCACCAGGATTGATCCGCTCTGGACTATAGCCAACCTTAAAATCCCTGCCACACTTCAATCCACTTTGGTTCTCAAGAATTGGAATGCAAACATCTTCTGTACAGCCAGGATAAACTGTAGACTCATATACCACTATCGCCCCTGGAACTAGATTGCGCCCTACAATCTCAGAAGCGCCAATAACAGGGGTTAGATCCGGCGTGTGATCAGTGTTCACAGGTGTAGGAACAGCTACAATATGGAACTTAGCTTGTTGAAGATCCTTCTCATTCGAAGTAAAGTTAATCTTTGTATTTTTAATCTCTTCATCACCAACCTCGTTAGTTGGATCAATGCCAGATTTGTAGATTTCAATTTTTTCTTTATTTAGATCAAAGCCTATTACATTTAATCCTTTTTTAGCAAAAGCATGGGCAATAGGCATACCGACGTATCCTAAACCCACAAGAGAAAGGGCTTCTTCATGATTGATAAGTTTGTCAAATAATTTCATTTTCACTAATCTCCTTTGCAAAATTCTTGTTAAATAGTTCTAAAACACTATCCTGCATTGCTCATAGTTCTCTTCTTTTTGATTATAGGAATACAGAGCAGTAAATAAACACCTGCCCCGACAGCAATTTCAATAACCAGTCGAACAAATATCGACGCATCTAGGAACGCACACATTCGCACAACAAAAATCATCACTAAACCTGGAATTACATAAACCAGAGAACCAATTATCGGTTTTAAAATATTAATCCTTCGCTGAGTAAAAATGATATAAAATAGACATGTCGCAAATTCTGCTATCAAGGTGCCTAAAGTTGCTCCCATAGCACCGAGTCCAAGCGGTACTAGAAACATATAATTGCAAGAAAAATTTAAAATTGCTCCGGCAATAACTGAACACGTATATACCTTCTCTTCATTATTGGGTATCAAATACTGATTTCTTATGATACTAGAAAGGGATTTAATTACCATCACTACAGCAAATACATATATCAGCCGAATACACTCTTCATAGCCTCTTCCAAAGAATGCAGGGATAAATTCTTGTGCAACAGCAGCGATTCCCAACGATATGGCATATGTCAAAAACATAAACAGGTCTAATGTTTTATCTAAAAGTCGTCCTCCCTCCTCTCTCCTTCCCTCCGCTACCAAGGCAGACATGCGTGGCAACATAACCGTTCCCATCGCAGTAATCAATGACAGCGGAATATTAATCACTTTATCAGCATTGTAATAAAATCCAGACTGTTCATATGTACTGAAAATGCCAAGCATGGTCTTGTCCATAATGTGATAAACACTTGTCGCAATCAATGGTATAAACAAGAGAAAATTAGGTTTTAGATGAGATAAAATCCCATGGATGGATGGTTTGCAATAAATAACTTCCCTCCGAAGGAATGGCCATAGCGCCAACTGACTCAGTAGTGTTCCCACTGACATTATCGCAACATATTTCCATAAATCCTCTGCAGTTCTAACAAATAAAAAGATTGCAATGACTGTTAATAGTTTAATTACTGTATTCCTTATAACTGTAACTTTGAAATTTTCTATTCCAAAAAAGAACCAACTAATATCAAATACGCATGCAACTATCCAGATTGCCTGAGTAAGAACTATCTCTTTATTCTCATTAGATACAAAAATTACAACACAGTATCCTAAAAGTGCTATTAAACTAGATATGAGTTGTAAGGAATATATCTCGCAAAATTTCTTTGAACGTAACTGTTTGTTTTTTTTTTTACTATGGCAATAGATCGACTTCCATAATTAAGAATCCCCATCATTGCAAAGATTGTAAAGTAATTTGTAACCGAATATGTATATGAATATATTCCCAAACTTTCCGCTCCAAGAACACGCGAAATATATGGCGTTGTTATCAGTGGTAAACATACTGCTAATATTTGATATATAGTCTGATATCCCAAATTGTGTATTAATTGTCTCATATCCCACAACCTTTCTAAGTTTGCCTTCTAAAATTCAAAGCATAAAAAATGATTTATAGTTTATTTATCAGAAATATTTTATGAATTTCACTCATTCTAGTCTACTATCTTTACTATTATATCTATACGTTTGTATCGTCTTTTTATCTTTCAGCAAGAACAGTGCAAGGTGAATCCATATTCCTCCTGTAATTATTGCAGATGTTAACGGACCTTCATTCAAATAAATCATTGTATAAGTTAGGGTCCCAACATATGCGGCTAATTGCGTTTTATTCTTCTCATATATTTTATCAAACACCTCAAGAAGAAGCCCTATTAGAATTGCATATATAACAATGAATACTACACCGCCATTATCGTAAGCGTCCCCTATAAAACCAACATTTGCATTCCCCGATCCTGTTGAGAGTAAATACGTAGAAAACTCGCCATAAGGTGATTCGATATTAAATATGCGTCCAATAATCGTCTCACACAAATATAATTTGGGATTTTCTGAAAAGAAATCATAATGATTAAAATTTATACTAGCGGGTATACTAAGTAATCTTGTTGGAAATATTCCAATAAAGGCCGTACTGCCAAACTGTAGATATAAAAACAGCGGAAATATACATACTATTCCTAAGAAAAGAGACCAATATCGTAAAAAATCAAATTTTCTCATTACCAGAAAATATGAAACTATTATAAGTACTATTGAAAATAAAACTGTTTTCGATCCAGTAAATAAATATAAGTAGCCTTGATATACCAAAGCTAATGCAGCTATACCATACCGCCTTTCCGATAATGAGCGACAGATAAGTGCGGGTATCAAAGCATAAGTAAGCCAATTAATAATATATCCCCAAATTCCCGGATAGAATCTTTCGCTCCTAATTTCATATACGTTATAAAGATTAAGTGCTCTTAAATCCGCAATGCCGAATCTAAGTGTAAACAAAATAAGTATAAAACTTATAATTAGTATTAGCATTTTGGAAATACTAATATTGCATTCAATTAATTTTATCTTCTTTATGCATATATGCTTTGTTACTAAACATATTATTATAAATGCCATAAAAGCATAAATCATATACTTATTTGCTCTATCAGCTTGCCAATACATAGAAAGCAAAGGTGTCAGAGTAAATAAGTACATTATTCTGACCAAATAATATGAAGGTTTATCCTTATTCTTAGGCAAAATGAAATACCCCATAATGAATAACACATATGAGACTATACATTTCATAATATTGGGGGTATAAACTAAACCCATATATGAATACATATCACTTACTCCTAATGCATAGGACAATTCACAGCATATTTTATATAACAATGAGAAAAACAAACTCCTAGTAATCCTCTTCACTTTTACCTCCCTTTAATAAAGCATAACTTTTCGGAATCTTCAGCCCTGATTTTATAAGGCCTTCCGCCCCCTATTTCAAAAAACACCCACTTTTTTCAAAAAACGCTTGACAAATCACTCAAAATTTGCGACGAAGCCGATTGATTATATTTTATTTCAATCGACTGGAGGCAATTTTTTGTTACCTTGTAATCCTGGCGGCCATGCCACAGGATACTTTCGTATTCAATTTCCTTAAGTTTTATCTGGATCCCTTTGTGCTTCCTAAAAGCATCTGAGACTATATCGTGCAGTTCTGGTATCTGGATCTTTCTCTGACTGATTCCATTATGCAGGAGTTTTACTCTGTTTTTAGCTCGGAGCCCCGGCTCCCTTCCTGCTTGCTTTGCTCTTACCTGCTTGCTCTGAAACTGAAAGTAACTTCCATTACGGTCTGGCGCTGCATGCTCAGGGCCCCCTCTTTATGCCATCCTTAGCGGATTCCCTTTCGGGGATAACCCCGGTGCCGAGACTTTTTATGATTTCTTTTCCCACATCTGGCAGGGCAACTTCGATAATCTTTCCCCGAAAGACCGTTTCCCTAAAATTAAACCGTCCAAGGTAAAGAAGAAAAGTGATAAAGCTCCCTGTAATTCTTCCAGTACTGCGTCCAGACTTCTTCCTTTGCTGGAACACTGGCAGTTGAAACCGGAGAATCCCTTTTTTCTCATCTTTCAGCCTTATCATCAGCAGTTCCTGTCTGTTTCCTGCTCAAAAGGACTCATTGCCCCAGATCATCTGGCTCTTGCCGGTAACGGCACCCCTGTCCGGACTGCCGCGAAACGGAAAAAGCGAGTCTGTGATTGCAAGAAAAAAGGCTGTCCTTCCTGCAGTTGCAAACGCTATTATTCCCAGCCGGACTGCAACTGGGGATGGAGCTCCCATCGAGAATGCTATTTCTTCGGTTACCACCTCTATATGTATGTGGTCTCCGATTCCTACAGCGATCTCCCTGCATCTCCGCTTTTGGAAAAAGCTTCCCGGCGTAATATGCTTTCTTTTCTACACTCTTTTTTCACCATGAAAGCATACCTTCCGGAGTTTCGGATTGAAAAACTCCTTCTGGATTCCGCCCACGACGCTTATGCTGTCTATGAATACTGCAGACGGGAAAATATCACTCCCTTTATCGGCCTCAATCCCTGTCATACCGGACATTTCACCATTGATGAGAACAGCGTCCCGATCTGTAAGATGGGCTTACGTATGCACAAAGATGGATATGAAACTGCCAAGCATCGGGCGAAATACCGGTGTCCAAAAGCAAACCGAAAACGCGACTGCTTCTGTGAACATCCCTGTTCACCAGCGAAATATGGCAGAACCGTACACATCTTTACCGATGATAATCCAAAGTTATTTAACATACCGCCAAGGGATTCTAAAGCATGGGAAAAGGAATATGACGGAAGGACTCCCGTGGAACGCTCGAACAAGCGTGAGAAAGAGGACTATAAATTAGAAGACGGCAGGCACCACTCTACAAAGATGTGGTACTGCCGCCTCTACGACATCATGATGCTCGTGAAATGCCATCAGTCGAGCATTTCACGAATTATTATTAAGATTAGCTGCCTAACAATGATATCTTAAACAACTCCTTAAGATTTTCCAAGGCATAGCACCCACTATGTCCAATGTTTTGTCTATTTTTCATAAATTTCTTTTCCTGCACGATATTCAGTTGTCAAGTTTCGGCTGGAATCTCATTCATTGAGATTCCTAGAAGTTATAAAGCGTCCGTTAATGTATTCACATTTAGACTAATAAACAGTTTTAGAATTCAAATTAATCCTTGGTAAAAACCAAATTTTATCTCTTGAGGTCACTTTACAATTTAAAGTTGAATACACTCTTTTGTACTCTCTTTGTGCCATCTTAATCGACTTGCTATCACACGCATAAATTGACCCATATGGAAACGCAAAATCTTCTATTTCGCAGCCAAGTAATTGCTCATGGCGCTCTCTACAAAGTTCTTCTATCTTCTCTTGACTTGTCAAAAATCGAAACAACTTATGGCTAATACCATGTCCACCAATTGTACATAGCGAACTATCACGCAGATTTTTTAATTCCCGTTCATCAATATATCCCTCTTTTCCAATAAATACGGGTGATACAAAACACATATATGGTATATTGATACTTTCAAGATAGGTAATTGCATTTGTCATGGCATCTTTAAAAATATCATCAAACGTAATCATACATGCTTTCCTATCAAAACTGTCTTCAAGTTGACTAGGTTTAATAAATTGATAGCCTGCATCCAGCAATCCATTTATAAAGATTTTAAACTCAGTTGTGCGAATTGATAAATTCATTTCCTCATTTATAGGATCATCGCTAACATGGTGAATCATAAAAATAGGTACTCCAGTATCAGATTTTCTTTTAAATTCGTAAATTTTTTGTTGCAACGAATATATTTTTTTAAACATACTTACCATTAATCTTTCTATCAATTTTAAACAATGCCCAAGGTAGCACAAAAAAAATTTTTGACAATTTTTCTACTATTTTAGGAGAGTGGTTTTTTTCAAATACTGAAATCATCTTGTCATCAACCACACAAAGTTCTGAAGCCAGTTTAAATAGAATACTAATATTGTATTTATCTATTAGCTGCTCTTTGTTATTTTTTCTGCACTTCCAAACATTACTTCTCGCCTGAATCTGAACTCTTGCGCGTTTAGAAGCATTTTCTCCTCTGATTCGAACTTCTACAAGTACATCAGGGATTGCCAATATAGGATTATCGGCATTAATCATCAGCCAAAAATAAGAATCCTGACCAAATCTTAAATCTGGATTAAATCTCACATTCGGATAATCAACTAAATACTGTCGTTCAATCATCACGCACGGTGTAGCGATATATGGTGTATTATACCGATGAACAATTGGAACATCTGAGTTAGTCATTTTATATTCAACACTTTCTCCTACCCCAAAAGTCCTATAACCACAATACGACCAAATGACATCGTTCTTCTTCATGTATTCTAATTGTATTTCCAGTTTTTTAGGCAACCATCGATCATCTGAATCCAAAAAAGCAATATATTTTCCCGTCGCAGTTTCTATTCCTGTATTACGCGCAGTTGAAGGCCCACCATTCTCCTTTTTTATATACTTGATTTTGTTAGAATATTGTGCCAAAAATTCTGTCATATTTTCAGGCGAACCATCATTAACAACTATTATTTCATAATCTTTAAAAGTCTGAAGCAATACGCTGTCTACAGCTTCCTTTAACCAATCGACACCTGCGTAAAACGGTATGATAACACTTACTTCTGGCATTTATACTGTCTCCATTATCGTATCTATATATTTTTGAGTACATACTCTTCTATTTAAATTTTTTTCAACGTATGTACGTGCATTCATTCCTAATTTCTCTTTTAAACTTTCGTCTGCATATAATTTTAATATGTTATCAGCCAATCCTCTGAAATCATCTGCATCACTAAACACCCCAACTTCTACTGTCTTAATGATGCTCTCCATTTCAGTTTCTGAGTCAAAACTCGCTAAAACAGGAGTACCTGTTGCCATAATACACCATGTTTTACTTGGCATTGCGCTTCCTCCAAAACCTTTTTTACAGGAAACTATTGAGGCATCTCCTAGACTGTACACATAGGAAACCTCGCTATATGGTTGTATGGGAAGAAATCGTACATTAGATAGTTCCATTTCTAGCACTTTTTTTTTGTATTCTTCCGCTTGGGCTTCTTTACCGAAAATCAGAAATTGGATATTCTCCTTTTCTTGTAGTGTTTTGGCCGCAGACAAAATAACCTCAATATTTTGAGCGAATCCTAGATTTCCCGCATACACAACATTGAACATATCCTTGGAAATTTTATATTTTGTATAAAGATAATTTTCTCCCTTTGAAATAGGATACACTTTATCTGTATCAATCCAGTTATGAATTACATAAATCTTTTCTTCCGGAACACCTTTTCTAATGATATTTTTCTTTATGTCCTCACTAATAACGATAATTGCATCCGCATTATCATAAGTGTAGCTTTCTAGTTTTCTACCAATTTTCCAAATTAGCGCCCCCTCTGAAGTCAACCCTGTATTTACCATAGAATCTGGAAATACATCTTGTAGGGTAAAGACAAATGGCACTTTTAGTTTTTTCTTTACCATGCTACAAAGCAATCCCTGTGTTGGGGGTGTACTTCCGGAAAAAATCACATCAACATTCTTTGCTCTGATTCCTTTAAAGTACTGTATTATATTTACAAGAATATATCTCAAGGCTCTTAATAGTGGATTTTTACCTTCTGGGAACATCGGAAATCTATTAATGATATAGTGTCCGTTAAACTTTTCTTCATATGGTATCTTTTTGAATTTACTTCTTACCTCTTTAGATATACCCCTACAAGGTGTTGGTACGTAATCCTCAACACAAATATTACTTTTAGAAAACGCATCATATAAATCGTCTGTCAAATGTGAGCTAGATATTTGCTCAGGATCACAATATGCAGACATCTGCAGAATCTTCAACATATTTCCACCTTCATCTTATCCAAAGCTTTATAGCAGTCTGCTACGGCTCTCTCAGCATTCTCGTCCTTCGCAATAACAAATCCTATTCTTGCCCCGCTGCTATTAATCTCGGTTACTTCTTCTCCAATCCCATGGACAATACTAATCTGTTTCACACCAGAAACTTTCTCAGCTTCTTCCACGCCCTCAATGTTTTTAACGACACCTGCGTGCTGCTCAAAATAACGGATAGCAGACCCTCTATTCCACTTCGGCTCAATATCCGGTTTCTCACCAAGCGCAATTCTAATGCAGCATTCCACCATATTAACACCGGTGGAGAGTGGGACAAGATGAGTTGTGATACAATCTCCGCCAAGACGTGCGCCCAATTCCACAATCTTCGGGCCTTCTGAAGTAACAATTATTTCTGTGTGGGATGGACCGTCCTTAATTCCGATTGCTTTGTTGGCAGCCTTAGCTACTTCTTTTATCTTTCGAACGGTATCCTTCCCCAACCTTGTAGGCTGTGAGTGCCCCATCTCTACATAGTATGGTGCGCCTGTTGTGAGTTTATCTGTAATCTGTATTACATGGCACTCTCCGTTGATTGAAAGAGTCTCAACACTGACCTCCGGACCACTCATATATTCTTCAACTACCACATCACCTACTCTGGAGAATGGTTTACAGTACTCATATGCTTCTTTTATTATTTTCTGGTCTTTGATATCCTGGACTTCGTAGATTCCACGACTTCCAGAGCTATCAGCAGGTTTTACAATAAAAGGAACAGTGAAGTTCTTGACCGCTTCCATGTATTCTTCTTCATTTGTAACCTTATAAAACTTAGGGATTGGAACACCACTCTCTTGGAGCGCTTTTCTCATTACAGCTTTATTTGTAGCCTTGAGCGCAGTATCTGCGTCAATGCCGATCAATCCCATCTCCTTAGCAACTGCAGCAACAGATCTCATCGGCATGTCAGTAGCCAGAGTCATAATTCCATCAATCTGATTCTTCTTTGCTGCTTCCACAATGGCTGGTGTGTCTATGGTGCTAATGACTTCTTTTACTACTCCGGACACTTTAAATCCAACTGCTTTTGGATTCATATCCACAGCAATTACATCAAGACCCATTTCTTTAGCTTTTTCTATAGCAGGAAGCTGCAGAATGCTTGCTCCCAGAATCATAATCTTTTTTTGCATATCTACACCTTTCAAAGCTGCTTAATCATTTCGATTTGTTTTTCTCCATCATTTTTAATGTTTCCATTTGGTTCAAATCCATATTGTTTGTAGAGATTAATTGCAACCATGTTATCTTCGGCAACATGCAGTTTAATTGTCTTGAATTTGTTTGATATACATGTTTCCATCGCTTTTTCTAAAATGACTTTTGAGAGTCCTAAACCTCTATAAGTAGCTAGGACATAAACATTACAGATATATGCCTCTAACGTTTCAGTATTGTTACAATAAAGCATTAAAAATGCTATTATTTTTTTGTTCTCAATAACTGAAATAATATTACCAAAATCGATGAATTTTTGAATTCCTATTCTCAATTCTTCATCTGTAAGAGTTCGTCCAATTTCCTTATTGTGATTCCATACCAATTCAAAAACATCTTTGCGTTTATTTATGATTTCTGCTTCATAGTTTGACATTTTTACATCCGCCAAAGATAACTTATGATCCATACGATATATAATGTATCCGGATTCTACAGTCTCAATATTACTATCTGCTTTTTTGAAGTTGCTGTCCTTGACAGTATTTGCAATACACCAATCCGCATTTCGAGATGCTTCAAATATTTCTTTCAGATTTCTATTTTCCCAACAATGAAATATGATTCCCGAGTATGCAATGTTGTGTACCTCAGGGATAGTAAGATACCCAAAGCTGCACTCTATGGCTCCCCTATAGTAATCATAGTCAGTACTCAGTCCAATTAATGTATCACCAATATGATCTCCACCAGCTCTTGCACCGACCTCAATAAAATATACCTCGTCATTAACTATCTTTATTTCTAAATGCGCCATTCCGCAATCAATACCAAGCAGAGTTAGAATTTCATTTGCGGCATCAACAACCATTTCTTTATATGTACAATTTAGCTGAGCTGGCTGGTGGTGCGAAATCTCTGTGAAATGAGGTGCCCCAGATGTTATTTTTTCGGTTATCTGAATGACATATTTTTTTTCTCCATCTGCAAGACATTCCACAGAAAACTCCTGCCCCCCTGAAATATATTCTTCAATCAAAACAGTATGATTTGATGACATTTCCTTTGCATTGTTTACTGCAATTAAAAATTCTTCTTTACTTCTTGCTAAAGAAATTCCTCTTTTTCCACAAGAATCAACTGCTTTTACCATCACAGGGAAGTGTTCAACTTTCTGTCCACTAAAGAGAAAATAATTTGGTTGTTTTACATTTTTAGCTAGTTTAATTGCTTCACGCATTAAATACTTATTTCGAGCAAAGAATCCTTTGTCACATCTATTACCTGGCAATCCTAATCGTTTAGCTAACAAAGCTGCGCTTTCCGTTGTGACTTCACTAGATGCAATAACTGCATTAATTCGGTATTTGCGACTCTCTTCTTCCATGCCGTCAATATCAAAAATAGACTTTTCAATAAATAAATCTACTAGATTTTTTGCCACCGAATCACCTTCACCGAATGCAACAGTGGTAATTCCCATTTCTTTAGATTTATTAATAATTGGAATGGCTGCTTCTCCAGCTCCAACAATCGCTAACACTCTTTTCATATTTATTACCCACTTTTACTTGTTATAGATGTTTTTTCTCTGAGCAACTGTTTCAATTGTTTTTAACAGTATTTTCATATCGCCTAAAAAAGTTACGTTTCTTGCATATTCGGCATCCATTTTTATTTTTTCTTCTTGAGAAATAGAATTCCTAAAATATGCCTGCGTATAGCCAGTAATTCCCGGCCTTACTAAAAGCCTATCTTGAAAATTTTTTGAGGTATTTTCTTTGCCTTCAACAGGCACGAATGGTCTTGGACCAATAATACTCATATCCCCAATTAGCACGTTTAAAAGTTGGGGAATCTCATCCAAGCTTGTCTTTCGCATTAGTTTTCCAATACTCGTTACCCGAGGATCATCTTCCGCATTATATGTTGATCCGTCAGCATTTCTAATATCGGGAGCATTAACCTTCATTGATCGGAACTTATACATATAAAAAACTTTGCCTTTTTTCCCTAGACGAGGTGCATTATAAAAAACTGGTTCCTTATCAGATAGATAGATAATGGGGGCTATTATCACAAATATTATGGCAAAAAAAGGTAGCCCCGTTAAGGCAACAACAATATCGACAATTCTTTTTATGTACTTTGCGTACATTACTAATCCTCCATTTTTCGATGTATTTCTTCGCAAAATATGTATTTGCGTTTCCGTTTTCTTCTCGATACAGAAAGCATCTTCCAAACATCGATTCCCATAGCGGTTCCAATCGTGTTATTCAACACATCATCCGCTTCGTAGTAACCCAATACCGCTATGTATTGGACAAACTAACACAGTTAACAAGAACCTGAGCAGAACGGTCTTCCAGCCTTTTTCTCCAATCAGAAAGCCTAGAGGGATGAGTAGCAGAATATTGAGGGCAATATCCCACCAGAATCTCATTCGAACTTCCCAGAACAGACCCTTAACTATTCTTACTGCTCTCGTATCTCTAGTGAAAAGAGTCACCCACAGAATGAAGAAGATATAAAGGGCTATAAGTTCTTTTTGCCTCCTCTTGCTCATCTATGCTCCTCGTATTTCTTATTTCAAATACTCTCCAACAAACCCACAATACTTCTCAATCACATACTCCACTTCCTCATCCGTCAGTTTTGTATGCAACGGCAATGTAATTTCATTCTCAAACTGCTTATAGGCATTTGGATAATCCTTAATATCAAATCCCCTCTTCTTATATGCGGTCATCATTGGAAGCGGTTTATAATGGACATTCGTTGCAATTCCGGCTTTAGCCATCTTTACGATAATCTCTTGGCGCTGTTCCAACCTTATCCCTGGCACTCTAGTGATATAAAGATGACCAGAAGACTGATGATCATCTGTATAATGTGGCAGCACAACGACACCAAGTTTCTTAAAAGCCGCATCATATCTCCCTATGATCTCCCGTCGTCTCTCCAGAATCTTCTCATATCTGGACATCTGTGCCAGACCGATTCCAGCCATAATATCTGTCATATTACACTTATACCACGGCCCTACGATGTCATATTCCCACGCACCAAGCTGTGTCTTCGCCAATGCATCTTTAGACTGTCCATGAAGGCTGTACAGTTGTGCCATATGGTACAGTTCTTCATCATTAATTCCCGGAATATTCCAAGTTAATGCTCCTCCTTCTGCTGTCGTCAGATTTTTTACGGCATGGAATGAGAAACTGCTCATATCAGCGATTTTCCCTACCATTTTCCCATGCCAGCTTGCGCCGAACGCATGAGCCGCATCAGAGCAAATCGCCACTCTACCAATAGCTTCCTGCACGGTATTTGCTGCTTTGAATAGGTACTTCTTATTCTCAACTATTGCAAAAATCCGATCATAGTCACATGGAATGCCGCCAAGGTCCACCGGAATAATTGCTTTCGTATTTTCTGTAATGGCATTCTCCACAGCATCATAATCCATCTCAAAAGCATCTGGCTGCGAATCTATCAAAACAAGCTTTGCTCCCACATGGAATACAACGGATGCCGATGCAGTATATGTATAGGCCGGCACTATCACCTCATCAGATGCGGTTCCACCATTCTCAGCACCTATCCCAAGAAGTCGGAGAGCCATTTCTGCACAGACAGTCTGGGAGTTTAAGCATACTGCTATATTTACGTGACAATAATCTGCAATCTGCCGTTCAAATTCTTTTGTTTTAGGTCCTGTAGTAATCCATCCGGACCTGATTGCATCTGCTGCACCTTCTACTTCCAACTCAGTCATGTCTGGCGGTGAAAATGATATTCTCATTATTATCGTCTTTCCTTTCTATGCGATGTTTTGTTTCACAGTAATTCATCAAGCCACTTACGTAGACCTATTTGCCCCATCATACATATGTTGCCTATACCTTCTGGTTCTTCTTGCATAAGTGGATCTTATAGGATTATGTGCGGTTTATTATTGTTAACCTTTCATAAATATTGAGTCAAACTTCTAAGTTCTACGCCAATATTTTGTTTTATACAAATCACTATCCTTCTAAAGTTATGCTACACAGAGTCATAATCCTCTTCCATCTCCATCATCGGCCACATATGCATAGGTCTTCAGATGGGTTATCTCTCTGCATTGCAGGATGCCAGCGTCTCCAATACTTCTATAGAACAGGATCTCTGCGGCCCTGTAATATACAGAACTTTCCGCTCTCCCCTCACCTGACGGCACATGGCCTCCGGGTTGATGATTATGCAGGTCAGCCTGATGTTTGACTCACTGTTCTTGGCATCATAGGGGCTCATGGTTACTGGCAAATCTTTAAAGCCCTCTCTGTACCTCTTATAGATATAGATAGCTTTCTTCTCCCACTGTAGACATCCAGTTTGTCCTGTAGGCTTCTGTTGTATATTCTAGTTCCGGCCCGTGCATGGTAGGGCTGGAGAGCCAGATCTTCTTTTCAAATGGCTGAATTTCTGTTATTTCTCTTTCTGCTAACATCTGCTTCTTCCTTATTTCTCCACAAAAATAAGAGCCTCCGCAAGGCTCTCATTTCAAACTTCTCTTTTTGATTTTCTTCTATCTCTTCCCCACAACTTCCAGCCCTACCTGCATCTCCACCGTTCTCCCGAACATTTCGATCTCCAGCCAGGCCTTCCGTTTGTGGCGGTCGATTTTCCTGATCAGTCCTTCATTTCCTTTCAGCGGGCCGTTGGTCACGGCCACTCTGTCATTTTCAATGATTCCCTCCGACATCCCGACAGTCTGTTCTTCGCCGCCAAGTCTCAGCAAGAAATTCACTTCCTCATCCGTCAGCGGGACGATTGTCTCTCCTGTCCCCAGCAGCTTTGTAAGTCCCATGATCCGCTTCAGTTCAAAGAACAGCTTCTCTTTCTCCTCACTGACCAGGAACACGTATCCCGGGAACAGTATCTTTAATTCTGTATGCCATTGTCCTCGATATTTCCGTTCCTGTTCATACCTTGGAATGAAACTTTTTTCTAATATGCTTTTATCAATGATATTTTCACACTGCCTCTGGATCTCCTCTTCTGTACCGGTTCTGACCTGGATCACATACCACATAGCAGTCCTTTCTGCTTTGCCTTCCTGATAAGAGGGTATGCTTCGCCATTCCGGCCTGCTGCAGCTTAACTTTTACGAAAGCTGCACGCCCGAATCTTTCACACACCCTATTACACTTATGCGTTTCCAACGCGGCAAAGCGACGATTGAAAATGCGATAAGATTTTTAGTTCAAATCCGGATGATACGTTGGCACGATTTCTGCCACGATCTCCTTGATCCTGCCGGACTCATTCCTGCTTTCTCTGTCCAGCAGTTCCAGTTTTTCCTTAAAATCTTCATCATCCATCACAATAGGTTTTCCGATGAAGATCAGTTCATTGTCTGTTTCCTGCATTCCCTCTTCATCCATCAGAAGCTCTTCATACAGCTTCTCCCCGGGCCGGAGCCCGGTATAGACGATGGGGATGTCTACATCTGGCGTGTAACCGGACAGCCGAATCAGGTTCCTGGCCATATCGTCGATCTTGACTGGCTCTCCCATGTCCAGCACGAAGATTTCTCCGCCTTTGGCATAGTAGGAGGCCTGCAGTACCAGAGACACCGCCTCTGGGATGGTCATGAAGTAGCGGATAATATTTTTATCGGTAACTGTCACCGGACCGCCCTCCGCGATCTGCTTCTTAAAAAGCGGGATCACGCTGCCGTTGCTGCCCAGCACGTTTCCGAATCGAACCGCCACAAAATCTGTCCCCGGCGACTGCCGGTTCATCATCTGTACTACCATCTCGCACAGGCGCTTGGATGCCCCCATGATATTGGTGGGATTCACCGCCTTGTCCGTAGAGATCAGTACAAACTTTTTCACCCCATATTTTGCAGCGGACCGGGCCACTTTATACGTGCCCTCTACATTGTTCTTGATTGCCTCATTAGGGCTGTCTTCCATCAGCGGCACATGCTTGTGGGCTGCCGCATGGTAGATGACGTCCGGCCGGTACTTCTCGATAATGCTGTTAACCCGGTTGGTGTTCCTTACGGAACCGATCAGCGTTTCCAGGTGAAGTCCCGGATATTTTTTCTTTAATTCCTGCTGGATCGCATAGGCATTATTTTCGTATATATCGAAAATGATCAGTATCCGCGGGCCTGCACCGGCAATCTGGCGGCACAGCTCGCTTCCGATAGAGCCTCCGCCGCCGGTCACCATGACCACCTTATCCTTCAGCACATCAAATATTTCCTGATTGTTGACCTTCACCTGGGCACGTCCCAGAAGGTCGGTAATCTCCACATCCCGAAGCCTGGTCACCTTGACCTCTCCATTCACCAGCTGCGCCACGCTGGGCACGGTCTGAAGCCTGCAGCTGGTTTCCTTACAGATATTCAGGATGTCTTTCCGGTTCTTTCCGGTGGTCGCCGGGATCGCATAGATGATCCGGTTGATTCTGTATTTTTCTACAGCTTCCAGGATGTCATTCCTGTCTCCCACGATCGGGATGCCCTCCAGCATCCGGCCCCATTTGTTAGGGTTGTCATCGATGACACAGCATACTCTGGCCGGATTGCCGCGGCTGCCGGTCAGTTCCTTGATGACTGCCTGCCCTGCCGATCCGCCGCCGATCACCATGATCCGGTCCTGCCCTTCGTCTTCGCCTTCCCGCTTCCTTACATAAAAGCGAAGGAACCGAAAGGAAAACCTTAATCCCGTAGTCAGCAGAAATGACAGGACATATCCCATGAAGTAATACGATCTGGGCATCTGAAGCTTCATGAAAAGCATGCCAAGTGTATAGGCCGGTATTAAGATGATATAAGCAACGATGCTCATCTGCAGTTCTGAAATGCTGGCCAGACGCCAGACACTGTGATACAGCCGGCACCCGTAAAACACTACGATCGTTATGGCGATCCAGTAGGGCATGGACCAGATATATCCTTCCACATATTCTCTGGGAATCCGGGAGAATATGAAATCAAACCGCAGGAGCAGCGCCATCAGATAGGCTGCCAGGATAATCAGTCCATCCAGAAAGGCGATCAGAAACGCTTTCTGTACCCAGGTCCACCCCGGATTTCGAATCCACTTATCCATGATGTTTCTTCAGCCTCTCTGCAATATTTCTTTTATTTCTTATAAAAAAGATCACCATCCCTGCAGCAACTGCACCGCCGGCCGCAATGACCGCCCGTTCCGGGTCAACGACTGCAGCGCTTGCCAGCGCCCATCCTATGTATCCCATACCATTTCCTCTTTTCCCTCATAACTTTGCATCTTAATTGCCGCTTAAGACCTGATCCATCCGTCTGGAGATATCCCCCACGATGGCCTCATCCGGCCACATCACATAGAGAAGCTGTGATCCCGACGAGAAGCATGCCTGGTTGTCTCCCGTACCGGTGGCCGCTGTAGATACTATCGTCCAGCCCGCACCGTCGGACAACTGCATATTGATGAATTTGGCCATCTCGTCCTGGGTCATATTGGTCTCCACACTGTCGCTGACCTGAGAAAGAATCTGGTTTGCGCTGGTCAGGATAGCCGGAGACATGGCTTTTTGCAGGATAGCCGTCAGCACTGCCTCCTGGTTCTTGCCTCTCTGGTTGTCTCCGCTCTCGAAGCTGTAACGCTCTCTTGAGAAAGCCAGTGCAGCTTTTCCGTCCAGATGGTTGGTGCCCTGGACAAAGTCATAGCCGCCGGCGCTGAAGGCATACTCCGAATTCACATCCACGCCTCCCAGCGCATCCACGATGGTGATCAGGGATGTGAAATTGACTCTCGCATAGTAGCTGATATCGATGCCGTAGAGCTGCTCCAGGGTGGCCATGGAGGCGTCCACCCCGTAGATTCCCGCATGGGTCAGCTTGTCCCTTTGTTCTCCGGAAATATTCGGGATCGTCACGTAATAGTCTCTCGGCGTGGTGGTCAGCAGGATCTTCTTGGTATTCGGGTTCACCGTCATGATAATGTTCACATCGCTCCGGCTGTTGGTGGTGATCGGTCCGGATACGTCGATACCGCTGATATATACGTTGAACGGCGCTTCCACACTGGTGTCTTCCTGCTGGATCTCCGTCTCGATACCGTACTGGTACAGGATCTTCACCTGATCTTTATAGTCTTCAATACTCTCCTCGATGATGCCGTCAAAGGCCTCGTTGTAGATGGCCGCCTCAATCTGGCCGGACAGCAGGCCGTTCGCCAGGTCTGTCACCGTGTCGTACTCGCTGAGTTTTAACTCCCTGCCCGCCACCGTCTGGACGTCGTCCAGCATTTTGTCGTTATTCTCCTGATCCACGCTGGTCTGATATCCGAAGCGGTAGTTTGCTGCATCCAGGATGCTTTCTGCCGGATCACTGGCCTTGACTACCACGATCATGTTATCGGTCTTATAGGTGGCGCCTCCCACATCCGCCATAGTCTGCTGGATCCGCAGGAAGTAGACGATACCCACCGTCAGTCCGATACTGATCAGGATACTGATAACCATACCGGCATATTTAACCTTGCTTTTCACATACTGCAGGCAGAAGGTGACTGCGAATAAAAGCAGCAGGCCTCCGCCCAGAAGCGCCAGATACAGTCCCGGAACCATGCCGCTGTTCCAGACAAGGATCAGCAGTCCCGCGGACAGGATCAGCTGCAGGATCGTGATCAGCTTTCCGGCCATATTTTTGTTCTTTTTCCGTTTATGATGATGTTCCATCTCTAATCTCCTCTACACGGTACGTTCAGTCGTTTCCTGTCTACTGTACCTTCAATGTAAAATTCTGGGGATCCGAAGTGTTTCCCGAACTGTCTGTCACGAAATACTGGATCGTATAGGTCCCTGGCACGTTGGTATCATAGGTTCCGTTGGCGCTGATCCGCTGATACAGAGAGTCTTTGGTATCCACATCGTCCACGGCGTCCTTGACCACACTCATGGGATCAAAGGCTGTCCCCACGGCGATCGTGGTTTCTGTCGCTGTCAGAGCCAGTGCAGGGCGGGCCCCGTCAGGCTGAAGCGTCTCTTCTTCCTTCGGCTCTGTCTGCGCTGCCTCCTCCTGGCCGGCAGCCTCTTCCTCTTCGCCTTCCGCTTCTTCCGCTTCCTCTGTCTGTTCTGCCACGGCCTCATCGCCGTTTTCTGACAGATGATACGTGATGGTCCGTCTGGCCGTCCCTACGTTGTGATGCTTATCCATGACGCCATAGTAGACGATCCCGGTATCTTCCCCGGTCTGGATGATCTTATCTACGAATACCTGGTCTGTCAGGTCGCCGTCTATGTTATCCTCTGCAGTTACACCTTCCAGCAGTTCCTCATAGTCTCCGCCTTCCGTATAACTGATTTCCGTATCTTCCACTGTAATCTCCGGCGCCTTCCGGTCCTGTCCGAGATAGACCAGCGCACCGGCCACTGCCAGTACGATGCAGCCCGCCGCCAGAGCCAGCATTACCAAACGCTGTTTCATCTTCTACTTCTCCCCGTATGATCCGTAGTATTTTCCATAATATTTCCCGTAATATTTGTTCTGCTTCATATCTACCTTATTCAGCACCACACCCAGGATGGGACAGCCTGCTTTTTCCAGCTGCTCTTTGACCGTCCGGGCAAATTTATAGCTGATGGTGGACGCTGCCACCACCAGGACAGAAGCGTCGCAGTGTCTTGCAACGATGGCCGCGTCGATGACACTTCCAAGGGGCGGCGCATCGATGATCACATAATCATAGGCTTTTCTCGCCCCGTCCAGCATAGCCTCAAACCGGTGATTTCCCAGAAGCTCTGAAGGATTTGGCGGCACCACGCCTGCCATGATTACGGACAGTCCCTGGATCTGGGTTTTACAGATCACGTCCTTTAATTCCACCTGGCCGGAAAGGAAATGGCTTAAACCATTCAGTTCCCCGATAATCTTATGGCGTCCCATCATTACCGATTTCCGGAGATCCGCATCAATGAACAGCACCCGCTTCTCCCCTTCCGCCAGGGAGGCCGCCAGGGCAAGGGATACGGTACTCTTTCCTTCGTTCGGCGTACAGCTGGTAAACACGATCACCTGTTTATCTGATCCCGAAAATTCAATATTCGTCCGGAGAGTCTTATAGGCTTCATTGCTCCGGTAATCTTTTGCCAGATTTTTTAATGTAATCTCCTGCATCTATGTATCTCCTTTATCCAACATCACTTATCGCTTCATATTGCGCATCATCTGCTTTTCCGGAAGTTTCTTTACCTTTTTCCCCTTTTTCATCCCCTCGCTGATCGGAATGGACGTCAGGGTATTTAAGCCCAGATAATGCTCCACATCGTCCGGTGTCTTGATCGTGTCGTCCAGGATAAAGATCAGAGTGATCACACCCATGGCAATGATCAGACCCAAAAGGGCGCCGATGGCAATGTTCCTGGGAATACTGGGCGATGAGGGGCTGGTAGGAAGGTTCCCCTCCTCCACCGTGTTAACCGCATCGGCATCCATGATCTCCGTGATCTGGATACTGACAGAGTCTCTTACCGCATCGGCGATTTCTTTGGCCTGTTTGGGATCTTCGCTCTGGACGCGGATACTTAAGATACGGGTTCCCTCCGGCGTCTCCACCGAGATCATGTCTTTTAACTGACCGGGTTCCATATCCAGGTTCAGGACTGCGATCACCTGCTCCAGTACCGGACGGCTTGTCACCAGCTGCATATAGTCCTGCGTCAGCTGTGTTCCCATCTGTAGGTCATTGTAGGTGATGCCTGCCGTGCTGTCGGAGCGGGTCAGCACATAGACCTTGGTCTCCGAGGTATACATGGGCGTCACCAGAAGATTGGTGCCCACAAAGGCGATCAGCGCCCCCAGCACTCCTGCCATCAGTATGATATGGAGCCTGGACCAAAGCGCCATAAAAAGCTCTGTCAGATCTATGGTAATTTCATCATTGTCAATTTCCTGATTCATCAGTCGTTCTTGATTCATCTTATTTCTTTTCCTTCCTCAGCATCATCTTGGCATTTTCATAGAATATCTTTCTTACATATTCCTCGCCGTACTTTTTCTTTACGTACTCCGCGGCCTTTTTCATCCGCGGCGCCCGGCTCCTGGCACTGTGGGCGTCGGTTCCCACGCAGAAGACCAGATCTTCGTCCATCAGATACCTGATGAATTTCCGGATCCTTCTGCCGCCGTCTCCGGTAATGCTTCCGGCATTGATCTGGAGCAGGATCCCCATGTCTCCCAGCTGTTCCGCCAGCTCCGGCTCATCGGTCAGGCACCTGTACCGTTCCGCGTGCGCCAGGATGACTTCGTATCCCGCCATCATAAGCTGCTGCAGGCTCTGTTTGATATAGGAAAACGGTTCAGACGGAGAGAACTCTACCAGCACGTAATTGCGCCGGTTCATGGTAAGGATCCGTCCCTCCTTCAGCTTCTCCAGCACATCCTGCCCAAAAAAAATTTCCGTTCCAAGATATATACGGAAATGTTCGTCGATCTCATGGGCAGACTTCCGCAAAAGAGCGGCCTTCTTCCTCAGCACTTCCGGCGATTCTTTTCCGCGTCTTGGATGGTGGTGGGGGGTCGCTATGATACAGCGGATGCCTTCGCTATATGCAATTTTCAGCATTTCTTCCATTTCTTTTATATCTTCTGCACCGTCGTCTACTCCTGGCAGTATGTGAACATGCATATCTATGAAATTGTCCAACACTTGTCCTCCTTGCATGTTTACTTCGGCACCGGCACTGATACAGAAAAGGGGTGGCGTCTTGCCCATTCGGGATCATCAGAGGACTTCTTTTCCCATTCATGATACAGTTCCAGAAATTCTCCATAGATATTCTTTTCTGCTTCCAGCCGGGCTTCCACGGCATTTTCAAAGTCGTCGTACATTCCCAGATAAATCCGCTTCCCGCGGAATCCGATGCTGACTCTGTATCTGCCATTTTTGCCCTGATATACTCCCCGGAAACCGCTTTTGTTATCTTTTCTCTTTTTGCGCTTTTCCAGGAATTCCACACAGGTCCCGTCTATATGATGGAGACGGTCCTGGATCTTGTCCTGATTCTCTTTTTTCAGGCAGCCGCAGCTTTTACATGTACCGTTTACCAGATTGGAAGCCGGCACCTCCGTCTGATTGCCGCAGTCGCACCTGCAGACCCAGTACACAACACCGTGGGAATCACGGCGGTCGGTAGGATACAGTGCGGTCAGCCTCCCGAAATGCTGCCCGGAAATGTCCATCTTCTTCCGGTTCCCTTCACGCCTGAGACAGCCGCAGCTTTTGACTTTTCCCGCCTTCAGATCTCTGGCCGCGACATCCTTTTCGTTGCCACAGTCACATCTGCACAGCCACCTGGTTCTATTGTTGCGGTTTTCAAGCTGTCTGATCACAGTCAGCCGGCCGAATCTTCTGCCGGTCAAGTCTTCTGCTGTTCTTCTTGATACTTTAGCCACAGCAATTTCCCCTTTACAACAAAATGTTAATTATGTTGTTGTATCAGGGCATAATTGTATAATTTTAATTGCAATTTATATCTAATGTAGACAATGGCTTCCATAGCTGCCAGGATTTTCTCTACATATCGCGGCTAAAGTTGCTTTACATCTGTTGACAATCATATTTCACTGATATAAACTATAGAAGGTAAAAAGAAAGATTCCTTTTAATAAAGAAGTTTTACTACATAATTAACATTATGTTGTTATTCTTCCAGGATTTCCATCCTGTCCAGGTTTCTTCGCCATTCGTTAATACTATCCGACGTATAGATCCGTGTCACCTCTACACTGCTGTGCCCCAGTATGTCTGCCAGGTTGATCAGATCTTTTGTCATTTTATAAAAAGTACGGGCAAATAAATGTCTCAGATTATGGGGAAATACCTTTTCAAGTCTGACTCCGGCCAGCTCGGAGATTTTCTTCATTTCCCTCCAGATGTTGGAACGGTTCTTTTCACGTCCGGTCCTGGTGCAGAAGATCATTCCGGAGCGGATCCTGTGTTTTCCTGCATAGGCCAGAAGCTTTTTTCTTAGAACTTCCGGCAGGATCACGATACGATATTTGCCTTTGTTCCATACCCGGATCATTCCGCTTTTTAGGTTTTCTACACGGAAAAATTTCAGTTCGCTTACCCGGATCCCGGTGGCGCACATGGTTTCCATGATCATGGCAATCTGCTCTTTTCCCTGACCGCGGGCCGTCCGCACAAGTCTTAAAAATTCCTCCCTTTCAAGCGTTTTATCCACATTCAGCATACCATTCCTCTGTGTCCGTATACGTTTCAGCCTGAGTCCGCCCTGCCCCTTGAATATTAAAAACTGGTTCAGCGCCACGATCATCGAATTTGCACTGCTGATGGCGTAATTCTCCACCAGCCACTGTTTATACTGGAGCAGCTTTTCTTTATCGACCTTCCTGCCTTTTCCCACGTATTCCATAAAATTTCTCACATCTCTGATGTACTTCTCCATTGTTGCCTGCGCATTTTCTCTCTCCTGCAGATAATACCTGAATTCTCTGATGTCTTTCTCTGAAAAATAAAATGTTGTATTCGTCATACTGCGCTTCCTCCTTTGTGATATTATGCCTCTACAAGTGGTTTTTCATAACCTGCTCCGCCTCATCTTTTGGCATATGAACTTTGTAGTATATCAGATAAATCTTAAATTCCCAGCAGGAAGTCCGCATTTTTTTACGAAAAAAAAGAAGCGTGCGCACCTGAGATTCTTCTCCAGTGCGTACGCTTCTGTCTATTCTTCTTTCCTTAAAAAGTAATTTCCATCTTAGTTCCTTTGCCTTCTTCGCTCTCCACATGGATCTGGGCATTGTGCATGATCGCTCCATGCTTTACAATGGAAAGGCCAAGGCCGGTTCCCCCGGTCTCCTTTGAATGGCTTTTGTCTACCCGGTAGAATCTCTCAAAGATCCGTTCCTGCTGATCTTCGGGGATCCCGATTCCGGTATCGCTGACGATCACTTTCTTTCCTTTCAGGGTAGCTCCTACCCAGACACTGACCGATCCGCCTTTTTTATTATATTTGACTGCATTTTCACAGATATTATAGATCATCTCATCCAGGATCTGCCGCACGCCATGATAGATCACATTTTCACCAGTAACCTCTAAATGGACATTCCGGCTTTCTGCCTGAGGCGCCAGACGGCTTACGATCTCCCTGGTCAGCTCATAGAGATCCACATCCTCTTTTTCCACCTCGATCGCGCCCTCGTCCAGCTTGGAAAGCTTGATAATATCTTCTACCAGCGTGATCAGCCGGCTTGCTTCATTATAAATGCGTTCAGAGAACACCTTCATATCCTCCGGCTTTACAAGGCCGTTTTTCATAATCTCTGCATAACCGGATATAGAGGTCAGCGGTGTCTTCAGCTCATGGGAGACATTGGCCGAAAACTCTTTGCGCATATCCGCGATCGCATCTTTTTGTTTGTTTTGTTCATCAATACGTTTCAGCAATGGTGTTAATTCCTCGTACATCTCATTTTCCAAAGGGACATTTAAGTCTAACTCATTGATGGGTCGTATCATCTTTGCCACCTGGTTCCGGGACAGGGCCGTCGCCAGCAGAAGCATCACTACGGCAATCACACCCATTCCGGGCAGAACGTTAAGCGCCGTCCGGAAAGCCGTATCCATGGTCTTTGATACCCGAAGGATCGTTCCGTCCGAGAGCCGGATCGCATAGTAAAACATTTCCTCATTCAGGGTATCCGACCGCCTGACATTACTTCCCCGCCCATTTTTCAGCGCTTCCTTCACTTCCGGGCGGTCCGCGTGATTCTCCATCTCCGTCTCTTCATCCTGTCCGGAGTCATACAGAACCTCGCCGTCCTCCGTGATCCAGGTAACCCTGGTGTTTTCACGGACTGCATCCATTTCTTCCAGGTAGGAAGGGCCGGATATCTCAATCGCTGTACAGATGTAGTCCGCTTCCTGACGCACCTCGTCCTCCATGACTCTCACCGTCTGCCGGTATACCACAAAGGTCGTCATTGCATAGGCGATCACCAGCGTTGCTGCAATGATCAAGATCATATTTTTCTGAATCGTTGTTTTCAGCCTCATCCACAGTGCTCCTACTCACTCATCCTGTATCCGACGCCGCGGACTGTTTCAATCTTTTCGCCGCAGGGCCCAAGCTTCTGCCTTAAGGTCCGGACATGTACATCCACGGTACGGGTCTCTCCGTCGAAGTCATAACCCCAGATATCTTCCAGCAGACAGTCTCTGGTCATGACAATATTCGGATTTTTCATCAGCCGCTTCAGAAGTTCATATTCCTTCAATGTCAGATTCACCACTTCTCCTGCCGCTGTTACCTCGTGTTTTTTTGTGTTGATCTCAATCTCGCCGACTGCAATGATATCCTGAGGCTCCTGGGCATCTTTCCTGGTACGCCTGAGCACCGCCTTGATCCTTGAGACCAGCTCCATCATTCCAAAGGGCTTCGTCACATAATCATCCGCCCCCAGGTCCAGTCCTTTGACTTTATCGTATTCCGCACCCTTGGCCGTAACCATGATCACCGGTATTTCCCGGGTCTTGGGAGACGCCTTTAATTTTTTCAAAAGTTCCAGCCCGTCATCACCCGGAAGCATGATGTCCATCAGCACCAGCTCCGGGGTTTCCAGTGCCAGCGCTTCCAGGAATTCTCTTCCATCTTCAAAACCACGCGCTTTAAAGCCCGTGGTTTCAAGCGTGTATACGACGAGTTCCCGGATATTGCTGTCATCTTCTACACAAAATATCATGCTGTATCTCCTTAATTATTTAAATCTGGCTGTCTTTATGGATGCCAGTGATCGAAAACTCTACCCACTCTGCAATATTGGTGGCATGGTCTCCGATACGCTCCAGATATTTGGCAACCATGATCAGATCGATCGCTTCTTTTCCCTGATCACCTTTGTTGTCTGCAATCGCATCGATCAGTTCCTTTTTCGTCTCTTCAAACATGATGTCTACAGCATCATCTGCTTCCATCACACGTCTGCACAGCTCCAGATCCTTATTTACATAGGAAGTAACACTGTCGCGGACCATTTTTGCCGCTGCTTCTGACATACTTCCGATCTTCTTAAGATCCGTTACCTGAGACTTCTTTTCGGAAATGATGATCTCTGCAATATCGCTGGCCTGGTCACCGATACGTTCCATATCCGTGATCATCTTAAGAGCAGCGGAAATCTGTCTTAAATCTCTTGCTACCGGCTGCTGCTGCAGGAGCAGTTTCAGGCACAGACGCTCAATATCCTTTTCCATCTGATCGATTTCCTGATCTGCATCGATCACATTTTTTGCTTCCTCAATGCTGCCGTTCTGCAGTGCCTTCGTTGCACGGTTGATGGCCAGTTCGCACAATTCTCCCATGTGGATCAGCTGTTCATTCAGCATGCCAAGCTGCATATCAAATTTATTACGCATAATTTAACCGAACCTCCCTGTGATATAGTCTTCTGTTCTCTTGTCTGACGGTATTGAGAATAGTTTTTCCGTATCATTGTACTCTACGACTTCACCCAGCAGGAAAAATGCGGTATTGTCAGAAACACGGACTGCCTGCTGCATGTTATGTGTTACCATGACAATAGTATAGTCCTTTTTCAGTTCCATCGCAAGGTCTTCGATCTTGGAGGTGGAAATCGGATCCAGAGCGCTGGTGGGCTCATCCATCAGAAGAACCTCCGGCTGTACTGCAAGGGCTCTGGCGATACACAGTCTCTGCTGCTGTCCGCCGGACATGCCAAGAGCGCTTTTTTTCAGGCGGTCTTTACATTCATCCCAGATCGCCGCATCGCGCAGGGATTTTTCCACGATATCATCCAGCTTCGCCTTGGAATGGATTCCATGGGTCCTGGGACCATATGCGATGTTATCGTAAATGCTCATCGGGAACGGATTTGGTTTCTGGAACACCATTCCCACTCTTTTTCTTAATACGTTTACATCAATATCTTTGAAAATATTCTTTCCGTCAAGGAGGATCTCGCCCTCAATGCGGCAGCCTTCCACCAGGTCATTCATACGGTTGATGGATTTTAACAGTGTGGACTTTCCACATCCGGAAGGCCCGATAAATGCTGTGATTTTATGTTCTTCGATCTCCAGATTTACATCTTTGAGCGCTTTAAAATCGCTGTAGTAAAGATCCAGATTCTTAATGCTTAATTTTGACATTGTTATCCCTCTCTACGCTTTCGTTAATCTCTTCGCTACTACGCCGGACAGCGTATTAATGCCAACCACCAGTACCAGCAGGATGACCGCGGTTGCATATGCCTGATCCATGTACAGACCTTCACTTGCAAGGTTATACATATGTACCGCAAGGGTACGTCCGGAACTCATGACGCTGCTTGGTATATCGGCAACCGTTCCGGCGGTGTAGATCAGCGCTGCTGTCTCGCCGACGATACGCCCGATAGCCAGGATGACGCCGGCCAGGATACCCGGAACCGCTGACGGCAGTACGATACGGAATACCGTACGGAGCTTTCCTGCTCCCAGTCCGAAGCTTCCTTCCCGGTAGGAATCCGGCACAGCCTTTAATGCTTCCTCTGTACTCCGCATGATCAGCGGCAGCACCATGATGGACAGGGTAAACGCACCTGCCAGGATGGAAAAGCCCCACCCACAGGTAGTAACGAAGAACAACATTCCGAACAGACCGTATACGATGGACGGAATTCCCTGCAGTGTCTCCGTTGTAAGACGAATCACTTCTACGAATTTGTTGCCGCGTTTTGCATATTCCACCAGAAAGATGGCGGAAAAGATTCCAAACGGAACCGCGATCAAAAGCGACAGTGCTGTCATGATGACCGTGTTGATCAGCGCCGGCATCAAAGATGCATTCTCAGAGGAGTATTCCAGCGAAAACAAAGACGGCTGAAGGTACGGTACACCGTTGACCAGGATATATGCGATCAAAAAGATCAACACCGCAAAAGTAATAACTGCGGCCAGCATAACCAGGAGCATGACGACCATGGATCCCGGAGTTCTTGTATAACTTTTTAACTTCTGCCCAAGGGTCACTTCATTGACGCCTTTCGCTTGTGTGCTACTGCTTTTACTACTCACGGCTGTCCCTCCTGTTTAATAATGCTACGCAGAAATTGATGATCAGGATAAACACGAACAGTACCACGCCGGTGGCAATCAGAGCTTCCCTGTGAAGGTCTGTCGCATATCCCATCTCAATAACGATATTTGCTGTTAATGTACGGATTCCGCGGAAAATACCCTGCGGCATTCTTGCCTGGTTTCCGGCTACCATGATTACCGCCATGGTCTCTCCGATGGCACGTCCCACACCCAGAACGATCGCCGCAATAGTTCCGGATTTTGCCGCCGGAAGAACTACACGGAAAATAGCTCTTTCGTGAGTTGCTCCCAATGCCACGGCTCCTTCATAATACTGGGTCGGCACTGCGCGGAGAGATGATTCTGTAAGACCGATAATGGTTGGCAGAATCATCATACCCAGAAGTAAAGAAGCTGTCAGCATACTGCTTCCGTTTCCGCCGAATCCCAGGTCTCTTCCCAGCTGACGGATGATAGGCACCAGTACTACCAGGCCGAAGAAACCGTATACAACTGACGGAATCCCTGCCAGAAGCTCCGTTGCTGTTTTTAGTGGTTTATAAATCTGTTTCGGACAATAAAAAGCCATGAATACCGCAGTCAGGATTCCGATCGGAACACCGACAATGATTGCTCCGGCTGTTACATAAAGGCTTCCAACGATCATCGGGAAAATTCCGTAAATGTCATTGTTAGGTTTCCACATTTTTCCCGTCAGGAAGTCTAAGAATCCGATTTCTGACATTGCGGGGATACCATTTGCAAATAAGAACACACAAATGAGAGCTACCGCCAGCACCGAAGCGCAGGCGGCAATGAAGAACACTCCCCGCATGAATTTTTCAGTCCATGCTTTTGATTTCATATTACTCTACTACCTCATCCCATGTAAGAGCTTCGCCCGTATAGATAGATTTTACCTGATCGCTTGTCAGTTCATCTGTCGGGTTGTTGTTGTTTACGACTACTGCAATACCATCAGTTGCGATAACCTGTGCCTCAAGACCTGCAGAAAGCTCATCTTCTTTTACTTCTCTGGAAGCCATACCGATGTCATATGCACCGCTGATTGCAGATTCCATACCTGTGGTAGAGTCTGTTGTCTGAAGTTCGATCTCTGCATCCGGATTTACCTCAGCATATGCCTCGATCAGCTTTTCCATAACAGGAGATACGGAAGAGGATCCGCCGACTACAACCTTGCCTGCCGGAGCATCTCCTGCATATGCTTCTGCCCCATCAAGCGGAATATAGCCTTCTTCAGCTACCACATCCTGGCCTTCCTGGCTCATGATGAATGAGATAAAGTCTTCTGCTGTCGGGTTGTTCATATCTGTTTTTGTTGCGATGTTGAACGGACGGGATACTTTGTAATCTCCGCTCTTGATATTCTCTGCTGTAGCTTCTGCCCCGTCAATCTTCAGAGCTTTTACGCTGTCATCCAGAGATCCAAGAGAGACATATCCGATTGCGTAATCATCACCAGCTACTGTAGTAAGCATTACAGAAGTGCTGTTTGTAATCTGTGCTTCTTCTGTGGTCATATCAACCTTCTCGCCGTCTACTTCTTCTTCAATTCCGAACAGCTCAATGAAAGCTCCTCTGGTTCCGGATCCATCCTCACGGGATACGATGGTGATGTCCATGGAAGAATCCCAGTCGCTGCTTCCTTCTGCTGCTGCATCTCCTCCCTCAGCAGATGTGTCTTCGGAAGATCCGCCACATCCTACTGCAAGACTTGCAACCATTCCTACTGTTGCCATAACTGCAATAAACTTTTTCAATTTCATAATTCTTAATCTCCTTTGTTTCAGAATTTTTTGTTAGCTTCTTCACAAGGGATACTATACTGATGGAATGTTAAATCTGAAACAGGGCGAATGTTAAATCTATGTAAAATCGCAAATGGGGACGTA
>NZ_MIEH01000036.1 GCF_001754075.1 Merdimonas faecis | reverse complement strand
TGGAAAGAACCGGTTTACCGTATACGAATGCTATTCGCATATAGAAGACCTAAGGCCGCTTTTGGGGTTTTAATTGACAAATATTCTAGAGGAATGTAAAATGCTAACAGAATATGGTGTTTGTTATTGTATAGCATAGCTGTATTGAATGACAATAATGTCTGTGGTAGAAGGAAAATAAATAGTAGGAGAAATAATGGGAAATGAAGGAAAAAGTAATTAGCGTTGTAATACCTTGTTATAACGAAGAGAAAAGTGTTAATGACATGTATGAGCGATTGTTGAAAATTTTTAATGAACAATTATCATCGTATGCATATGAAATTATATATGTAGATGATTTTTCAACTGATAATACGCGAAAAGAAATAAGAAAATTATGCGATATAGATAAACATGTAAAAGCTGTTTTTAATGCAACGAACTTTGGGTTTCATAGGAATGTGTTTTCCTCGTTGACATATGGGTCTGGAGATGCCGTATTTTTGCTTTTTGGTGACCTGCAGGATCCGCCGGAGATGTTACCTAAATTTGTAGAAAAGTGGGAAGAAGGAAAGAAAGTTGTTATAGGACAGAGAAGTAAAAGTGATGAGGGTAAGATCATGACTTTTATGCGGTTTTTATATTATAAGATTATTGACTGGTTTTCGGATAGAAAGCAGATCTCTCTTTTTACTGGTTTTGGTTTGTATGACAGAGAATTTACAGAAGTTTTATCACAAATAGATGATATCCAGCCATATTTCAAGGAAGTAGTAGCGGAATATGGAATGGATATAGAGATTATAAAATATGAACAGGCAAAAAGTGAAAGAGGAAAGTCTAATTTTAATTTTTGGCGTAATTATGATTTTGCAATGCAGGGGATTACTTCGTCGACAAAATTATTAATGCGATTAGCTACATTTGTAGCTGTTATAATTGGATTAGTTTGTATTGGGATAGCTGTTTTTGTTTTTATTAATAAAATTTTAAATTGGGACACGTATCCTGCTGGAACAGCAACACTCATTATTGGAATTTTTTTCTTGGGAGCTATACAATTGTTTTTTATTGGAATTTTAGGAGAGTATATTTTAAGTATAAATGGAAGAGTTGTGAAGAAACCTAGAGTTGTTATAGGAGAAAAAATAAATTTTGAGGACGAAAAAAAAGATAATGAAGAATCTTATAAATCAGATTGTTAAGTTCGGATTAGTTGGAATTATATCGTTTTTGATTGATTATGGTGTGTTTTGGTTTTTGCATAATGTAATAGGAATTTATTATTTATTTGCTAATGCTTGTTCCTTTTCGGTATCTGTTATCGTAAATTATATTTTGAATTTAAAATATGTTTTTATTTCAAGTGAAGAGGCAAATAAAAGAAAAGAATTTTTTATATATATCGTCTTAAACATTATTGGGCTGGGATTTAATCAACTTATCATGAAGCTCTGTGTCGATTTTGTAAAAATTGCACCATTAATAGCAAAAATAATAGCAACAGGAGTTGTAATGATTTACAATTTTATATCCAGAAAAATTTTGATAGAGAAACATTAAGGGAGAACCACAATGGTTGTAAATTCAATAAAAAGAGAACAGGAAAAAATCATACATTATTGGAAGGATACAAAAGAACCGGGGAAAATAGATATTTTATTATTGTCTGTTTTGTTGTTAGTTACAACAGTAAGTTTTTTATATGGGGATGTAATGGTAACGCTAGAACATTCATTCAATTTTTTGGATAGTGTTTTAAGTGGACGCTTTTTGGAATTTTACCAAATAGCGATAGAAAATAGCACATTCGGACATCCGGCAGTATATGAATTTCCTATCTATGTTATATTTGCGATATGGAATCTTCCTGTATATATAGCAAATAAAGTAATAGGTGTTGATTATTTAAATTCAACTTTATGCTTAATGTGGTGTAAATTAATGATGATTGTATTTACAATCATTGCAGCTAGACTGGTATATCAAATCGGGGAGCAATTAGGTTTTCTGAAAGAAAGATGTAAATGGGCTGTGTTCTTTTTTTTAACTGCGGCTACAGTTGTGATACCTGTTTTTGTAATTGTACAATATGATATTGTTTCTGTGGTGTTCATGCTTTTAGGAATAAAGGCATATATGCGTGAAGAAAATAAAAAGTTTATTCTGTGGTTTATGGTGGCGAATACATTAAAACTTTTTGCTGTATTCATTTTTATACCTTTAGTCTTACTAAAAGAAAAAAGGCTAATTTGGATTGGAATAGAAGTGCTGTCAGGGCTCTTTGAATTGTTAATATGCAAAGTAATCTTTCAAGGTAATGCTGCATATCAAGCTTCAACAACAGGATTTTCAGATACTATGATTGAAAGGCTTCAAGCAACAGGAATTAATTGGCAGTATGATGGTTTTGTGATCCCGCTTTTTGTCTTGCTAATGGTAGGGGTTTGCATTTTTGCATATGCGAAACAAACAGTAAATTTAGAGGAAAAATCTCGATTTGCAATATATTTGCCATTGGTAGTTTTTTTGGGATTTCTTGGACTTGTTCCCTTTAATCCATATTGGATGATTCTTGTTGCACCGTATTCTGTTTTGGTTATATTTATTACACCGGAGAAATTGAAACTAAACATTTTGTTGGATGCAGGAATAGGTTTTGCTGTTGTATGGATATCAGTCATGATAAATTATCCTGTGTTTTCAAAACAATTGCTAAATCCGCTTTTCTTATCTAAAGTAATATCACCAGATAGGACAACTAAATTTACTTATGTTAGAGAAATATTTATCTCATTAGGATTGGATAATATGATAAATTTTTGTGCGGCATTTTTAATTGCATGTATTATGGCAATCTTAATTATCAATTATCCGAGAAGACATCATATAGAAATGGGGCTAAATACTGAAAGAATAGAAAGAGGAGTTGTATGGATTAGGGGAGCAGTTCCGTGTGTGTTTGCTATGTTGTTGATGATATGCTATATCTGGCCTGTAACGGGGATGATATATAATCTGATAGATTCGAATCTAGTTGATTCATCGGTTGATTTATTACAGAAAGATTCGTCCGTAGAAGAAAAGTTAAAGTTTGATTCAGATATGAAAATATCAAAGATGGAGATTGCCTTTAATGCGGAAGGGTTTGAATGGATTAATTCTTCTTTGGTTAAGGTTGCGGTGATAGACAATAATAATAAAGTTATGTGGGAGGAAAGCAAACCAGTAAATACTTTTGAAAATGGAATAGCTATTTTTAAGCCTGGAGATATTCTCTTACAAGAAAACCAAGAATATACTCTGAAAATCACAGCCGAGAATGGTGAAGGTGTGCCGTTATATATAAAATATAATGGAAATCAAAATCAATTTGCTACATTTGAAAACGGGGAACAAGTTGAAGGAGATTTAGGAATAAATATATTTGGAGAATGGAAGTAGAGGAGACAAAAAATTGAAAAAGGTACTGATAACGGGGTCAAATGGACAATTAGGTAAGGCATTAAATCAACAATTGAAAGATAACAAAAATTTTCAAGTTATTAATACAGATGTGGACGAATTAGATATCACAAAGTTTAGTGAAGTAAATGAGTTTGTGAAGAAAATAAATCCCAATATTATAATTAATTGTGCGGCTCATACGGCGGTTGATATATGTGAAAAACAAAAAGATAAAGCATATCGAATTAATGCTGTTGGTCCGAAAAACTTAAGTGTTACAGCAAAAGAAATCGGAGCCGTTATTGTTCAAGTGTCTACAGACTATGTATTTGATGGGAAAAAGATAGGAAAATATACAGAAAGTGATAGAGCTAATCCTCAATCTGTATATGGTCAAACGAAGTGGGAAGGCGAAGAATTTGTAAGAAAAACAAATGAAAAACATTTTATTGTAAGAACAGCATGGTTGTATGGAGATGGGAAAAATTTTGTTCGAACAATGCTTCAACTTGCAGAAAATAGTGCTGAGATTCGTGTGGTAGAAGACCAGGTTGGAACCCCAACTAGTGCAAAAGAGGTTGCGAAAGTAATTATGAAACTTGTTGAAACAGAAAACTATGGTACCTATCATGCCACTTGTGAGGGACAATGTAGCTGGGCAGATTTTTCAGAAGAGATATTCCGATTGAGCAGAAAAGATATACATGTTAAAAGAATTACATCAGAAGAATATAAAACGGCGGCTAAAAGACCTCAAAATTCTGTGTTAGATAATAAAAATTTGCGTGAAAAAATTGGTTATAGCATGCAGGGCTGGGAGGATGCACTTGAGGAGTTTATTGCTGAGAAAATAAATTAGAGAAGAAGTTTTATATTGGGAATATCGAGAAAACAGGGGATTATTATATGAAGAAGGAAAGACTATTTTATTTGGATTTTGTACGGGCTATTGCGGTTGTCTCCATATTAATGACACATTTTAATGCAAGATTTTTATATTTGACACCACCGATGCCCGAAAAAGCGGTAATTACTACTACCGTGAGCAACATCTATATTGGTGCCTGGGGAGTGTCGTTGTTCTTTATCATTTCTGGAGCAGCATTGATGTATGTTTATCAAGAAAAAATTGAAATAAAGAAATTCTATAAAAAGAGATTTTTGTCTATATATCCAATGTTTTGGATGGCATATATTATTGCTTTTTTTTATTTGTTTTATACAAATAAAATGATTCCAGGAAGCGGGGCTCCTAAAATAAACTTTCTGTATACAATTTTAGGAATGGATGGGATGGTTGCAGCATACATTCCGACTTATTATATTTTGGGAGAATGGTTTTTGGGAGCAATTATTTTGATGTATATTTTATTCCCCTTGTTAAGAGTTGGTGTTAAAAAGCAACCGATTCTGACAGTTTGCCTTGTCATTATAGTTTATGTTTTAATGATCGTTTATGTAAAGAAAGTCAATGTAAGTATAATCATTCTAACAAGACTGCCTGAAATTCTATTTGGAATGCTATTTGTACAGTCAGAAAAAAAGGTCAATTGGAAAATGGCAATAGCTGCATTGTTGGTTTTAGTTGTAAATGAAATTATAAGTCCATCGTTTCCAGAAGCAATACAGACTACATATGTGGGAATAGCATCCTTTATTTTGTTAGTATACATTTCGTATTGGTTGAAATTTGGGTTATGTATTAATGTGTGTAATTTAATAAGCAAATATTCTTATGCTATCTTTTTGGTACATCATGTTATTATTTCGGAGATGATGATGACCTTTGATTTGACGCAAATTTCCAGAGAGTATAGTTATTTGCTATTTGTTGTAATTTGCTCAGTTATTGCTGTTTTTGCCTGGGGATTGTATCGGTTTCATGCATATGTAATGCATCAAGTACCCCAATTGTTTAAAAAATAACTAGATTGCATTATGTTAACAATTAGAGTAGAATATAGATAAATTAATTATATTATTCAAGAACGGAGAGGAAAGTTTTGAAAAAAATATTAATTACAGGTTGTCATGGACAAATGGGGAAAGCTCTAAATGTTTTTTATGAGGGGGACAAAAATGTTTGTTTAGTTAATACGGATGTAGGAGAACTGAACATCACAGATCAAGAAGAGGTAATGCAAAAAATAGGGGAGATTTCGCCAGATATTATAATTAATTGTGCGGCGCATACGCAGGTTGACGCGTGTGAAACAGATCAAGAGAGAGCTTATCAAATTAATGCGGTCGGACCTTATTATTTGAGTCTGGCGGCGAACGCGGTAGGAGCAGTGATAGTTCATATTTCATCGGATTATGTATTTGATGGAACTAAAGAAGGATCATATGTAGAGGGAGATAAATATAATCCACAGTCGGTATATGGAAAGACAAAGTTAGAAGGAGAGGAATTGGTTAGAAAAACGGCAGACCGATATTTTGTGGTGCGAACCGAATGGTTATATGGAGAGGGTAAAAATTTTCTTAATACTATGTTGGAATTATCAGAAAAGAACGAGAGTGTTCGAGTGGTGGACGATCAATTTGGTGCGCCAACTAGCGCAGAAGAAGTTACTAAAGTAATAGATTTGTTATGCCATTCCGATAAATATGGAACATACCATGCAACCTGCGAAGGAGTGTGCACTTGGGCTGGATTTACAAAAAAAATATTTGAACTGTGCGGTAAAAAGACAAAAGTTATCCCGGTTACAACAGAGGAATATGGTGCAGCGGCTAAAAGGCCGGCCAATTCAATTTTAGAAAATAGATTGTTAGAGGAAAATTTTGGGTATCGAATGGCTGATTGGGAAGATGCATTAAAAAAATATTTACGGGATAGGAAGTTAATAATCGAATAAAGGAGTTGTAAAGTTAATGAAGAAAAAGGTGCTAGTGACAGGTGCAAATGGATATATTGGTAGACATGTTGTAAGTGCTTTGTTGGATGCAGGACATGAGGTGATTGCGGCCGATTTTCTTTTTGACGGTGTAGATAAACGTGCAACATTTGTGGATACACCAATTTTCAGTGGAGATGAAAATATTTATGAGAAGCTTGGGAAACCGGATGTCTGTATTCATATGGCCTGGAGAAATGGTTTTGTACACAATGAAGAAAGCCATTTGATGGATCTGCCGAATCATTTTACTTTTATTAAGAATATGATTGCTGGTGGCCTCCCACAGCTTTCAGTCATGGGAACTATGCATGAGATCGGCTACTGGGAAGGGGCGATTACGGAAGACACACCGGCAAATCCCACATCACTATATGGTATTTCTAAGAATGCGCTGAGACAGATGACTTATCTTTTGGCTTCTGGAACGGATACAAAGGTAATGTGGCTGAGAGCATATTATATTCTTGGAGATGATAAAAAAAGCAATTCTCTTTTTGCTAAGATCGTAGGCTGGGAAGAAGAAGGGAAAGAAACCTTCCCCTTTAACTCTGGAAAAAATATGTATGACTTTATCACGGTAGATGAACTGGCGGCGCAGATCGCAACAGCATCCACGCAGGAAGAAATTACAGGTGTTATCAATTGTTGTACTGGTAAGCCGGTTCCGTTAGCTGATAAGGTGGAAGAGTTCATCAAAGATCATGGATTCAAGATTCGGCCGGAATATGGGGCGTTTCCAGATCGCCCTTATGACTCGCCTGGTGTATGGGGAGATGCGGAAAAAATCAATAAAATCATGAATAAAAGATAAGGAGAAAGTGTAATGAAAACTTATTTAGTAACTGGGGGAGCTGGATTTATTGGCTCCAATTATATCCATTATATGTTTAAGAAATATGGAGATGAAATTAGGATCATTAATGTGGATAAACTGACATATGCGGGGAACTTAGAGAATTTGAAAGATATTGAGGACAGAGATAACTATACGTTTATTAAGGCAGATATCTGTGATACTGAAAAGATTAATCAGATTTTTGAAGAAAATGATATTGACAGAGTTGTGCATTTTGCTGCAGAAAGCCATGTGGACAGAAGTATCAAAAATCCGGAGGTTTTTGTAAAGACCAACGTGCTGGGAACACTGGTCATGTTGAATGCTGCAAAGGCTGCATGGGAACAGGAAGACGGAACCTTCAAGGAAGGAAAGAAGTTTCTGCATGTTTCCACAGATGAAGTATATGGGTCTTTGGAAAATGAAGGAGAGTATTTCTATGAGACGACTCCATATGATCCGCACAGCCCGTATTCTGCCAGCAAAGCGTCATCTGACATGTTGGTGAAAGCTTATATGGACACCTACAAGTTCCCAGCTAATATCACAAACTGCAGCAATAATTACGGGCCTTATCAGTTCCCGGAGAAGTTAATCCCACTGATTATCAACAATGCACTTCATGGGAAAAAGCTGCCGGTGTACGGAGATGGAAAGAACGTGCGTGACTGGCTGTATGTGGAGGATCACGCAAAAGGAATCGACATGGTTCAGGAAAAGGGGCGCTTGTTTGAAACCTACAATATTGGAGGTCATAACGAGAAGCAGAATATTGAGATCATTCATATTATCTTGAATACACTGCAGGAGATGCTCCCGGATGATGACCCGAGGAAAGCACTAGTAAGCGAAGACCTAATTACCTATGTAGAAGACCGGAAGGGACATGACAGGCGTTATGCCATCGCACCGGATAAGATTAAAAAAGAAGTAGGCTGGGTTCCGGACACCATGTTCGAAGAAGGGATTCGAAAGACCATCCAGTGGTTCTTTGAGCATGAGGAGTGGATGCAGCATGTGACCAGCGGAGCTTATCAGGAATATTATCAAGAAATGTATGAGTCATAAGACATCAGCATAATGATAAAGAGGTGAGGAAGGAATGAGAAAAAAGCATGTAAAAACCTTATCTGCGTTATTTCTGGCTCTTTGCATGATAGCTCAGCCATGTCTGTCATATGCGGCAGAAACTTCTGTCCAGCAGCCACAGACAGTAGAGCAGGAGACACCAGAAGAGCAGCCGGTAGTTCCGCCTGCCGTAGAGACACCCGTTGCAGAGGCGCCCGCTGTGGAGACACCTATTGCAGAAACGCCTGTTGCAGAGGCGCCTGTGCCGGAGGAAACGGCTCCGGTACCGGAGGAGACAGTGACAGAGTTATCCGTCGAATTGACAGAAAGCCTGGCGGATTACCTGCAGAAGCAGGAGGATACGGCTTCCTATGCAGATACGGTCAGCCTCAAAGTAAAGACTTCCGGCGGTTATCTGCTGACCCGGGAAGATCTGGATGTGATGGCTCAGATGTTCCCTGCGTTGACGAGACTGGATGTGCGGCAGAGTATGTTTGATTCGGAAGAAACCTTGATGGCATTTCAAGAGTATTTTGCGTCAATTGGAACGGTAGAATTTCTTTACACGGAAGGAACTTTCCCAGCAGAGGAGATACCGAAGGAGAAAGTGGATCCGGATGCGGGGGAGGAATCTTTTTCCGACATTGAACTACAGGATACAGATTATACTTTGCAGTTGAATGGGATTTGTCTTCTGGATAAGGGGATTAAATACGAAGTAGGAGTTGCATATGAATCCACTGATCCGAACATAGAGTTTCAGTGGAAACAGTATGACCTGTCTCGTGGTATATGGACAAATGTTACAGATTGGATAACAGGAAATTGGATTACTTGGGAACCAGACAAAGCGGGAGATTATTGGATATATGTAGAGGCAAGAACTTCAGATGGTAAAACAGCTTCTTCAGTATATGGAACGCATTACAAGGGGGTTCAAGTGCAGTTGAACGGTGTTTGCGTGCTTGATAAGCAGGATCACTATGAAATGGGAGTGGCATATACATCCAATGATTCTGGTTTAAAATTTCAATGGAAGATTTACGATCTACAGTCACAGGTGTGGATAAAACTTCAAGAGCCTTCTGGGGGGAACTGGACATCTTGGAGTCCAAAGAAAGCAGGGAATTATTGGATCCATGTAGAGGCAATTGATAGTAAAGGCGGTATAACAACTCATACTATCGGTTTTTATTATCCTGGTTTGCAGGTGCAGCTAAATGGTATCTGTGTAATTGATCAAGATGTGCAGGTAGATATGGGGGTAGCGTATACGACTAATGATGCAGATATAATGTTTCGTTGGAAATTATATGATCTGTCTCGTGGTATATGGACTATGATTTCAGACTGGAGTAATGGGAACTGGACATCTTGGAAACCGGAAAAGTCAGGAGATTATTGGCTCTATGTAGAAGCAAAGACTAGCGATGGGAAGGTAAAGACACAAGTGTGTGGGCATCATATTTCCGGAGCAAAGATAAAGTCTTTTAGCGTTAGTCCCCAATCTCCAGGATGGACAGATAGTACGATTATGCTGAAGGGTTCATATCAAGATTTGATAAATGAGGTAGGTTTGAGCCGGTTTATTGTTTATGATGGTTCTGTGTGGAAAGAAATCTCGAGAAATGAAAATAGTGCGGAATGGATGCCGGGAAAACTTGGAAGTTATTTGCTGTGTTATGAGATATATAATAAAGATGGGAAATTAATAGCACAGTCCTTTACTGGGTATTCTATTGAACAACCATACATGAATATTTTGGGGATTTATGTTAGAAAAGATGGAACAATGAATTATTCAATGGCAGCGTCTGTTTCGACCAATGATAAGAATGCGCAATATCGTTGGAAATACTATGATCCCGGTGCTGGAGAATGGCATGATATAAGTGGGTGGAGTAATTCTAATGCAACAAATTGGAACGCTCCGAAAGAGGGATACTATTGGTTATATGTAGAGACAAAGATTCACGATGGCTCTACTCAGAATTATACTATAGGATATACTGTAAATCGTTACCCGGCAGATCTTGAGAGTATGATGTATCTAGCAAATGTTTATTCAAGTTATACTCCATACATTATTATGGTAAATAGTAATACTCATAAAGTGGGAGTGTTTCAGGGATGGGCAGGTAATTGGACTCCTGTTTACTATTGGGATTGCACTACAGGAGCACCGAGTACACCGACTGTGAAAGGAACATTCCGAGTAGGAAGCAAGGGATATTATTTTGACTCAGGTAGCGCAAGATGTTACTGGTATACGCAGTTTTATGGAAACTATTTGTTCCATTCTGTTTTATATAGCAAATATAATGGAGCATTGATGGATGGAAGGCTAGGGATGTCTTTATCACATGGATGTGTTCGGCTTGATATCAATAATGCTTACTGGATTTATGCAAACATACCGTCTGGAACAACAGTAGTGGTTTATTAAATACACAATTAAAGGATATTATTTACAAGATAGAGGTTTACATATGAAAATGTTGGCCTTAGAGTGTAGACAAAGGCCCCGGTTTATGCCGGGGCTTTTCTTTACATTCTCACAAAACCTGAAACGTACACGGTAAACCGGTTCTTTCCA
>NZ_MIEH01000035.1 GCF_001754075.1 Merdimonas faecis | reverse complement strand
GTCTGATCCTGGTACTGGTTGGAACCATGGCCGCTGTTGTATTCATTGTAAACCCGATCATCGTGTTCCTGTTTATCCGCAAGAACCCGTTCAAACTGATCTTTACCTGTCTGAAGGAAAGCTTTATCACTGCGTTCTTCACCAGAAGCTCCGCTGCGAACATTCCTGTTAACATGAAGCTTTGCGAAAGACTTGGCCTGGATGAAGATACCTACTCTATCTCCATTCCTCTTGGCGCTACCGTAAACATGGCTGGTGCGGCAATCACCATTTCTACCATGGCACTGGCAGCAGCCAACACCCTGGATATCCACGTTTCCGTCGGCAGTGCACTGATCATGTGCGTACTGGCAGCAGCCAGTGCAGCCGGAGCTTCCGGTGTTGCAGGCGGTTCCCTGCTTCTGATCCCGCTGGCATGTAGTCTGTTCGGTATCCCGAATGACATCTCCATGCAGGTAGTCGGTGTCGGATTCATCATCGGTGTAATCCAGGATTCCTGTGAGACAGGCGTTAACTCTTCTACAGACGTTCTGTACACAGCAATCGCAGACTTCCGCGACCGCCGGATCAATCCAGAGCACTACGCAAACAAGCCGTTTGATCCGGAGATCAAGATCCTGTAATTTTCAGATTACACGCAGACAAAAGACTTACAATTACATACGGATTCAAGACAGGCAGATCTTCTGCCTGTCTTTTTTGTCTCTATACCTGTCAGTCCTGCCAGTAACACGCCGTCTTCACCTGCGCCTCCTGTATGCGGAAGATGCAAAAAACACATACAGACGCGCAAACAGTTCCTTAGCGTGCCATTAGCGCTCTTTGTGCATTTCGACGAAAAACATGTTTTTTCAATATTTTCCATCGTCATCATTTACAAATCATCCAAAATCTAGTATATTAAAAACATCATTATTTTAGCGTTATCTTAACACGCTACAGGTAACGTGTCAAGAAGAAAGAGAGGGAAAATATGGAAAAACTCAAAGGCATCATTCAAAAATGGAACAGCATCAGTTTGGTGAAACGGATCATCTGCGGACTGATCATCGGTATCATTCTCGGTCTGGTCGTACCGCAGGCAAGCGCGATCTCTATTCTGGGGGATTTATTTGTCGGAGCTCTGCGCGGAGTTGCACCGATTCTGGTATTTTTCCTGATCATGAGTTCTCTGTGCCGTATGGGCGAAGGACAGAAAACCAACTTAAAGGTAATCGTCATTCTTTATATGGCGGGCAATGTGGTGGCTGCAGCCTGTGCCGTGGTGGCAAGCCGGCTGTTTCCGATCGTTCTTACCTTTTCTGAGAGCACGGACACCAGCGACGTTACCCCGCCCAGCGGAGTTACAGAGGTCATCACCAATCTTCTGATGAACCTGGTGGACAATCCGGTCAACGCCCTGATCAACGCCAACTTCATCGGCATCCTTGCATGGGCCATTATCTTTGGTATCGCGCTCAAGGGCGCCAGCGAAGGAACCAAAAATGCGCTGGACAATATCTCTGACGCTGTTTCCACAGCAGTCAGATGGGTCATCAACTGCGCTCCCTTCGGTATCATGGGCCTGATCTTTACTACCATTTCCGAACAGGGTCTGTCTGTTCTCCTTGGATACGGACGTCTGATCCTGGTGCTGGTCGGAACCATGGCGGCCGTAGCGCTGATCATCAATCCGATCATCGTATTTTTGTTCATCCGCAAAAATCCTTACAAGCTGGTATTCACCTGCCTGAAGGAAAGCTTTATCACCGCATTCTTCACCAGAAGTTCTGCGGCAAATATCCCGGTAAATATGGGACTGTGCGAGCGGCTGGGACTGGACGAAGACACTTACTCCATCTCCATTCCGCTTGGAGCAACCGTAAATATGGCCGGCGCAGCCATCACCATTTCTACGATGGCCCTTGCAGCGGCGAATACTCTGGGTATTGAAGTATCGATCCCCAGCGCGCTGATCATGTGTGTACTGGCGGCTGCCAGTGCGGCAGGAGCCTCCGGCGTGGCAGGCGGGTCCCTGCTTCTGATCCCGCTGGCCTGCAGCCTGTTTGGTATCCCCAACGATATCTCCATGCAGGTAGTAGGTGTCGGATTTATCATCGGCGTTATCCAGGATTCCTGCGAGACTGGTATCAACTCCTCTACGGACGTACTTTACACCGCCATCGCAGATTTCCGCGACCGCCGGATCCATCCGGAACGCTATGCGGACAAGCCGTTTGATCCGGAGATCAAAATTATGTAGTCTTACGCAGTTATACATAAAGAAGGAGCGCGGGATAAACTTCCCGCGCTCCTTCTTTATGCTCACGATTTCAATTTACAGCTGATTACCATTCGAATTTTTTCTCAAAATAGCTTTCCAGATCTTCAATCTTTACTCTTTCCTGCTCCATAGTGTCTCTGTCCCGGATCGTTACCGCACCATCTTCTTCAGACTCAAAATCATAGGTAATGCAGAAAGGTGTTCCAATCTCATCCTGTCTGCGGTAACGCTTGCCGATATTGCCTCTTTCATCAAACTCGCAATTATATTTCTTAGAAAGGCGTGCATAGATCTTCTCGGCACCTTCGCTCAGTTTCTTAGACAGAGGCAGAACCCCTATTTTCACCGGAGCCAGAGCCGGATGGAAATGCAGTACCGTACGCTTGTCCCCGCCTTCCAGCTCTTCCTCGTCATAAGCGCTGCATAAGAACGCCAGAACCATACGATCTGCTCCCAGAGAAGGCTCGATTACGTAAGGAATGTATTTGATCTTTTTCTCATCGTCAAAATATGTCATATCCTGTTTGGACACATTCTGATGCTGTGTCAGGTCAAAATCGGTACGGTCAGCGATTCCCCAAAGTTCTCCCCAACCAAACGGGAACAGGAATTCTACGTCTGTAGTAGCTTTGCTGTAATGGCTCAGTTCTTCCGGCGAATGATCACGATAACGTACCTCTTCATCTTTCAGTCCCAGAGTTTTCAGCCAATCCAGACAGAACTTTTTCCAGTATGCATGCCACTCAAGGTCTGTATCCGGTTCACAGAAAAATTCCATCTCCATCTGTTCAAACTCTCTTGTACGGAAGATGAAGTTACCCGGTGTAATCTCGTTTCGGAAAGATTTTCCAATCTGACAGATTCCAAACGGGATCTTCTTTCTGGATGTACGCTGCACATTTTTAAAGTTAACAAAAATCCCCTGTGCAGTCTCCGGGCGGAGATATACCACACTCTTCGCATCTTCTGTTACTCCCTGGAAGGTCTTAAACATCAGATTGAATTCCCGGATCTCGGTAAAATTATGCTTGCCGCAGGTCGGACACGGAATCTGATGCTCCTCGATATATGCTTCCATTTTCTCATGGCTCCATCCGTCAATGCTGTCCCCGATATCCAGTCTGTTTTCCTTTGCGTAGTCTTCGATCATCTTGTCCGCGCGGAATCTTTCATGACACTCCTTACAGTCCATGAGAGGATCACTGAATCCTCCCAGATGTCCGCTTGCCACCCAGGTCTGCGGGTTCATCAGAATCGCACAGTCCACACCCACATTATACGGGGATTCCTGCACAAACTTCTGCCACCAGGCCTTCTTAACATTATTCTTCAATTCTACACCAAGATTCCCGTAATCCCATGTATTTGCAAGACCGCCGTAAATTTCTGACCCGGGATATACAAATCCCCTTGATTTCGCCAGTGCGACGATTTTTTCCATCGTTTTTTCTACCATGCCCTCTACCTCACCTTCTATATGCTTTATGGGTTTTATCTATAAACAACGCCCATGATTGTTAATAATTATACCGGGTGGCCTTTACGTTTTCAAGTACTATTCTATAATTGTTTCCAGTATTTCCAGGGATTTGAAGCGCTTGTCCACATACCTGGCCAGATATTCTCCGGTGATTCTGATAAGCTGTTCCATTACCTCATCCTTGACAACAAAGGTGTACAGCTTTTCCACCGGAGAAGAGACGATATACTGCAATGTATAGGCGGTAGACGGCAATAGAAGGATGCCTTCCTTTTCCGTCTGTCTGCAGTCTTCGCAGAGGATACCACCGCGGCGGACACTAAACCAGAAGGAACCCTCCTGTTTTCCGCAGGATATGCAGGAAAAGACCTGAGGTCCTTCCCCGTTTACGGTCACAGCCTTTAATTCATAGACGCACCGTACCAGGCGGTTGGGAATATGCGGGTTCAGAAGCGCCCGGAGCGTCTGGTATAAAAGCCCCAGAAGCCGGGTCTCATCATTCCCTTCTCTGCCGTAGTAGGCTGCCAGATCCATAAAATAAAACCCGTAATACGCCCCTTCCATGTCCATTCTAAGTTCAGAAAAATAATTGGAAATAGAGGCCGACATCAAGGTATAAGATGTCCGCCCCTCATAAATCATAAATGTACCAAAGGAAAAGGGCTCTGTCACCCCCATCAGTGCATTGCCGGCTCTTCTGGCGCCTCTGGCAAATACAGATATTTTTCCCCGTTCCCTTGTCAGGATCACGATCCGTTTATCATATTCTCCAATCGGTGCCGCAGTCAGCACCATTCCTGTTACCGTAATCTGATTCAATGTCAGTTTCTCCTTTATGGCGCCCTGCAGTCCCCTGACCGGCTGTCAGATTTTTATAGCTCAGATAATCTACAATCTTCCCTGTTTTCAGAAACCGCTCCCAGTATTTTTGTTCCACAAGCATCACCTCATCCTCTGTTTTTATCCTAAGGATAGGTTCTCCCATGGACGCGCCATTTTATTCTTCTTCCCGATATCCAAAATTTTTCATCAGGAATTCACTGTCTCTCCAGTCCTTCTTTACTTTGACCCAAAGCTTCAGATTTACCTGGCAATCCAGCATTTTTTCAATCTCATACCGGGCCGTACTCCCGATCTTTTTCAACATATTTCCTTGTTTTCCAATAATTATCCCCTTGTGGGAATCACGTTCACAGATAATCGTGGCATCAATGTGCACTACTTTATTCTTTTTCTGCATACGTTCAATGGCAACCGCAATCCCATGGGGAATCTCCTCCTGCAGGCAGTGAAGTGCCTTTTCACGGATAAGCTCCGCCACAATCTGCCGTTCCGGCTGATCTGTCACCGTATCCTCGTCGTAAAACTGCGGACCGTATGGCAGATATTTCATAATTTCCTGTATCAGCACCTCCGTATTATCTCCGTTCCTCGCAGATACCGGCACAATCTCCGCAAAATCGCAGACATCTTTGTAAGCGGCAATCACCGGGAGCAATTCTTCCTTCTTCACACTGTCGATCTTATTGATTACCAGAATTATCGGAGTACTTACTCTTTTCAGCTGCTGCGCAATATGCTGTTCACCAGCCCCGATGAATGTAGTCGGTTCCACCAGCCACAGGATCACGTCCACTTCCTTCAGCGTCCGCTCCGCCACGTTTACCATGTATTTTCCCAGCTTGTTTTTCGCTTTGTGGATCCCCGGTGTGTCAACAAACACAATCTGTCCTTCCTCGGTGGTCAGGACCGTCTGGATCCGGTTTCTGGTCGTCTGAGGCTTGTTGGATGTAATGGCGATCTTCTGACCGATGAGATAATTCATCAACGTAGATTTCCCCACATTCGGCCGGCCGATCAGCGTTACAAAGCCAGATTTATAGTCTTGTCTCATTTTCTCCCTCCAGGGGGGACGTACACATTTGCAAAAGGGGACAGGCACCAACGCCAAAAGTGTACGTCCCCCGTTAAAAACTTGTCAATACATCAAACATATCTTTGTCTGTCTCTATCTTCTCTTCGCTGCCTATCACGCATATCTGATCCGCTGCCAGCAAGGCTTCAACAACCGGCGCCAGTGCGCGGATATCCTCCTGGTCTGCTTCCAGGATCTCTGAACGTTCTCTCTGGATCATCTCCGGGCTTACATGGTTCATATAAAGGTTCATGGACCGGTCTCCTTTGGCTGACGGCGTCATAGGCTGATCGATGTTACTGATGGTCCCGATAATATACTTCGTCATATCCCGTTCGCTGACGGTAAAGTTTTTAAGATAGTCTGTAATACCCTCATAGATCTCCATGGTCCGCTTCAGGTTCGGATCCCGGTAGGAAACGAAATATCCTTCTCCAATCCTGTTAAAATTGCTCATACAGCCATAGGCACCGCCCTTGACACGGATATTCTGCCACAGATATTCATAGCTTAAAATCACTTTCAGTATCTGGAGCGCACCGCTGTATTGGGCGCCGCCATCAATAAAGTTTCCGGATCTGGCCACATACTGCACCTTCGAAGCAGTCTTGAAGCCTTCATTTTTCTTCTCACAGTGGAGGATACATACCGCCTCTTCCACTGAATCCGTAAACAACCGTCTTTTCATACTGTCCACAAAATCTTCCAGACCGTCCAGACCGTCCCGTGATGCCGTGTAGCTGATCATCATCCCTTCCGCCCGGAACAGGCGCACAGCCAGGCTCTTTAGTTTCCGGATCAGATCTTCCTTTTCTTCTTCGAAATGCTCGGTAATCCGTGCTACTACCCTGTAAAACTCTATACCGCTGGTCAGGTCTTTTAACCTTGCCGATGGAGATGTGTATGCCAAAGACCTCAGAACCGCCGTGGTATGCCCGGCCGACTGGAACCGCATAAGAAGCCTTGATTTCAGCATCTGGAGTATCTCCAGGAGCCGCTTTTCATCCTCAAGCTTTGACTCTGTCAGGATCTCTCCCATCATGTCAAAAGCCACAGATAGCTTTTCATACAATGCCTTGGCCTTGATCTCAAAGGTAGCCTTGAACTCCTTCTCCTTCACCTTTGTCACATCCGGATAAAGCTCCAGCGAGGTGCCGATCCCGCCAGTGTGCACATTGATTTCATTAAATAATTCACCATACTCATAATGAGTGGTATCAATCACACCCAGCACTGCCTGCAGGATTCCCACATACGGAAGCAGTTCCTCCGGTACGCCGGACATGTCAAACAGCAGATCCAGATACCCGATTCCGTTCGTCTCAATCTCATGGAATATCATCGGAATCCCTGCCACTGTCCGTTCTTCATTAAAAATCGGTGCGATCTTACGGGAAATATCTTCTCTTTTAAGTACCGGGATCTTTTCCAGATCCTCCGGACGGTCTTCTGCTGACTGATAGGCCTCAAGCGCCTCTGTCCGGTCTACAAGCTCCTGCCTCTCCTTCTCGCTCAATCCATTTTTATATGCCTCAAGCTTTTCAGCAAGCTCCCGGTCCATCCGGGCCGTCCGTCCCTTCTCCGGCTTTACCACCACGATTGCCCCATGCGGATTTTCCAGAAGATAACGACGGATCAGATCTTCATAATATCCAGTTCCGATCTGATTTTTCAGGAAGGAAAATGTGTCCAGCGCTTCTATATGGATAAACGGCTTTTCGTCATCATAGAGCCAGCTGTCCAGCATCTGAAGACCATACATCAGTCCCTTCGGATAACTGCCAAAATCAGCCTCCCGATAGCGGAATTCATGATAATTGATTCCTGCCTCCAGTGCTTTTTTATCCATCCCATTCTCTACAATCTCCTTCAGAACCTCCTCAATCTTCTCCACAAACGCTTCCTTCTGCTCTACATTGGCGTTTTTAGAGATCACAGAGAAGATCGGCTGATAAACTCCATTGTCATAAGAGCCCATAATATCCTTTCCAATCCCCGCTTCCGTAAGCGCCTTCTTAAGAGGTGCTCCCGGCGCTGATAAAAGCGCATAGTCCAGGATCTGGAAAGCAAGGTAAAGCTCCCGGTCCAGACTTGTGCCAATCACCTTATTGTAGGAAAGATAGGTATTATCTGCTTCAGATTCATCGCTTGCTATGGAATATGGCAGTTCCCTTTCCACCATTTTTCTGAATGGCTCCTGAAAACGGATTTCAGAATCCACCTCAATCTTATCGAAATGACATAAGTACTCCCGATCCAGCCACTCCAGTTTCTCATCCATATCCATATTTCCATACAGATAAATATAACTGTTGGACGGATGATAATATTTCCGGTGGAAATCCAGGAACTGTTCATAGGTCAGATCCGGGATATACTCTGGATCGCCTCCGGACTCGTTCGCATAGGACGTATCCGGAAACAGTGTATTCAGGATCACTCTGTCCAGAACGCTCTCAGGCGAGGAAAACGCCCCCTTCATTTCATTATAGACCACTCCATTGTACTGAAGCTCTCCCTCCGGAGAGTCCAGTTTATAGCTCCATCCTTCCTGCCGGAAAATCTCTTCATGCTGATAAATATTAGGATACAGCACCGCGTCCATGTATACATGCATCAGATTCTGAAAATCCTTGTCATTACAGCTGGCAACCGGATACACTGTCTTATCCGGATAGGTCATCGCATTAAGAAAGGTATTTAACGACCCTTTAACCAGTTCTACAAAAGGATCCTTAGCGGGGAAATTTTTTGACCCGCAAAGCACCGAATGTTCCATGATATGCGGTACGCCGGTACTGTCCTTTGGCGGTGTACGGAAGCCGATGCTAAACACCTTGTTGTCATCATCATTCTCTATCAAAAGCACCCGGGCGCCGCTCTTCTTATGTCTGAGCAGGCATCCGCGGGAGCGGATTCCTTTCAGTTCCTCCTGCTGAATCATCTCATAAGCTCTGCCATTTGTTTCGTTCATAACTTTTGTCCGACTCCTTTCCTGATACTGGCTCACCCATTTCCACATATTATAACGCTTTTCGATTTCGCCTGCAATAAAAAGAACGGCACGGCTTTATCCGTGTCGTCCTTTTTATTTCTGATTTTATTTTTCACAGCTTTTCCCGTCGTTATGCATTGATTTTTTTGATCACAGCCAACGTTCCAACCATCATGATGATGCCAATCGGAAGGCAAATAAACGGATTCTGTACAAATCCTGCAATAATGTATGCTACAAATGACACCACCGCACAGGTCACCGCATAAGGAAGCTGTGTTGTCACATGATTAACATGGTTGCACTGGGCTCCCGCCGACGACATGATCGTTGTATCCGAGATCGGAGAACAATGGTCGCCGCACACCGCGCCTGCCATACATGCTGAAATAGAAATGATCATCATGGTTTCATTGGTTCCCTGGAACACTGCCACTACGATAGGAATCAGAATACCAAAGGTTCCCCAGGAGGTACCGGTTGCAAAAGCAAGAAGGCAGCCGACCACAAAGATGATCGCCGGGAGCAGGTGAAGGAATCCTCCGGCTGCTGTTTCCACGACTCCTGCCACATATTCTGCCGCACCCAGACTGTCTGTCATCGCCTTCAGCGTCCAGGCAAATGTAAGGATCAGGATTGCCGGGACCATCGCCTTGAATCCTTCCGGAACACAGGTCATAGTCTCACTAAAGGACAGCACTTTGCGGATCGCATAAAATACGGTCGTGATCACAAAAGCAAAGAAGCTTCCAAACATCAGGCCTACCGAGGCATCGCTGTTAGAAAACGCCTCAACAACCCCCGTACCGGAGAAAAATCCTCCCGTATAGATCATCCCGATCACGCAGCACACAATCAGCACCAGAATCGGAAATACAAGGTCAATCACACGCCCCTTAGACTCATCGACCTCTTCCTCCATCCCTGCATAGGGACGGTCCGGTGTTGTATAAATATCTCCTTTTTTGGCATTGTCCTCATGGAGCTTCATCGGACCGTAATCCACTTTCAGAAGTACCAGCGCTATCATCATCGTAATAGTCAAAAGCGCATAATAATTATATGGAATCGCCCGGATGAAAATGGAAAATCCATCCTCTCCCTCTACAAACCCTGTTACAGCCGCCGCCCAGGAGGAAATCGGCGCAATGATACATACCGGCGCTGCCGTCGCATCGATCAGATAGGAAAGCTTTGCCCGGGAAACATTGTGCTTATCTGTCACCGGCCGCATAACACTTCCCACTGTCAGACAGTTGAAATAGTCATCAATAAAGATCAGAACTCCCAAAAGGATCGTAGCAAGCTGTGCCCCGATACGGCTCTTGATATGTTCGCTGGCCCAGCGCCCGAACGCCGCAGAGCCTCCCGCTTTGTTCATCATACATACCATGATCCCCAGAATCACCAGAAACACCAGTATTCCCACATTATAGCTGTCGGACAGCACACCTACGATCCCGTCCTGGAAGACATGTGTGATCGTCCGCTCAAACTGAAATCCGGAATAAAAAACACCACCTATCAGGATCCCGATAAACAGTGAACTGTATACCTCTTTTGTGATCAACGCCAGCACGATAGCCACCACCGGCGGAATCAAAGACCAGAAAGTCGCATACATATCAGGAACATACTCCTCTGCCCCGTCTGCCGCAAATACTGTCATGGTACTTAAGGCCAGGACCAGCAGCAGAGTCATTGTTCCCCACAGGATTTTCCTTTTCCCTCTCATAGTTACCTCTTCCTCTCTTTCTAAAATACAAATCTGTAAAAGTAAATAAAAAATGCCATGAACAACGCTTTTCTTCCGCGCCCATGGCATAATCATCTCTTTTTCTGTCTTTTCATCCGCAGTTCCCGACTCTTATCCCTGATAGCGCTCCACAAAAGTGACAGTCCGCAGCATGTTCTGACTGCGTCCCAGAGGGACAAAGATCCGGAACTCTCCTTCCCCCTTCGGCGGTCTCCCCTTTCTTTCTAAAAGCAGTCTCTCCGGAACCCATGCTTTTCAAATACTGATGAAGCCCGCACCTCTATCTGGTTCTTCATGATTTATCTAGTCCATTTTTACATCTTTCTTGGTAAATGTCAATAAGTAATGCAAAATCTTACATTACTAAAAAAGAGAAATATTCATTTTATTTGAAAGATACTCTAATATTTTAATGCCTCCCGCACTGTTTCCCTTCTCATCCAGGGCAGGACCAAATACACCGATACCCATCCGATCCACCAGAGGCACCGCAATTCCCCCGCCGACACCACTCTTTGCAGGAAAGCCTACGGTCATGGCAAATTCTCCCGAACCATCATACATGCCGCAGGTAAGCATCAATGCCCTGATCGCCTTTGCATACTGAGGCTCGATCAGCTCTTCCCCGTCCAGAGGATCTATTCCATGATTCGCAAGCACAAGACTCATATATGCGATATCATGGGCAGTCACATCCACTGAGCACATGCGGAAATAAAAATCCAGGCACTCCTCCACATCCCCTTCCAGGATCCCGGACGCCTTCAGGTAATATGCCAGTGCCCGGTTCCTGTCTCCTGTTTCTCTCTCCGACTCATATACCGGCTGATTCAGTGCAATTTCATGATTATTGCACAGCTTTCTTGTAAATTCCAGAAACCGCCCAAACTTTTCATCGGCATCTTTTCCCTGGATACAGCTTGCCACCGTGATCGCTCCGGCATTGATAAAGGGATTGAATGGTCTGGTCTTTGTTTCCAGCTTTACAATCGAATTAAAGGGATCTCCCGTAGGCTCTACCCCAACCTTTTCATGGAACAGATGGTCCGCCCCGCAGTCACGGATCGCAAGGATCAGAGACACCAGCTTGGAGATACTCTGGATCGTAAAAGGCACTCTTGTATCCCCGACTTCCAGTACATTTCCGTCCAGATCCATAGTACAGATCCCCAGATAATACCGATTAACGGCGCGCAGCTCGGGGATATACTGTGCTGTCCGCCCCAGTTTGGTAAACGCCTTGCCATAATGCAGGGCGTCTCTCAAAATCTCTTCTGTCAATTCCATACTCTCTTCCCCACTTTCTAAAACTCCTCAACTATTTTACCTTTTATTCCTCCCGGCGGCAATAGATATTTATTCGTCCTCATCCAGCTCATAAAGGAACCGGACATACTCATAGATTGCCGCAAAATCTACCCTGCACTCTCCGTCAAAAATCCCTACCGGAATCTGATCCATAAATGTATACAGCGCCGGAAAGTCTGTGTGTTCAAAATCATAGACCAGCACTCTTTTCTTCTTTGGGTCGACGATCCAATATTCCCGGACTCCTGCCGCCTCATATTTTCCAAGCTTTACATACATGTCCTTTTCCCATGTAGATTTGGAAAGGATCTCCGCCACAAAGTCCGGCGCCCCGTAAACACACCGCCGCACCACCTTGCCGCGGTCGCATACCACCAGCACGTCCGGCTGCACCATTGTCCGGTCATCCCGGTCAAGCTGCACATCCAGCGGAGCGATCATGGGCAGGCAGTCCCCTTTCTTGTCACTGATAAAATTGAACAAATCCTTCCATATTGCCGTAATCAAGATCTGGTGGATGGACTCCGGCGATGACATATCATAAATCACACCGTCGATCAGCTCCACCCGCCTCTCGTCCGGCAGAGAATAGTAATCCGCCAGTGTGTATTCTCCCTGGGACTTCAAACAATCCGCCATATACGCCGGGCTTTCCGCCACCCGGTCTGCTGCCAGGCCCGGATTCCTTTCTCCTTCCAGTTGACGAAACAGCGTCTCAAGCGCCTGTAAGGTGGCATATCTGGGCGATTCTGTAACCCCGGCAAAGATTTTCTGCACCGTTGCAAGCGGAACCCCGGTGTAATCAGAAATCTGCTCATTGGTAAAACCATATTCCCTCTTCTTTTCCCGCATCTCCTCAAGCGTCATGGAAAAAACCTCCCTTTCGAACCATCCGATTCACCGTTTTATTTCCATTATTATACCATATTATTCCATTATTGGCAACAAAAGTCATTTCTGCCATATCCGATCATACGCAAATAAAAAACGGGACAGACAACTTGTCTGCCCCGTTTTTTATCTTGTGGATTTAAAATCCTTCTGGTTTTTAGTCTTCTCCGTACAGAGTTACCAGCTTCTTCAGATAAGCATATCTGTCCATAGCCTCTTTCTCGTTCTTTGCGAAGAGTTTTGCGGCTCTTTCCGGATCTGCTCTCTTCAGAGCGTTGTAACGAACTTCTCCGTCCAGGAATCCCTGATACTCTTCCTGCTTCGGCTCTTTGCTGTCCAGCGTGAATTTCGCGCCTTCTGCTGCCGGGTTGAAACGGAAGTTGTTCCAGTATCCACATTCTACTGCCAGCTGCTCCTCAGTCTGAGCTTTGCTCATACCTTTCTTGATACCATGGTTGATACATGGAGCGTATGCAATGATCAGTGACGGTCCCGGATATGCCTCTGCCTCTGCGATTGCTTTCACAGTCTGGTTGAAGTCAGCACCCATAGCAATCTGTGCTACATATACGTAGCCATAGCTCATAGCGATGCCTGCCAGGTCTTTCTTCTTGGTTTCTTTTCCGTTTGCAGCGAACTGAGCGGTAGCGCCAGTCTTAGTAGCTTTGGAGGACTGTCCACCCGTGTTGGAGTAAACCTCGGTATCGAATACCATGATGTTGATGTCCTCACCGCTTGCAAGTACATGGTCAACACCGCCGAATCCGATATCGTAAGCCCATCCGTCACCACCGAAGATCCACTGGGACTTCTTAGCCAGAAAGTCTTTGTTCTTTACAACATCCTTGCAGAGATCACAGTCGCATCCTTCCAGAGCGGCAACTAATTTATCTGTAGCATCTCCGTTGCTTGCGCCGCAGTTGAATGTATCCAGATATTCCTGGCACGCTTCTTTTACTTCTGCGGAAGCCTTGTCAGATGCTGCAATGTTTTCTACTTCTTCTTTCAGTCTCTTTCTGATTGCTTTCTGAGCAAGCAGCATACCATAGCCGAACTCTGCATTGTCCTCAAACAGAGAGTTGGACCATGCCGGACCCTGTCCTTTTTCGTTAACGGTATATGGTGTAGACGGTGAGGAGTTACCCCAGATAGAGGAACATCCTGTCGCGTTTGCAATATACATTCTGTCACCGAACAGCTGTGTTACCAGTTTTGCATATGGAGTCTCTCCACATCCCGCACATGCTCCTGAGAACTCAAGCAGCGGCTGTTTGAACTGGCTTCCCTTTACGGTTTCCGGTTTGAATTTGGCAACAACTTCCGGTTTTACCTCGATTGCTCTTCCATAGTCGAAGAAATCCTGTTTTCCGGCATTTGCTTCCATGTTTTCCATAACCAGAGCCTTCTCGCCCTTCTTTCCAGGACATACATTTGCACAGGAGCCGCATCCGGTACAATCGTAAGCGGATACTGTCATGGAGAATTTCATTCCCGGCATACCGATCATATCGATTGCTTCCATTCCTTCCGGTGCATTTGCATACTCTTCCTCTGTCAGAGCTACCGGACGGATAACTGCATGCGGACAAACGTATGCACAACGGTTACACTGGATACAATTCTCCGGCTTCCATACCGGGATATCTACCGCAATACCACGTTTCTCGTATGCAGAAGATCCGGACGGCGTGGAACCGTCTACATAATCTTTAAATGCAGATACAGGCAGAGTATTTCCTTCCTGAGAATTTACCTTTGTCTGGATATTCTTAACAAAGCTTACTACGTCTTCTCTTCCGCCTTTTACTTCAGGTGAGAACAGGCCTTCGTCCTGGCAGGATTTCCAGGATTCCGGAACCTCTACTTCGTGTACCTGTTTTGCTCCGGCATCGATCGCATCGTAGTTCATCTGTACGATCTTATCACCTTTTCTTCCGTAAGTAGCCTTTGCAGCCTTCTTCATCAGGTCAATGGCTTCCTCTTCCGGAATGATGGCTGCCAGCTTGAAGAATGCAGACTGAAGAACGGTATTGATACGTCCGCCAAGTCCGATCTCCTTACCGATCTTGATACCATCGATAGTGTAGAACTTGATGTTGTGATCAGCAATATATGCTTTTACCTGTCCCGGAAGGTGTTTCTCCAGTCCTTCCATATCCCATGGGCAGTTCAGAAGGAATGTTCCTCCGTCTACCAGCTCCTGAACCATGTTGTACTTATTCACATAAGACGGATTGTGACATGCAACAAAGTTTGCCTGGTGGATCAGGTATGTGGATTTGATCGGTGATTTACCAAAACGCAGGTGAGACATGGTAACACCGCCGGACTTCTTGGAGTCATAGTCAAAGTAAGCCTGTGCGTACATGTCTGTGTTGTCACCGATGATCTTAATGGAGTTCTTGTTTGCGCCTACCGTACCGTCAGCGCCAAGTCCCCAGAACTTGCAGTTGATGGTTCCCTCCGGTGTGGTAACCAGAGCCGGTCCTGTAGTAAGAGACAGGTTTGTCACATCATCTTCGATACCGATTGTGAATCTTTCCTTCTCTGTGTTATTGAATACTGCAACGATCTGTGCAGGTGTGGTGTCTTTGGAGCCCAGTCCGTAACGTCCGCTGTATACCGGTACGCTGTCAAACTTGGATCCTTTCAGTGCGGATACAACATCCAGGTACAGAGGCTCGCCCTGTGCTCCCGGCTCTTTCGTTCTGTCCAGAACGTTGATGTATTTTACAGTATCCGGGATAGCGTCGATCAGTGCCTGTGCACAGAATGGTCTGTACAGACGTACTTTTACGACACCGACTTTTTCACCGGCTGCCAGCAGGTAATCAATGGTCTCTTCGATGGTATCGCATGCGGATCCCATTGCAACGATAACTTTTTCAGCATCCTCTGCTCCGTAGTAGTTGAACAGCTTATAGTTGGTGCCGATCTTTGCATTAACCTTGTCCATGTATTCCTGAACGATTCCCGGCATAGCATCGTAATACGGATTGCAGGCCTCTCTTGCCTGGAAGAAGATATCCGGATTCTGTGCGGAACCTCTCTGGCATGGATGATTTGGATTCAGTGCATGATTTCTGAATTCATCGATCGCATCCATATCTACCAAGTCTTTCAGATCTTCGTAATCCCATGTCTCGATCTTCTGAATCTCGTGGGAAGTACGGAATCCATCAAAGAAGTTGATAAATGGGAGCTTGCCTTTCAGAGCCGCACAATGTGCAACCGGGCTTAAGTCCATGACTTCTTGTACGCTGGACTCACAGAGCATTGCTGCTCCTGTCTGACGACAGGCATACACGTCAGAATGATCTCCAAAGATGGAAAGTGCATGGCTTGCAAGTGCACGTGCGGATACGTGGAACACACCCGGAAGCTGCTCACCTGCAACCTTGTACAGGTTCGGGATCATCAGCAGAAGTCCCTGAGATGCTGTAAATGTAGTGGTCAGGGCACCTGCGGACAGAGATCCGTGTACAGCACCTGCCGCACCTGCCTCTGACTGCATTTCTGTAACCTGGACTGTCTGTCCAAAGATATTCTTTCTTCCCTCGGTTGCCCACTCATCTACATGTTCTGGCATAACAGATGATGGAGTAATCGGATAAATTGTTGCAACTTCTGTGTAGGCATATGCCACATGAGCCGCAGCCTGATTACCATCCATGGTCTTCATTTTTCTTGCCATTTTCGTTGTTCCTCCTTCAAAAATTGTACAAATTATAAATAATTTGGCATATATAAATATTATAGTCCCTGGTATTTTAAAAGTCTAGTGATTCTTAAGCTTATTTTTGTTCCTTTTTCGGTACACATTACCCCAGATAGACCACATCTTCTCTCGGCTTTTCCGCCTCTTCAAGCCCCTCCAGATAAAGGACCGGCTGCTCGTTCCCGAATCCGACGGACTCATATGCGAATCTTGCTGTCACCTGATAATATTTACGCTTGTCTCCTTCAATCTTTTTCTTGGATCTGCACGGATATCCATAGAAACGGATATCTGCGGCGCAGCAGGTCATAATCTTGCGCACCGGCACAAACATATTGTCCTCCATACCCTTCGGTCGAAAAATCTGTGCCTTAAATACCATGGTTTTGTCCAGATACCGGTCCGGGTGGTCATAGGCATCCACATACCAGATCCCGAAATCCTCATCCGCAATCTCGATCACATCCTGCCCGGTGTCGTAAGGAAGGTCGTCCGAAGACGGCTGGATGATCCGTCCTTCTGTATCTTCAAAGATCAGCTGCGCCATTGGATTCTGCACCTTCAGGGCCCGACGGAATCCCGAGCGGTCCACACCCTCCGCACACCGGTTGACGACGATCAGCTCAGACTCTGTCAGCTGTTCCATCAGCATGTTGCGCATATTTTTCAGATACATATCCAGGGTCAGTCCGTTTACTGTAGAGTAAACCCCCTGCAGTTCCCAGTTGTAGGGATATTTAATGCTTAAAAGATCCTCCAGCTTCCACATGCCATTATATTCAATCACCACCTGAACCGGCCGGTATTTTTTATTGCAGCTCTTAAAAAACGCTGATGTCAGCTGTTCCTTTTCTGTCACCTGGTGAAGAACCATGTTTTTGGATTTCAGATATTCTTCCGGATATTCGACTTCTCCTTCCTCGCAGCAGATCAAAAGCGTCCGCCCGGGCTGGATCCACTCCTGCTCCATCAGGGTCTCTTTGACCAGTGTGGTCTTCCCGCTGTCCAGAAAACCAGTACACACGAATAAAGGTACTACTGTCATTTTTATCACCTTCCGCTTTATTTTCTTTGCCCTGTTCTATGAAAGATGGAAAAGCACCGCCAGTTCTTCCTCTTTCAGGTCTGTTCCGATCACGCACAGACGTCCGGTATAGTCCGGCTGTCCTTCCCGCACCTCGTACTCGCCCGGCACCAGGTCAAACTGTTTCCACAAGCCGCCTTCCACGGGGATGATGCCCTTCGCTCTGAGAACCGTGCCATAAGCTTCACCTTCGGACAGTGCTTTCAGGATCTGTTCCAGTTCTCCTTCTGTGTACTGATGAGCAGTTTCTCTTCCCCAGCTGGTGAAGATTTCATCCGCATGATGATGGTGATGGTCGTGGTGGTCATGGCCACAGCCGCAGTGATCATGGTGGTCGTGATCGTGATGACAATGATCATGATGATCATGATGGTCATGATGGTCATGATGATGACCATGGTGGTCATGGTGATCGTGGGAATCCTCCATCAGATCCTCCATTCCTGTCCTGTGCTCCAGGGCACGGTGGATTGATTCCTCGCCCAGCTGCTCCCATGGAGTCGTGATAATGGCCGCCTCTTTATTCTCTTCCCGGAGAAGCGCTACACATTCCTCGATCTTATCGCCGCTCATTTCCTGGGTTCGGCTGATAACGATGGTGGAGGCGCTTGCCACCTGGTCTTTGTAAAATTCACCAAAGTTTTTCATATACATTTTTGCCTTTTTCCCATCGACAACCGTAATCCTTCCTTCGATCTCGATCGGTGCATCCGTTTTCACATCCTCCACCGCACGAACGATATCAGAAAGCTTGCCGACTCCCGACGGCTCGATGAGAACGCGGTCCGGATGGTACTCATCCAGCACCTTTTTCAGCGCCACACTGAAGTCTCCCACCAGCGTACAACAAATGCAGCCAGAATTCATTTCCGTGATTTCGATTCCGGCGTCTTTCAGGAATCCGCCATCAATACCAATCTCACCAAACTCATTTTCGATCAGCACCAGCTTCTGCCCCGCAAATACCTGATCGATCATCTGCTTGATAAATGTGGTCTTCCCCGCTCCCAGAAAGCCCGAGATAATGTCTACCTTTGTCATCTTTATCTGCCTCTTTTCTAAAATAAAATCAATAATTGTCTCCATACTATTTCTTCTTGGCTCCGCTGTTTATCTTATCACAAATCCCCACATAACGCAAAAGGGGACGTACACTTTTTGCAAAAGTGTACGTCCCCTTTTCGCCTTCGTCTTACAATATTCCGCCTACTGCAAGGAACAGTGGTGCGAATACCAGTGACACGATGGTCATCAGTTTGATCAGAATGTTGATAGACGGTCCGGATGTATCTTTGAACGGATCGCCTACGGTATCGCCTACGACAGCCGCTTTATGTGCTTCGCTGCCTTTTCCGCCGTGATTGCCGTCTTCGATGTATTTCTTTGCGTTATCCCATGCTCCTCCGGCATTAGACATAAAGATTGCCATCATAACACCGGTAGTCAGTGCTCCCGCCTGCATACCGCCAAGGGCAGCTGTTCCAAGCAGGATACCCACAAGCAGAGGAGCTGCCACTGCCATAACGCCGGGTACCAGCATTTCCTTCAGAGCCGCTGTTGTGGAGATTGCCACACAGGACTTATAATCCGGTTTTTCCGTGCCCTTCATGATTCCAGGCATGGTGCGGAACTGTCTTCTTACTTCTTCGATCATCTGATAAGCCGCCTTGGATACAGACTCCATGGTCATAGCTGAGAACAGGAACGGAAGCATGCCTCCGATCAATGTTCCGATGATCACACGGCTGTCCAGAAGGTCAATCTTTTCCAGCTGTACCGCTTCTGCATAAGATACGAAGAGTGCAAGAGCTGTCAAAGCTGCGGATCCAATCGCAAAACCTTTTCCCATGGCTGCTGTTGTGTTTCCTACTGCATCCAGCTTATCTGTGATCTTGCGGACCTCCGGATCCAGTCCGGACATCTCTGCGATACCGCCTGCGTTGTCTGCTACCGGTCCGTACGCGTCTACCGCCACGGTGATGGCTGTCGTTGACAACATTCCTACCGCCGCCAGTGCGATTCCATACAGTCCGCAGAACTGGTATGCCACAAAAATACCCACACAGATCAGAAGGATCGGAATTGCGGTGGATTTCATTCCCACAGAAATACCGCTGATGATCGTGGTTGCCGCTCCGGTCTCTGACTGTTCTGCGATTTCTTTTACAGATTTATAGTCGCCGGAAGTATAAACTTCTGTGATGATACCAATGATCAGTCCTACGATCAGTCCTGCGATTACCGCGATCGCTGCATTGTAATCACCAAAGCAGTATTTACTGAAGATCACAGCCACCACCAACACGATAGCACTGGACACATAGGAGCCCATCTTCAGCGCCTTGTGCGGATTCGCATTCTCGTCCCCGCGCACGAAAAATGTTGCCAGAATAGAAGCTACAAGTCCAAGACCTGCCACGATCAGAGGATAGGCCGCACCGGACACCTGGAAGTAAACAATTCCCAAAGTCAGGGCGGATACCAGCGCACCTACATAGGATTCAAACAGGTCGGCGCCCATACCGGCCACGTCTCCTACATTGTCTCCCACATTGTCAGCGATAACCGCCGGATTTCTCGGATCATCCTCCGGAATCCCTGCTTCTACTTTTCCGACCAGGTCAGCGCCCACGTCAGCAGCTTTCGTATAGATACCGCCGCCTACACGTGCAAACAGCGCGATCGAAGAAGCTCCCAGGCTGAATCCAGACAACACGTCTACATTCTTAGTCAGCAGATAAACAAGGCTGACTCCCAGCACGCCAAAACCAGCTACACACATTCCCATAACCGCACCGCCGGAAAAAGCGATGGACAGCGCCTGATTCATTCCCTTTGTTCTTGCCGCGTTCGCCGTGCGGACATTCGCCTTTGTCGCTACGGTCATTCCGCAGTACCCGGCCAGTGTGGAAAACAGAGCTCCCACTACAAAACAAACGGCAGTTACCCAGTTTCCGATTCCGATACCGATCAGCACGAACAGCACAATCACGAATATCACAAGGATCCGATATTCGGACATCAGGAACGCTCTTGCCCCCTCGCTGATCGCCCGAGATATCTCCTTCATTTTTTCTGTCCCGGCATCCTGTCTGCTGACTTTCGCCGCCAGATACCCGGCAAACAAAAGTCCGATCACCCCAAGAACCGGAACAATGTTCATAAACATCTCCATAGTTTCTCCTCCCATGATTTTTCTTTATCTTATCTCATAAACAGCCATTTGCATAGCACTTTTATGAAAAATAAGCAATCTCTACAAGCACCAGTCCCTCAGGAGGGGCTGTTACTCCTGCTTCGGTCCGCCGTCTGGCTTCCAATATCTCCTGTACCTTTTCCGGCGGATAAAAACCTCTTCCCACCCGGATCAAAGTCCCTGCAATGATCCTGACCATATTATAGAGAAAGCCGTTTCCGGTGATCCGTATCACGATCTCCGGTCCTTCTCTGCTGATTTCCAGTTTTTCCACTGTCCGCACGGTATCTTCCACCTGTGTGCGGACATTACAGAAACTGACAAAGTCATGCTCTCCTTCCAGATAGGAAGCTCCCTCCTGCATCTTTTCCACATCCAGCGGAAAGGATACATATGACGCATATCTCCGGCGCAGCGGATTTGGCACCGGCGCATTATAAATATGATACTCGTAAGTCTTCCGGATCCGGTCCTGATATCTGGGATGCCAGTCCTCCGGCACCTCTTCTGAGCGCACTACCACAATATCCTCTGGCAGCCGCTGATTCAGCGCGTAACTCATCCGCTCCGGAGGGATCGTGGAGTTTGTATCAAATACTGCCACATTTCCCAAGGCATGGACCCCGGAATCCGTCCGGCTGGCGCCGATCACCTGAATGTCCTCGCCCGTCAGCTTCCGGATCGCCCGGTTCAGCATTTCTTCAATTGTCACACCATTCGGCTGGACCTGCCAGCCGCAATAATCCGTGCCGTCATAGGCAACGGTCAGTCTGATTCTTTTCATTTTTCAATAGTCCAGTCTTAAAATATCCAGATATGGAGCGGAACATAGCGTCCGATCACAAACACTGCGATCACATATACCACAACCACCACATACGTCACAAAATCCCTGGTATGATACCTGAGGGGCTTCATCTTTGTACGTCCTTCGCCGCCGTGATAACATCTGGCTTCCATAGCCAGCGCCAGATCATTGGCCCTCCGGAATGCAGACACAAACAAAGGCACAAGGATCGGGATCATGCTCTTGGCTCTCTGGATCATATTGCCGCTTTCCAGATCTGCCCCTCTGGCAATCTGTGCTTTCATGATCTTATCCGTCTCCTCCAGCAGGATCGGGATAAACCGAAGAGCAATAGACATCATCATCGCCACCTCATGCACCGGTACTTTGATCCGGTTCAAAGGCTTAAGTAGATCCTCCAGTCCGTCCGTCAGTTCACCTGGCGTGGTGGTAAAAGTCATAAGCGACGACCCGATGATCAGATAGATCAGACGCACAGCCATAAATACAGCGGTGACAAGCCCTCCCTCTGTAATCGTAAAGATCCAGAAATGGGCCAGTACGTCCCCATCCCGGGTCAGGAACAGATTAAAAAGCACCGTGATCAGCAGCAGCATAATAATGGGCTTCAGCCCTTTAACGATGTAGGAAAGCGGAACCTTTGACATGCGTATGATGCACACCAGAAATAAGGTAGCCACAAGATACCCGGAAATACTCCGGAACAGGAATAGAGAGATCAGATACAGAAGCGTAGATACCAGCTTGACCCTGGGATCCAGCCTGTGCAGTATGCTTTTTGCCGGATAATATTGTCCGATGGTAATATCTCGAATCATTGTTTCATCTCCAATGCCTGCATGATCTGATCCGCCGCCTCCTCTACGGTCGTCACATCCGTGGTCACAGAAAGCCCATGCTCTCTCAGATCGTGCATGATATAGGTCACCTGCGGGGCCGCAAGCCCCATTTTCTCCAGTTCCATATAATGGGTAAATACATGTTTCGGCGTATCGTTATAGCGCACTTTGCCATGATCCATCACGATGATCCGGTCTGCATACCTTGCAATGTCCTCCATACTATGAGACACCAGGATAACTGTCAGGCCGCTGGCTTTATGAAGAGAGGCAATCTGCCCCAGGATCTCGTCCCTTCCTTTCGGGTCCAGCCCTGCGGTAGGTTCATCCAGGACCAGCACCTTCGGGCGCATCGCCAGGACCCCTGCTATCGCGGCCCGCCTTTTCTGTCCTCCGGACAGTTCAAAGGGAGAAGACTGATAATACTTTTCTTTCAGGCCGACAAGCTTCAACGCCTCCATAGCCCTCTCCTTACATTCCTCCGGTGAAAGTCCCTGGTTTTTCGGGCCAAAGCACACATCTGTCATCACATCTGCTTCAAACAGCTGATACTCCGGATACTGGAACACCAATCCCACCTGGCTCCTCAGTTCCTTCATCGGGTAGCCTTCCTCATAGACATTTCTGCCATTAAAATAAAGCGCTCCGCTGCTGGCCTTCAAAAGCCCGTTCAGATGCTGGATCAGCGTGGATTTCCCAGAGCCTGTATGTCCGATGACTCCTACAAATTCCCCATCCCGGATTTCAAGGTTCACATCTTTCAATGCATGCTTTTCGTATGCGGTTCCCTCGCTGTAAATATAATTGATATGCTCTAATTTGATCGACATAGTGCTTCCACCAACTCCTCTTTCCTCAAGATCCCGGCCGGGATATCAAGGCCTCTTTTGCGAAGCTCGTCTGCCAGGATCGTCACCTGCGGCACGTCCAGACGGTACTTTTTCAGGGTGTCCACCTGAGAAAATATTTCCCGCGGCGTTCCTTCCATGACTACATGACCATGATCCATGACATAGATCTTGTCTGCATCGATCACTTCTTCCATATAATGGGTGATCAGGATCACCGTCACCTGCTTCTTGGTCCGCAGCTCCTGAACGGTTTTTAATACTTCCTTCCTGCCGCTTGGGTCCAGCATAGCTGTAGGTTCATCCAGTACAATGCACTTTGGCTCCATAGCCACTACTCCGGCAATGGCCACCCGCTGCTTCTGTCCACCGGACAGCTTATTCGGTGAATGGTGCCGGTACTCCAGCATCCCCACTGCTTTCAGGCTTTCTTCCACCCGCTGCCAGATCTCGTCTGTCGGCACGCCTAAGTTTTCCGGTCCAAAGCCCACGTCCTCTTCCACCACCGTTCCGATGATCTGATTGTCCGGGTTCTGAAAGACCATTCCCGCGGTCTGACGCACATTCCAGAGTTCCTCCGGAGCCTTCGTGTCCTTCCCGTCCACCCATACTGTCCCTGCCGTCGGCACCAGGATGGCGTTTAAATGTTTGGCAAATGTGGACTTTCCAGATCCATTGTGTCCTAAGACCGCCACAAACTGTCCCTGCCGGATATCAATATCTACTCCATCGATGGCCCGGGACGTCCCGGTGATGTTGCCTTCCTCATCCCGTTTCGCATATTCATAAACCAGATGCTCCGTCTGTATGATGTCCATAGTCCCTTTACGCCTCCCGTTCTCCTGTGACTCGACTATTTTCACTATTGTACGTTATCTTCCCTTGTTTTGCAAGACAAGATTCTTTCCGTGCGCAAAAATGCGCTGCTGCCTTCAGGCACAGCGCATCTTACAGCTTGCATTTTTCCTACGCTTTCTCTGGTTCCGGATACTCGGTTCCCATGGTATCTACCGTTACCTTTTTCATCTTCTGTTCTTCCAGCGGTCTGTCGCTGTAATCGGTATCCACGCAGGCAATTTTATCAACCACATCCAGCCCTTCTACAACCTTTCCGAACGCAGCATAGGCTCCGTCCAGGTGCGGGGCGCTCTCATGCATGATAAAGAACTGAGACCCTGCGGAATCCGGATGCATTGCTCTCGCCATAGACAGCACGCCCTTTGTATGCGCCAATGGATTCTGAAACCCATTCTGTGCAAACTCTCCTTTGATCTGATATCCCGGTCCGCCTGTACCAGTACCCTGCGGGCATCCCCCCTGGATCATAAATCCCCGGATCACCCGGTGGAAGATCAGGCCGTCATAGAAGCCTTTGTTCACCAGGGAGATAAAATTATTTACCGTGTTTGGGGCAGTCTCCGGATAAAGCTCTGCCTTAATCACATCTCCATTTTCCATTTCGAAGGTTACGATTGGATTTGCCATATTATCTGCTCCTTTGTTTTCCATACTCATCGCCTGGGCGTCAGACTTCACCCATGCTTTTTCTATTGTAACGAATCCCGGCCCGTCCGTAAAGTCTCAGATGCCGATTTTATTTCTTTTATTGAAAATAGAACCCTTGAAAATCGTACTTGTACACCCTGTAAATGAATTTTTCCGTGTCCATGGTATACTGTGCGATCAGTTCATGGTCTTTGTCATACTCTGCAAAAATTCCCGGAATCCCCGAATCTATGACCGTGTTTCCTCCCAGATCCTGGGCACTGCTCACATAGCCGGAATAGGGAACCTCAAAGGAATCCTCCAGCGAAAAGGTTCCTGCATTTTCGTCTACCAGATATTTATAATAGTAGGAAGTATCTCCATCCTCTGCGGAAGATTCCGTCAGCCCCAGCGCACTCCAGTCAAAATCCGGCCGCGTCTCGCTGATACCGATATTGTTATTAAACATGTATAGATAATACTGCCCCTCTGCCAGGCCTGGGTCTTCTACATAAGTAATGGTGTGCTGTCCACCCTGAATAGTAAAATCCCCCTGCCTTGTAAATACCAGGTTTTCATATTCCGTGCCTTCCCAAACAGACTGATCCCCAATAATATAAGAAACTGACGGGCCGTCATACAGACTGTCAATTTTTATGATCGAGGATGTTTCCCTGGAACTCAGAAGGACAGATCCGTTGCCCATCCACTGGATCGTATTAATATGCATCCAGTCCAGCTCTCCGTCTGAATTTTTCTGACATTCTTCCTTAAAATCTCCAAACAGGTCTCCCAGATCCAGCACCTCTGTTACCGCGCCGCTTTCCACGTCCAGCCTCAGTACGATATCCTCCACACTGTCCTGAGTTGTATCCGTTCCCAGGATCAGCATATTCCCGTTATCATCGAACACATAGTCATGGTGCAGCTTGTAGTCCCCCAGATCATAAACATTCGTCACCTGCCCCAGCCTGTTCATCTGAGCCAGCTCTGTTTCAGAGATACTAAAATACACAGAATTCTCATCAAACAACAGGCTGTGACTCCGGTACCCGATAATGGGGATTTCGCCCCGCAGCACCCCCTGGTTATCATAGTAATACATAAAGACCAGGGCATCGCTGTCATTTCCAAGCACCACATACAGGCCATCCTCCAATTCCTGCGTGTCCTTCTGAAATTCCGAATCCAGCACGACCTCCTCTGTTCCCAGAAGGCTTCCCATCTCATATACAATCTCCTTCGTGTCTGTGGATCCGTCTTCCCTGGTCATAAAAAAGGTGATGGTATTCTCCATATCCGGAATCAGACCGATCACCTGAAACTCATGCTCTGTCGTATAGGTATTTTCCTGCCATACGTCCCTTCGGAAATCATCAATCTCTTCATCATCCACGTGAATATTATAGGAAATACTTACTGCTTCATCCGTATTGAAATAAACATAGAGTGACTGAGTATTAGTTCCAAATGGATTATATTCGATCAGCATATTATCAAAGGTGTATTCCTGAGATTTTTTCTCATCATCCAGTCTGTCCGCAATGGCCTGCTGATCTTCCACATTGTATACCGCCTCAATCTGGGTCTGGATCTTCTGCTGCTCCTTAGTAAGGCCGCTTTTTGTCTCCGCATCCATATTTCCTGACGCCTCTTCCTCCTGCGTCCCTTCCGCCTGCCCGGCGTCCTTTTCTCCGCTTCCGCCCAACTCATCAGCAATGGCAGCCACCGCAGCAACCACTACCAATACCGCACATAGAATAATCCCGATTTTTTTCTTCACGCTTCCTTGTCCTTCCTGTTTTCTTTTTAGAATACCAGTCTTTTGTGTTCTTTTTATGAAATCTCACGACAGAGAATACAAAATCATTCCGCCTTTTTCCGCATATCCGGTATCCCAGAAGTCATAAAACGGAAGCTTGACCGCCTCCCCATAAGTGGCTGCTGTCACCGTCATTTTTTCCCCTTCTCCCTCATATCCGATCAGCAGAAACCAGTGCCAGATAAAGTCCTGAAAGCGCCTGGAATCCTTATGCTTCAGCATCAGAAACGGAACAGGTAAGCCAGCCTCCAGCTGCTCCTTTACAGCCGCTTCTGCCTCTTTACAGGAATGATCTCCGGAAAACTCCTGCATCTTAAGGGAAAAGTGTTCCTCTAATTCTCTTCCCCTGTCTGCAATGTAACGGGAAAATCCATCCACATACCAGCGAAGCTCTTTTACACCGCCCACCCGCGGCCGGATATAGGGCTTCATCCTCTGGCCGAACCGGACATAATCTTCCCTGCTTAGTTTCTTGACATCATAAGGGTAAAGTCCTTCCATGCCATATTCCCGGGCCAGATAGATACAGCTGTCGCAGGCAGTGGCAGCCGCACAGCCTCCCATATACATCACTACATTAGTAAACCATTCCTGGCTGCCGCCCACGGCTCCATCGATCTCAAAATATTTTAATTCCTTCTTCATGAACATGCGCCTCCAAATGCATAAAAAGGGCAGAGCTTTCTGACCGCTCTGCCCTTCATTATACTCTGGTTTTTTGCCTCTTACAAGCTCTTGGAAATCTCCTCGCATACCTTCATTGCCTCGATCACAGCACTGCGGAATCCACGCTCCTCCAGTACGCGGACTGCTTCGATCGTAGTTCCGGCCGGGGAACATACCATATCTTTCAGCTCTCCAGGATGCTTTCCGGTATCCAGTACCATTTTTGCGCTTCCAAGAACAGCCTGTGCCGCAAACTGATAAGCCTGTGCTCTTGGCATACCTCCGGATACTGCAGCGTCTGCCATAGCCTCGATCAGGACAAATACATAAGCCGGAGAGCTTCCGCTTACGGATACGACCACGTCCATCAGACGCTCCGGCACGATCTCTACACGGCTAAAGCTCTGAAGAAGCGTTTTTACATAAGCGATTTCTTCTTCGTTCAGATAAGGATTCGGGCATGCCGCCGTCATTCCCTCTCCTACCATAGCTGGTGTATTCGGCATGGTGCGAACGATTTTTACCTGTTTTCCAAACTGCTCTTCCAGCCAGGAAAGCGTCTTTCCTGGTGCGATCGTAATGATGATCTGGTTATCTTTGATCTCATCTTTGATGTCCTGGATTACATCTGCATAAAACTGTGGTTTTACAGAAAGGATAATCACTTCCGCTTTCTGTGCCACTTCTTTGTTGCTGTCAGTCACGTGAATACCAAACTGGCTTTTCACACGCTCTCTTCCCGGTGCAAACAGATCCGCACCAATAATTTCCTCCGCCGGGATTACTTCATTGCGGATAATACCTCCCATGATCGCAGATGCCATATTTCCGGTTCCGATAAATCCTAATTTCATTGTCTCTACCATCCTTTTCCATTTGTTTATGTATACATTTTAATAATTTGTATACAATTTCTTTCTATTGCGACTATAACACTCTCCAGGAAAAAAGTCAATCACTTTTTTATTTTTATCTTGCGATTTTCCCGAAAAACCGTTATACTTTGTATACAAATTATTTTTATGTATACATTTTAGCAAATAGCAAAGGTGATGTTTATGGCAAGGAAAAGCATGTCTCTGGCCGACCAGGCCTATCAGACCATTAAAAATAAAATCCTGGACCTGACCTACGCTCCCGGCATGTCTCTTACTGAAGCCATGCTGACCGAAGAGCTGGGCATGAGCCGCAGCCCTGTCCGCGCCGCAATCCAGATGCTTCAGGCTGAGGGACTTCTGGTCTCTGATTATTATCGTTCTATCACGGTCAAGGAAATCACGGACAAGGATATCCAGGATATCTATCAGCTCCGTGAATTGCTGGAAGGCGCTGCCTTCCGCCTGATTTTCACATCGGGCCGTTATGAGGAATACTCTTATCGGATCGAGGAAAGAGTGGTCAGAATGTGTGCCGCCGCTTCGGACCCTTATGCCTGGGAGGTGGCAGACACCGATATGCACATGGAGATCCTGAGTATTCTGGACAATGAACGGATCAATCGGATCTATGAAAATAACCTTTCTGAACAGATCCGGATCGGACAATATTCGGTCCGCCATGGGATGCACATCCCCAGGACGAATGAACGCCTCAAAAAAATGGTGCGGTACATGCGGAAAGGCGATTATGAAAACGCTTATGAAATCCTGCGAGACGACCATTTCATGCAGGGAAAGGATTCTGCCCTGAAAAGAAAATCCGGGAAGCCTTCTTTATAAGGAAGGTTCTTCCCGGATTTTTATTTTCTTTCTTTATGATGTCTGCACAGCATGTGCGTCCGCATATCTCTTGATACTGCCCGCACCTGCCAGCTTTTCTACTCCTTCATCCCCGGAGATCACCAGGGTCGGCGCCTGCATGACTCCATAGGCTTTCGCCAGTTCTTTCTGCTCCTGTGCATCCACCACCTGATAGGGGATTCCCGCCTCTTCAAGTGTTCTCTTGGCGATCACGCAGTTAGGACAGGTTTTCGTTGTAAACAGAAGCGCTCCTTCCACATTTTTTACTTCCGGCTGTCTAACATCCTCTCTAGCGCCGCCGTTTTCTCCTGTCAGATCCGCCGCCTTTCCATGGAACTTGGAATGAAAGACATCGTAGACTTTTCTGTCCTTAAATTCCTGAGCCTTTCCATCGTTCCAGTTCTGTACCGGACGGTAGTATCCGGTGATCCGGCTGTAAACCTCCGTCGTCTCGCCGCACTCCGGACATACATACTGTTCTCCGTTCAGATAGCCGTGATTCCTGCAAATGGAATAGGTGGGTGACAGCGTATAATAAGGCAGCCGGTAGTTTTCTGCAATCTTGCGTACCAGGGCAGCCGCCGATTTCCAGCTTGGAAGCTTTTCTCCCAGAAATGCGTGGAATACTGTGCCCGAGGTGTAGAGCGTCTGCAGTTCGTCCTGGATATCCAGTGCATCGAAGATATCCTCTGTATATCCGACCGGGAGGTGGGAACTGTTGGTATAGTAGGGCGTTCCGTCTCCTTCTGCGGCAGTAATAATATCCGGGAACTGCTCTCTGTCATGCTTTGCAAACCGATAAGCTGTGGATTCGGCCGGCGTCGCTTCCAGGTTGTACAGATCGCCGTATTCCTCCTGGTAAGATGACAGTCTCTCCCGCATGTGATTCAGCACCTTCCTGGAAAATTCCTGCGTTTCTTTATGGGTCATATCCTTACGGATCCATTTCGCATTCAGCCCAGCCTCGTTCATGCCCACCAGGCCGATCGTTGAGAAGTGGTTCTCAAAGGTTCCCAGGTAACGTTTGGTATAAGGATAAAGCCCTTCATTCAAAAGCTTTGTAATGACAGTCCTCTTCACATGCAGAGACCTTGCCGCAATATCCATTAAGCGGTCCAGTTTTGCAAAAAACTCTTCCTCGTTTGCTGTCTGATAGGCAATCCTTGGCATGTTGATGGTAACCACGCCTACAGAACCCGTGCTCTCGCCGCTTCCGAAAAATCCGCCTGATTTCTTACGGAGCTCCCGCAGATCCAGCCGCAGGCGGCAGCACATGCTGCGCACGTCGCTTGGCTGCATGTCGCTATTGATATAATTAGAAAAATACGGAGTGCCGTACTTGGCCGTCATTTCAAAAAGGAGCCGGTTATTTTCAGTCTCGGACCAGTCAAAATCCTTCGTGATCGAGTAGGTCGGGATCGGATACTGGAAACCACGTCCATGAGCGTCTCCTTCGATCATGATCTCAATAAAGGCCTTGTTGACCATATCCATCTCTTTTTTACAGTCTCCATAGGTAAAGTCCATTTCCTTTCCGCCTACGATCGCCGGCAGGTCCGCCAGATCATCCGGCACCGTCCAGTCTAAGGTGATGTTGGAAAACGGCGCCTGGGTTCCCCATCTTGACGGCGTGTTTACCCCGTAAATAAAGGATTCGATACATTTCTTTACTTCCGGATAGGTCAGATGGTCTGTCCGTACAAACGGCGCCAGATAGGTGTCAAAGGATGAAAATGCCTGGGCGCCGGCCCATTCGTTCTGCATGATCCCCAGGAAATTGACCATCTGGTTGCAGAGGACGCTCAGATGCTTTGCCGGTGAAGATGATATTTTGCCCGGGATTCCTCCAAGTCCTTCCTGGATCAGCTGCTTTAAAGACCATCCGGCACAGTATCCGGTCAGCATAGACAGGTCATGGATATGGATGTCCGCATTCCGGTGAGCCTGGCCGATTTCCTCATCGTAAATCTCTGACAGCCAGTAATTTGCCGTAATTGCACCGGAGTTGCTCAAGATCAGGCCTCCCACGGAATAGGTCACTGTAGAATTTTCTTTCACACGCCAGTCTGTGACTTTTACATAGCTGTCCACGATTTCCTTATAATCCAGCATCGTAGACTTCAGGTTCCGGATCTTTTCTCTCTGTTTTCTGTACAGAATATAACCCTTTGCCACATCCGCATAGCCGGCCTTGATCAGGATATTTTCCACACTATCCTGAATATCCTCCACCTGGATCAGCCCGTCCTTGATCTTCGGCTCAAAATCTGCCGTTACCTTCAGCGCCAGAAGATCGATGATATCCTGATTATACTCTTTTTCCTGCGCGTGAAATGCTTTTTCAATCGCTACACAGATCTTGGACAGATCAAACTTTGCAATCTGCCCGTCCCGCTTCATTACCTGATACATATGATGACCCCCGTTTCTTTATCTTTTCTTGCTCGTTTCTTCCTGATTCATTGTCCTTTTGCTTCGTACTTTGCAAAAACTTCCGTCGGTTCTTATATCATATCACCATATCTCTATATACGTCAATAAAAAACAACAATATATTGTGTTTTGTTTTTGTCATTCTCACAATATATTGTTGCCATTTTATACTCTTATTTAGCTGGTCATCTGTGATCAGATTCCCCGGAGCTCCGCTGACGGGACATATGCCTTTACAACATCCAGCGCCTGTCTCATGATATTGTCATTATACGCATGGAGTCCCGGCCGGATCAGATCCCCCGAATCCTGAAACTGCTGCAGGTAATACCGCTTCGCGCCCTTGATCCATCTGCCGATGGCCTCAAAGTCCGAACGCTGGTGAAACTCCCGCACTACCGTAGTCCGGAATTCATAGTCCACCGCATCGCTCAGCAGATATCCGACACTTTTCTCCACGTTCCGGGTGTCATACCCCTCGATCCCAATAGTGCGCCCGTAATTTTCCCGGGAATTTTTGACATCCATGGCCACATAATCCACCAGGCCTTCCTCTACGATCTTCTTCAGCTTATCAGGAAAGCTTCCGTTGGTATCCAGTTTCACCGCATATCCCATGCGTTTCAGGTTTTCCAGGAATATCTCGATGCCATGCTGGATCAGAGGCTCCCCGCCCGACACACATACTCCGTCAAGAATACCTTTTCGCTTCTCAAGAAACTGGTAGATTTCTTTCAGAGAAATCTCCGGATTCCTGTGCGTATCAATAACCAGCGGCGCATTATGACAGAACGGGCACCGGAAATTACACCCGGCTGTGAACACGGTACAGGCCACCTTGCCGGGATAATCCAGCAATGTCAGTTTTTGCAGTCCCTGAATAAGCATAGCTCCTCCTCCTTTTTGATTGGGGACGGGGGATTTCCAGAAATCCCCCGTCCCCAATCAAATTTTTTCCACATTATCCACACATTTTCCACATATTAATTCGCCTTAAAATGTTCCAGCATGATCGGCATACATTTCCTGCTGTATTCTCCCAAAGAATAACTTCCGCGGTTCAGACACCAATCTGTAACCAAGGCACGCTCACACATAGAGTAGTAACCGGTGATCTCGCTCACCGACAGATCCGCCTGGATTTCACCGCGCTTCTGGCCTTCCTCTACGATCCTGGTGATCAGTTTATAGTAATTCCGGTTGTGATCCAGAAGGTTTCTCTGCCCCTGGGAAACCAGCTGCGTAGAGTACAGCGACGCCAGCAGATCAATACTGATCCTGTCTTCCATCATCTCATGCATCTTATAATTCAAATACAGAAGCTTATCAAAGCTATTCATCTCCGGATCCATCGTGCTGTCAAGCTCTTCATAATAGTCATCCAAAATCAAAGACAAAGTATTTAAAAGCTCATCCTTTGTATTGAAATAATAATAAAACGACCCTTTGGATGTTTCCGACAGTTCAATAATATCATCTACCGTCGTGCCATTATATCCTCTCTCATGAAACAGCTGCCATGCCGCTGACACAATCCTGTTTTTTACACCCTTGTTTTCCACACTCTTTCCCATCGTTCCTCCTCATATCCGATTGGGGACGGGGGATTTCC
>NZ_MIEH01000034.1 GCF_001754075.1 Merdimonas faecis | reverse complement strand
GGGGACGGGGGATTTCTAGAAATCCCCCGTCCCCTTTCGAAAATTATCCCATAAATGTGGAAAAAACATGTGGATAGTGGAGGAATATGTGGTGGAAAGTGTGGAAAAGAAATGGTGGAAGGAAAGCGTGGAAAAGAAATGGTGGAAGGAAAGCGTGGTGTATCAGATATATCCACGTAGTTTTAAGGACAGCAACGGAGACGGGATCGGTGATCTGAACGGAATCACGGAAAAGCTGGATTATCTGAAAGAGCTGGGGGTAGATGTGATCTGGCTCTCGCCGGTGTATCAGTCGCCGGGGGATGATAATGGATATGACATCAGTGATTACCGCGCGATACTGGAAGAATTTGGAACAATGGAAGAGTTTGACCGGATGCTGCAAGCCGCCCATGAAAGAGGGATCCGGCTTGTCATGGATCTGGTGGTGAACCATACCTCTGACGAACACCCATGGTTTGTAGAGAGCAGAAAGTCAAAAGACAATCCATACCGGAATTATTATATCTGGCGGCCGGCAAAGGAGGGGAAAGAGCCGAACAACTGGGGATCCTGCTTTTCCGGCTCTGCCTGGGAATATGACGATACAACGGATATGTATTATCTGCATCTGTTTTCCAAAAAGCAGCCGGATCTTAACTGGGATAATCCCCGGGTGAGGGATGAGGTCTATGATATGATGAACTGGTGGCTGGACAAAGGTGTTGACGGCTTCCGGATGGATGTGATCAGCCTGATCTCCAAAAAGCCGGAGCTGCCGGATGGAAAGCCGGGGATTAATGGCTATGCCAGCTTTAATGAGCCTGCAAACGGCCCTCATGTGCATGAATATCTGCAGGAGATGCGGAGAAGAGTACTGGAAGGAAGAGACACGATCACGGTGGGAGAATGTTCCGGCGTGACGCTTGAGGAAGCAAAGAAATATGCCCGCAGTGATGAAAAAGAGCTGAATATGGTTTTTCAGTTTGAACACATGGACGTGGATGCAGACGGTACCAATAAATGGTCGGATAAAAAGATGGATCTGCGGGATCTGAAGCATATTATGACGAAATGGCAGAAAGGTCTGGAGGGAATTGCCTGGAACAGTCTGTTCTGGGAAAATCATGATCAGCCGCGTTCGGTTTCGCGGTTCGGAAATGATGCGGAATATTGGGAGGAATCCGCAAAGATGCTTGCTACCTGTCTTCATATGATGCAGGGGACGCCTTATATCTACCAGGGAGAAGAGCTGGGAATGACAAATGTACCCTTTGGCGATATTTCGGATTTCCGGGACCTGGACAGCATCAATGCCTATCGTGAACTGACCGGTCAGGGAGTATTTACGCCAGAGGAGATGCTTCGCTATCTTCGGTATAAAAGCAGGGACAATGCCAGGACGCCATTCCAGTGGAGTGATGAAAAGTATGCAGGCTTTAGCAGCGGGGAGCCCTGGATCATGGTGAATCCTAATTATAAGAAGATCAATGCCAGAGAACAGATGATGAGGGAGGACTCTATATTCTGTTACTATCAGAAGCTGATCCGTATTCGGAAACAATATGATATTGTTGTATATGGAACCTACGATTTACTGCTCCCGGAGGATCCGGAGCTGTATGCATATACCAGGACGCTGGGAGAAGAGCAGCTGCTGATAGTTTGCAATTTTTATGGAAATACAAGAATGTTTACACTCCCGGACAACTGGGAACTGGGGAAGACGGAGCTGATGATCGGAAATTACAAAGATTTTAAACCGGAAAAAGAGCTGGTGCTCAGACCATATGAGGCCGTCGTATTGCGGAAAAACGGCGGAAAATAGAGGCTTTCAAAGCATATGCTAAAATGTCTCCCATACATCGCTGAAGGCAGTGATGAAAAAAATATGAGAAAAGTTGAAAAAAGGCATTGACATTTAGTTTACAGCATGATATTCTATCACAGCTGTCGCAAGTGAGCGCTGCGGAAACAAAGCTGCGAAAACGGACAGCAGAAAAAAATAAAAAAAGCTGTTGACAAACGCTTGAAGATGTGATAATCTAATATGGCTGTCGAAAACAGCGAAACACGAAGAACTTTGATAACTAAATAATAGACAACGACCCTGAAGATTCTTTTGAGAAGAATAATTCAGAGAAAGGCATCGAGAGATGCCGACCCAAAAACAGTAAGTAACGGGATAGGAAAAGCGAGTAGTTTTTCCTGGACCGAGAGAGAACTTTTTACGAGAGTTTGATCCTGGCTCAGGATGAACGCTGGCGGCGTGCCTAACACATGCAAGTCGAGCGAAGCGCTTAAATTGGATTTCTTCGGAATGACG
>NZ_MIEH01000033.1 GCF_001754075.1 Merdimonas faecis | reverse complement strand
ATTAAAAACATTTATACTAGATGGTTATTTTAACCCGACGCTAATAACGCTGAACATTATTTTTACCGGAGTGTCGTTTTTTGTGGAGTCGGGATTTCTGATTATAGATATTGCTTTGGTTTGTTAATTTGAAATCGAAATTATGATATTATACAATATATTATGTGGTGGCGAATTTTCTGGAAATAGGGGGGGCAGCACATTTTGCTTTAATCGCATTTTTTGATTAGAATTTTTATACAACAAAGGCGGCTGGCGCAAGGGAAGAAGATATAAAAGTTTATAGAGCCCGCAGACTCGGGGCAGGAATTAGAGAGAAAGTTTATTGGTGAAAACATATGGATAATAAAAGAATTGTGTCAGTAGGAAAGGCTTCTGCCAAAAGCGAAAAGACATCAACGCACATCCCGTCGAAGATCCAGGCGGATACGTTGTTTACTTTTACAACAGAACTTGATCATATAGTGGCTTATATAAAAAATAAAATGGTGCCTCCGAGATATTGCGAGGAGGATATCAGGTATCTGAAAATCCCCCATTTAAAAAAGATTGCATATCCCATGAAATGTTTCTGTGATATTAATCTGCACCGGATTGAGGAACATTTGCAGTGGTATGGATACTATGGACTGGCTTTTACAAAGTACTGGGGGATGCAAAGACAGATCCAGCCAATCCAATATATCAATCCTAACTCTGAGTTGCGAAAAGATTTTACGACAGCGTTTTCGGCTGCGCTTAAATCAGATGTCCGAAAAGAATCAAAGATACAATTTAAGATGAAAAGCTTTTTGCTCCATGAAATGATGTATTATAAGCCATACGAGGGGAAAATGAAAAACAGGAATACTGGAAAAATTGAGAAAAAATGTTTTACTGATGAATGCGAATGGAGGTTTATTCCGGATGTAACCAGAGCTGGATTTGAACAGGTGTATTTTGACGAAAACATTTTAAATGCCGGCGGCTTAAATGATTTAAGTAATGCGATGTCTGGACTTCAGGAGATATCTCTGAATTTTGATTATGCTGACCTCAAATACATAATCGTTAAGACCCTTTCAGATTTTGATATTTTAGCTGAACAAATCATGACATGGGGGCTTGATAAGTCAGGAGAATATCAACTGCTCTCAAAAGTTATCATATGGGATAATTCAAAGGGGGATTTTTAATGTTTGTTGATTTTAACAGAGTTTTCAAAGGTAAACCTCAGTCACAGCTTGCTGTTCCTCCGGCACTTATCGAATATTTGAATCGTTCGCTTCCCGAAGGTGTCAAGTATGTGGCTGATGAAAATGGGAATTGTGTTATTACCGGTACGGATAATTCGTTTACGCTAGGAGGATTTTCATTAGACCTGACTGATGAACAGAAAAAGATCCTCGGTAAGCATTATACGGACAAGGACGTTTATGAATATTCATACAATGCGCAACAGCCTATTCGGTTGAGTTTGATTAAAGACGGCTATGTTCTTCTTAATGGACAGGAATTTCCTGTAAAAGAAATGGCATATAATCCATTGGCATCTATTAAATGTGTTTCAGGATCATTTTGGTTGTCTCCCCCCAGACTACCTGATCCATTTGAAATAAAAGTTGGGTGTGATAAATATGAGCGTACCCTGAAAGTTTCCAGGGTTCCAAATAACAGCATTTCAATTTGGGCATTTGAATCAGAGAAAGAAGAACCACTGTGTCTGAAATATTTCGCTGACAGGAAGACGCAGCGGATGACTTTGAATATATCATTGAATCTTGGAAGGGCAAAAAGTGTTAAAGATATTGTTGAATCAACATCAATCTATAATGCTTATCTTGAAGGAAAGGGAACGCTTTTAGGACAAAAACTAAATAGTATATCATGCGCAGACAATGGTAAAAAATTTAACAGTAATAGTATTCTGTTTTGGGAAAAAGTGTTGAAAATAGAAGAGTATCTCGAGGTATCTTTTATTCCGCCAAAAGATGATGTGGATTTTCATACTGCCTGTGTGATAGAACAATTATATCAGAACCTCATTCATAAAATCCCTGTTCGTAACAACCAAAAGATTAATTATATTGATGGTGAGTGGGATTTTAACGATATTGGAAATGATATGAGTGAGTCAATAGGGAAGCCATTTTTCTTTGAATTTGAAGCAGTATCGGAACTTGATCTGTTTGGCGTAAAGATAGAAGTACCTTCGTTGATCTGCATATTTGATGCCTTGCTTCAGGATTGTATTAGGAAAGGTGAAAAGCAGCGGTTAGTTCTTGCGGATGAAAGCGAAGAGAAGGAGCGATATACATCGACTATGTGTTTTAAAACTGAAGAGGAATTGGCAAAATACAAAACAAAAGGATCTGACGATATAATTACTCTTTTTCATGATGCGAAACGGGTGCAGGAGTATTTATAAAAAGACGAAACATAGGAGAATGATTGATGAGATATCCAAGAGAATGGAATGAGCATGAACGCAGGATTAAAGAGATATTTCACAATATTTATCGAACTCAGATTTGGGTTAGTATTGAGAAACTGGAAGATATTCGAACACCGGAAGAATTGGAAGAACGCCGGATGGTAGCAAAGCTGAATGTAATGACGATGGATATGCTTGAATATGATGAATCATATTTCGGAGAAGATTCTAATCAGAGACCGGCAGGATATCGACCTTATTTTTATAGTTATCTGATCTATATGGATGCTAGGTCAGATTTCCAGACATTGATAAAGTTAAGAGAAATGGGCGATCGGTGGTTCATAGCAGAATTTCGAAAACCTTATTCAGCTGGTTGGGATGAATATGAGGGAGTCATAGAAAGCAGTGCCAGTCCGGTGATTTTTAGAGAACGTAGCATATACATATCTGATGATACTTTGGATCAGGCAATACTTGACAGGATTAATGACGTTTATCCGGTGGCACCAGTGTCTGGCGATCATGTGATAAGGGGACAGTTAAAGACTTTACTGGATGGAGTACATTTTACATCGACAAGGATATATAATGTCGGAAATGGGAATCTTATACGTCTATCAGGGGATTCATTTCAAATGATGTTTGATGTAGGATATCATCAGAGGTCACATCCTGGTGGCAGTAGAATGAAATATGGGGCGGCCGTCAGAAGTTTTCAAAAAGTTATTCCGAATGCGGTGGTACTGTCCCACTAGGATGATGATCATATTATGGGATGTGTATATGCTCCGGAGAAATTATTTGAATGTCCCTGGATCGCACCGGAAATTGTTAAGAAAAATGCGATCAGCGCAAAACGGTTGGCTGCATATTTGACTAAGAAAAATAAACTGACAATTGTACAGAGAAATTCTGCGGCGCGGAAGCTGGTTGAGATAAAAAATCCAGATTCTACAATAACATTTTATGTTGGGGCAAATAGGAAATTTGATTTATCAAAGGAAAACTGTGGCGGTATTCTGATTGAGATTAAAAATCAGCAGAATGGGAAATTGACAGAAAGTCTGTTTTCAGGAGATGTTCCGTATAAAGCAGTAAAAAGCGTGATATGGGATCTCAGAGCTGAGGGGTATGATAATTTGATTGTTCCGCATCATGGATCTTATATGGATTGTTCCGCTTTGAAAGTGAAAAAGAGCGCAGTAGCGATTGTTTGTGGCGATGGAACTGCAACAAGACCATGTAAACCACATAAAGAAAAATTAGAATCCGGCAAAACTGGCTATGAGGTAATTACTACTGGGGAAATGGGGGTTTTGCAAAGACTGGAACTTGATGAAGTAACATTGTCCATGCAGGATCAACCTGTTCATCTGAAAGGGGATCTATGAATAATATAGAATATCATATTCGGTGTTTTGACCAATATAGATCGCAATATGAGAATGAGTATAATGCTTATATTGAGAACTGTATGAAGGAGCGGGAAAAATACGGCGTGACAACGCTATATTTACCAACAGAAGAAATGGATATGGTTGATACACTGCGTCAGGCCATATATTCAGCGGTTGTTTTGTTGGAGCAAGTAAAGATAACTGACAGGAATATAAGGAAATTTGTATCGGGAATTCGTTATATTAATAATCTTTTTAAACATTCTGCTGAGATGTTTGAAGTTGCGCAGATATCATGGTCAGGTGTTCGATTGACGTGTAAAATAGAAGATGTCGGGGGAATGAAATTTAAGGACGTGGAATCAAGGCCGATCCTTCTTTTTGGAGATCTGGATCAAGTTTCAATAGATGATAAGGTGGATGGGAAAACTAGAGCGGTCTTTAGAGCACAGAAGGAGAATTATGTTTCTGAAATTAAAGGAAAGGATTGCATCGGAATTTTAAGAAAGTTGGAAAATCTAATAAGGGAATACTATAAACAGGATTAAGTCAAGAAATATTTATTTTTTAGGGCATCAATTATTACTGTTTTCTTTCGGTTCATGAGAGCCGTCTGGTCGATACCGGTGCTTTGAGAATATTGATATTTTCAGCATTTGCAGCAGTTGGAGTTAGATAGCTATTTGTTCTTTTGTGTGTTTCATCGTTAGTCACGATGTGCAAGAGTCCAACTTTTTGTCCGCACCCCCAATTGGAATATAAAATTCAGCAATATGCTATATTGAGTATATACCATAAAAAGTGTTATACTTTTCCTACATAATCTGTATGCTATTTTATTAATGATGATTTGCTTAGTTGGAGGGAATATGTGTTTTTATATTGGGATTGAGGATTTGGCGGCAAACGCGCTGATCGAGGTGTTGAAAAAGACGGATAAAAGATTTCTTACGTATCATGAACTTGAAAGTTATGGTTCAGAAGTGGTTCAAATCTTAAAGGAAAATGGAGAAAAAGCGGTTTTGATTCTGTCACGGGATAATACTGATGCTTTGTTCAGGAATTATTCGGATTTTTTTGAAGAAAACGAAGAAGAGGGCGAAAAAGGGATTTCGCTGAAGGAAGGAAAGGATGTAGATGATCTGGTACACCAGTTCCGGGGATATCTTGCATTGGATGTTTTGCTTGCATTTATGAATCAACGTTCGATTCAGGCTTTAGGGGTGTAAGTATGAAAGAGTACAAAAGGCTGAAAGATCCTATTTACGGATATATTCAGATACCAGTAAAATATATGAATAATATTGTAGATACGGCTACATTTCAAAGACTGCGGAGAATACTACAGACTAGTTATTCTCCGCTTTATTCTTCTGCGGTACACAATCGTTTTGTCCACTCCATTGGGGTATATTACCTGGGAAATCTTGCTGCCAGACGGTTGGTGGAAGAAGTGAAGTCCAAAGAAAAGGAGATGAAAGAGGTAGAGCGTATAGGTGAACTTTTTCAGCTTGCCTGTTTGCTTCATGATGTGGGCCATGCACCTTTTTCGCATACAGGAGAAGAGTTTTATCTGGGAAAGGGACGTGATTACAGGGAATTACATACAAGATTGATAAGGAGTGTCGGAAGCGAATTATTTAAAAAGGATGTCCCGAAGGGAAACAGTCAGGCGGCAGCGCCTCATGAAATAGCAAGTGCGATTATTGGTATCATAGAATTTGAAAGCTTTTTCTTAAAGGAAAGTGAGAAAGAGTTCTTTGCAAGATGTATTACTGGGTATCAATATAGTAATACAGAGTCAGTTGAAAATAGTATTAAAAACTGTTTTATCGCTATGCTTAACTCCAAAGTTATAGATGTCGATAAGCTGGACTATTTGCTTAGAGATGCGTATATTACTGGATTTGATACTGTTAACATAGATTATGTAAGGCTGATCAGTTCCCTCACAATAGCAAGAGATCAGGGCAACTATAAGATTGCCTATAATAAAAATGCGATTAGTGTGATTGAAAATGTTGTCTATGCGCATGATGCGGAGAAGAAATGGATCCAGTCGCATCCTGTTGTGTTGTATGAAACTTATCTTCTTCAGCATATTATTGCGCATCTTAGCAAAGAGGTTAATCAAGGCAGCAAAAAGCTTTTCTCCATAGAAACATTGTCTGAGAAGGGTCAAAAACTTCGCAAGGGGATTTCCATCTCTCTGCTTTGCGATGATGATATTGTTTATCTGATGAAGAATGCATTTCCGAATGATATGAGTCGTGAATTTTTTGAACGCAGGGGAAGGAGACATCCGGTGTGGAAATCTGAAGCGGAGTATAAAGCTTTTATATTAGAAATGACGCACGGCGGATCACTGCTGCAGGATTTTGAAGATGCTATGAGTGTTACGGCCTTGTATCTTTCTAAAAGCACTGATTCCTGGGTGATAGATAATGTGCTGATAGAAAAGCTGCAGAAAGAAAAAGAGGTTATTGAAGAGACAGAGATGGATTCAGAAACAAAGAAAACGCAGTTAAGAGATAAAAAGAAAATATTAAAGGTTATGAATTCTCTGAAAAAGTATGCAGATGAAAATCATATGGAGTGCAACTTCATCATTCTGATGGCATCGCAGTTTAACAGTGGATTTGGAAAGGCCGATTTTTCTTCAACGAATATTGTGTTTCAAACCAAGGAAGGAGAAAAAGTTGCTAAAGTTGGAGATATTGTAACTTCTTTGCAGGCGAAAGAGCGTGAGAGAGATAATTTCTTTTATCTGTTTTATAAACGGAAACCAGGGGTAGATGAAGATGCTGCTGATATCGACAATCAGGAAATCTGTAAAAGGCTGTTATTGGATGTGGTGTCTTAGAGTGTTTTGCTAGATTCCCTTTTACATGGTATGTGCCGTGTAAATACGCAATGTAAAAAGCAGGCTTTTTTGGAAGAAGAATTGACTGGAGTTCCCGGAGACAGTGGATCTCGCAAGTGATAAATGCATCGGAGAGCGAGTACGGAATTGAGAAAGGCAGGCGTCGGGCAAAGAGCGGATCTGGGAGAACGTAAATATGTGTGTAGCGGAAGAAACTTAGGAGGAGAAACGAATTGATCATCAGCGAGAAGATTTATCTGCTCATGGAGCAGAGAGGGATCAGCCAGAAAGAGTTTGCAAATCGGACAGGAATATCTCAGAGTACGATCAGTGACTGGAAGAGAAAGAAGACCAACCCGGCAGCGGATAAAATAATGAAAATATGTGAAGTATTGCATGTGTCGCCGTATGAGCTTTTGTCAGAGGGGAAGCCGGTGGAGTATGATTTGGTCCTAAGCAGTGGAGAAATATCTCTGATCCAGGAATACCGTGCTCTTTCGGAGCGGCAGAAAGACCGGTTGAGGGGATATTTCGATGCCTTGAAAGAAGAATGTTAAATTGCCTGAAATGCGTGTTGTGATTGACATGCATTTTTTTGAATGATAAAATACCGTAAAAACGTAACGTATAAACAAATTTGAGGAGAGGGGGAAACAGAGTGGGTGAATACATAAGTCTGGCAGTTTCTAATTCGGTTTCAAAGGCAGAATGGGTACAGGCATACGAGGAAACGCTTCGTTTTCTTAAGATTTTTCCGCTGGCAGAACGAAGAAAGGTAAATGTGAAAGGTATAGATACAATCTGTCTTATTCCTACAGCTGAGAAAGAGGAGTCGGCCTGGTGGCTTGGCAAAAATGCGAAGCGGATCGGATGGACTGCATCCGGGGATTATGAAACAATGCAGACCGCAGATGACATTTCATTATTCAGGGATTTTGTTCAAGGCGATCTGTTTGATCAGGAGGCCGGGGATGCTATGCTTGGAGCGATAGCGGATTGTATGGATTACAGCTGGGAAGACCCGAGATTTCAGAAGGTAAGGACCACATGGGGGCGGACAACATCTGGCAAACCATATCACATTTATCTTCTGGCGATCGCCTGCCTTCTTGAAGCAAGACTGGGAGACAAGATATTCATATACGGAGATATAACACGCAGCCAGTGTCTGCAGGCGACAGAACTGATCAATCAATATCTGGATGAACCAATACAACCGCCGTCTCGCTGTGTGCCGGACAGATTTTATGAAAGGGTTGAGAGGCTTCCGTTCAGTACGGAAGAAAAACAGAAGATATATGCCAGCCTGTTACTTGGCGAAAATGCGGATGAACTGCTGATACAGCGATTATATGAAAGAGGAAAAGTAGACAAAGAATATGACATTTCGGATTATGAAGACCTGCTACGGTATAAACCGGGGGACACGATTCATCCGGTTCTGGAGGCGGCCGCAAAGAAGTCATATGGTGTCTGTCAGCATATACTGCAGGCAGAAGCGGACTTGGTCGACAGACTAATGAGAGATACGGCATATAATCGTTGTAAATGGCTTGTCTCTGAGAATACTTCCATTCTTCTCAGGGAGAAGGACTGGGAAAAGATATTTGCGGATATTGAAAATAATAAAGAATCGGTTAAGCGCTATTATCCGTTTACCTGTCTTCGGATAAATTCCGAAGATCAGGCTGCCATGATCCGGGCTATGGCGCTGAATGATGACTTTTTTAGCCTGGCGCGCCAATGATACAGGTCAGAATATTCTAAAACCTGAAGCCAACGTTTTGCGGTAGTTTATTATTTGTAAAAAACAGAAAGAAATCAACTGCGCATAAGAAAAACGAGAGTAATACAAGTAGAAACAGTGGGGAATCTGTGCTAGTATGTATTCAAGGCCCTTGGGTATCAATGAATATGTATTCAAAGCGACATATGGAAGAGTTTGGAGAAGCGTGTGAAAGAGAGTGATGGAATTATGTTGTTTCATGATTGTTCCAGTCAGCTTTACTGGTGGCTGAAAAAACAGAGACATGTGAAAGAGGAATCTTTAACAGACTGGCTGTTGTACCAGGTTTCAGAAAAATGCCCTGACATATATTATCAGGCATTTACAAAGCATGAAGAGGCGGAAAATGGATGTGACTGGGAATGGTGGATTCTGACTTCGGATATGTATTCGGAGGAGTATTGTGCATACCGTTTTCTGGTACAGGCCAAAAAGCTTTATCTTTATACCAGGGATAATTATCCATTGTTAAGTTATAGTAATAAAAATGGGATGCAGATTGATCTGCTTATAAATGAGGCTAAATATAAAGATGCCCTGCCGTTATATATGTTTTATTCGACGGGAGAGTCGGATATCAATGAGCAAATGAAGAATAATCCCTGGCTGAGCGAGGAAACGTTCAGGTGGTGTGAGGATTGCGAGAATGGATGCTATATATCTTTGGCATCAGCGGTTTATGAATTGCTGTTTGGCGGCTCAAGGCGGAAGATTCTGGATGGAGATCTGTTGAATTGTTCTTTTAAACTGTCTCTTTGTGATCTGCTGTTTGTTAGAGATGCGGAAAGGCTGCTAAATAGAATGAACCAGATATTGATCCAAAAGGAACAGAACCGGAATAATCTGCCGGGAGTCATCGGGATTAAACATTATAGGAAAGGAATCCCCGATTATCTGAAAATGTTCGTGGAGAGAAGAGAGGAAGATCTAAGCTGGTTTGAAAGAGAGATGAGGCTTACCGATATTGGTGGGATTGGCGTCATCGACTTGCGAAGGAAGGAGTAAAACTGTTCCAGGGAGGAGGGGCACTGAAAAACTTTGCGGTAGCCTGTCGGCTGACTGCCATAGCAAACTTACTTGACTTTGTGGGATATGAGTCAATTCTATTGCCGCAAAGATGAACTTCGGAAACAAAATCTGGAGGCTCTCTCGAGGTCAATTATGAGCTTTCAGTACTTTCAAAGGAGGAAGGACAATGGAGAAGTGTCGATGAAGGCATAGCCCAGCATCAGAATAGATCTGGACTATGCCTTCGTTTATATCATCCAAATTGGGATAATATAGTTATCGCTATTGACTGCTGACAGTGTGGGACGCATACAGAGAAGAGCGCCCTTCCCTTTTGGGACACTGCCTTTATTTAAAATATCGAATGCACCGATCAGCTTGCTGCCTGGATTGACGGAACGCTTAACCTCCAGAGGATGCAGTATGCCGTCGCTTTCAATAATCATATCAATCTCATGCATTTCTTTATCGCGATAGTACCACAAGAGACATTCTTTTGCATCGTTTTGGTAGGTCTTCAAAACCTCAGACACCACATAGTTTTCAAGAATTGCGCCGTTTAAAGCTCCGTTTGCCAAAATGTCAGGCGAACTGTATTTTGTAAGATAAGCAACAAGTCCTGTATCAAAAAAATACAGCTTAGGAGTTTTTACAGTGCGTTTCAAAAGATTGTTGGAGTAGGGCCGAAGATAAAAAATAATATCCGATTTTTCTAAAACCTGAAGCCAACGTTTTGCGGTATCATCAGATACTCCAACATCCTGGGCAATATCGTGAATGTTTAGCAGCTGTCCGATACGACAGGCCGCCGCACGGATAAAATCACGGAATATCAGTTTGTCGGTTAAATGGATAAGCTCACTGACATCTCTGTCAATATAGGTCTGAAGGTAACTGCTGTAGAAAACATCCCGGTCGGAAAAGCGGCCGCTGATTAATCCTGGCATAGACCCTTTCCAGATGCGCTGATAGATTTCCTGCATATCTGCGGGTGCATGTGTTGTGGCTCTTTCCTTTAGTGCATTCAGATCAATTGAAAAAGGAGAATTGCTTCCGCTGCCATAGATTTCATGTTGTGATAAAGATGGCATGTGGAGCAGAGCCACCCTTCCGGCCAGTGATTCCTGGGCCAGTTCCATCATACGGAACGACTGGGATCCTGTAAGCCAGAAACTGCCGGATTCGGCACCATTGTCAATTTCGATCTTAATATATGAAAAAAGCTGTGGAGCATACTGAACTTCGTCAATAAGAATTGGACGGTCATGCAGCTGAAGGAAAAGCGCAGGATCATTTTGAGCCATGGCCCGGTTTTCAAGATCATCGAGCGTGACATAAGCTCTGTTTTTTTGCATTAGTTGGCGCAAAATAGTAGTTTTGCCAACCTGTCTTGGGCCAGTGATAAGAATGGCTGAATATTCTTTGGACAACGATAATATTTTTGGTTCCAAATCCCTTTTAATATATGTCATATCGAGACCTCCTGGCTAAAATACGATTCAATCTTATTATAGCCAAAAAATAAAAGGAAATCAACTGACCATAAGAAAAACGCAAGTAATCCTACACGGTTTTGGGAGAAGCTTTCTCCTAACAACTTGATTTTTCTCCTAAAATCAACTATAATTTGGGAGAAAAGAAGAAAGGATAGGAGAAAATGAGGTCGTTTGATTATTCTGCTCTGAAGAACAAGACATGGGATAACGAGATCTTAGGGCTTGTCGCCCAAATCCACGAATACAAGGGCAGACAGGAACTGTATCTTAAGCAAAAACCAGAAGAACTAGATAGGCTGGTAGAGATTGCAAAGATCCAGAGTACCGAGGCATCTAATGAGATTGAGGGCATCCGGACTACTAATACACGGCTGAAACAACTGGTGGCGGATAAAACTGCGCCTCGGAACAGGGATGAGGAAGAAATTATGGGATACCGTGACGTTTTAAACACGATCCATGAGAACTATGAATATATCCCGATCCGGGCGAATTATATTTTGCAGCTCCACCGTGACCTGTTTCGGTATTCGGAGAAGGGGATCGGTGGTCACTTTAAGAATACACAAAATTATATTAGTGCAACAGACTCAGAGGGAAATGAATTTGTTCTCTTTACTCCGGTAACCCCATATGAGACTCCGCCTGCGGTTGATGCGATATGCGAGAGTTACAATCGTGTGATTGATACTCAGGAAATTGATGCCCTTCTCCTGACCCCTGTTTTTATTCATGACTTCCTTTGCATCCATCCATTCAACGATGGGAATGGGAGGATGAGCCGGTTGCTCACAACTTTACTTTTATATAAAAGCGGTTATGTGATCGGCAAATATATCTCGCTGGAGAGTAAGATTGCTAAAAATAAAAATCTGTATTACGATGCGTTGGAAGCCTGTCAGCGTGGCTGGTATGAGAACCAGGAAGATCCTGCACCGTTCATTAAGTATCTACTGCGAACGATCCTTGCAGCATACCGAGACTTTGAGGACAGAGTAGATCTTGTTAGTGAAAAGCTCCCGGCAGTAGAGGTCGTAAGGCGTGCTGTGTATGGCAAAATCGGAAAATTTACTAAGCGTGATATCATGGAACTCTGTCCGACTATCGGAAAGACTTCTGTGGAAAATTCTATCAAACAGCTGGTTGACAGGGGAGTATTGGTAAAACATGGTTCCGGCCGTTCAACCTATTACACCAGGAGTGATGCAGAGTGAAATTCGTATAAGGAAGGGGCGCTCAATGTTTCATATTCTTCCGGGGAACTTTTTCGTTCCCCTTTCTTCACCGAACCGAATCGTATATTGGGATTGTATCTGCAGGCTGTTTTCCGTGATGGAGCATCAGCTTTCTTTTGGTGTGGAAAGAGAAGTGCTTGTAGATGAACTGCAGTACTATTTTGAACAGTCTGCTGCTGCGGATGTGGTGGATGAAGAGTTTGCGGAGGCGGACAGCAGAGGCAAGGCTAACGGAATCTTAAGGAAACTGGAGTTTTATGGCTGGATTGAGATCGAGACAGATAAAAGCTATGTCCAGAGAGTGAATTTTATGGATTATGCAGTGCGTCTGATCAAGACGCTCCTTGAGATCGCGGACGGGAGGAAAGTAGAATACCAGGGCTATATCTATACAATTTACAGCCTCGTCAGGGCAAATACGGATCATCCGGGAGTCGTGCTTTTGCAGATCCTGGAGAATACGGATCTTTTGATCACGGGACTTAAAAATCTGAATTCCAATATCAAGCATTATATTGACGAGCTGACGAGGCACCGCACAGTGGCGGAGATTATGGATGCGCTGTTTAATGATTATATCACAAATATTGTAGATAAAGCCTACCACAGGCTTCTGACTTCGGATAATGTGTCCAAGTTCCGGCCGGAGATTATCGAGCGGCTGGAAAGCAGGAGCAGGAGCCGGTCTTACATAGAGAAGGCATCAGGGGAACTGGCGCAGCTCCAGGAGATTTCGCTGGAAAAGGCACAGGATACGGTATATCGGTATCTGCATGAGATCATAGAGGCCTTCCGGAATATGGACGACATCTTAAATGAAATCAACCAGAAGAATACACAGTATCAGCGGGCGGCCATCAACCGGGCGAAGTTTCTGCTTTCCGGTAACGAAGATGTGAGGGGACAGCTGAAAGAAATACTTCTGGCTGTGAATGAAAGGATCAATGAAGATAAGATGGCGCTGGGCGGTATCTATGAGATTGGTTTCCTGGAAGATCTGATCCGTCTGTATTCCGTAAGCTTTCTGGATGAACGGTCATTCTATTCGCCTACGGAAGGAAAAAGAGAGTTTGTTCCGCAAAAACTTGAGAATCATGAGGTGGATCTGGAAGCCCGGCAGGAGAAGCTGCGGAAGATGATGGAGAAGATGCAGCGCGTTTTAAGCAAGGAGAAAATAGAAAATTATGTGCTGGATCAGCTGCAAGACCGCCCGCAGATGATGGCGTCGCAGCTTCCGCTTGCTTCGGCGGAGGACTTTGTGAAGATTATCTATGTCAGGCTCTATGGGCAGAGAAAGAAGCTGAAATATTATGTGGAGCCGGAAGAGATGATTGAGGTCAGGGGATACAGGTTCCGGGATTTCAGAATCAGGAGGAAATGAGATGGAACTGTTTGATAAAATGCTGCAGAGGGAAAAAGAGGATTTCCGGCGGATCAGCAACAGACTTTTATCCGCCTGCTTTTTATGCAGGGCAAATGAGACGAGTAAGTCAGATTATTATTTCGTGCTGAAATATAAAAATGAATTTAAGACGTACCTGGATGTGCTGGGATACCGGCTGGAAGTGAATGAGGAACTGGGCGTGATACAGCTGGTGAATGCCTATAATTATAACCGTATGAATCTGAAGCTGTATGAATCGATCATTCTCCTGATCTTAAGGATCCTGTATGATGAAAAAAAGAGGGAGCTTTCTATCAGCGATGAAGTGATCGTAAACCTGGGAGATATCCAGGATAAGTATCTAAGCCTGCAGATCCGGGATAAAATGATCGATAAGACGACTATGCGCAATGCGCTCAGTGTGTTCCGCAGATTTCAGCTGATCGAGATCCTTGACAGGGATCTGGCAAATGAAGAGAGCAGGATATTGATTTATGATTCTATCCTGATGGCAGTACAGATTGACGATATTAAGAAGGCATATGGGAAAGTAGAGATATACAGAAAGGGAAGGCAGACGGATGAAGAAGCTGACGAGAATGAAGCTGATTAACTGGCACAGGTTTGAAAACTGTATGATAGATTTCGGATCGGCGACGCTGCTTTCCGGAGAAAACGGGGCGGGGAAGACGACGCTTTTGGATGCGATCCAGTTTGTGGTGCTCTGTTCCACCGGTTCTTTTAATAAGGCGGCCCATGAAAACGGGAAGCGGAAGCTGACAGGTTATATCCGATGTAAGACAGGAAAAGAGAGCCGTCCGTATGAAAGAACGGGAGAAGTGAGCGCCCATGTGGCGTTGGAGTTTTATGAAGAGAGCCGGCAGAAATACTTTATCCTGGGAGCAGTGGTGGATTCTGCATCAGAAGGGCAGGAGACCACTGGCAGATATCTGATCGACGGCAGTATGCTCTCAGATGACATGTTTTTTAAGAAGGATCAGACGCCCAGATCTATTGCAGAATTCCGTTCGCATAACGACAAGAGGATCCGGCAGTGGATGAAGACTCAGACAGAAGCAAGAAAAGTGGTTCAGTCAAGGCTTGGAAGGATTGAGGACAAGTTTTTCAGCCTGATACCCAAAGCGCTTGCTTTTAAGCCGATCGATGATATCAAAGATTTTGTGTATTCCTATGTTCTGGATGAAAAAGAGGTAAATATTGATGTCCTGCGGGAAAATGTGCGCACTTATCAGGATCTGGAGCGAACCCTTGAGTCTGTAAGGCGCAGGATGCAGAAATTGGAGCAGATTGAAAAGCTTCATGATGAGGCGGCAGACAATATACAGAAGGACCAGATGTACACGTATTTCCTCGCAAGGGCTGCTGTGGACATTGCCGGAGAGGAGACAGAGCGGCTGAAAGCAGAGAAACGGGCGGAAGAATACCGGAAAAAAGAGACGGAGAAGGATCTGGAAGCGGTTGTTCAGGAAAAAGAACAGCAGCAGGAAATCGAGACGAATCTGCGTGTGGAATTGAAACAGAACCGGGAGTTTCTGGCGCTGGAGGAGCAGGAAAAGGAGCTGGAGAGATTAAAAGAAGAGGAAAAGGTGCTCCTGGAAGAGAAACGCAAGCTCCTTGCCAGCGTGAAAAGATCGCTTAAGAAGGCAGAGAAACTGCTGGAAATCAAGGATGTGGACGGCTGTATAGCCAGGTATCGGGATGTGTTTGGGCGGATAGACACATTGGAGAGTACCGCCGAAGCGAGAGAAATCCTGGAACAGGTGATACAGTATAAGAAAGAAATGTATGAGAAGATCCGGCGTAAGGCTGCTGAGGTACAGATTCATCTGGCCCGGCGCAGGGAGGAGCTTAAGGGTCTGGAACATAAGATCGGCAATCTGGAGAAAAAGAAACTTTCTTATCCTGAATCCGTGGAACGGCTGCGGGAAGCTGTCCTGGAGGAGTTTGCGCGGATCGGCAGAGAGGCAGAGGCCAGGGTCTTATGCGAAGCGTTGGAGATTACAGACGAGAGCTGGCGCAATGCGGTGGAAGGATATCTGAATACCCAGCGGTTTTATCTCCTGGTGGAGCCGGAGAACTTTGATATCGCTCTTGGTACCTATGACAGGCTGCGCCGCGAGAAAAAGGCATACGGCGTGGGGCTTATCAATGCCCGCGGGCTGGAACAGTATGACAAAGCCACGGAAGGAACGCTGGCATCGGTGGTTACATCAAAGAATCCTTATGCCAGACGTTTTGTCAATATGGTTCTTGGAAAGGTACAGATGTGCAGTCGCTATGAGGATCTGAAGAAATATCCGGTGTCTATTACCAGAGAGTGTATGAAATATCAAAACCGGGTGGCAAGCGCTATCCGTCCGGAGATATTCCGTGTGCCCTTTATCGGGCAGAATGCATTTAAGGTGCAGCTGGAGCAGGCGAAAACAGAAAGGAAGGAACTGGAAAGTCTGGTAGGGGAGCTGGAAGGGCGGCTGGAAAACCTGGAACGGGTGACTGGATTTCTCTCGATTGAGGACGAGACAGACATCCGTTACCGGCTGGATGTGATCGGACGTCTGTTCAAGGTCCGGGCGGCGGTAAAGCAGTGCCGGGACAACATTAAGACATTGAACCAGAATTCTACATTGATCCAGAAGCAGGTACAGCTGGAGGCGTTGACAAAGATCCGGGCGGAGCTGGAGATAAGAGCAGGAAAATATCAGAAAGCCTTGGGACAGATCCAGGAAAAGATCGAGGGGAAGGACCGGGAGATCCAGGAGCAAAGAGATCTGAAAGCAAGACAGAGCGCTGAGCTTGCGGAAATCGTGGCAGGTGCAGGGAAGGAATATCCTCACTGGCAGAAAGAGTATGACAAACAGACGGAGCAGAAGTCTTATGTTCAGTTCCGGGATAATTTTGAGAGACAGCAGAAGAAGAATCTGACACTGCTTGATAAAGTGCAGCAGCAGATGCAGGATGTTATGATCGAGTATAAAACCGAATACAACTTTGGAGCGGCGCCGAATATGCAGGGCTATCCGGAGTTTGAAGCTGTTTATGAGAGGCTTAGGACATCCGAAGTGCTGGAATATGAAGACAAGGTACAGTCAGCCCGAAAAGCTGCCGAAGATGAGTTCCGGGAGCAGTTTCTGGCAAAGCTTCAGGAGAACATGAAGCAGGCGCAAAATGAATTTAAGGAGCTGAATAAAGCGCTGAAAGACATCACTTTCAGCAATGAGAGGTATGAGTTCCTCTATATGCCCAGCCGCCGCCACCGCAGATATTATGAAATGATCATGGATGATTTCAATATGATCCAGGGAGAATCCATTTTCAGCGGTATTTTCCATGAGACGCACAAGGAAGTGATCGAAGAACTCTTTGACCGTCTGGCCATTGACAATGATAATAATGTCAGGACATTGGAAGAATTTACAGATTACCGGACATATATGGATTATGATATCAGGATTCTGCATATGGACGGCAGCTATTCTCTCTATTCGAAGGTGTGTGAGGAAAAGAGTGGAGGAGAGACGCAGACGCCGTTTTATGTGACGGTAGCGGCATCTTTTGTGCAGCTGTATGGAAATAATATCGGAGGAGAGGCGGCCGGCCTGGTTATGTTTGATGAGGCGTTTAACAATATGGATGACGAGAGAATCGGCGGAGTACTGGAGTTTCTGCGGCGCCTTACGCTGCAGATCATTATTGCGGCGCCGCCGGATAAGATCCAGTACATCAGCCCTGCCATGGAGGAAACTCTGCTGGTGATGACGGATGAAAAGGTAAGCTATGTGGAGGAGTATTATAATGGTGCGTTTTGAAACCAGGATCCTGAACGTTCTTCTGGACTCATATGAAAAAAGCAGCCTCTTTCGCGGCGACAACAAGGTGGCGGTGCATATCAGTTTTCGGTTTACAAAGTCATCACTGCCGGAATATTTTGACGAAAGCTCTCTTTCTTATGAAAGCATTCATGCCTGGGCGCATGAAATGGAAGAGAAGGGCTGGCTTGAGATTGCCTGGAAATCCGGAAAAGAAGGGCATATCATTGAACGTCTGATTTTAGATGTGCAGAAAGTGCCGGAGATTTATCAGTATCTGAGACGAAAGCCATTGTCCGGGCTTATCTGCGAACAGCTGGAAATCATCCGGTCTGCCAGGGAAACATGCAGTACGCCCGTAGCAGAATGTTTCCTTGCATGGCTGGAGGAGCGGCTTTTAAAGAACCGGCCGGTGAAGGAGTTTATTGATCTTGCATGTCCAGAGGATACGGAACGTCTTTTGCAGGCAGTGACAGCAATAGAAGAAAATGAGAAGGAAAGCTATCAGAGGGAATTTTCCATCCGTGAGTTTGCGGACAGCAAAGCTCTGGAAAAATTAGAAGGAAAGCTGGGAAAGATTTTCCGGACATTTTCCGAAGAGTTCAAAGGAATGGAGACGGAAGACATTCTGGCGGAGTACGGAATCTACCATACGCCGAACTACATATATCTGAAAGGCGAGGGCGTAGTGGATTTTGGAAACGATGAAAATGCCTGTCTGAAACTTTCGGCTGTGAGGCAGGGAATCGGCATTTCGGGGGAGGACTTGTCAGACATCCGGATCTCCGGGACGGAATGGACGAAAAAGGTGATCACCATTGAAAATCTGACCACGTTCTTCCGATGGGAGGAAAAAGACGCTTTGATTATCTATCTGGGCGGATATCATAACCGGGTGAGAAGAACTCTTCTGGAGAAAATATACCGGGAGATGCCGGAAATCCAGTATCTCCATTTTGGAGATATTGACGTGGGAGGATTTGAAATTTATAAAGATCTGTGCCGGAAAACAGGGATTCCATTTCTGCCCTATCACATGGGCTTGGAAGAATTAAGCATGTACCGGGAGTTTTCCAGACCGCTGACGGAAAATGACAAAAGGAGACTGAAAAGGTTAATGGAACAGGCGGGAAGCGAGGGAGCCCCGTATCTGGAAACGCTGCAGCTTATGATGGAATGGGGAATAAAATTGGAACAGGAATGTATCCGGTAAGAAGAATTCTTTAGCGTTTGTCTCCGCATTTCCTCAGCCCGCCTACTCTCTCCCCTCCTGCACATATTCTCTTGCCATTTTCTGCTGGACCTCGTCCATGGTCACCTTCCCCTTGGTGATCCCCACCATACCGCTTTCCTTCAGCTTCCTAATGGTACGGTTTAAAGTCTTTACGGAGATGCCTGTCTCCTCGTGAATCTCCTCCCTGGTCCGGCGGATGACGCAGGAATGATACTCCTCGATGTACTGGAGAAAGTAGAGAAGAAGCAGGTGCTGGGGCGGATAGAACAGCCGGTTGCCCCGGTTGTAGGAGGAACGGTACAGCTTATATGCCACTTTCTGGGAGACCAGGCGCAGGAAGTGAATATCTTTTTCAATCCAGTCTTCAAAATCTTTTCTGGAAAAATACAGGACGGTGCAGTCCGTCGTTGTCTCAATCGTGACGGAGGTGCGCGGCTTCCCGGCAAGGATCGCCACCTCGCCCACGAAATCTATAGGATCATTTCTTTCGATCATAAATACATTTCCATTTTCAAATTCATTGATAACCCGGTGATAACCTTCGCAGACGATTCCGAAGTAATTAAGCTCGGCGTCTTTTTGATGAATGATCGTCTTTGGCGGATAGGTCTTGATGGTACAACGGGTTTTCAGTTCTTCCGGCATATAGCGGAGATAATTTTCCAGTTCCGGCACCTTGATAAGCAGTTCAGATAATGTCATAGCAGATTTCCCCCTCTTTTTTACAGTATACAACAAAAATAGCTCATTTGTCCTTTTTTTCCTGTGTCTGTTTTTATATAATGCGCTGGTATGTGACAAATCACGAAAAAACGAATGAGAAGACGAAGGAGAAGAGAGATGAAAAAGGAAACCTATGTTTATCCATCCACGATGGCCAGGCTGAAAGCAGAGTATAAGATTTTCATCCTGGCTTTTGTATTTATCGTGATCGCGGATTCCATCGGACAGATCCAGGTGCCGCTGGGACCGGGAACGCTGATTTTGTTCCCTATTTTTTATTCCCTGATCATGGGAGTGCTTTCGGGGCCGGAGGTTCTGAAAATATTTAATAAAAAGGAGGTCAAAGCGGCGTCGAAACTGGTGATCGTAGCGATCTGCCCGTTTATTGCAAAGCTTGGCATCAATGCAGGAGCGAGCATTGAAGTGATCTTGTCTGCGGGACCGGCGCTGATCCTGCAGGAAATCGGAAATCTGGGGACGATCTTTCTGGCCATGCCGTTTGCTCTTCTCCTGGGATTAAAGAGAGAAGCCATCGGCGCGACCCATTCTATCAACCGGGAGTCCAACCTGGCGCTGATCACAGACATGTTTGGCCCGGATTCGCCGGAGACAAGGGGAAGCCTTTCTATTTACGTGGTAGGCGGTATGGTGGGAACGATTTTCTTTAGCTTCCTTACCACCATCGTAGCCTCTCTGAACCTGTTCCATCCCTATGCCCTTGGTATGGCCTCCGGGGTGGGAGCGGGCATCCTGATGGCCAGTGCGACGGCGAGTCTGGCGCTGATCTATCCGGATATGGCGGCGGAACTGTCGGCCCTTGCCAGCACCAGCGAGACCATTTCCGGTATTACGGGGATTTATGTGGCGATCTTTGTTGGGATCCCATTGACGAAGAAGCTGTATCAGCTTTTGGAGCCGCCGATCGCAAAGCTCAGACGAGAGCCGAGTGAAGTGCTGGAAAGCCGGAAGAAGCAGGAAAATATGGAAGCGGATGAGACAGAAGAAAGGAAGGTACAGTAGATGCGGTACGCAGAGTGGGGAATTTTACTGGTGATTTCAGGGCTTGGCATTGCCCTTGCGAATTTTATCGGATTTGATGTGGGATTTATGGATTCTCTGCCGGGGATCCTGGTGCTGCTGGGGATTTCGGCGGCAGCGGTAGTAGTGAGTAAAATACTGCCTTTGAAACTGCCGATCGTGGCATACTGCTCTATCATCGGACTTTTGGCAGCCAGTCCGATCTGCCCGGCCAGGGAGTTTGTGATTGCTGCGGCAAACGGCATTAACTTTACGGCGCCGCTGACGCTGGTAGGCGCTTATGCGGGCGTTTCCATCGGAGATCAGATTAAGTCCTTTGTAAAACAGGGCTGGAAAATGATTATCGTAGGCGTGCTGGTCATGACCGGAACCTTCCTGGGATCTGCTGCAATTGCACAGGTTGTGCTATCTTTGACCAATGCTATTTAAAAGGAGAAGCAAATGAAACATCAAGCAGATCTTTTGATCAGAAACAGTGATTATCTGGATGAAACGTTTGAACTGACAGAGGGGAAAAGTATCCTGATCAGTGGTGGGAAAATTGAAGCGGTCGGCACGGCTGCGGAATTGGAAGAGCGTTATCAGTGGAAGGAAGAGTTGGATGGAAGCGGCTGCATCTATATGCCGGGACTGGTGGACAGCCATATGCATACTGGGCAGCAGCTTCTGCGGGGACGGGTGTTGGACGAGATGCCTATGATCTGGACCCGGATCATGCTGCCTTATGAGAGTACGCTGACGCCGGAGAAAATGCGGCTGAGCGCACAGGCAGCGGCGGTGGAGATGATCCATGCCGGGACCACCGGATTTATCGACGCCGGCAGCTACTTTATGGAGGAAGCGGCAAAAGTGTATGCAGGGAGCGGGCTTAGAGGGGCGCTTTCCTATTCTACCATGGATCAGGCAGGATTGCCGGAGTCGATCGCCATGGATGCCGGAACTGCGGTCCAGAAGACCGATGAACTTTATGAAGGCTTCCACGGATTTGGAAATCTTAAGGTTTACTATTCTCTGCGGTCTCTGATTTCCTGCTCCGAGGAGCTGATCCTTCGGGCGGCGGAGCGGGCGAAGGAAAAACAGACCATGCTCCAGGCGCATATGAACGAGTATCCGGGGGAGGTTAATTTCTACATGGAAAGGAAACAGCTTCGGCCTTATGAGTATCTGGAAAGTCTGGGCGTGCTGGGAGAACATTTCCTGGGAGCCCACAGCCTTCTCCTTTCAGAACAGGAGATAGAGATCCTGAAGGACCGTAAGGTGAAGGTCTGCCATTGCCCGTTCAGCAACTGCGGGAAAGCGGCTCCGCATACGCCGGAGCTTTTGAAACGGGGGCTTGTGATCGGTCTGGGAACGGACGGTGCGGCTCACGGAGGCTTAAGCCTCTTTAATGAGATGAAGATTTTCCGTTCTGTTATGAACCTGACTTTTGGCGTGCCGCTTGCGGAGCCTGCTGTTATGCCGGCAAAGACAATCCTGAAAATGGCCACGGAAGGCGGACAGGTCTGCCTGGGGGGAAGAGCCGGCCTGGACGGAGCGATACGGCCGGGGGCCAGGGCGGATATCATCGGACTGGATAAAAACAGGATTTATCTTGCGGCCTACGGACAGATTGCCAACACGATCCTGGAGAGTGTAAATGCCGGGGATGTCAGGGATTCCATCTGTGCCGGAAAGGTGCTTATGAAAGACTATGAGATCCTGACGATGGATGAGCAGAGAATTTACCAGGAAGTGTGCCGCTTCCGGGAACAGGAAAGGATGGCTTAAGGAAATGACGGTGTATATCATAATCATCATCGCCAATCTGCTGGTGGGAGGAATGATCGGGCTGACGGGGATCGCCGGATTTCTCCTGCCCATGCTGTATTCGGGATTCCTGGGGATGCCGGCGGCGCAGGGCATGGCGCTTAGCTTTTTTGCGTTTTTGATCTCCGGCGTGCTGGGAGCCTATAATTATTACAAGGCGAAGAACCTGGATATTAAGCTTGCTCTTGTGATCAGTGCCGGAAGTCTTATAGGAGCAGTACTGGGGATCCGCCTCAATCTTATGATCGATGAAGCGATTGTAAAAAGGATTCTTTATCTGGTTGTGCTGGCTTCCGGGATTTCCATACTGCTCCGAAAAGAGCCGGCTGAGAAGAAATCAGAGGAGAGAAAACCTCTGCCGATGGGCCTTAGCATAGTCTTTGGCGCGGTAACAGGAGCTCTCTGTGCACTTTCCGGGGCGGGCGGACCCATTCTGGTGATGCCGCTTCTGGTCGTCCTTGGCGTACCGGTAAAGACTGCGGTGGGGGTAGCGCTGTTTAACTCTGTATTTATTGCAATCCCTTCCTGCATCGGCTACAGTCTTCAGTGTGATCCGAAGGAGATGGCGGTGCTGCTTTTTGTGTCGATGGTAAGCCACGGCATTGGCGTATGGGCAGGCAGCAAAAATGCGGCGGTTTTAAAGCCAGAACCATTGAAAAAGGGCGTTGCGGTATTTTCTGTTCTCATCGCGCTTTTTAAGCTGATCACAGGGTAGGAAAAAATAAAACTTTTCACATGGAAACTGCGAAAAATATATGCTAGTATATACTCAAAGCATTATATTTCTGGCAGTTTTTCTTTTGCGGCATTTGCCGTGTCTTAAAATTCTAAAAAGATCTAAAAGAAATCTCAATGCTTTGTCACCCAATTAATATTGCAGAGAGGTTTCCAGGACAGATGCTTTTGAGAAATTTAAGAGATAAGGCCGGCAGCAGATTTTTGGGAGGCCTCCTGCATAGAACAAAAAGGAGGCGCCTATGACAAGAAAGAGAAAAGAACAGGTAACGTATCATAAGGGACAGATTCCGCCGCCCCAGTTTATCATTTTTTATAACGGGCAGGAGGAAAGACCGGACAGCCAGGTTCTTCGGTTGTCAGATATGTATGCGGCAGAGGAAGAAACGCATAAGCTGGATTTAGAGGCCAAGATGCTGAACATCAACGCGGGACATAATCCAGAGCTTATGGACGCCTGCCAGATTCTGTGGGAGTATGCAGAATATACAGACCGTGTAAGGAGATATGTAAGAGAGACGTCGATTGAAAATGCGGTAGAGCGGGCCATCAATGAGTGTATCGAAGAGGGAATCCTGGAGGAATTTTTAAGAAAGAACCGGGCGGAGGCAAAGCATATGAGTATCTATGAATATGATCAGGAGAAGCACTTGCGTCAAGAGAGGGAAGAGTCCTGGGAGGCAGGCCGGGAAGCGGGAATCAGGGAAGGCCGGGAAACAGGCCAAGATGCCTTGAATCATTTGTATAGAATGTTGGAAAAGCAGAACCGTACAGAGGATATATTACGGGCGATCAACGATCCGGAGTACTTAAAGCAGCTTATGGAAGAGTTTGGAAACCCGTGTGAAAAGGGAGCAATTAAACCGACCGAGGGACAGGAATAAGTTCCAGAATATCCTGAAATGGGATTTCCGTCCCTTCTATTGTGAGCAGCTGGCTGTCTGTGTCGATGCGGGAGACTGCCCCGATCTGTGTGTAGCAGACGCCTAAGGAAGGGGAGTCTGTGGGAGTATGCTCGGGTTCCCCAGTGGTTTCCTGCCGGAAAAAGGCCACCTGTACCGTCTGGCCTTTTTGAAGCTGTCCCAGCATTACAGACAGAGCCTCCAGTTTGTCTTCGGCCAGGATGGGGCGGGGGACCAGAAGTGCTTCAGCAGATTTTTGATCGATGACCTTTTCGTAGCCGGTCAGGGCGGCAAAAGGCGCAAAGATCTTGGCCCGATCCGGGATGGGCATCCGGGGATGGCGAATGCGGGAATCCTCGTCTTCCGGGCGGGATTTTTCGATGATGTCGCCGTAGATCCGGGCGGCTTTTGTGCGGAGCGGTTTCATATCCTTTCCTTCTTTCTATAGTATCAAACGGCCTTTCCTTAGGCGCGGTGTCCGCCGATCTGGCCGTTGCGTTCGATGGTGGTGGCGCCTTCCTGCAGACTGGTTCCTTTCAGAATTGCATTTTTTCCGTATTTTTTCTTGATCTCCAGCATGGTTCGCTGGAGCCTTTTTTCTTTTTCCTGTTTTGCAGGATCCGAAAAGAGGTCAAACTGTGTATAGGCATCGCTTACCACTCGGTTGGCCGTGACTGTTACGCGGCGGACGGGAAGCCCTGGATCCACGATCCGGTCAAAGAGCAAGAGGACAGCAGGAAGGATCTGGCTGGCGCTGGAAGTGGGACTTTCCAGTCTGGCGGTGCCGTGAGCGGGCCTGGGAACGGCGCGGCCATAGTGGTCAATGTGGATGGCCGAGGACGCCGGAACAGCCTTAGACCTGGGGCTGTCCAGGCCGGAACGGTCATAGCCGATATACAGGGTGACAGAGTCCGTGGCCAGATCCTGGGCGGTTAGGTTCAGGATTAATTCTTCCGTCATCTCCCGGACAATGATCCGGGCTTTGTCATAAGGGTAGGCAAAGGGCAGTACCTGGCCGCTGCCAAGGGAATTCGTTTCCGGACGGTAGTGCTTAATGTCGGCCATGGTGCAGGGTTCCAGTCCCCAGGCGTGGTCAATGAGAAGCTCGGCGTCGATCCCGAAGGTTTTGTAAAGCCACTCTTCCTGGTCGAGCGAAGCCCGGGCCAGGTCTCCCATAGTAAAGATCTGGCGCTTTTCCAGAGCCTTTGCAGTGCCTGGTCCCATGCGCCAGAAATCGGTGATGGGACGGTGATCCCAGAGCAGGTATTTATAGGATTCCTCATCCAGCTTTCCGATGCGGACACCGTCTTCGTCGGGATCCGTGTGTTTCGCCATGATATCCATGGCAATCTTGCACAGGTAAAGGTTGGTGCCGATCCCGGCAGTTCCGGTGATGCCGGTGGATTTCTGTACATCCTGGAGAATGGCCTTGGTCAGGGAACGGGCGTCAGTATCATAAAGGGCAAGATAATTGCTGATATCCAGAAAGCACTCGTCGATGGAGTAGACATGGATGTCATCAGCGCTGACGTACTTCAGGTAAATGGAATAGATCCGGCCGGAATATTCCATGTAGAGAGCCATGCGGGGCGGCGCTATGATATAGGGGACTGGATTTCCCGTACGTTTTTCGATATCAGATAAAACCTTGCGGACTTCAAACAGGCGGCTGCGGCCGGACAGGCCATATTTTTTCAGGGAGGGTGAGACGGCCAGACAGATAGTTTTGTCTGTCCGGGAAGGATCGGCTACCACCAGGTTGGTAGTCAGAGGATCCAGTCCTCGCTCCACACATTCTACGGAAGCGTAGAAGCTTTTAAGGTCAATGGCGATATAAATATGCGGCGTGCTCATAACATCCCTCCTTGTTGGTAGTATTATAATATAGAATCGCATAAAAAGCAAACATATGTTCGATAAATAATTGTAAAACAAGTCTTGCATTAGTATATGGAATGGCATATAATAAATACGATAGAAAAAGAAATTCTTCGGGGTCGGGTGAAAGTCCCAACCGGCGGTAGAGTCCGCGACCCGGTGTTGTTTTTCACACTGGCTGATCCGGTGAGATTCCGGAACCGACAGTACAGTCTGGATGAGAGAAGAGTTGTGTGATTGGAAGTAAGCAGATTTTATGACCCCGGTACTTTTTAGTATCGGGGTTTTTTGCCGGCCCGTTGCATAGTTCTTGGAAGATTTTCTTTCTGACAAACAAATTTTTGCAAAAAAGGAGAGAAAGAAACATGAGTACAGAAGTAATGCACAGTGTAAACGCAGGATCCAGGAGTAAAGTCAGAACGATGGCCCAGGTGGGCATGCTGTCCGCTATTGCGGTGGTGCTGATGCTGTTTGAGGTTCCGCTGCCGTTCGCTCCGGCGTTTTATGAGATTGATTTCAGCGAAGTCCCGGTGCTGGTTGGCTGTTTTGCTATGGGACCGGCAGCGGGAGTGGCTATTGAGTTTTTAAAGATATTATTAAATTTTGCTATTAACGGAACTGCGACAGCAGGCGTAGGAGAAATCGCCAATTTCCTGATCGGATGTTCCCTGGTGGTTCCGGCGGCGCTGATCTATAAGTTTAAAAAGACGCGGACCGGAGCTATTGTCGGTATGGCAGCCGGAACCGTATTCATGACGGCTGTAGGCTGTCTGTTAAACGCCTTTGTCCTTCTGCCGACCTATGCGGTAGCATTTGGCATGCCGATCGACGGGCTGGTGCAGATGGGGACAGCGGTCAATTCAGCCATCGACAGTCTGACCACTTTCGTACTGTTTGCGGTAGCGCCGTTTAATCTGCTTAAAGGCGTGTTGGTATCCCTGATCGTATTCCTGATCTATAAAAAGATCAGTCCGGTCTTTAAAATGAATCATTAATCCGCTGGTTGCGGATGCAAAAGGAGTCGTGGCGCAAGCTGCGGCTTCTTTTATAATTTAAAGCGTTAAATTGGGGACGGGGGATTTCTGAAAATCCCCCGTCCCCAATTAGGTCTTCTTTTGTTGTTTTTTTTGCCGCCAGTTGGTATAATGGCTGTAATCAGAAATATGAATTGAGGAAAAACAAATGAAAAGTTTATTGATTTTAGGCGCAGGCGGTTTTGGACATATGATCCAGGAGACAGCCATGCAGCTTGGATATGAGAAGGTATCCTTTCTGGATGATGCGGTAAAGGATCCGCTTGTTGTGGGAAAATGCTGTGATTACAGGGATTTTCTTGACTCCTATGAGGCGGCTGTGGCGGCTCTTGGAGATAATGGAATGCGTCTGTACTGGACGGAGAAGCTGATGGAGGCTGGTTATCAGGTGCCGGCGCTGATCCATCCGTCAGCTGTGGTAAGCCCAAGTGCGGTGATCGGGCAGGGGAGCTTTGTGCTGCAGAGGGCGGTAGTCAATACTCATACGGTAGTGGAGCACGGCGTACTGATCAACAGCGGAGCGGTAGTGGATCATGATTCCTATATTGCAAGCGGCGCACATATCGGCCTGGGAAGCGTGGTGAAGTCCAACTGTACCATCGCCTCCAAGCGGAAGGTAGAGGCCGGAGAAGTGATATTCTCTACCAGACGGAAAATTGACGGCGTCAGTGACCGGAATCTGGAGGATGCGATTTACGCCTTTGGGTTTGGTCCCAGATGCAGTTATGTGAAGCCTTTTGGGGCTGGCCATATTAATGAGACCTATGCAGTGTATATGCCGATGGCAGACGGGGAGGACGAGCTTGCCTATGTACTGCAGCGGGTGAACAGCAATGTATTTAAGGATCCTGCCGGGGTCATGGAGAATATTTTCGGAGTGACGGAATACATGCGGGGCGTGATCCGGAAAGACGGCGGAGACCCGGACCGGGAGACACTGTCTTATATCAAGACTAAGAGCGGGGTAAACTATTTCGAGGACAGCGAGGGAGAACCCTGGCGCTGCTATAATTTCATTCCGGATTCGGAGTGCTATCAGATGGCGGAAAATCCGGAGCAGCTTTACCAGGCGGGCAGCAGCTTCGGGCATTTCCTGAAGCAGCTGATCGATTATCCTGCGTCCAGTTTAAAAGAGACAATTCCGGATTTTCATCATACGGCCAAAAGGTTTGAGGCATTTGAAGTGGCCGTGGATAGAGATCTGAAGGACAGAAGCTCCACCTGTAAGCCGGAGATTGACTTTGTGCTGGAAAGGAAAGAGGATTGTGGTGTACTGGTGCGTCAGCAGGAGTCAGGAGAGCTTCCGCTGCGGGTGACCCATAACGATACAAAATTGAATAATATTCTGTTTGACAGTCAGACCGGAAAAGGCCTGTGCATCATTGATCTGGATACCATCATGCCGGGGCTTGCGGCCAATGATTTCGGAGATTCCATCCGGTCGGGCGCTACTACCGGAGCGGAGGATGAGAAAAATCTGGATCTGGTACATTTTGACATGGAACTCTACGAGGCATATCTAAAGGGGTATCTGGAGGCGACAGGGGAAGTGCTGACCCCGGCGGAGATCGAAAGTCTTCCTTGGGGAGCCAGACTGATGACTCTGGAATGTGGTATGCGTTTTTTGACAGATTATCTGCAGGGAGATACCTATTTTAAGACAGCCTATCCGGAGCACAATCTGGTGAGAGCCCGTACCCAGTTTAGACTGGTAGAGGAGATGGAGCAGCAGTTTGACAGAATGCAGACACTGGCGAGACAGTATGCGGGACTGAACCCTGCGGGGAAGGAGGCCTAAGATGCCGATAGAGATAAAGGTGAAAATGGACGTGGATTCCATGACGGATTTTATGTTTTATCATATTTATTCTGGGTCGGCAGGTATGATGACTTTGGGTCTTGGAGCGCTGAATGTGGGATGCACGATTGCGTTTTTCCTGCGTGGAGACTATCTGATGATGCTGTTATTTATAGTATTTGCGGTGCTGCTTCTCGGTGTGTTTCCGGTGTTTATCCGGAAAAAGGTAGCAAAGCAGATGGAAAATTCCAAGCGCCTCGGGGTGGAAGTGGACTACAAATTTGACGAAGAAGGCATTGAAACAACGACTTCCTATGACAGCGGGAAAGCGCCTTGGGATATGTTTAAGAAGGCTGCTTCTACAAAGAAAAATCTGATTATTTATGACGGTCAGAAAAGAGCAGTGATCCTTCCGGTCCATCAGATGGGAGAACAAAAGGAAGCCGTGGTGGAACTGATAAGGAAGCATATGCCTCCGTCAGCGGTCAAGATCCGGCGGGGATTTGTAAAGAAATAGAGAGGAAAACGATGGTAATAGAGACATATCAGGAAAAAGAAACTTACGAGCTTGGCAGGAGGCTGGGCGCCGAGGCAAAGGCGGGCCAGGTATACACGCTTGTGGGGGACTTAGGGGTAGGAAAGACAGTATTTACCAAAGGACTGGCGGCGGGCCTTGGTATCGAAGAGGCGGTCAGCAGCCCCACATTTACGATCGTGCAGGTATATGAGGAAGGGCGTCTGCCCTTCTATCATTTTGATGTCTACCGGATCGGAGATGTAGAAGAGATGGAAGAGATCGGATATGAGGATTATATTTATGGAGAAGGCGTTTGCCTGATCGAATGGGCAGATCTGATCAGAGAGATCCTTCCGGAACATTATACGGAAGTAAAGATTGAAAAGGACCTGCAAAAAGGATTTGATTATCGGAGGATCAGTATATGCGAATATTAGCACTTGAAAGTTCCGGGCTGGTGGCCAGTGTGGCCGTTGTGGATGGAGCTTTGGATGGAAAAGATGCACAGACGATTGCAGAATATACGGTGAATTATAAAAAGACCCATTCTCAGACGCTTCTGCCGATGCTGGATGAGGTGGTGAAGATGACAGAGCTTTCGCTGGACAGTATCGATGCCATCGCAGTGGCGGCGGGACCGGGGTCCTTTACCGGGCTTCGGATCGGATCAGCCACGGCAAAAGGACTAGGGCTGGCGCTTGACAAGCCGCTGATCCCGGTGCCTACGCTGGAGGGGCTGGCCTACAATCTGTGCGGCACGGACGGTATTGTCTGCCCGATCATGGATGCCAGAAGGAGTCAGGTCTATACAGGAATCTACCGGTTTGAGGACGGAATACATCTGACTGTTCTGGAGGATCAGATGGCGGTCGGTATCGAAGAGCTGGGAGAAAGGTTAAAGAAATACGGAGAACAAGTGACATTCCTGGGAGATGGTGTGCCGGTATTTAGAGAGGTGCTGGAGGAGCGGCTCATGAAGGGATGCAGGATTTCCTTTGCCCCGGCAAACATGAACCGCCAGCGGGCAGCGTCGGTGGGAGCACTTGCCCTGCTTTATTATCAACAGGGAAAGACTGAGACGGCGGCGGAGCATAAGCCGGATTACCTGCGTATGTCCCAGGCGGAAAGAGAGAGAAAGGAGCGGATGGAACGTGATTCGGTTTCAATGTGATTATGCAGAAGGGGCACACCCTTTGATTCTGGAAAAGCTGATAGAGACAAATCTGGAGCAGACAGTGGGGTACGGAGAGGATCCCTACTGTGAACATGCAAGGGAGCTGATCAGGAAAGCGGCTCAGGCGCCGGAGGCGGATGTGCATTTTCTGGTGGGAGGAACCCAGACTAATTTCACGGTGATCAGTGCGGTCTTACGTCCCCATCAGGGAGTACTGTCGGCTGGTACGGGACATATCAATGTCCATGAGACGGGAGCAGTAGAAGCCACCGGACACAAGGTGCTGGCTCTGCCCAGTGATGATGGAAAAATCCGCGCCTGCCAGGTGAGGAAAGCGTATGAGGATCACTGGAATGATGCGGATCACGAACATGTGGTGCAGCCGGGAATGGTCTACATTTCCCATCCTACGGAAAATGGGACACTGTATACAAAAGAGGAATTGAAATCTCTTTATGATACCTGCCGGGAACTGGAGCTTCCCTTATTCCTGGACGGGGCAAGGCTGGGATATGGTCTGATGTCACCGGCTTCTGATCTGACGCTTGCGGATGTGGCGGCCTATACTGATGTTTTCTATATTGGAGGAACTAAGGTGGGAGCCTTGTTTGGAGAGGCTGTTGTGATCACAAACCCTGCGCTGAAAAAGGATTTCCGCTATCTGATCAAGCAGAATGGCGGGATGCTGGCCAAGGGACGGCTTCTTGGCATCCAGTTTGAAACTTTATTTACTGACGGACTGTATTTTCAGGTTGCTGATCATGCAGACCGGCTGGCAATGAAGCTGAAAACAGCCTTTTTGAAAAAGGGGTATCCGCTCCGTTATGATTCCTATACCAATCAACAGTTCCCGATTCTGCCAAATTCACAGCTGGAACAGTTGAAAGGACAGTATACTTTCGGATTCTGGGAGGCAGTGGATGAGGCGCACAGTGCGGTGCGTTTCTGCACCAGCTGGGCGACTAAGGAAGAAGCGGTGGACGCTCTGATCCGGGATATCGAAGAGATGAATACCCTGGAGATTGGCCGGGCAGGAATGGAAGATTTAGCAAAGATCGGGCAGATGGAGGCGGAAATCTTTCCGGATGCATGGAGCGAAAAGGCCTTGACGGAAACCTGGGAGCAGAAGACTTCTGTTATGATCACGGCCAGAAAAGACGGCGAACTGATCGGCTATCTGATTGTATATCTGGTGGAAGGCGAAGGCGAGATTGCTCGGATTGCCGTGAAACAGGAGAAGAGGCGGCAGGGGGTTGCCGGCCATATGCTGCTGGAGCTGGAAAATATCTGTGAAGAGCAGAAAATCGGCAGGCTGCTGTTGGAGGTGCGGGAGAGTAATCTGGATGCAATCTCCTTTTATAAAGATAAAGGCTTTACCGAGGACGGCCTGCGAAAAGCATATTATACGGATCCAAAAGAGGATGCGGTGCTGATGAGCCGTGAGCTTGGCAGATAGCTGGCAGAGGTGACAGCAGTTTCCACTAGGCAGACGGCTGCCACAAGGATATAATGTAGGCGTAGCAGACGAAAGACGAGTGACATGGATTCACAGGAGGAATGGTATGCGCCAATATTGTACAAAGCTGAAAAAGACAGAGGAGCTTGAGAAAATTATTTGTAATAAATGCGGAAAAGAGATACTGGTTCGCGGAGGGGTTCCCCAGGAGGATGTACTGGAAGTGGAAAAGCGCTGGGGATTTCATTCGAGAAAGGATAATCAGGTAGATCACTTCGATCTCTGTGAGGACTGCTATGATGAACTGGTGTCCGGATTCCGGATTCAGATAGAGGATTGAAGAAAGAATGTTAGATGTATGTTTACTTGGGACAGGCGGCATGATGCCGCTTCCCTACCGGTGGCTGACGGCCCTGATGGTCCGGTATAACGGCAGCAGTCTTTTGATCGACTGCGGGGAAGGGACGCAGATCGCCATCAAAGAAAAAGGATGGAGCTTTAAACCGATCGACGTGATCTGCTTTACCCATTACCACGGCGACCATATCAGCGGATTGCCGGGGCTTCTTTTAACGATGGGAAACGCAGACCGTACCGAGCCGTTGACGCTGGTCGGCCCAAGAGGGCTGGAGCGTGTGGTAAATGCGTTGCGGGTAATCGCGCCGGAGCTCCCTTTTCCAATTAAATATGTAGAGATCACAGAGCCGGAGCAGACATTCGAGATGAATGGATACCGGCTAAAGGCGTTTCGGGTGAACCACAACGTGCTGTGCTACGGTTATACCATGGAGGTGGACCGGGCCGGCAAGTTTGACGTGGAGCGCGCGACGGCGGCGCAGATCCCGCAGCGGTACTGGGGCGTGCTGCAAAAGGGAGAAACCGTGGAAGCGGAGGGACAGACCTACACGCCCGATATGGTGCTTGGACCACAGAGGAAAGGGATCAAGCTGACCTACTGTACAGATACAAGACCGACGGATTCCATCCGGAACAATGCGAAAGGATCGGACCTGTTTATCTGTGAGGGCATGTATGGAGAGAAGGATAAGCAGAAAAAGGCGAAGGAATATAAGCACATGACGTTTTATGAGGCGGCAAGTTTGGCAAAGGAAGCAGATGTGGGAGAACTGTGGCTGACACATTACAGCCCGTCACTGACCAGGCCGGAAGAATACATGGATGACGTGCGGGAGATATTCCCGAGAGCCATTGCCGCAAAGGACCGGCGCACGGCAGAGCTTGTATTTGAAGATTGACAGATGGAGAAGGAAAGGAAGAAATATGAGCCAGGAAAAAGATGTTTTGATCCTTGCGATTGAAAGCTCCTGCGATGAGACGGCAGCAGCTGTGGTAAAAAACGGAAGAGAGGTGCTTTCCAATGTAATCTCTTCTCAGATCGCGCTGCATACGCTGTATGGCGGGGTAGTGCCGGAGATCGCATCCCGGAAGCATATAGAAAAAATAAATCAGGTGATCCAGGCGGCATTGGATGAAGCCGGGGTGACGCTGCAGGATATTACAGCTGTTGGCGTGACTTATGGCCCCGGGCTGGTAGGAGCCCTGCTGGTAGGCGTGGCAGAAGCGAAGGCCATTGCCTATGCAGCAAAAAAGCCGCTGATCGGCGTACATCACATTGAGGGGCACATTGCGGCCAATTTTATTGAGCATGAAGACCTGGAACCACCGTTTTTCTCCCTGGTGGTGTCCGGTGGACATACCCATCTGGTGAGGGTAAAGGATTACGGGAAATTTGATATTATCGGAAAAACCAGAGATGACGCTGCGGGGGAAGCTTTTGATAAGGTGGCACGGGCGATCGGACTGGGCTACCCGGGCGGACCGAAGATTGACAAAGTGGCAAAGGAGGGAAATCCGGATGCCATTACGTTTCCGCGGGCGCATGTGGAGGATGCCCCTTATGATTTCAGCTTCAGCGGTTTGAAATCGGCAGTCCTGAATTATATCAACGGCTGCCAGATGAAGGGAGAAAGCTACAGCCAGGCGGACGTGGCGGCTTCCTTCCAGAAGGCAGTGACTGATGTGCTGGTGGCAAATGCGATGCATGCCGTAGAAGAGTATCAGGTAGATCAGTTCGCTATTGCGGGGGGCGTGGCCTCTAATTCTTCGCTGCGTCAGGCAATGAAAGAAGCCTGTGAGGAGCGCGGCGTGAAATTTTATTATCCGTCGCCGGTTTATTGTACAGATAATGCGGCAATGATTGGCGTGGCGGCTTACTATGAATATAGGAACGGCGTAAGGAGCGGCTGGGATCTGAATGCGGTTCCGAATCTGAAGCTGGGAGAAAGGTAGAGGGCAGATGGAAAACAGACAGATGGAGAAAAAGCACTGTACCGCTATCGTGCTGGCGGCAGGCCAGGGGAAACGCATGGGCGCTTCCGTACAGAAGCAGTATATTGAACTGGACCGTCGTCCACTGATTTACTATACACTGCAGGCTTTTGAGGATTCTGAGGTGATAGATGATATCATCCTGGTAGTCGGGCCGGGGCAGGAAGATTACGTATATAAAGAAATCGTGCGGAAATATTATTTCGGGAAGGTAAAGGCCATTGTACCAGGAGGAAAAGAACGGTACGATTCTGTCTGGATGGGGCTTAAGGTTTTAAACAGCGGAACTCTCGGCGAGGAGGCGCTGGCGGGTTATACCTTTATCCATGACGGGGCCCGTATGTTTGTGGATGAGGAAATTCTGCAGCGAGGATATAAAACCGTGGAAAAATACCGGGCGTGTGTGGCCGGAATGCCAAGCAAGGATACGGTAAAGCTGGCGGACGAAGACGGGTTTGCGAAGGAGACGCCAAACCGGAATCACGTATGGACGGTACAGACTCCGCAGGTCTTTGAAACTTCTCTGATCGTCGAGGCATATTCCAGGCTGATGCGGGAAGACTCTATAGAGGTGACAGATGATGCTATGGCAGTGGAGCAGACCATGGACATACCTGTAAAGCTATACGAAGGCTCCTATCGGAATATAAAGATTACGACGCCGGAGGATCTGGAGATTGCGAAGGTTTTTTTGCGGCATCGGGATGGATAGCGGGAATAATGGCGAATAGAGGAGCAAAAATTGAAAATATTGGGAAATAATTGTTGACGCTGAAATTTTTGTGTGATACAATATCACATGTCGCTGAGAGAAGAGACGAGAACCAAAGACGTGGAGAGGTATCGAAGTGGTCATAACGAGGCGGTCTTGAAAACCGTTTGCCCGCAAGGGCGCGTGGGTTCGAATCCCACCCTCTCCGCTTTAGAAAAAGAATTGCTTTTCGAGCAGAATTTTGGAGAAGTACCCAAGCTGGCCGAAGGGGCTCCCCTGGAAAGGGAGTAGGTCGTTAATAGCGGCGCGAGGGTTCAAATCCCTCCTTCTCCGCTTAACCTTGTTTTCTATATATAGTAGAGAAATAAGGTGAGTAGCACAGATGTAGTGCTGAAAAATTGATTTAAAAAAATCAATTTTTTTTATGAAAAAACTTCTTGACAAAAGCCTACAGGAAGTGCTATTATAGCTAAGCTGACTCGTTGAGAGACAGCAAAACACCAAGAACTTTGATAACTAAATAATAGACAACGACCCTGAAGATTCTTTTGAGAAGAATAATTCAGAGAAAGACATCGAGAGATGTCGACCCAAAAACAGTAAGTAACGGGATAGGAAAAGCGAGTAGTTTTTTCTGAACCGAGATTAAACTGAAAGGAAGTTCCATCAGCGAAGCTGAGGAACAATTAATTTGCTAAGCATGGAAGATGCAAAGCGAATTATATTTTACGAGAGTTTGATCCTGGCTCAGGATGAACGCTGGCGGCGTGCCTAACACATGCAAGTCGAGCGAAGCGCTTAAGTTGGATTTCTTCGGAATGACAATTTTTGTGACTGAGCGGCGG
>NZ_MIEH01000032.1 GCF_001754075.1 Merdimonas faecis | reverse complement strand
CGCCAAATATTCCTGCGGATTTCCAGATCCTCAAGTTTTGCCTATAATTGTAGTCGATAGATATTTAGACTATTTCACTACAATTATGGAGGATAGGTTATGGCAGGTACTCGCAAAGCCCGCGTTCCAATGGCGGAACAGATCAGGCTTATCAATGAATGCCGACAGAGCGGCATGACAGATGCTGACTGGTGTCGTGAAAATAACATTGCAGTAAGCACTTTTTACAACTGGGTCAGCCGCTGCCGGAAAGCCGCAGCGGATCAGATCCCGGCAGCGAATTACGGTCATCCCCCGGTTCCCCGCCCGAAACAGGACGTGGTCCCCATTGACATTGTGCCGGATCACATTCCGGAACAGCATACAGCATCACGGATGCAAACCCCGTACCTTGACAATTCACATACGATCGAAGTTGCTATGAAGGAGATCACGGTCCGCATCAGCAATGATGCAGATCCTGTCCTGCTCACCAGGACATTCCGCCTGCTTCAGGAGCTCTCATGTTAGGCGATATCTCCGGACTTGAGAAGATCTACATTGTCTGCGGCTACACCGATATGCGCAAATCCATTGACGGACTCTGTGCTGTTATCGAGGACCAGCTTAAGATGGATCCCTCGTCCAGTGCTCTCTTCCTTTTCTGTGGAAGAAGACGGGACAGGATCAAGGCCTTGTTCAAGGAACCGGACGGCTTCGTCCTGATCTATAAGCGTTTGTCTGTCCGCGGCGGCTATCAATGGCCCAGGAAGCAGTCGGAGGTCCGGAACCTTTCCTGGCGGGAGTTTGACTGGCTGATGTCGGGGATCGATCTTGACCAGCCCAAAGCCCTCAAAGCAGAGTGAAAAGTATCTGGATTCCAATAAAAATCCTGCACAGAAAAATCCAGAAATTCCTTTTAAATTCGGCATTTTTCAGGAGCCATTTCCCTTTAGTAAAAGTTTCGTTTCTGGTACAATAAAGGTATCAAATCCGAGGAGAGAAACGATGGCTTCCAGTGCAAAAGATATCCAGCTCCGAGAGCTGAAAGATACAGTATCACAACTGAAAACAATGGTATCTGAACAGACTGAGCTGATCAGGTCTCTCCGTCTTATTATTGACGAAAAATCCGGTCACGAGAAAGCGCTTCAGGAACAGGTAGATTATCTGACCAAAAAGCTTTTCGGCTCATCCAGCGAAAAAAGATCCGATGATATTCCGGGACAACAGAATCTCTTCGATGAAGCGGAAATGGAACAAGACCCCTCTTTACCGGAAGAAGAGACCGTGATCCGGGAGCATACCCGTAAAAAGAAGGCAACCCATGAGGATCTCTTCAAAGGCCTGAAGGTTGAAAAAGTAGTGATCCCTCTTCCGGAAGAAGACCAGGTCTGCCCGGTATGCGGCACGCAGATGGTCCTGATCGGCGAAGAGTATGTCCGCCGGGAACTGGAATTCATTCCAGCTACTTGTAAAGTGATTGAATACTACAGCCAGAGTTATGGCTGCCCATCCTGCAAGGAAGGACTCGGCGATACAGAAAAGCCTGTGATCATAAAGTCTCAAGTTCCGGCGGCTCTGGTAGGGAAAGGTCCTGCCTCAGCATCCACTGTTGCATGGACCATGTATCAGAAGTATGCCAACGGGCTTCCCCTTTACCGGCAGGAAAAAGACTGGAAGCAGTATGGGGCTCAGATCAGCCGCACTACCCTTGCCAACTGGATCATCTACTGTTCACAGAACTATTTCCAGCCAATGTATGATTACTTCCACCGTGAGCTGCTGAAACGCAGCTTTGCGATGGCAGATGAAACCCGAGTTCAGGTATTGAACGAGGAAGGGCGCCGAGCCCAGACTCAATCATTCATGTGGCTGTTCCGAAGCGGCGAGGACGGGCTTCCGTCGATCATCTTGTATGGCTATTCTCCGACCAGAAGCGGCAGCCATGCGAGGGAGTTCTTGGAAGGCTACAGCGGATACCTGGAAACGGATGGATATCAGGGATACAACAATCTTCCGGGGATCAGACACTGCTCTTGTTGGGCGCATATCCGTCGATACTTTATCGACGCCGTTCCCAAAGGAAAACAGTATGACTACAGCCAGCCGGCAGTGCAGGGAGTCCAGTACTGCAACCGGTTATTCGCCATTGAGGACTCCATTAACAAAAAGTATCCCGGTGATTATGAAAAGCGGAAGCAGCTGCGTCTCGAGAAGGAAAAACCTGTTCTGGAGGCTTTCTGGTCGTGGCTCGATCAGCAGAAGCCAGTCCGGAATACCCGGATGGATAAAGCCGTGAATTACGTTCTCAACCGGCGTGATACAGCAGAGACCTATCTGGAAGACGGGCGGTGCAGCTTTACCAATAATCTCAGCGAGAATGCGATCCGTCCATTCGCAGTAGGCCGGAAGAACTGGCTGTTCAGCAATTCCGTAGAGGGAGCGAATGCCAGTGCGGTAGTCTACACAATGGTTGAGATGGCAAAAGCACACGGCCTGAACATTTACGGATATCTTAAATTTCTGCTGGAGCATCGGCCAGGTAAAGATATGACCGATGAACAGCTTGCAGAGCTGGCCCCTTGGAGTGAAAAACTCCAATCTATCAAAAATCGCATGTGAATTATAGTGAATTACTCCAACTCGCAAAGGGCTGGGGTAATTTTGTATCCGACCGCATTAATATTTGGCGCTTAC
>NZ_MIEH01000031.1 GCF_001754075.1 Merdimonas faecis | reverse complement strand
TGAAGTGAAAAGTTTATTTCCACTTTGAAAGACGGGAAAAGAAAAGTGGCAATTACTCTTACAAAAATGAGTGATTGCTGCTTTTTCTGTTTTATTAAGTAGAAATAAGTGTTACACTAAATGAAGCAAACAACAGGCTGCTTGAAAAAGACAGGATTTTTAGACATGACAAAAAAGCGGACTTTAGTCGGTATTTTTAAGGGTGTAGGACTAAATTCCACTTGTCGGGGATGGTATTTCCTTTCTTTGACAGCCGCCTGTTGTTTTTGATCAGGTAGTTTTCCTTACTTGTTTCTCTGCTTGAGCAGGTATGGTTTTAAAATGATCTGATCCTTTTCGATTGGATGGATGCCGAAACCCAGCAGCTTTTCGTACAGATCCTGATACATAAATTCCGTCAGTTCCAACGGACTTTTATTGCCAAGCAGCTCGCAAGGGGAGGAGTTTACGTGGCTGAGGACCAGATTCAGCCTGGACTGGCCGGTCAGCCCGAGTTCCCTCAGATCCGTTCCTTTTGGAAGGATGTAACGGAGTTCTATATGTTTATTCTCCAACGTGCCTTTTTGTCCTGACTGCATGGGATCGCAGTAAAACACCCTTGTCCGTCTTGTGCCATCGTGAGATGCCTCCATGGCTTCGGCGGCAGAAAACTCCGTCCCACGATCAGTTAGTAAAACATGGACATATTTGCGGAACAATTCTGTGCCAAGAATGGATTCCAGTATGTCAATACCTTCCTTCATGGAAGCGGAGGTTTTTTCGTTGCGATATAAAGCGAGAAGGATGCCGGCTCTCACAAATTTAAATGTCTGAAGGAAAGGACCGTTTGTCTCATCGTTATAGACCGTATCCATTTGGACAACAAAGACCTCGGGATGATCGGAGAGATAGGATTGATAATCTTTGTAGGTTCTGCCTTGGAGATACTTTCTGTCGGTGCGTTTCTTATAAGTTTTTGCCTTTTTCTTCGGCAGTTTACGTGATACCTGCCTCCGCAGATCCATGACAGTGATTCCCGCAATCTCGTGGAAAACACCGTTTTCGATATAGTTGTAAAGCGTTTTTTCTGAAATGCCGAGTTCCGGATGGTTTGTAACGATCTGATAGGGAGACTGGCCCTGCTTCAGGAGCGGAGCGATAATAGCAGCCATCTGTTTTGCTTCCTGTACTGTAAGATTGACACCTTCCCGGGAGTCGATCAGAGTAGTGCGGTAATCCATATGGGCATCTTCCGGAGAGTACTGGTATTTATCAAAACGGCAGCGTGACCAGTTGGAACAGCCGTTGCAGGCACCAGGGGAGCGGTCGCGCCTTGAGCAGCGGAAAGGACTGTACTCCGGACAGTCAGGTGTACACTGACGGCCATAGACACATTTTTTATAGTGAGTGCACTCCAGGGGCATCTTACACTTATGGGTAAGAGTCCTGTGAAGTTTGATCTCTTTGCCAACAGTAGACTTATCCTTGCCGATGGTCTGGGCGATGGCCGTTTTCGTGGAGCCGTTCGTAATGCCGGCGAGAATGATACGCCGTTCCTCTAAAGTTAAATGAGAAAAAGAGTTTTGAGTTTTCATAATAGACACCAACCTTTCCGGCGACTGCCTAGCATGAAAAGTGTAAGACTAAATGCTGCATATGGGGAAGTGGAAATGAGTGAAAGACTAAAATCTACTTTTACCTATTCAAAGTGGAAATAAACTTTTCACTTCA
>NZ_MIEH01000030.1 GCF_001754075.1 Merdimonas faecis | reverse complement strand
GTACGTCCCCATTTGCGATTTGGGGTGTCCCCATTTTGATTTGCCCCTGTCCCTTTTGGAACTCGCCCCTGTCCCGGGCGCTATAGCCGCTTCTCAAAGTTGCCGTCTACCGAACAGCCCTCTGTAAAAATCATAAATGCATGCGGATCGATACTATGTACAATCTGCTTGATCTGCCCCACTTCATATTTAGATATCAACACAAATAAAATATAAGATGTTTTATTCGTATACGCTCCTTCTCCGTCCCAATTCGTAACGCCGCGTCCCATCTGTTCCATGATCGCCTTTGAAATCCCCAGCTTTTTTGTAAAAATCATCACGCTGGTATTGATGTTCTGAATATGCACCCGGTCAATGGCTATTGAAAGCACCGTGGCATAGATCAGAGAATAGATGACTATTTCAATATTAAAGAGGAACAGACAAATAGCATAAACGAAAAAGTTCATCAGAATGTTAATCCTGCCAACACTGAAGTTCGGAAATCTCTTGGTACAGCAAAGGCCGATGATATCCTGACCGCCGCCGGAGCTTCTTCCTCGAAGGATAAGTCCGGTACCTGTTCCCGCTACAATACCTCCAATGATGCAGGCCGTCAAATAATCCTCAATGATCGGCTCTGCCGGTATCGGCACTATCATCATAAACATACTCTGAATTGCTACCGTTACCAGGGTTTTCACTGCAAATGCTCTTCCCAGTACACGATATCCCAAGTAAAACAAAGGAATATTCATCACAAAATAAATCATACCTGCCAGATCCATGCCAGCCGGCACCGGTACATGCAGAAAGTCAACGATAAATGTACGTATCAACTGCGCAATACCCATAAATCCCCCGTTGTACAGGCTCATCGGCACGATAATCAGGTTTACACCCAGCGCAAACAGAAGACTTCCCACCACTGAATAGACCGCCTGGATCACCCCTGCCTTACGCTTCGCATCTAAATTTTTCCACATGTCAAATCCCTTCCCTTTCTCTTTTCCTCATATATTCTATAAATACACCGTACTCTTCGGGCTTATAGTCAAATATTTTACAAGTCGCACTCATTCTAGCATTTGACAGCAAATTTTACAATATTAATCTGAAATATCCTTATCCGGGGACACCCTGATTGACGATTAGGGACACCCGATATTGCAGATGGGGACGTACACTTTTGCAAAAAGTGTACGTCCCCATCTGCACATCTGCAAAAAAGCGCCTGGCTTATCGCTCAGGCGCCTGCAGCTTGTCGCTCACCGTGACTAATATGCTTTTTTCTTGCCTTTTTCTTCTCTGCCTCCTGATCTTCCAGGCATTTCTGGATCGCTTCATTCAGGGACAGCATTTTTTCATCCAAGGAAGATACCATTTCTGCACACTCTCTTAAATCCCTGCTGATATAATCCGGTGCATTTCCTTCAAACTTATAGTAAATCTTGTGTTCCAGGCTGGCCCAGAAATCCATCGCAATTGTCCTGATCTGAATCTCTACTTTTGTATCCACCACACTGTCTGACAGATAAATCGGGACGGACACCAGCATATGATAGCTCTTGTATCCGCTTTCTTTTGGATTCTTGATATAATCCTTGATTGACAAAACCTTCAAGTCACTCTGATTTCCGATCATCTCAGCCAGTTGGTAAATATCCGATGTAAAGGAACAGATCAGCCGGACGCCGGCAATGTCATTGACATATTTTACCATGTTTTCAATGGAAATCTCATATCCGTATTTCCTGAGTTTCTTCACGATACTTTCCGGTGTTTTCACCCGGGTTTTAATATGCTCTATGGGATTATACTGGTGTACATGCTGAAACTCATCATTGAGGATCTCCAGCTTTGTTCCAACCTCTTTTAAGGCAGAAGTATACAGAAACATGATCGTCTTCCAGCTGTCAACATCTTCGTAATTCTTGATGGCGTTCTCCATACTCAAGGTCCTCTCTCCTCTCTTTCTCGAAGAGCATACTCCATATGTTACATAGTATAACATATCCGGGAAAACTGTGTCATGGATTTTACATATATTTAAGAAATTAGAATTCAATGCCCTCCCTTGCCGAGACCCCATCCTCGTATGGATGATGGATTTTGGTCATCAGTGTTACATAATCCGCCATAGTCACCAGACGGTCTGACGCTTCATGACCTGTCAGGATTACCTCCAGTCCTCTTGGCTTATGCTCGAGGAAGCTTGCCAGCTTTTCCTCGCTCAATACATTCAGATTTACCGCACAAAGCGCTTCGTCCAATAGCAAAACATCGAAAGGTGAACAGAATTTTACAATCTCATCCAGCGCCTTGTTATTATAATGAGTAAGCTCTGCTTTTTCCGGCCCGTTCATGCGGCTGACAAATTTTACCGGCTCCCGCCCCGGCAGACAGGTCACATTCGGGAGCTGTTCCAGGATTTTCCGCTCATTAGATCCATTATCCTTCAGGAACTGAAATACAAGCACCCGAAGCCCGGCTCCCGCAGCCCGGACTACCTGTCCGACAGCCGCAGTTGTCTTGCCTTTGCCGTCTCCGTAATAAATATGGATCTTTCCCGTGCCTGTCATATGATTTCCCCGCTTTCTTTCGTATCCTGTAGTCTATTATAATCAGATAAGCGGAAAATGTATAGCATGTTTTAAAATTCCAGCTTCATATCACCAAAACGGATCCAGTTTTTCTTCCTCATAAACTCAGAAACCCCAAGGCTGATCCCTGCCGGCAGTACAAAGTGCAAAAGCAGAATTTTTACCAGCACCATCACCGCCGATTCACTCTGAGTCATGACCTGCCAGGTCATAATCTGCCCTACCAGCCCTGCCGTTCCCATACCGGAGCCCGTTGCATTGCTGGTCATATGAAAGACCATGGTGCCCACCGGCCCCAGAATTGCACTGGAAATAATGGCCGGGAGCCAGATTACCGGTCTTCTTACAATGTTTGGCACCTGCAGCATAGATGTCCCGATCCCCTGAGCCAGCAGGCCTCCCACTTTATTTTCCCGGTAGCTGGCCACCGCAAATCCCACCATGTTGCAGCAGCAGCCGACCGTTGCCGCCCCGGCCGCAAGTCCGGACAGGTTCAGGATAATCCCAAGAGCCGCCGAGCTGATCGGCAGTGTCAGGATCATTCCCATCAGTACCGACACTACCACGCCCATCAGAAATGGCTGCTGCTCTGTTCCCCAGTTAATGAGAGAGCCAAGCCATGACATGAATCCGGAAATCGGCGGTCCAAGAATCAGCCCCGCAGCGCCGCCGGTGCCGATGGCTACAAGTGGTGTTACCAGAATGTCCACTTTTGTTTTTCCAGAAACCAGATGTCCAAAAAAGATTCCCACGTAGGCCGCCAGAAATGCCCCCAGCGGTTCTCCCGGTCCCGCATAGACCATATTTCCCTCTGTCAGCACTGTTCCCGCCAGCAGATTGCTGGCAAAGGCTCCGATCATCCCGGCTGTAGCTGCGGATACAACTACCAGGGGTGCTTCTTTGAATTTATAAGCCACTGCCGTACCAATGCCGGCTCCTGTCAGGGAGGCCGCCACCTTGCCAAGCACAAAGATCATATCTCCTGCCCCGCCGCCGATCAGCGTCCCGATCTGCTGAATGATCGTTCCGATGATCAAGGTTGCAAATAACCCGTGAGCCATGGCACTTAATCCATCGATAAAAAACTTGTCCAATGCTTTTTTTACTCTCTCCATCTCATTTCTCCTTACCAGCTGTACGCTTCATGTTAGCTCTTTACACATATATTCTCATTAGTCATTACATGTGTCTTGTCACCTGAAAAAGTTTAGCACAAGAGCCAGAATAAGTAAAGAATTTTTTTAGGACTTTACATCACATCCCAGACTTTTTATACTAGCAATAGACAACCCATTTGCAAAGGAGGGAGCCCATATGTTCCGTTTATGGGGAAAAGAATTCAAAGACAATCGGATGATCCGGGACACCGTGATCTGCGACGATTCTGACAATACCCGGACCCACAAGATTTTTCATGCCCTGGAAGCAATCTGCTACGAATTCGATCTGAGCAAACCCATTTGGCTGGATTCCACCATACAGGAGTTTCAGCGTCATTCGAAAACAAGATTCACACAGGATCACTTTGTAGATTCTATTGATTTCGATTATCTGGAAATCCAGGTCATTGAAGAATGATTGGGGACAGGGAGAAATACAAAAAGGGACAGGGGATTTGTCAAAAGGGGACGTACACCTTTGCAAAAAGTGTACGTCCCCTTTTGACTACTCGCCGCGTATCGCTGCCAGCGGGCTTAACCGCATCGCACGCAAAGCCGGAAAATAACCTGCCGCCACGCCTACCAGCATGGCAAATCCCATGGATGCCAGCATCAGCCAGCCAGGAATATACGAAATGTTTCCATCGAACCCCATAGCGGCCCCGTGGCCGGTAAGAAAGTTGATCGCCGCCGACAAAAGAAGACTCAGCGCATTCCCGGCCACGCCCCCGATCAGGCCGATAGCTGCCGCTTCCATCAGGAACATCTGCCGGATATTCTTAAGACTGCAGCCCAGCACTTTGATAATGCCGATCTCTTTCGTACGCTCATAAATAGACATCATCATAGTGTTGGCAATGCCAATGGCCGCAACCAGCAAAGACACGGCGCCGATGCCGCCCAATACCGCCTGGACGATGGCGAACTGCCCCTTCATACTGTCCAGGTATTCGGCATTGGTCTCCACGTTATATCCCATATTCCGGATCACGTTTGCCACTTCATCCACATACTCTATGTCCTCCACCTTCACCTGCGCATATGAATAACAGAATTTCGGATACGGCTTCCCGGATTTGGTTGTCGGCTGCCCCGGAATCACACGGCCGGAGAATTCTTTTTTTAATGTCTGTTTTAATGTATCCAGATCGCAGTATACATAATAATAGTAGGAATTGTACTCATCTGGGCTCCCTTCCACCATGCCGCTTGCCCTTACCACATGCTTCTGCACAGATCGGACAGGGGACTGGACTTCCGAATTTTCTTCCTGTTCTCCATTTTCCCCGCCGCCTTCCCGGCTGCTTCCGCTGCTGTTTTCTTCCTGCTGCTGAAAATAAGACTCTGTATCCAGTATCAGGAACAGAGAATCTTTCATAAAATCGATCTCCGGCAGCATCCCCGTATCATAATACCCATCTCCGCTGCCTCGTTCATAAAACATCGTCGGGATTCCATTTCCATACAAAAGTTCAATCTGATTCTTTCCACTGGCAGGCAGGGTTCCTCCGGCCAGCGGGATATTCAGTGCTTCCAGACTGTCCGGCGACATTGCCTGCAGCTGCACCTGCCCCTCATAGCCGCCCTTCAGCAATACCACCGTCATTTCATAGACCGGCGCTGCCCGTTCTACATGCTCCAGATCCGCAAGGGATTCTACCGCTTCATCGTCTATATATTTTTCCACCTCCTCAGAGGCTTCGGAATACATCATAGAGCTTCCGGCATCTGCACCGCTCACGCGAATCATAGTCAGGCCGCCGGACTGCTCCACTTCCCGGTACAGCGACTGCTGAAGGCCAAGTCCAAGAGAGATCATGACCACAATGGAGGCCGTTCCAATCAGCACGCCAAGAACTGTCAGAAAAGTCCGGAGCCTGCGTCTCTTTAAATTACTAAGGCTCATCCTCAGAAGATCTTTCCAGTTCATCCAGCAACGCCTCCTCTGCATCCATTGTATGGCTCTTTTTCCTGCGGATCAAAAGGATCCCGGTGACCACCCCCGCCAGAATTACGGCTGCTATCAGAACTGGTATCACTGGAAACCCTGCACCGGTCTCTTCTTCCGTTGGAACCGCTGCCGCCAAATCCTCTTCTGCTTCTGTCACTTCCAGCTTCAGCTCCTTGGTGGTTTCAGAAACATTTCCCGATTCATCCTCATACATCAGCTTCATGGTTACTTTTTCCGGACCTTTCGTGGCTCGTTTTCCCTCCAGCATCGCATCAATGGCTGCCGATGCTCCAGACTCCACGTTACCCACAAATACTTCTTCTGTTTCAACCGCCGGGCCTTCGAATACTGCTTTTACATTATACAGCCTGGTCCGTCCCAGATTGTAAAGATTGGTCATCACATTGGCCTCGTCGCCTACCGCAATGCTCTCCGGACTCAGTTCAAATTCACTGAATTCAAACCTGGCGTCCTGTCTGACCGGAACGGAGATCAGAGACTCTGCTTCAATCTGCTGTGCATTCCCATCTTCATATTTCATCGTCAGATTCATGCTGTATGGCTTCTGCAAAAGATCCGCTCTGGTATTCAGCTGCAGCGAAATGTCTGCCGTCTGCCCTGCTCCGATTCCGTCAAGGAAAACCGAACTGGAGCCTGACACCGGAAGAAATGCCGGCGCCTGTGTCTCTTCTGTCCCTTCTGAAGGCGCCTGCAGGTCAAAGAGCATATTGGAAACTCTTGTCCTGGAGGATGTATTTTTCAGATGGATCGTCAGCGTAAAATCGTCTCCCGCCCGGACCTCTGCCGGATCCGTATCAAACCCTGTTACGATAACCCGCGGGATTGAACTGCCGCTCTCTGCTCCGGTTCCCCCTGAACCAGCCCCGCCACTGTATATGGCATCCCCGTTGCTGAATCCTCCTGCGTCCGTGTATGTAGGGGCGGTTCTCTGTTCTGCTGCCACATCTGCTGGCCTGGATTCTTCCTTTGCAGTCGTGTTGACATAAAATTTCTGATGAGCCATCGTCTCGCCTTCTGCATTGACAGAAAATGCAATCGTATACCTGCCCGTCTTAACATCCTCCCTCTGTGTAAAGGAAAATGCAGTCTCTACCGTCTGCCCCGCCGGCAGGTCTATGGTCTGTCCGTAATCCTGATAATCCGTTACAAAGGGCCATTCTTCGCTGCTGTTTCCCATTTCCGGGAAAATCCGTGCCCCCAGAATATCCTGCTCCGTATGATTCGTGACTTCCAGGATCCACGTTTCTTCTTTCCCCGCCTGATACACCGGCACCTTATTATCTTTGGAATACAATGTGATCTCTGGTTCTGCCGCATTTACTTCTGCCGGATTTTCCAGGAAGGACTGCACCAGCATGATCAGCAAAAGCCCGACCGCAGCAGCCAGAGCGCATTTTATCAGGATCTCGCCTCTTCTTTTTCCCACCACTTTCTTCATACTTCATTTCCCCCTTCAATTTTCACGATCTTTCCGTCACTGATATGAAATACCCTGTCCGCATAGGACGCAAGCCCATTATCATGGGTCACCATTACCAGTGTTTTCTTCTGTTCGCTCACCACCTGCCGCATCAACTCCATCACTTCCCGGGAAGTATGCGAATCCAGGTTTCCCGTAGGCTCATCGGCAAAAATAATCTCCGGATCCACCGCAAGAGCTCTGGCCACGCCCACCCGCTGCTGCTGTCCTCCGGACATCTGACTCGGCAGATGCTTTTTATGTCCCGACAGTTTCACAAGATCCAGCATCCGGTCTGCCACCTCCAGCCGCTTCCTGACCGGAACGCCCCGGAAGCTTAAAGGCAATGCCACATTTTCCAGTGCATTCATTGTCCCGAGCAAATGAAAGGCCTGAAAAATAAATCCCACATGCTCCCGGCGAAAAGCCACCAGCCGGTCTTCGCTAAAGCCCTCGATCTGATGGCCTGCAATCCGTATTTTCCCCTTCGTTGGCTTTTCCAGACCGGCCAGCATATTCAAAAGTGTGGATTTCCCTGATCCGGATGTACCCACAATCGCACAGAACTCTCCTCTGGGGATCTCAAAACTAACGCCGTCAAGGGCATGCACAACCTCGTCACCTACCCGGTACAGCTTGTATAGATTCCTTACCTCTATTACGTTTTCCATACGGTCTCCTCCTATGCTCACCAGCATAGCGTAAAAAACCTAATACTTATGTTGGAAATTCCGAAAGATTTTCTTAATATTGAAAAACAGACTTTACCGACAGAAACGGCAGACAAAAAGCCGAAAGCACTGATCTTTCAATGCTCTCGGCTCTTTTCAAGCAGATGACGGGAGTCGAACCCGCCTCCCCAGCTTGGGAAGCTGGTGTTCTACCGATGAACTACATCTGCATATTGAATAATCACAGAAAGTATTATAATACAAATCCTTTAAAAATGCAAATCCTATTCATCGGTAAAAATGAAGATCCTATTCGTCGGTAAATTCAAACAAGTCCTCCACTTTTACTCCAAAGACTCCTGCTATATCCATTGCAAGCTTCAGAGACGGATTATATTGTCCTTTTTCCAGATGTCCGATCGTCTCCCGGCGCACTCCCACAAGGGCCGCAAGTTCCGCCTGGTTCATGTTCCGCATTTGCCGGTATTTTTTTATCTGTGTCTTCAGCATCTATTCCAGACTCCTTTTTTCTCGTTTTTGATAATAGAACAATGTAAAAAGGAAGACAAGAAATGTAACCACATAGACCAGCGCAAACATCCGGACTACCATTACCGGCGTCCTTGCGGTCCTGGCACCCCTTTCTATAACCGCAAGCCAGACAACCATGAAGCTGTTCAGTAAAAGATTTACCAGAAACGCACGGAAACCAGCCTTCCGGACATCCAGCAAAAACAGCTCGTCCATAGGTGTATTCCGATAGAGAAAGAACAGCAGATAGACCAGAAATGTCTGCAGCAGAAAATCTCCTGTATTAATCCCAATAATCCCTATCAGTCCCAGCCACCCAAAATATGATACCGGATTTTTCTTCATATTTCTCACCTCTCAATGTTATATATTTATAACTTATTATGTTATAAATATATAACATTATCCCGTCTTTGTCAACCTTCTTTAGGATTCTTTTTTACCTTATCTCTTTTGCTCCTTTCACCTGGTCAAGGCGAATGATCTTTACAACCGTTCCCTTCTTCTCCTCACATTCCAGTTCCAGCCATTCGTCGTCCATATCTCTTAAGATTCCTCTTGTACTGTATATGACATCTATATTTACCATAGGTTCTTTTATCGTTACCTCACAGGATTTGCCCAGGTATTCCGCCAGAATTTTTTTCCAGTCAGATTCTGTGGCTTCTCTTCGCTTTTCTTTCTCCTTTCGCTCCGTATATTCCACTGCCAGATAAGTCAGCAGACCGATCCCGGCGATCACACCGAATGTTATAACCCCCATGAGCCCTGTCATCATCCGTTCTCCACCTCCGTTTCCACTGTTAGCACCGCCCCTGTGATTTTAGAAAGTTCCACCAGCTTTACCACAGTCTCTTTCTGCCGGAATGTACCTTCCCTGCGGCGCTCATATTCGATCCTCATCCAACACTCATTAACATCCAGTATTCTCACCTGTGTATTCCCAAGCAGATCATCAATGGCAGCCTCCGTTTGATCCAGATACTCCAAACGGCACTTCTTTCCCGTCAGCTTTTTCAATATATGCAGATCCTTTCTCTCCTTTGCTGTCTCATGGCTTCCTTGAAAGTTTCCTGCCAGTTCATCCAGACTGATCCGATATATTCCGGCAAGCTCTGCCGCTTTATCAAGAGCCGGCGCCCCCTGCCCGCACTCCCAGTTGGAAATCGTCTGTCTGGTGACGTCCAGCATGTCTGCAATATCCTGCTGACTGTATCCGTATTTTTTTCTGAGCAACGCCAGCCGTTCTCCCAGTGTGCCGCTCTTTATATCTTCCTTTTGTCTTTCCATTTTTCGCCTGCCCCTCCTTTGATGTTTTTTCCAGCATAGCAGAAGCGCGGACCAATTGCCAGCAAATCGCTTTGGAATCCATGCAAAATATTTTTGCGCAAAAACTCCCCCCAAAAAATCCTAAAAAGAATAGTCTATTTCTCTTTTCCCCTTCCAAACCTTAATTATCCGTGCTAAATTAGTATTATCATATTTTTTAAGGAGTTCCTATGATTTCTACGATTGGCCTGAATATAAAAGCATTAAAAAAGGAACCTTTTTCCGGTTCCCATCATGGTATGCGTTATTATCTGTGTACAAAGGACGATGTCCTCTCTGTCTTTCTTTATCCGGAGCCCTGGTCCTTTGAGCGGACACCGGATAAAGAAAAAGAAAAAAAAGACTTTCCGTTTACCCAGGAAGGACTGGAATCCGCCATCGACTGGATCAACCAGTCTTATGAGGCAAAACGTCCTTTCTGGGAACAGAAAGCCAAAGACCGCATGAAGCTGCTTCTTTAAAAATCTTTCAGCGCAGTCCTCTAGGCGCTGCGTTCCAGCACCTCTTCTGCAATATTACGGGCATGGTCAGAAATTCGTTCCAGACAGACCAGGGTATCCAGATAAACGATTCCCGCTTCTGTCTTGCACTGATTGTTGGCCAGCCTCTGGATGTGCTTGTTCCGCAGGCGCAGTTCCAGATTATCAGCCTGGGTCTCTTTCTCAATTACCTTAAGAGCCATGGCACGATCCTGATTTTCAAATGCTTTCAAAGCATAACGATAGCTGTCGGTACAGACTTCCATCATTTCTTTTAACTGTTCCTCTCCGATTTCCGAGAACGATGCTTTCTTTTCATACAGCGTCTCGGCAAATTCTGAAATATTTTCACAGTAATCGCTGATCCTCTCCATATCCGAGACCACCTGTAAAAGATGGGCCACGTCCTGATGTTCTTTCTCGCTGATCTGCAGCGCTCCTACTTTGATCGCATAATTGGTAATCCCGGCGCTTAAACGGTCTACCGTTGCTTCCTCTTCCTTCAGGAACTGGATATCGCCATCCTTTAAGGTAAACAGTACATCTTTTGCCACCATCAGGGAATCTTCCACGATCTGTCCCATACGGATCACTTCATTGACCGTAGACTGCAGTGCAAGTCCTGGTGTCTGTAATACACGCTCGTCCAGCTGTACCATGCTCTTGTCCTGGCTGTCCTCTTCTACACGGCCAATCTTCTTTGCCAGCTTGATGATCCAGTCGGATACCGGGAACAGCAGGACGGTTGTACAGATATTAAATGCCGTATGCACGATACTGATCTCGGTCTGTGTGATCAGTCCATTTGCCCATTCCGGCTGAACTACCTGGAAAAAGATAATCGCAGCTGTACTGAAAATAATTGTTCCTATGATGTTAAACAGCAAATGCATAAGGGCTGCTGTTTTTGCTGTCTTCTTTGCTCCCAGACTGGACAGGATCGCTGTTACACAGGTACCGATATTCTGGCCCATGATAATATAAATAGCTGCACTGAAGGGAACCAGCCCCGCAGCCGCCAGACTCTGCAGGATTCCTACAGACGCCGATGAGCTCTGAATCACGGCAGTTACCAGTGTACCTGCCAGAATACCAAGCAGCGGATTGCTGCCCAGTGTGACAAAGAGGTTCGTAAAGCTTTCGGAATCCTGCAGCGGCTCAACTGCCGAAGACATGGTCGTAATTCCGATAAATAGAAGGCCAAAGCCCACGATGATGCTGGCAATCTCTTTTGAAGAACGGCGTTTTCCCACCAACATCAGGATCACACCGGCCATAACTGCAATCGGCGCCAGACGGGCCGGGCTTAAAAATTCCGCCCATTCTACAGAGGACACCAGCCATCCGGTCACTGTCGTACCAATATTTGCTCCCATGATAACGCCCATGGCCTGCTTCAGATTCATGATCCCTGCATTAACGAATCCCACCACCATAACCGTTGTGGCAGATGAACTTTGGATTACCGCTGTGATCCCTGCTCCCAGCAGTACACCCATAAGCTTATTTTTTGTCAAGACTTCCAGCAAGGACTTCATTTTACTCCCGGCTGCATTTTCCAGGCCCTGGGCCATAATCTGCATGCCATAGATAAACATTCCCAAGCCCCCCACAAAGGGGATGATAATATCCAGGTAATTCATTCATTTCCTCCTAAACGTATTTTCGTCTCATTTCCTTCAGAGTATTTTTCATGTCCTTTTTTACAATACCATTTACGTACAGAGAAAACAATAAATTTTTTACTTTTTCTTAACTTATTATTTACATCTTATTTACTTTTTCAGATAAAATCCTCCCGGATCACTTTTTCATTTTAGGTTCAAAGACAAGAGCCGCAAGATATCCAAAGACGAGAGCCGCCGTGATGCCTGCAGCGCTTGCGCCAAGACCGCCTGTAAAGATTCCGATTATCCCTTCCTGATCTACCGCTTCCTTTACCCCATTCCACAATAAATTCCCGAATCCCAGCAAAGGAACACTGGCACCGGCTCCCGCCAGTTCCTGGAATGGCTGATATATTTTAAGCGCTCCCAGTATGGCTCCGCCACAGACCAGCAGAACCATCACTCTGCCCGGCATTAACTTTGTCCGGTCCAGCAGAATCTGCACCAGCGCACAGATCAGACCTCCGATCCAAAAGGCATTGAAATAATCCATAATGTTTCCCCTTCTTTCTATTCGATATGTTCCAGAACGATTCCGTGTGCAATGCCTGGAACGCTGGCGCCTTCATTGTAGCTTACCGTGGACAGAAGCGCTCCCGTAGGTACAAACAATACTTTCTGCCACTCTCCGGTCATAAGTTTTGGCAGGATATAGGATGCCAGTGTCACCGCTGCACAGCCACAGCCGCTCCCTCCGGAATGTGTATCCTGCAGGTTCTGGTCAAAAATCAGCATTCCACAATCTATATGGTTTCTCTTGATGTCATATCCCTGTCCCCGCATCAGATCAAACAGGATACTCTGCCCAACATATCCCAGATCTCCGGTGATGATCCGGGTGTAGTCATCCGGCTCCCTTCCGAAATCTTTCAGGTTGCGGATGATGGTGTCACAGGCTGCCGGCGCCATACAGGCACCCATATTCTGGGAATCTTTTAGCCCATAGTCTACAATTTTCCCTGTTGTAACGCCAGTGATCCTCACATGCTGCAGCGCTTTTTCCCGGCATCTTCTCTCCGGGCCGGCGCTGACCAGAAACGCCCCGCTCCCTGTCACAGTCCAGTGTGCAGAGAGGGGACGCTGGTTTGCATATCCCAGCGGGAACCGGAATTCCTTTTCCGCACTGCCAAAGTGGCTGGAGGTCACCGCCAGCATTTTCTCTCCATACCCGGCGGCCACGCACATGGCTGCCAGGGTCAGCGCTTCTCCCGCAGTAGAACATGCGCCATAAAGGCCAAACATCGGTATTCCCAGGGACTCTACTCCCATGGATGTCGCCACACCCTGACGCAGCAGATCTCCTCCGAATAGATAGCGCACATCTTCCGGCTCTGTCCCTGCCTTTTCTAATACCAGCGAACAGGCAATTTTCTGCATGGCGCTTTCTGCAGCTTCCCAGGTGCTTTCTCCAAACAAGTCCTCTGTCTCCACAAAATCAAACAACGCTCCCAGCGGTCCTTCCCCTTCTTTCTTTCCTGCCACCGAAGCCGCAAAGGTCAGATATGGTGCCTGCTCGAACTCAAGACTCTGCTTCCCTTTGATCATCAACCTGCCTCCTTTTATCCTCTTTGTTTATACCCACTGTTTCCAGATCCAGTAAACAAGCCCCAATATCCAGCTTGTAAACACACCGTACAAGATCACGGGACCTGCAATGGTAAAAATCTTACAGCCGATTCCCATAACCTGCCCTTCTTTTTTGTACTCGATCGCCGGCGCCGCCACCGAGTTGGCAAAACCAGTAATTGGCACAAGCGCGCCGGCGCCGCCCCATTTCGCAACTCTTGGATAAATATTCCATCCCGTCAGCAATACACTCAGAAGGATCAGGCTAATCGAGGTAATGCTGCCGCATACTTCTTTTCCCATCCCCATATTCCTGCCAAAATTCATGATGACCTGGCCTAATGTGCAGATTGCTCCTCCCGTTACAAACGCCTTGGCCATATTCAACGGCAGACTGTGCACAGGTGTTTTGTGCTTCACATAATTTTTATACGCTTCCTGCTGCTTTTGTTTATCCACAAGTTATCCACCTCTCCTGTTGATATTTTTAATTGGGGACGGGGGATTTCTGAAAATCCCCCGTCCCCAATTACCAGCGCTGTGCAAAGAACAGCATGGCGCCGGCAGTTTTCCCCATAGCTATCCCCAATACAATGTATTTTATACACATTTGCAGCTTTGCCCTGCGGATAAATATAGGAAAGAGATTTAGTATTTCTGCCAGAGCCATTGCCCAGCACCCCACAAAAACCCCTCCAAAAAGGCCGAACAAGGGAAGGAGCCATGTACCGCCGGGGATCCGGAGCTGAAATATAAAAAAAACAGTTCCAAGAATACCGCCCAGTGCGATTGCATCTTCATACAGGCGGATGTGTTCCCCGGTATGGGTCCGGTCTGCAAAATCTGAAACAACTCCCAGCCCGATAATAAAGGAAAACACGCCGCCTGCAACCACCGCCCCGGCGCTTAGTCCGATGACCGCCAGCCATAGCTGCTGCATCCACATGTGTTTCCCCTCCTTTCCCTTTTACCTGATCTTCCCATACATTATTATCCCTTGCTGCCTTTGCCGTTACTGCTATCCTCCTTATTTCCGCTGTTTCTGGAATAATTTTCGATCAGGGTTGTCTGTATATCGTTTTCGTACAGACGCATCTCTACCTCCAGCGGTGTCGGATCCACGGATACTTTACTTTTTCCAAAATGATTAAAAAAGATCAGGATTCCAACGATCAGTCCGATCGAATACGTGATTTCCAGAATTGTAAAACCATCGGATGTCCGCCCGGTTACCAGCTGATAGATCTGTCCAAACATGGTTACCGTGTCCACATCATTATTAAAGGCCATCGCCGAAAAAGCTGCTCCAAAAAAGCTGATTAAAACTACGAAGACGATTTTTAAAAGATGCATAAGTTTTCCGGCATCCTTTTCTTTTTTATAGGTAATAATAAAATCAATCTCGCCTACATTCTGGATCTCCAGATCCGGGATTTCCCCGTGGATCTTCTTAATCACGCCCAACACAGAAATGGCTACCCGGCTCTCCTGCTTTTGATCCGTGTTCTGAAATGTCATAAGCGGGATTTTTTTGATTTGTTCCAGAAGCTTAGGATCCTGGCTCTCGATCTTGAGTACATCTCCCAGCCGGACCCGGGGATTCGACACCTCAATATTTCGCTCTGCTTTTATATAGATAACTGCCATATCAGCATGTTTCCTCCAGTTCCTGGCAGACCAGCGTACCTTCGTTGACTGTACCGCCTTCCCCTGCGCTTAGAAAATAGTAAATACATCCCATAAGGACAGCCGCACTGACTACGCAAATCAGACAAATCTTAAGCTTTTTCCTTGCTTCATCCACCATAGGTCCCCTCCTGTTTCCAGATTCTTTTGTCAACTAGTATGGATGAATTATAGGAAAATATGCATGTTCAGATACGTTCTCTTAAGTTTTTCAAAATTTTCTTTTCCATTCTGGATACCTGTACCTGAGAAATCCCCAGTTCTTTTCCCACCTGCGACTGGGTCTGATTTGCAAAATAGCGCAGGTAGATCAGGCGTCTCTCTTCTTTATCTAAATAAGTCAAAAGTTCCTGCAAAAGCATATGATCCAGGATCCTATCTTCCTGTTCCTCCTGCTCCGGAAGTTTGTCCATCAGCCGAAGTTCCTGTCCTTCTTTCTGGTAAATAGGCTTGTGCAGCGACTCAATCTCGCTGCTGGCGTCCATCGCCATCAAAAGCTCCTCTGTCTCCACCTTCAGCTCCGATGCAATTTCCGTGATCGTCGGCTCCCGCCCCCAGGCTTCCTGCAGCCGCTCTCTGCAAGCGCAGGATTTGTACGCCAGTTCCTTTAAGGAACGGCTGACCTTGATCATCCCGTCATCCCGCAGAAAACGCTTGATTTCTCCCGAGATCATCGGAACCGCATAGGTGGAAAATTTCACTTCATAGGACAGGTCAAATTTATCAATTGCTTTTAAAAGTCCGATATTGCCGATCTGAAACAGGTCTTCTGCCTCCGCTCCGCGGTGAAGGAACCGTTTCACCACGCACCAGACCAGCCCGGCATTTTCCTGAACCAGCTGTGCTCTTGCCTCTTCATCCCCCTGGTGCGATTTCTCGATCAAAGTGGTTGTGCGGTCCATAATCTCCGTCCTTTACCTATCGTTTTTTCCATTTTTACTACCGTTCCTTCTCCCGGTGTGGAGACTACCTCCAATCGGTCCATGAAAGCTTCCATAAATGAAAATCCCATACCGGAACGGTCAAGATCCGGTTTGGTCGTAAACAAAGGCTCCATGGCCTGCTGCACATCTTCAATCCCCCGGCCGTAATCCTCCACCTCAAGATACAGGGTTTTTCCTTCGGTGCGGCAGCGGATCGTGATCTTATGTATCTCGTTTTCATAGCCATGAATGATTGCATTTGTCACCGCCTCCGACACGGCAGTCTTCACATCCGACACTTCTTCTACGGTGGGATTTAAAGAAGTCATAAACGCAGCCACTGTCACCCGGGCAAATGCCTCGTTAGATGAACGGCTGTCAAAAGTCACCTGCATTTCATTCGTATTTTCCATTTACAAATCCTCCTCATATATCTGCATAATTTTCGTCACACCCGACATTGATAAAATCCTCTTCATCCTCTCATTTGTATGCACCGCAAAAACCTCCCCGCCCAGAAGGTACACCCTTTTGTACCGTCCCATGATCACCCCGATCCCTGAGCTGTCCATAAAATTCGTATCCCGAAAATCAAAAATCACATACCGGATATGATTATGCTCGATCAACCGATCCGACTCCTTTCGGATTTCCTCCGCATTGTGATGATCCAGCTCGCTGGGAAGAAAAATCGTCAGGTAATTCTCCTGCACCTGGTACTTCATAGTTATCCCCCTTTTCCACAGTTTTTCATCGTTTTCCACATCTTATGCCTCCAATGGGGACGGGGGATTTCTGAAAATCCCCCGTCCCCATTGGAGGCATAAGAAAAAAGGACGTGTATTTTTTTACACATCCTTTTCTTTCGTACTTCTTATCCACATTTTTCACTTATTTTTTTAGTTTTCCCCACTGCTTTCAGAACTGCTGTCCTGCCCGGCTCCGTCTTCCGCATTCTCGTCTGAACTGGTGCCGTTCTGTTCATCCAGGGCTTCCTGGGCGCTCTGTGCCGCGTCGGTGTCCGCATAGTCTTCGATGATGCGCTGATAGTAAATGTTTGCCTGATCCTGATCGCCGTTCCTCTGATAAGCCTCTGCCAAAAGGAGCATAGCTGCCCCGTCATTATAGCCGGCGTCCATCTGGATCACCTGTTCCAGGTTGGTGATCGCGGTCTGGTAGTTTGCCACATCTACGCTTTCCTGAGCTGCCGAATATAAGGTGCTGCACACCTGGGGATAGATATTCCCGGTCATCTCATCATAGGTTTCCCTTCCCACGGTTCCCAGCGAGTCTGCATTGACCTTTAAAAGTTCTTCTGCCATGGCCTGATTCCCCATATCGCCCGCATAATAATGAGTGGAAATATTCATGACAATCTCATAGCTGTCCTGCGTAGCCGTGGCTGTTGCCTGTGCGTTTTCTGTTTCCTGGCTGGTAGACCGGTAAGTCTCCAGTTCTGTCTGCAGTGCACTGATCTGCGCCTCCTGCTCCGCAATCTGATCACTGAAAGCTACAATATCCTGATTGACCGCATCCTGCCTGGATCTGGTCACCGCCGGCAGGACTAAAAACCACATGACCGCCACGCCCACCACCAGTCCGATGGCGATATTGGCAATCGTATGCATCCCTGCGCTTTCCTTGTAACCAGAGGACACAGGCTGGATAATCGTTTCGTTTCCAATACTGTAAGTAACCGTCTGCTGATCCTTTTTGTCCTTTTCTTTAATCTTTACCGTCCGGTTTTTGCGGATCTGATTCAGCTCATGCATAAGCTTAAGCGTCATATCATCCGTCTTGTCCAGCTTGTGCGCCGCCCGGACAGCCTGCCTGGCCTTCGAATACTGCTCTGTATGAAGGTATAAAAGCGCCAGCAGCTGATAGGCTTTTACAAACGACGGATGAATGTCCACCGCCTTTTTTAGCTGGATAATAGCCAGATCCTCCCCGTTCTGCCTTGCATAGCCAAGCGCCTGATTATATTTCTTGACAGCCTGGTTCACTGCCTCCAGTTCCGCAGAATTTTCTCTGGTTTTCTGAATATAATAATTGGCAATATTTTCATGAGACTTAAAATTTTTGCTTAAGATCCATTCCACCAGCGCCTCGGCCACATCTCCCCGGCCATAGTACACAAGCCCCAGGAGATTCCTGGCTGCAATATTCGCCCGGTTATACTGAAGGCTTCGTCTAAGAGACACAATAGCACCGGACAGATCCCTGATATTCGCTTTTTTCAGTCCGTCATTATACCAGTAATTCGACTGATACACCAGTTTTGTTGCATAATCCATATACTACCCTCTTATGGTTCTTTCTATTTGGTCTGCTCGATCATTTCCCTTAAAATATCTGTCATATCCGTCAGGTCTTCCTGATAGACCGCATCCTCGATTTCCTCAACTTCCAGACTAGGCTGGAATTTTTTCAGTTCCTCTTCAAAATTCAACATCCAAACCGCCTCCTGACAGCAATTTTTTTACCATGCCCGCCAGATACAAAGACCCCAGGCAATAAATGTCCCCTGCAGATCCCCCATCCTTTTGCAGCCGTCTTGCTTCAAGAAGTGCATCAGCAAGCCGCGGGCAGCACAACGTTTCTGTTTTCGTATATTTGCGGAACAGCTTCAGAAGCTCTTCCGCCGGCACCCCTCTGTCGTCTTCGATCTTCGTGACGATTATGGCTCTTACTTCCAGATGCCTGCACAAATATGCGATCATCTTTTCATATTTCTTATCTGACACCGCGGAGAACACCAGCACATCTCCGCCGGTTTTTCCGCTTTTCAGTCTCCGGACGCTGTCTACAAAGACTTCGATCGCCCCCGGATTATGCGCACCGTCTATAAAAAGATGGGGCGCTGCCTCTTCCATCCGTCCGGGCCAGTATACGCCTGCAAGCGCCTTAGCCCAGCGCTCCTGCCGTTCCGGAAGATTCGTCTCTTCCCGGTGTCCCGACTGTTTGTCCCACAGAGTGTCTCTCTGCCCGTCCAGCAGATATTCCACTGCCTCCAGCGCAATCTCCGCATTCATGGCCTGGCAGGTCTCACAGATGGGAATCCGGTAGATAACATCTTTATCATAAGTATTATCCCGTGAAAATGCAATATATTTCCGGGCAACTTCTCTGATTTCGTACGCATTTTTCGAGATTTCTCTACACCAGCTTCCCTGCGCCAGTGCAGTCCTCCTGATCACTTCCGAGGCTTCCGTCGAGCTTCCGTCGAAAAATACCGGTACGCCTTTCTTAATAATACCGGCCTTCTCTGCCGCAATCTTTTCGATGGTATCGCCTAGGATTTCCGTATGATCCAGACTGATGGACGTGATCACCGTAAGCACCGGACGGGGAACTGCATTGGTAGCGTCAAGCCGTCCGCCAAGCCCCGTCTCCAGGATAATATATTCTACGTCGGATTCCTCAAACACTTTCATCCCCATTCCAAAGAGAAATTCAAAATAGGACGGATGCCCAAGACCCTCCGCTTCCATTTCTGCCGCCGTGTCATAAACCTCCCGGAAGACCCGGTAAAAGGTGCCGTCGTCCACCGGCTCCCCGCTGATCTGGATCCGTTCGTTGACGGATACAAGATGAGGGGATGTAAAGAACCCTGTCTTCTTCCCCTCTGCCATCAGTATCGTCTTGATATAGGTGCAGACCGAACCCTTTCCATTGGTGCCTGCCACATGTATGATTTTCCGGTCTTCTGCCGGGTTCCCCAGCCTTTTTAAAAACTCACGCGTATGATTGAGCGGATGCTTTTTCGTAAATTTCGGTATTTCTTCTATATAGGAAACGGCTTCCTGATAAGAAGCCGCTTCCCATCTTCCTTCTTTTAAACTACTCTTCTTCATCGGCCTGCTCCACCCAGGACCTGGTCTTATCTGTCGCTGTCCCTTCCTGAAGGATCAGTTCCCCGTCCTGATAAATATAGATGTCCGACTTCCGGAACGTTGTATTGCTGGATCCCATCTGACGAACCACGATCTCATCGCCATTCTGGAGCTCCACACCGGAAAAATCAAGCCTGGTATTATTCAGGAAAGAGGTTTTCATTCTTTCCCCGTTAACATATACCTTGCTGTTCTGCGTAAAATTCTCTCCATACAGACTATAGCCGTCTTCCAGATGCGGCACGATGTTCTGAAGTGATACATCACGCACACCCATCACCATATGGCCTTCCGTGATCGGCGGCTCGCCGTTATACACGTACTGATCGCCATACAGGATATCATACTGCAAAAGCTCCAGGTCTGACAGATAATTTCTGGTCTGGCGCCGTTCCTGATGATAGTTGAACACAGTTCCGGAATGGATATCCAGACGCTCCAGCACATCTGCCATGATCTGATAAGATGGAATATTCCGGTCCTCTTTCGGGAGACCGATATTATCCCAGATCACATAATTGGTATTATAGAGGTACCGGCTCTTCAGATCCTTGGCTTCCAGTCCCATGGTCGGAAGATGGTCTCCGTAAAATACTACCACTGTAGGCTCGCCCCGGTCCTCGATTGCCTGGATCAGATTGCCCGCAAACTGATCCATCTCATATACCTGATTCACATAATATTCCCATTTATTTTTCAGGCCTTCATCTTCAATACCCTCTACTGTGATCTCCGGATTTTCCAGTACCTGCTCCTCCGGATAATCACCGTGGCCCTGGACACTGACGGTAAACACAAAATCCTGCTGTTCCGTGGTATCCATGGCGTCCAGGATATGGCTGACCAGAATATCGTCCTTAGACCAGCCGTTCTCCGTCTTCTGCAGGATATTCATGAACTCCTTGCTGGTAAAGCTGTCAAAGCCCATATTATTAAATACCCGGGCACGGCTGTAGAAGTTTCCGCCATTGTTGTGGAGCGCATGTGTCCCGTAGCCAAGAGAACTTAACGCTGTCGCCACACTCTCACAAACATTTTCTTTTACATAAGTTTTATAAGGATATTCTCCAGGCCCAAAGTACCGCAGGTTCATGCCCGTCAGCACTTCAAACTCTGTATTGGCTGTTCCCGCGCCTACAGAAGGCACCTTAAAGTATCCGGAAGAATAATTTTCAAACATGGAGCGCAGATTGGGGCATGCATCCTTGGATGTGGTAAAAAATTCGGCTTCTGACACGTCAAAATAGGATTCCAGCTGTACAAACAAAATATTCGGCAGCGCTTCATCCGCCCGTCCGGTCTCGCACTTTGTAATCTCCCCGTTATTGCTGATCGCTTCCATCGTTTCCTGGCTGTAGTCGTTGGGCTCGTTGATCCCTGTGTTGAAAAGACTGGCCATAAAGCAGTAAGGAAGCCCGTAATCTTCATAGGCAAAAGCGATATTCCCAAAGTAAGTGGAAACCACCCGCTTATCCACCGCCTGGTTTGACACCACCGCATAGAGGGCCGCACAGATGATCACTCCGATCAGTGCACGCACCCGGTGAACCTTCCCGGAATACTGGCCGCCCCGCTTCCACATGGAGATCACCCATACGATCACGGCCGCGATCCCGACTACCAGAATAATCAGCTCAAACCCATTGAAATAGTTACTGATCAGAGACAGACCTTCCGATGCCGCCTTCAGATCCTGTGCATTAAACGGAGTGACACGTTTTAAAAGCATATAACCGTTTGCCACTCCCAGGATCAGCCAGATCACGCTGATGATGATCCGCACGAAAATCCTTCGTTTGAAAAAGTATACCACCGAAAATGTGATAAATATCATGAACGCATTGTATAGAAATACCAGAGGCGTCCCTATCATATACTCTCCCGCCGCAATCACGGAGTGCCGTGAAATCGCTTCAATCGCAAAGTTGATCACGCAGGCCAGGAGTGCATGGAACACCAGTGAGAACCGGTTCATAAATGCATAGACCGGTTTCATTTTCTTTGCGAACTCGCTGTTCTTTCGTTCTTCCAGGATCCGGGCGCGCCGCTCTTTCCTGTTTTTCCACCAGGCTTTGACATCTTCTCTTTTTAAATTTTTAATCTTTTTCAGCCCGCCCTTCAGATCAGGCTTATGAATTTTTAGTTTCACGTTTTGCCTTCAATCCTTCCAATCTTTCTTTGACCTGTGCCATCATCTGCTCATAAGTTTCTAATTTTTCACGTTCTTCCTGTACCTTGGCTTCCGGCGCCTTGCTGACAAATTTTTCATTGTTCAGCATTCCGGTGGCACGGGCGATTTCTTTTGTCAAACGCGTTTCTTCCTTTTCCAGTCTCTCGATCTCCTGTTCAAAATCGATCAACTCTTCCAATGGTAAATATACTGTAGCATCCGGCACCACGATGGATACCGCATCCTCCGGTATTCCAACCGTATCGTGCTGGATGATCAGATCATTAACTGCCGCCATATTCTGGGCTGCCTGCCGAAGCATCTCCAGACCGGTACACAACTGAGCGTCTTCACATACCACATAGGCCGTAGCCTTGCGGTTCTTTGGAACATTCATCTCAGCACGCACGTTGCGGATGCCGCGGATGATTTCTTTATAATGTTCTGCAATATTTTCCGCAATTGGATAATTCCAGGACTCATCATACTGCGGCCAGTCAGACATCATCAGAGATTCCTCTTCCGGCACCAGCTTGCTGTATATCTCCTCAGAGACGAACGGCATATACGGGTGCAGCAGCTTCAGTCCCTTCTTCAGTACCTCCCGCAGAGTCCACAGGGCGTCGTTGGCGCTTTCCGGATCCTCATCTGCGTGATAAATACGGTACTTGGCAATCTCAATATACCAGTCGCAGAATTCATCCCAGATGAAATCATAGATCTTGGACAGAGCAATACCAAGCTCGAATTTATCCATATTCTCGGTCACATCTTTGACCAGGTTGTTGCATTTGGACATGATCCAGCGGTCTGCTGGACGCACTTTAAAGTCTGCCGGCTGAGTCAGTTTTTTATCTCCCAGGTTCATCATAATGAAACGGGACGCATTCCATACTTTGTTGGCAAAGTTCCGGCTGGCTTCCACACGTTCGTTGTAGAAACGCATATCATTTCCCGGCGCATTTCCGGTTACCAGGGTCATACGCAGGGCGTCTGCCCCGTACTGGTCAATAATCTCCAGGGGATCAATTCCATTCCCCAAAGACTTGCTCATCTTGCGGCCTAAGGAATCCCGCACCAGGCCGTGGATAAATACGGTGTGGAACGGAGCCTTTCCTGTATGCTCGTATCCGGAAAATACCATACGGATTACCCAGAAGAAAATGATGTCGTATCCGGTAACCAGTACATCCGTCGGATAGAAATAATCCAGTTCTTCCGTCTTATCCGGCCATCCAAGTACAGAGAACGGCCACAGCGCAGAGGAAAACCAGGTATCCAGGGTATCCTCATCCTGAGTAAAGTGTGTACATCCGCACTTCGGACATTTCTCCGGCATGCCTCTTGATACAACCACCTCGCCACATTCATCGCAATAGTAAGCCGGAATCCGGTGTCCCCACCAGATCTGTCTGGAAATACACCAGTCGCGGATATTTTCCAGCCAGTGCAGATAAATCTTGTCAAAACGCTCCGGCACAAATTTCAGGTCGCCGTTTTTCACTGCTTCAATAGCCGGCTTCGCCAGTTCATCCATGCGGACGAACCACTGCTGCTTGATCAGGGGCTCCACGGTTGTGTGGCAGCGGTCATGGGTTCCTACATTATGAGAGTGTGGAACTACCTTTACCAGATAGCCCTGCTCCTCTAAGTCGTGCACGATCGCTTTTCTTGCCTCGTAACGCTCCATGCCTGAATATTTGCCGCCGTTTTCATTGATGGTAGCGTCATCGTTCATGACATTGATTTCCGGCAGATTATGACGCTTGCCCACCTCAAAGTCATTGGGGTCATGGGCCGGTGTGATCTTTACAGCGCCGGTTCCGAATTCTTTATCTACATAGGAATCCGCCACGATCGGGATTTCTTTGCCCACCAGCGGCAGGATCGCTTTCTTTCCTACGATGTCTTTGTAGCGCTCATCATCCGGATGTACGGCGATGGCTGTATCGCCCAGCATGGTCTCCGGACGGGTGGTTGCGATCTCCAGGAAATCATCGGTTCCCACGATCGGATACTTGATATGCCAGAAATGTCCGTCCTGTTCCTCATGCTCAACTTCCGCGTCGGAAAGGGATGTCTTACATACCGGACACCAGTTGATGATCCGGGAGCCCTTATAGATATAGCCTTTCTCATACAGGCGGATAAATACTTCTTCTACCGCTTTGGAGCATCCCTCGTCCATGGTGAACCGTTCTCTGTCCCAGTCACAGGATACGCCCAGCTTCTTTAACTGGCCTTCGATGGTTCCGGCATATTCTTCCTTCCACTGCCAGGTCCGCTCCAGGAATTTTTCCCGGCCAAGCTCCTTTTTATCAATTCCTTCTTCTTTTAACTGATTGGTAACTTTTACTTCTGTGGAGATCGCCGCATGGTCTGTTCCCGGCACCCACAGTGCATTGTAGCCCTGCATCCTCTTATAACGGATCAGAATGTCCTGCAGCGTATTATCAAGTGCATGCCCCATATGAAGCTTTCCTGTAATATTCGGTGGCGGCATAACCGTGGTGAACGGCTTTTTGCTTCTGTCTACTTCTGCATGAAAATACTGGTTCTCACACCACTTATCATACAGCTTTGATTCGATTGCTTTCGGATCATATGTTTTCTCCAGATTCTGACTCATAGTTTTCTCCTCACATTCCTTCACACTTTTTTCACATTTTGGATATTAAAAAACCCTTTACGCAAAAACGTAAAGGGCGACATAACCGCGGTACCACCTTTATTTATATAGAAGAAACGCTTCCATACATCTCATCTTATTCTTTAACGGGAACGACTCCGGGACTGCCTACTCATGATCCGTTCAGCAATCCGGCTCCGAAGCTACCTTCTGCATCTTTGATCCCCAGGCGCCTCTCAGCCTCTTTTTTGAGCGCCCTCTCTGTCAGGAAAAGTCCTTGCATACTCCTCTTCATCTGTGCCTTTACGTATAAACTAATGAATATCATAGCCATCCACCCCCGGTTTGTCAAGGATTTTAGGGAATTTTAGGAATTCTTAAGTATCTGTCCGGCCATAAGCGGGGATTTCTCAGGCGCATACGTCAAAAGCCGGACTATACAGTGCGTCTGAGCTGTGAGACTGAATATGTACGCTTCTAAAACCACTTTACTTTTCTTTTCCGCTCCGTTATTTTAATAGTAAAAAGGGGTTCATCCCTGATGAAAGGAGTCTGAAAACTATGAAAATACTGATCCTGGACGGAAGTCCCCATCCAAACGGAACCACCTCTCTTCTGCGGAAGGCTTTTGCAGAAGGTGCCTTGAGTGCAGGCCATACCGTGGATACCTTTCATACCGCAAAAGAGGATCTCCACCCCTGCCTTGGCTGTAACCACTGCCGGAATACCGGGGATGGCTGCGTCTACAAGGACGGTATGGAGAAGCTGAATCCACTGCTTCTTATGGCCGACTGCGTGGTCTTTTCCACTCCTCTCTATTATTTTGGCATGAGCGCACAGATTAAAATGGCTATCGACCGTTTTTTTGCCAATAATCAGGTCCTCCGGGCGCAGAAAAAGCAGGCAGTGCTGCTGGCAGCCTGCGGAGATACGGATTCCTGGGCCTTAGATGCCCTGGATGCACATTATCATGCTGTCTGTCATTACCTGCATTGGGAAAACGCAGGGGAAGTGAACGCCATCGGCATGTACACGCCCGCCGACATCGAGGGCTCGGCTTACCTGGAGGAAGCGCGCGCCCTCGGCCGGAGCCTGAAAGGTGAGTAGGCCAAGGAAAATATGGAAAATGTCTTTAGATCAGGCCTAGGCTTCTTAGCAGGAACAGCCAGCCGGTCAGGGTAAACGCACTGAACAGCGTGGTCAGCATGACGGTGCTGGAGGTCAGCACTCCCTCATGTCCCATATTCCTTGCCATAACATAACAGCTGACCGTCGTTGCCGATCCCAGCATCACCAGGATCGCCACCAGCTCTTCCTCCCGGAAGCCAAATGCTATGGCCACAGGCAGAAAGATCACGCAGAAACCGACAAGCTTCATAACAGATGCTACGATCGCCGGCCGCCCTTTCTGTACCGCTTTCTGGATATCAAAGGAGGCGCCCATGGCCATCAGCCCCAGGGGCGTCGCCATACTGGCGATATTTCCGATAGTCTTTCCTGGGATACCAGAGAGCGGCAGCCCAAGCGCTGACCACAGAAGGCCGGCCACGATTCCCAAAATGATCGGATTGGTCACAATTCCAGTCATTGTTCTTTTTACCACTGTTTTATCGAGGCCTTGCTGTCCCGGCCGGAACACGGACAGCACCACCACAGCCATCATATTGTAGAGCGGTACGCTTCCGATGATCATCAACGGCCCCATCCCTGCCGAACCATAAATATTCTGGATAAATGCAATCCCAAGAAGCGCCGCGCTGCTGCGGTAAGAGGCCTGAATAAATTCACCGCGGATCGCCCGATCCTTCCAAAGCATGGAAATCCCTGCACATAGCAGAATCGAAAGAAGTGTTGCCACAAAACAGAACAACACAAACTTTACGTTCCAGATCTGAGAAAAATCCACCGTCGCCAGATCCTCAAACACCAAAAGCGGCAGCGGCACCCGGAACACAAACTGATTCAATTTCGAGGCAAACGCCTCGTCGATCCATCCGATCCTGCGGAACACAAGTCCCAGAACCATTAGTAAAAACACCGGAATCGTCGCATTTAAGCTGAAAATAAGGTTATCCACAAATTATCCACATTCCTTTCCTTGACTTTCATTGGGGACGGGGGATTTCTAGAAATCCCCCGTCCCCAGAAACTTTTTTGTGTACAGGTGATAGTCTTCATCTTTAAACACATTAAATATCACCCGTTTTATCCCCGATTTCATCAGGTACTTATCCACATTTTCCACAGCAATCTTTGCCGCAAGCTTATTGGGGAAATGGAATTCTCCAGTGGAGAGGCAGCAAAAAGCAATGGAAGAAAGCTGGTTCTTTTCTGCCAGGCGCAGACAACTTAAGTAGCAGGAAAGAAGCTCCTCTTCCTGCTGTCTGGTGACCTGCATTCCTACGATGGGCCCGACGGTATGGATCACGTGCTTTGCCAGCAAGTTGTAACCGCCGGTGATCTTTGCTTTTCCGACAGGCTCTTCTTTTCCCTGCGCTTCCATTAATTCAGCACATTCATTGCGAAGCTGGATTCCTGCGGCGGAATGGATGGCATTGTCAATACAGCCGTGGCAGGGGACGAAACATCCCAGCATCTCGCTGTTGGCTGCATTAACAATGGCGTCTGCCCGCAGCCTGGTGATATCCCCCTGCCAAAGGCAGATACGGTCAGGATTTCGAAGCTCCGCCTCCGGATACTGCTCTGCCACGGTCGGAAGACTGTCTACATCTACGATTCCTTTTTCCGCCAGCTCTTCCTTCAGAAGCGCATCCTGGATTTCATAAAACTTGTCAGACGCTTCCATCGGCCAGCGCACATTCATCAGACTCCGCAGAAGCCGGCGTTTTTCCACAAGGTTCACCGGTTCCTGGATTGCCGCATAGCCGGCGTTCTCTTTTTTCAGATACTGGATCAGCCAGTCTATTTTTTCTTCTCTTGTCATGGTTTCCCTTTCCAGATTTTATTTCAAATTTTTTCCCTTCTTTATATATGGAAGGATCGCTCTGTACGCCTCATACAGTTCTTCATAGGACGTCCGGCAGTTGGCAGGGCTGGTGGATGGCAGGCAGACTGCCGGGATACCGGTTTTCGGATAGCAATGCCTTTTATAAAGTTGTGCTGCCTTTGCTCCTGTGGCAAATACAGCCTGGATGTCCGCATGCTTTAAGATCACATCCATATCGTTGGGAACTGGGTTGCGGATACTGCCATCCTCCGCGCCCCGGATTTCACAGGAAGCCAGCACATCCCACACGGCAATATGGTTCCGGAGGGCAAATGCGATTTTCTCTTCTTTCGTCTCCGGATAGGGTTCTCCGCAGACAGCGGATACCACCTTCCAGAAACGGTTCCTTGGATGGCCGTAATAGAACCCAACCTCCCGGGACTTAGGCGACGGCATGGTCCCCAGCATCAGCACCCGGGATGTTTCATCAAATATTGGCTTAAATTCATGAGTCACCTGCGTGATTTCCATTTTTCTTCTGCCCTCTTTTCGTCAATCTGTGTCTTATCATAGCACAGTTTGCTTGCGGGAATCCAGTGATTATGATAAGGTGGTGGCAGGAAATCGAAAACAGGAGGCGGTAAAAACTTATGATAACAATCGAAATACCTGGATACCGGACACTTTGTCTTCAAAATCTGCTATTGGATTATAACGGAACGATCGCACTGGACGGAGAAATCCCGGAACCGGTCAGGGAACAGCTCCTGAGGCTTTCGGAAGAAGTTGATATCTACGTGCTGACAGCAGATACTCATGGTACTGCCGCCCAAATATGCGCAGATCTTCCGGTGACGATCCGTACATTTCCCACCGGAGCCGCCATGCAGGAAAAGCACCGGATTCTCCGGGAGCTGGGCGAGGATTCCTGCGCCGCCATGGGAAACGGGCGAAATGATCTTTTGATGTGCCGGGACGCCGCACTGTCTGTAGCGGTCATCGGCCCGGAAGGCGCTCATGGCCGTTTACTCTCTGACGCGGATGTGTGCGTTACTTCCATAAATGACGGGCTGGATCTGCTCTTAAAGCCCAAGCGGTTGATCGCTTCTCTGCGGGGCTAATTTCAGACATTGTGAAAATATAATCTTTGATTGTCGGCTTATCTGCCTTATGATATAATTTATTCAATAACGTACTGACCACAAAGGGTCACACCTGCGTGAGAAGGCGCTTGGATAGATCGATGATTCGGCAGTCATTTTGTCCTTTTACAGGCGAAAGACGGCTTTCTTTCAGACCTTAAGACCTGGTGCTTTCACGCACCAGGTCTTTTTGCGGTTTTAGGAGGCGGTCTATGGACGATTTACAACAGTTGGTTCAAAAATTACAAAATACGCGGCATCTGGAAAAAGAAGAATGGGCCGCACTGATCCGCGGACGCACAGACAGTCTTGCCGAATATGTATTTTCACTGGCAAGAAAGGAACGGCACCAACATTACGGGCATGACGTCTATATCCGCGGTCTCATTGAATTTACAAATTATTGTAAAAATGACTGCTATTACTGCGGAATACGAAAGAGCAATGCGGGGGTTATGCGCTACCGTCTTGGCGAGGAACAGATTCTTTCCTGCTGCAGCGCCGGATATGCCCTTGGTTTTCGGACATTTGTCCTCCAGGGCGGCGAGGATGGCTGGTTTACAGACGAACGTATGGTCCGCATCGTCGGCGCCATCAAGTCCCGTTTTCCTGACTGCGCTGTGACACTTTCCATCGGAGAGCGTTCGAAGGAGAGCTACCAGGCCCTCTTTCAGGCCGGGGCGGACCGATATCTTCTGCGGCACGAAACATTTAATGCCGCCCACTATTCCTTGCTCCATCCTTCATCCCTGACAGCTGCTTCCCGCCAGAAATGCCTCTGGACTCTGAAGGATATCGGCTATCAGGTGGGTGCCGGATTTATGGTGGGCGCTCCCGGGCAGACGCCGGAATACCTGGCCGAAGACCTTTTATTTCTGGAAAAACTTAGGCCCCATATGGTAGGGATCGGACCTTTCATCCCCCATCATGCCACCCCATTTGCGGGGGAGCCCGCCGGAACACTTGAAGAAACGCTGTTTCTTTTAGGACTGATCCGCCTTCTCCTTCCAAAAGTCCTGCTGCCCGCCACCACGGCGCTTGGCACCATCGCACCAAACGGGCGGGAGCTCGGCATCCTTTCTGGCGCCAATGTCATCATGCCCAATCTTTCCCCTGCCGATGTGCGGGAAAATTATACGCTTTACGATAACAAGCTTTGCACCGGAGCAGAGGCAGCGGCCGGCATACAGGAGCTGAAGGACCGGATGTGCGCCATCGGATACCAGATCGTAACAGACCGGGGCGACTCCCGGATGTAAATTTGAAATACATTTTTTAATTTATAAATATAAGGAGGATTTGTATCATGTACGATGTAAATTCAAAACACGCCGATGATTTTATCAATCACGAAGAAATTGTGGAGACACTGGCCTACGCAGATGAAAACAAGGATAATCTGCCGCTGATCGAGTCTCTCATTGAAAAGGCCGCAAAACGCAAAGGGCTTTCCCACCGGGAGGCGTCCGTACTCCTTGCCTGTCAGGATCCGGAGATGAATGAAAAAATCTTCCGTCTGGCGGAACAGATCAAAAAAGATTTTTACGGAAACCGGATTGTATTATTTGCGCCGCTGTATCTTTCCAACTACTGCATCAACGGCTGCACTTACTGTCCTTACCACTTAAAGAACAAACACATTCCCCGTAAAAAGCTGAGCCAGGAGGATATCCGCCGGGAGGTCATTGCCCTGCAGGATATGGGACATAAAAGACTGGCCCTGGAAGCCGGCGAGGATCCGGTCCACAATACCATGGAATATTATCTGGACTGTATCAACACCATCTACAGCATTAAACACAAAAATGGCGCGATCCGCCGGGTAAATATCAACATTGCCGCCACCACTGTAGACGATTACCGTCTCTTAAAAGAAGCGGGCATCGGCACCTATATTCTGTTCCAGGAGACCTACCACAAGGAAAGCTATCTGGAGCTGCATCCCACAGGGCCAAAGCACAACTATGATTATCATACGGAGGCCATGGACCGGGCTATGGAAGGCGGTATCGATGATGTGGGCTTAGGCGTTCTCTTTGGTTTGGACAAATACCGCTATGAATTTGCCGGACTTCTCATGCACGCTGAGCATCTGGAGGCTGCGTTTGGCGTAGGCCCGCACACCATCAGCGTGCCCAGGCTCCGCAATGCAGATGACATTGACGCCAGTGCATTTACCAACGGCATTGACGATGATACCTTTGCCAAGATCGTTGCCTGTATCCGGATCGCCGTACCTTACACCGGCATGATCATTTCTACCCGGGAAAGCCAGAAGGTGCGGGAGCGCGTCCTCCATCTTGGCATCTCTCAGATCAGCGGCGGCTCCCGCACCAGTGTGGGCGGCTACTGCGAACCAGAACCGGAAGACGAGCGCTCTGAGCAGTTCGACGTTATCGACACCCGTACCCTGGATGAGGTCGTACGCTGGCTCATGGAGATGGACTACATCCCCAGCTTCTGTACCGCCTGCTATCGGGAAGGCCGCACCGGCGACCGCTTTATGTCCCTGTGCAAGAGCGGCCAGATCCAGAACTGCTGCCATCCAAATGCACTGATGACCCTGGAAGAATACCTGATGGATTATGCCTCTCCGGAGACCAAAGCCATCGGCGACCGGCTCATCGACAAAGAGGTGCTGAACGTGCCCAACGAAAAAGCCCGGGCAGTCGTTGTGGAAAACTTACGGTTAATTCGGGAAAACAACAGAAGAGACTTTCGCTTCTAGCATTGGGGACGGGGGATTTTCAGAAATCCCCCGTCCCCAATGAAAAGTTATCCACACTATCCACATTTTATCCACAAGGAGGTTCTTCTCATGAGTTTAAATTCTACTCCTTCTTCTGAGCGGACTCACATCGGTATCTTCGGGAAACGCAATGCAGGCAAGTCCAGCCTGATCAATGCCATGACGGGCCAAAGTCTTGCGATTGTCTCAGATGTCAAAGGCACCACCACGGATCCGGTATTAAAATCCATGGAGCTTCTGCCTTTAGGCCCCGTTGTTATCATTGACACGCCGGGGCTTGACGACGAAGGGGTTCTGGGTGAGCTCCGGATCCAGAAGGCCTATCAGATGCTGAACAAGACGGACATTGCTGTTCTGGTGGTCGATGGAACGATCGGCATGACGAAAGAGGACGTCAAAATCCTGGAGCGTATCCGGGCAAAGGAGATTCCTTATCTCATCGTGCTGAATAAAGCAGATTTGGTCGAGGAGCCGGCTCCTGTCCTTTCGCAAATACAAAATGATTACCATATAGATCCTGCGTCTGTCCTGTGGGTCAGCGCGGCCGCTCCTTCCGGCACAGCCGACGACATTTACCAGCTAAAAGAACGCATTGCCGCCCTGGCGCCGGCAGAAGGCCCGGCCCAGCCCATTGTCGGAGACCTGATCCAGCCTTCGGATTTTGTCGTCCTCGTCGTCCCCATTGACAAAGCCGCGCCAAAAGGCCGCCTGATTCTGCCGCAGCAGCAGACGATCCGCGACATTCTGGATTCAGACGCAGTCTCGGTGGTCGTAAAAGAAAATGAGCTGAAAAACGTGCTGCAGACGCTGGGCCGAAAGCCCTCTCTTGTCATTACGGACAGCCAGGTATTTGCAAAGGTGTCAGCCGATACTCCAACGGACATTCCTTTGACTTCCTTCTCCATCCTGTTTGCCCGCTACAAGGGAAACCTGGACACCCTGGTAAACGGCGCCCGCATGCTGGACCGGCTGCAGGACGGCGATACCGTGCTCATCTCAGAGGGCTGTACCCATCACCGCCAATGCGATGACATCGGAACAGTCAAACTCCCCCGCTGGATCCGGGAGCATACCGGCAAGCAGCTGAATTTTGAGTTTACCAGCGGAACCGAATTTCCCGCCGCGCTCGACCGCTTCCGGATGATCATCCACTGCGGCGGCTGCATGCTAAATGAACGGGAAATGAAGTACCGGATCCGCTGCGCCGAGGACGCCCAGATTCCCATCACGAATTATGGAACAGCCATTGCCTATATGCAGGGGATTTTAGAGCGAAGCATCCAGATCTTCCAGCGCTGACTGCCCGCCAGACACATGTGATCTGGTATGGCTTACAAAGCCAAAACTGGGTATTTGAGAAAAGACAGATTCGCTGTATGATAGAAATTAGAAAGGAGTTTTTCCTATGAAACATACAGCTATGACGATTTTATATGAACTACATGATAATCTTTATATCAATCTGACCAACCGCTGCCCATGTTCCTGCACCTTCTGCCTGAGGCAGAACCGGGAAGATATGGGAACCTCCGATTCCCTGTGGCTGGAGCACGAGCCTTCTTTTGAAGAAGTAGCGGCAGAATTTGAGAAATTTGACATGAACCGTTACCATGAGATTGTATTCTGCGGATTCGGTGAGCCCACAGAAGCATTAGACGTTTTATTAAAAACAGCACATTTCATCAAAGAACATTGGGAAAAGCCAATCCGCATCAACACAAACGGACTGGGAAATCTCATCCATGGGCGAGACATTACACCTTCCTTCGAAGGCCTGATCGATACCCTTTCCATCAGTCTGAATACACCGGATCCGCAAAAATATTACTGGCTTGTACGCCCCAGGTTCGGCGAAATCTCTCACAATGCTATGCTGGAATTTGCACGGAACAGCAAAAAGTATGTTCCAAATGTTGTGCTGACCACTGTTTCCACTACTCTCACTTCGGACGAAGAGGAGCAGTGCCGCAGGATCTGCCAGGATCTTGGCGTAACCTATCGCATCCGTCCCTTCGAAAATTAGTGCATTAAGCTGGTCAGAGTCTTACCTGACCAGCTTTACTTTTTGCCCCAGCAGACCTCCCATATCCGTCACATCCAAGTAGCCCATATGCCCCATAAGCGCTGCCGAGCGCCGGCTTCTCGCCCCGCTGAGGCAGTAAACATAAACAGGGGCTTCCTGATCCGGAATCACCGAGCCTATCTTCTTTAGCTCATGCAGCGGAAGGTTGATGCTGCCTTCGATATGACCCTCTTTATATTCCTCCGGAGTACGCACATCCAAAAAGATACTCCCTTCCCTCTTCTTCGCCTCCGAAATATATTCCTGAATCGATTTCTCTGGTCCTTTTGAAAATAACTTCATTACCTGTTCCCTCCTAAATCTCTGCTTATGAAATACTTTATCTATCAACTATTGTTCTGATGGTTTCAGTATAACACACCCTCTGCTTTTCTCCGTGACAAAGTCACGCTCACTTCCATCGGGGACAGGGACAGATGCAAATGGGGACAGGGCAAAACGCAGATGGGGACACCGGCAAATGCAAATGGGGACGTACACTTTTGCAAAAAGTGTACGTCCCCATTTATACTGCCCCCAGCACTTCGCCGATCGGCGCCGCGATCACAAGCTCCGCCCCTACTTCTCTTGCCGTGGCGCCTTTGTTGATGACTACCAGATGACGGCCACGGAAGTAATCGATGAAGCTGGCTGCCGGATAGACTGCCAGTGAAGTGCCGCCGATGATCAGAGTATCTGCATTTGCGATGGCGTAAACGCTCTGGCGGATCACATCCTGATCCAGTCCTTCTTCATAGAGCACCACATCCGGCTTGATCACGCCGCCGCACTCGCAGCGTGGAATCCCCTTTGATGCCTTCACATAAGCGGCGTCGTAAAATTTGCCGCATTTCTGACAGTAGTTGCGATGGATGCTGCCGTGGAGCTCCAGCACGTTTTTACTGCCTGCCGCCTGATGAAGCCCATCAATGTTCTGAGTGATAACGGCGGTAAGTTTCCCTTCCTGCTCAAGCCTTGCCAGTGCCTGGTGGGCGGGATTTGGCTTTGCGTCCAGCGCCATCATCTTATCCTTGTAAAATTCAAAAAACACCTCTGGATTCCGTACAAAAAAGGTGTGGCTGATAATCTCCTCCGGCGGATAACTGTATTTCTGCCGGTACAGGCCGTCCTCGCTCCTGAAATCCGGGATCCCGCTTTCCGTGGATACCCCTGCCCCGCCAAAAAATACTATGCTTTTACTTTCATCAATGATTTCCTTCAACCTTTTGATCTCTTCCTCGTACATTTTCTGCCTCCTTCTGGCTGTAGCCGGTAAAGAATTCCTCCAGCGCGTCCAAAGTCTTAAGAAGCACCGGCAGCTCATTCTCATCCAGCTTGTCCAGGATGGCCCGGGTCATCTGGCGGTGATAATCCTCATGGTGACGGTAGGCCCTCACACCTTTGGCAGTCAGCTTTACATAAACGACTCTGCGGTCTTCTTCGCTTCTTCTGCGCTCTACATACTTTTTGTTGACCAGACTATTCATGGCAGTAGTCAGAGACCCCATCGTAATATTCAGTTTCTTTGCAATGGAGGACATATTACCTCCGGATCCCAGCCCGATGGCCTCGATCACGTGCATGTCGTTGTTGGAAAGGTCCTTAAACTCTTCTGTGATAATCGCCTTTTCCTCCAGCTCCCAGATCTCATTGATCAGACTCACTAATGTGTGGTTGATCAATTCATACGCATCCTTCATTTTGATTGCCTCTTTCTATCGTCTCTTTTTACCTGCCATTTTCATTCCTACATTTATTATACTCTTCCCGGCACGAGAGAATCAATGACTTCCTTTACTGTCTCCATCCGTTCTGCCTTCCATGCGTCTGCCCCGCAGAACAGAAGCGCCTCATCAAGATCTCCTTTGGCCGCATGGATCAAAGCATCCGTGATACAATACGGGATATTGGCCGGATCACATTTGTGCAGACATCCGTGACAGGGGGTATGGGGAATCTTCTCGCCTGACGCCACCCGCTCGATAAACCGGTTCCTGATAGCCCGTCCCGGCATCCCCACCGGGCTTTTTGTGATCACTACATCCTCTTCTTTTATCTGAAGATATGCTTTTTTATACCGGATATCCGCATCACATTCCTTTGTGGTGATAAACCTCGTTGCCACCTGAATGGCATCTGCTCCAAGCGAAAATGCGTGGTCCGCCGCCTGTCTGTCTGAAATACCGCCTCCAAGCGCCGTGGGAATTTTTGTTCCGTAACGCTCCTCATAACCTCTGACAACCGAAAGGATCTTTCTTACCTCTTCGTCATAACGCACCGCACGACTGTTTGAGGCACACTCCGGCACACTGTCACAAGGCAGTTCCTGCTGGTAAAACGCAAGTTCCTCCGGCTGAAATCCCAGATGCCCCCCGGCCTTTGGTCCTTCGATCACCAGAAGATCCGGAATCCTGTGGTATTTTCGATCCCAGTATTTTAAAATTACGGCTGCCGACTTGGCCGTAGACACGATAGGTGCAATCTTTACATCCGAATCCTGTACGATCTTTGGGAGATCTGTAGGAAGACCTGCGCCGGAAACGATCAGATCCGCACCTGCATCAACAGCCGCATGCACGTAATCCTCATAGCCCCGCATGGCGACCATGATATTAAATCCGATCAGGCCTTCCGGAGCGATCCTTCTTGCCTTTTCATATTCAGTTTTTACGGCTCTTAGATTGGCCTTTTTGGGATTTTTATCAAAGTCCGGCTCCCGGAAACCAATTTGGGCGGCAGAGATAATCCCTATGCCGCCCTCCTTTGCCACCGCACCGGAAAGACCGCCAAGGCTGATCCCGATTCCCATTCCTCCCTGGATAATGGGAACCTGTGCCACTTTCTTTCCTATCCGCAATGGTTTTCTATCCATAAATAAATCTCCTACTGTTTACATCTGACGGAACCTCTGGTATCTGCGCTCCGTAATTTCTTCCGCAGTCAATGCTCCGTATTGCCCGATAAACTCCCGGATCTTTTCATCCATTTCCCGGGTAACTTCCTTCAGATTCTGTACTGTATAATGGGACGGCTCCAGGAACACATGCTCCACCATCCCCAGCTCATACAGGTCTCCCGCGGTCAGCTTCATTACTTCTGCCGCTTCCTTTGCCTTGCTGCTGTCTTTCCACAGGATACTTGCAAATCCTTCCGGTGACAGAATGGAATAAATGGAATTCTCCAGCATCCACACCTCATCGGCAACTGCCATGGCAAGCGCTCCGCCGCTTCCCCCTTCACCGATGACGATAGAAAGCACCGGAACGGTTAAGCCTGACATTTCAAACAGATTCCTTGCGATGGCTTCACCCTGGCCCCGCTCCTCTGCTTCCAATCCGCAGAAGGCTCCCGGCGTATCCACAAAGCAGATTACCGGGCGGCCGAATTTTTCCGCCTGTTTCATCAGCCGGAGCGCCTTCCGGTAACCGTCCGGCGAAGGCATGCCGAAGTTATGTTCAATATTTTCTTTCGTATTCGTCCCTTTTTCCTGGGCGATCACCGTCACCGGCATGCCGTGGAAATAAGCAATTCCTCCAATGATAGCACGGTCGTCCCGGTAATAGCGGTCTCCGTGAAATTCCATAAAGTCCGTAAATAAGGCGTGGATATAATCGCTGCCCACCGGCCGGTCCTTCATCCGCGAGATCTGCACCCGGTCCCAGGCTTCTGCCACCTGGTTGTGAAGCTTAAGTCCATCCCGCGCATCCGATGCTCCCGCCTGACCATTGCCTGCTCCTTCTGGCAGCTCCTTTTCACCATCTTCTGCCGCCTCAGAAGCAGTACCCTCCAGAGTCCTCTCCAGAACGCTGTCCCTGCTGTGCATCCGCAGGATTTCTCCCAGGGTCTCCCGAAGCTTCGGTCTTTCTACGATGGCATCCACAAATCCGTGCTCCACCAGGAATTCTGCCCGCTGGAAACCTTTTGGAAGCTTCTGTCCAATAGTCTGTTCGATGACTCTTGGGCCTGCAAATCCGATGAGGGCTCCCGGCTCAGCCAGGATAATGTCTCCCAGCATAGCAAAGCTTGCGGTCACGCCCCCGGTCGTTGGGTCTGTCAGTACCGTTACGTAGAGAAGCCCTGCATCACTGTGGCGTTTCAGCGCCGCTGACGTCTTTGCCATCTGCATCAGGGAAACGATCCCCTCCTGCATCCTGGCTCCTCCGGAACAGGTAAACAAAATCACCGGCAGCTTTTCTCTGGTCGCCCGTTCCACGGCTCTGGTAATCTTTTCTCCGACTACCTCGCCCATGCTGGACATCATGAAACGGCCGTCACAGACGCCGATCACCGTGTCCTGCCCCTGGATCTTTACTTTTCCGGTGACTACAGCTTCCTCAAGTCCGGTTTTCTCCTGAAGATGTGCGATTTTTTCTTCGTAGCCTTTGTAGTGGAGTGGGTTACGGGTACAAAGACCTTTGTCCCATTCCTCGAAGGTTCCTTCGTCACCCACCATCTCAATCCGGCGGTAGGCATGAACCCGGAAATACCCTCCGCATTTTGGACAGATATAATATCCCTTTTTTACGTCCTCGGCAATGATGGCGCCGCCGCATTTGTTACATTTCCGAAGAAGCCCTTCCGGCACCTCCGGCCCTCTGTGGTTCAGCGCAATATAAGATTTTCTGGCAGAGGATAATCTGGTTTTTTTAAACACATTATCTAGCTTCATAGGACTTCACCTTCTAAATCAGTCTATAATCTTTCGATAAATTCAATGTCAACGTTTCCAGAACGGTAATCCGGATGGTTCAGGATTTCATACTGGTAATCTACGTTGGTGTCGATTCCTTCGATGATCACCTCACCCAAGGCGCTTTGCATTTTGCGGATAGCTTCCTTTCTGTTCTTCGCCCAAACGATCAGCTTTGCTACCATAGAATCATAGTAGGGCGGAATCGTATATCCGCTGTAAATAGCTGCATCGATCCGGATCCCCTTGCCTCCTGGCAAATACATGTCTGTAATGGTCCCCGGAGACGGCCGGAAGCCCTTTGCCGGATTTTCCGCATTGATCCGGCACTCAATCGCATGGCCGGAAAGATGCACATCTTCCTGCCTGTAGGACAGCTCCTCTCCGGAAGCGATCCGGATCTGCTCCTTTACCAGGTCAATGCCGGTCACCCATTCGGTTACCGGGTGCTCTACCTGGATCCGGGTATTCATTTCCATAAAATAAAAATTCCCGTTCTTTTCCAGCAGAAATTCGATTGTCCCCGCATTTTCATAATGAGAAGCCTTTGCCGCTTTTACAGCTGCCTCCCCCATCTTTTCCCGCAGATTTTCATCAAGCGCCGGAGACGGCGATTCCTCGATCATTTTCTGGTGATTTCTTTGGATGGAGCAGTCACGCTCTCCTAAATGAATCACATTTCCGTATTTGTCAGCCAGGATCTGAAACTCGATATGTCTGGGACGCTGTACAAAATGTTCGATATACATGGTATTATCGCCGAAAGCCATCTGGCTTTCTTTTTGTGCGGTCTGGAAGCTCTGTGCAAACTCTTCCGGAGTATTCGCCACTCGCATTCCTTTTCCGCCTCCGCCAAGGGCCGCCTTTATGATGACCGGATAGCCGATCTCATCTGCAGCCTTTGCTCCGGTTTCCACATCGTAAATGGGCTCCTTGCTTCCCGGTATCACAGGGACGCCTGCGGCGATCATCGTATTCCTTGCTTCCTGCTTATTCCCCAGGCTTGCGATCACTCTGGAATTTGGCCCGATAAAGGTAATATTGCACTGTTCACACAGCTCTGCAAACTTACTGTTTTCTGACAGGAAACCAAATCCCGGGTGGATGGCATCCGCTCCACTGATGATCGTAGCGCTTAATATCCTGTCCATACTCAGATAGCTCTCGGAAGAAGGCGCCGGCCCGATACAGACCGCTTCATCCGCCAGCTTGGTATGGAGCGCTTCTTTGTCTGCCTCAGAGTAAACAGCAACTGTTTCAATTCCCATTTCCCGGCATGCCCGGATGATGCGGACTGCAATCTCTCCGCGGTTTGCGATCAATACTTTTTTTATCATGATTTCCCCACCTATCCAATCATAAAGGTCAGTTCTGCGCTGACAACGGTCTTTCCGTCTACGCTTGCGATAGCTTCGCCGACTCCCACAGGACCTTTCTGCTTAATGATCTTTGTCTCTAAGCGGACTTTATCGCCCGGCACGATCTTCCCTTTAAATTTACATTTATTAATGCCGCCAAAATATGCGATCTTACCGCGGTTTTCTTCCATACTTAAGATCGCCACCGCACCTACCTGGGCCAGTGCCTCTACCGTCAGAACTCCCGGCATGACCGGCTCCTGCGGAAAGTGCCCTGCAAAAAACTCTTCTCTGTAAGAAACACACTTATATCCCACGGCATACTGTCCTGGCTCGTAATCCTCAATATAATCGATCAACAAAAAAGGATGTCGGTGGGGAATGATTTCTTTAATCTGGTTGATGTCTAAATGCTTCATACTTTCCTCCTGCTCTACGGCAATTTCCTCTGCCGCCCTATACAATACGGAACAGCGGCTGGCCGTACTCTACCGGCTGACCGTTCTCTACCAGAATCTCTGCCACTTTTCCGTCAAAATCACTCTCTATCTCGTTCATCAGCTTCATAGCTTCCACGATGGCAAGTGTCTGCCCTTTTTTTACGGCGTCACCCACTGACACGAACGGGGCCGCATCCTCTGACGGGGCTGCGTAAAAGGTTCCTACCAGCGGGGATGTGACAATGTTGCCCTCCTTCTCCGCAGACGGATCAGCCGTTATCTGTTCCGGCGTCTCTGCTCCTGCTGTTTCCACTCCTCCCGGTATCTCTCCTGCCAAAGCGGATCCAGATGCCGGAAAGGAACCAGGCGCAAACATCTGCGGCATAGACGGCGCAGAGACCACCTTAACCTTGCCTTCCTTTTTTGTCAGCTGTATTTTTACACCATTTTCTTCATACTTTAATCCGGTCAGAGATGAATCTGAAACGGCATTGATCAGTTTGATAAGATTTTCAAATTCCATATTTCCAGATCCTTTCTACCCTTCGTATTTCTTTAACAACAGGGTGGCATTATGTCCGCCAAATCCTAAGGAATTGGTCAGTACATAGTTTACGTCTTTCTCTACCGGCGCTCCGATGGCATAGTTCAGATCACATTCCTCATCTGCCTCGCGTGTTCCCATCGTCTGGTGGATGAAACCATCCTGGATGGTTTTGACACAGGCGATAAATTCTACGCCGCCGGCCGCTCCAAGGAGATGACCGATCATGGATTTGGTGGAGTTCACCACTACATCCTTTGCCGCGTCGCCCAGCGCCAGTTTAATGGCTCTGGTCTCAAACAGGTCATTATGATGGGTACTGGTGCCGTGTGCATTGATATAGTCTACCTGAGACGGCTCGATGCCCCCTTCTTCCATGGCAAGCTCCATCGCTTTGGCCGCGCCGCTGCCGTCTTCTGCAGGAGATGTAATGTGGTAGGCGTCTCCGGTAGCCCCGTATCCCACAAGCTCTGCATAGATCTTTGCTCCTCTTGCCTTTGCGTGCTCCAGTTCCTCCAGGATCACCACCCCGGCTCCTTCGCCCAGTACAAAGCCGTCTCTGTCTTTGTCAAAGGGAATGGATGCCCGAAGAGGATCCGTAGAAGCGGAAAGCGCTGTCAGGCTGGTAAATCCTGCCACTCCAGTCGGACAGATACAGCTTTCGGTACCTCCGGCCGCAATGATATCCGCATCACCGTACTGGATAGCTCTTAAAGCGTCTCCGATACAGTTGGTTCCTGTAGCACAGGCTGTTACCACGTTGGTACATTTCCCTTTAAATCCCAGCTGGATAGACACATTTCCTGCTGCCATATTAGAGATCATCAGCGGCACCATCAAAGGATTCACCTTTGACGGTCCCTTGGTCATGATCTTTTCATAATCCTTCTCCACTTCCTGAAGACTTCCGATCCCGGATCCAATGATCACGCCTGCCCGGTAGGGATCTTCCTTGGAAATGTCAAGCCCTGCGTCCTCATAAGCTTCCCTTGCTGCCGCAACCGCATACTGAGAAAACGGCTCCATACGTCTGGACGCTTTGAAGTCCATGCGCTCTTTTGCAACAAAGCCTTTGACTTCTGCAGCAATCTTTACTTTATAGTCTGTCGTATCGAATTTGGTGATCTCTCCGATCCCGACTTTTCCTTCCTTGATGCTGTTCCAGAACTCATCCACCGTATTTCCGATCGGGGTAACGGCGCCAAGCCCTGTCACTACCACTCTTCTTTTCATAGAAACTATCCTTTCATAAATATAGAGGTTCGTTAGGTCTGCTACATGACCATACCTCCGTCTACGTGCAGCACCTGTCCGGTGATGTACCTGGCTTCTTCAGACGCAAGAAATGCTGCTGCTGCCGCCACATCCTCCGGCTTTCCGAAATGTCCCAGCGGGATCTGCGCTTCGGACGCTTCTTTCACTTTATCGGAAAGTACGTCTGTCATATCGGTCTCAATAAATCCCGGCGCGATGGCATTGACCGTAATTCCCCGGGATGCCAGTTCTCTTGCCGCCGCTTTGGTAAGCCCGATCACGCCTGCCTTGGAAGCCGCGTAATTGGCCTGCCCGGCATTGCCGCTGACGCCTACGACGGAGGACATATTGATGATCCGTCCGCCTTTTTGCCTCAGCATCTGTCTGGATGCAAAACGGATGGTATTGAAGGCACCCTTCAGGTTTGTGTCCAACACCTTATCAAAATCCTCTTCCGACATTTTCATTAACAGGCCGTCCTTCGTGATCCCGGCATTGTTGACCAGGATGTCCAGACTTCCCTCTTCTTTGATGACCGTCTGGATAAAGGTTTCACAGGCTGTATAATCGGACACGTCACACTGGTAAACTTCTGCCTGTCCGCCTGCCGCCTCGATCTCACTTTTTACAGCCTCGGCTTTTTCTTTTGATCCGTTATAATTGATGATGACTTTTGCGCCTTCCCGGGCCAGCTTACAGGCAATCGCCTTTCCGATCCCTCTGGACGCGCCGGTCACCAGCGCTACCTTTCCTGCTAACATGAAGCCTCCATTTCCGCAGCCACCTTTTCAATATCAGAAAGAGCTGCTATGTTGTATACTTTCACTTCTTTATTGATCTTCTTCATAAATCCGGCCAGGGTACGCCCAGGTCCGATCTCAATGAAGGTGTCCACGCCGTCTGCGATCATAACCTCCATGCTCTGCATCCAGCGCACCGGAGAGCTGACCTGCTCTTTCAAAAGCTCTTTGGTCCGGCTGATATCAGAGATGATCTCTGTCGTCACGTTTGTCACATACGGGATCTTAAGCTCACTTAAGCTGACCTCCTGAAGCTCCTTCATCAACTCTTCTCCTGCCGGCTTTAACATCGGCGAATGGAACGGTCCGCTGACGTTTAACATCACCGTCCGTTTTGCCCCTGCTTCCATTAAAGCCTCCGCTGCCTTTTCCACACCGGCCTTTTCCCCGGTAATCACAATCTGTCCCGGGCAGTTATAGTTGGCGATCGTCACCCCGTCGATGGGCTCTGTCACTTCCTCGATCTTCGCCGCATCCATGGCCATAACCGCACACATGGCACCTTCTCCTGCCGGTACGGTGTTCTGCATCAGGATCCCCCGTTTTCTCACCAGACGGATGGCGTCGATCTCCGTCATCCCGCCTGCTGCCGCAATGGCAGAATATTCTCCCAGGCTTAATCCGGCGGTCATATCTGCATGGATCCCGTGCTCCTCTACGACTCTTGTCATGGCAAGCGTGGTGGTTACCAGCGCCGCCTGTGTATATTCGGTCAGGTCCAGTTTATCGTTTTCCTCAAAACAGAGTGCCTTCATATCCAGTCCCAGTGCGTCGCTTGCCTGGTCAAACAGTTCTCTTGCGGACGGGCAGTTCTCATAAAAATCTGCTCCCATACCTGCTTTCTGCGCTCCCTGTCCGGGATAGATAAATGCGATCTTACTCATAAAAACCTGCTCCTTTTATCAATGCATCGGTCTCTTTTACCAGCTTTGTAATCAGCTCTTTACAGGACATTCTCTCTTTTACCATACCTGCGATCTGTCCTGCCATCACGCTTCCGTTCTTCACATCACCGTCTACTACGGCTTTTCTTAATCCGCCAAGCGTGAGTTTCTCAAGTTCTTCAAAGCTTGCACCGTTGTTTTCCAATTCTAAGTATTTCTTGGTCATATCATTGCGAAGCGCCCGTACCGGATGTCCGGTGGTTCTTCCTGTCACACGGGAATCAATGTCCTTCGCCTTGATGATCCTCTCTTTGTAGTTTTCATGCACCTGGGATTCGTCTGTGACTACGAAATGCGTTCCCATCTGCACGCCTTGTGCTCCCAGCATAAATGCTGCTGCAATCCCGCGTCCGTCTGCGATACCGCCTGCGGCGATAACCGGGATATTTACTGCATCCACTACCTGCGGAACCAGTACCATTGTTGTGTTTTCTCCAATGTGTCCGCCTGCTTCGCTTCCTTCTGCCACCAGGGCGTCAGCTCCGCAGCGCTCCATCCTTTTTGCCAGGGCGACAGAAGCAACGACCGGAATCACCTTTACGCCTGCTTCCTTCCACATCGCCATATATTTCTCCGGATTGCCGGCTCCGGTCGTCACAACTTTTACACCCTCTTCTGCAACGACCTTTGCCACCTCATCCGCATATGGGCTCATCAGCATGATGTTGACCCCGAACGGCTTATCGGTCAGCTTTTTCGCCTCACGGATCTGATCTCTCACCCAGTCTGCCGGGGCGCTGGCCGCACCGATCAGTCCCAGGCCGCCAGCTTCCGATACAGCTGCTGCCAAATGGTATTCTGCCACCCAGGCCATTCCTCCCTGGATGATTGGATATTCGATTCCTAATAATTTCGTTACTTCTGTCTTCATCTTTCAAACCCCGCTTTTCATTCTTTCTAAGTTTTAAAGTTTCTGAATTATTCTTTGTGAGATTCAATATAGGAAATAACGTCGCCTACGGTTGCGATCTGCTCCAGATCCTCGGTTGGGATCTCGATATCGTACTCTTCTTCCAGAGCCATTACAAGCTCAAAAAGGTCCAGGGAATCTGCTCCCAGGTCGTCCTTAAAGGAAGACTCCTCTGTGATGCTTCCTGCGTCTACTCCTAAATTTTCTGCCACCATTTCTTTGATTTTTTCAAACATTTCTTTGTCTCCTCTTTCATTCATACTTTTTTATTCTTTCATTTCTATGATAAACTGCCGGAGCAGTTTATTCCCTTTTTGCGCTTTCCTTATTTCCACTCCAGGATGGAAGCGCCCCAGCTTAAGCCTGCTCCAAATCCTGCCATTACAATTTTTCTTCCCTTTTCGAGCTTTCCGTCACGGTTCAGTTCATCCAGAAGGATCGGGATACTGGCGGATGAGGTATTGCCATATTCCTGAAGATTCATCGGGAATTTCTCAATAGGCTCTCCCAACCGCTTTGCCACGGCCTCTACGATCCTCCGATTCGCCTGGTGAAGGATGTAACAGGAAATGTCTTCCTGCGCCACCTGGTTTTTCTCCAGCACCTCTTCCACCGCCTGCGGCACACTCCTTACAGCAAATTTGAACACTGCCTGGCCGTCCATCTGCATGGAATATTCCGACGCTGCCATGTTCTCCGGCTCCAGTTTTCTTGTCAGGCCATTATGATCATGACGGCTTTTGCAGGTCAGGGCTTCTCCCTTTGCCCCGTTGGAATGTGTCACCGGAAGATAATGTCTGCCCTCTCCCGCACGGATCACCGCTGCTCCGGCCCCGTCGCCAAACAAGATGCAGGTTCCCCGGTCGCTCCAGTTGGTCAGATTGGAAAGGCTTTCACTTCCGATCACCAGAGCTGTCTGGTACACGCCGCTTTCCAGGTAAGCCACAGCCGTGTTATACCCCAGCAAAAATCCGGTACAGGCCGCATTGAGGTCGAAACATGTGGCATGATCCGCCCCCAGTATCTTTTGCACCTCGCAGGCCGCACAGGGAAGGATTACATTGGAAGAAATGGTAGATACCAGGATCAGATCCACATCCTTCGCATCCACGCCCGCATCCGCAAGCGCAAGACGCCCGGCTTCAGCCGCCATCGACACCGTAGTCTCTTCCTCAATGATGTGGCGCCGCACCACGCCGGTCCTCTCCCGGATCCACTCGTCGCTGGTCTCCACTAGTTTTGCGATATCATTGTTGTCCATTGAATAGGGCGGTACATAAGACCCCGTCCCACATATGATTCCTGTCATAAGTATTCCCCTATATTGATTTGACTTTCAATTATTTTGACTTTCAAAGTATATCTCAGGCAGACGGGGATGTCAATAGGGGACGTACACTTTTTGCAAAAGTGTACGTCCCCTATTGCGTTTGCCGGTGTCCCCATCTGCGTTTTGCCCTGTCCCTTTTTGCATTTTCCCCTGTCCCCATCCGCAAAAATTCCCGGCTGTTCTGACACATCCAGTCAAAACAGCCGGGAATCCGACTCTTATCCATATGAACTTATATAAAAAAATGAAAGACTGAACATTCCTCTTTCCTGCCTCTGCTACTGCACGACCGCATAAGGCTTTCTCTTAAAAATCTCTTTTGCTTTTGCGTCTACTTTTGATTCCATGATGTAGTAGGATCTCATCATATCTGCTTTGATTCTCTTTCGGCTTCTGCGCTCTTTCTGCATCATCATCAACCTCCACAATCTGTAAAAGTTTTGTTGAGATAAGCCTAACACAAAATTGTGATAAAAGAATGAAGCTTAAGTGAAATCCAGGTAAAAGTTCCTCTGTCTCTTTACTGGAGGATCGCCTTTACTTCGCCCGGCGAGATTCCCGTTTCCTCCGCAATCTCCTGTTCCGATCTTCCCTGTGCCGATAGGCGGAAGATCGTCTTTGCCAGGGTTATCCCCTCTTCCACTGCGTCCTGATACCATTCTTCCATTGCCTGACACATATTTATCTTCTCCTCCTTCTGCAGTTCTTCCACTTCTTTTAGTCCCTTTTCCATATTTAAGAAGCTGCACAGTGCCTGATAGGTCTCCACATCTACACTGCTGAAATATGCTTCGTTCTTTTGTATATATTTCTGCAATTCCCTTTTTTGTTTTCTATATTTTAACATGCCCAGTACTTGTTGTAAATCTTCCGAGAATTTCTTCAGATATACTTCTTCCATATGGCCTGCATCGATCAAGTTCATCCTGTAATTGGGAATACATTTTCTCAATGCGTCTGTAATCTCCCTGTCACCGTCATCGGCGAACATTCCATACAAATCTACTGCACCGTCCCATTTCTTTTCATTATAATAAAACACCAGGGTGATGACCGGATAGATGACATCGTCTTTTCGAAATCCTGACAGATACTCCTCAGCCGTCAAAGACTGGCTCTCCTTCTCCTTACGATTCTTTCCATATCTGCGGCGCAGTTCACGGATCTGATCTGTATAGGTAACACCATCGTACAGCATACACCGCACCGGCATGGCATAATGGATCTTATCCTGAGATTCACAGGCCAGAATTGCCAGATCCGCTCCCTTCTTCCAGCGCTTAATAATATCCCTGCGCCGCTCCATTCCTTTTGTCTTTCCGCCTTTATCCGCAAGCAGGATATCTGTCTCCCGGTCCAGATTTTCCAGTTCTTCCGGCTTTATGACCTGCTGCCCGCCGAACACCACACCATTACATAGGCTGGCAAATCTTTCATTGTCCTCCAGCCACCTGTTAACTGCCACGTCTGCTTTTCCCATAGGCAAAACTCCTTTTCATTATTCTCTTTCATCAAAATCAGGGTTCTCTGGCTGAAATGCCATGAAAATCTATCCGGACTTTAGAATTTTTAAGATATATTAATCGTCCGGGAATCTGATGTAACCCCATCATATCACGGTGGGTTCCGGAAGGCAAGCTGAAACATCTACTCTTTCTTTAAACCACATAACAATGGGGAAGTCGGTTAATACCGAATTTTAGCCCCTAACACGAAGGGAAGAGACAATCCCAGAGAATTCAGACTTTTTTAGGATCTGAATTCTCTGTCGGATTGTCTCTTCCTTTTTCTCCCTCGTATTTTAGGTACACGGTAAACCATGAGTA
>NZ_MIEH01000003.1 GCF_001754075.1 Merdimonas faecis | reverse complement strand
TACAGCCCCTTACGGGCGCACGGTCATGCTGTTCGATACGGGGGTGCCAGTGGCGAAAATCACACCACGGTTTCCGGTCAGTTCATCCATATAGCGACACTTTGCAAACATATCGCTGGACTTTTGGGCATCGCTTGTGGAGAGACCTGCCACATTCCGCATCTTGGTGTATAAAAACAGGTTTTTATAGTTATGCGCCTCATCGACGAACAGGCGGTCCACACCCAACTGCTCGAATGTTACCACATCGTCCTTGCGGCTCTCGGCCTGCAATTTCTCCAGCCGGGCTTCCAGGGACTTCTTGGTGCGTTCCAACTGCTTGACCGTGAAACGCTCACCGCCGCTGTACTTCACCTCGGCAATGCCCTCGGTGATCTCGTCGATCTGCTCCTGAAGGAGCCGTTCCTGACGCTCTCGGCTGATGGGGATTTTCTCAAACTGGCTGTGTCCCATGATGATGGCGTCATAATCGCCGGTGGCAATGCGGGCGCAGAACTTCTTGCGGTTGTGGGTCTCAAAGTCCTTTTTGGTGGTGACAAGAATGTTGGCGGAAGGATAGAGCCGCAGAAACTCCGACGCCCATTGTTCGGTCAGATGGTTCGGCACCACAAAGAGGGATTTCTGACACAAGCCCAGGCGCTTACTCTCCATGGCGGCAGCCACCATTTCAAAGGTTTTGCCAGCGCCTACCTCGTGTGCCAGCAGCGTATTGCCGCCGTACAGCACATGAGCGATAGCGTTTTTCTGGTGTTCCCGCAAGGTGATGGCCGGGTTCATACCACCGAAAGTAATGTGTCCGCCGTCGTATTCACGGGGACGGGTGGAGTTCATTTCCTCATTGTACTGGCGGACCAGAGCTTGGCGGCGGTCCGGGTCTTTCCAAATCCAGTCTTTGAAAGCGTCCCGGATCGCTTGCTGCTTTTGGGCGGCCAGGGTGGTCTCTTTGGCATTCAACACCCGGCGCTCTTTGCCGTCTGCATCCTCTATGGTGTCGTAGATACGGACATCCCGCAGGTTCAGGCTGTCCTCCAGAATCTTGTAGGCATTGGCACGGCTGGTTCCGTAGGTGGTATAGGCTGCCACATTGTTCTGGCTTACAGAGCTTTTGCCGGTGATCTGCCACTCAGCGGTGAAAGAAGAATAGTTGACCTCGATATTGCGCTGGAGATAAAACGGCGTGTCGAAGGTCTCATACATAAACTGCTGGATGTACTCTTTGTCGATCCAGGTAGCGCCCAGGCGCACCTCAATCTCCGACGCATCCAGGTCTTTGGGCTGGGCAGCGGTAAGGGCCTCCACATTGACTGCAAAGGAAGGGTCCTGCTGTGCGGCCCGCTGTGCCTGACGCAGCTTGCGCCGCACATTGCCGGACAGGTATTCGTCGGCTGTTACATAATGGGGAGTGCCGTCTTTCTCCAACTGCCCAGGTACACGGAAGATCACGCCTTTTAGCTCGGCGGCCAGTTCGTCGCCGGTCTTGCCGGTCAACTCCGCCATATACGCCATATCGACAAAGGCTTTTTCGGAAATTGATACGGCCAGAGCTTCACTTGCGGTATCCACAGTGTCCACCGCCTTGTGGGGCTTGATGGTGCGCTTGGTGAACATATCCGCCTTGCGCTCCAGCTTGCCGTCCTCGTCAATGACTTCCAGCGCGCAGAGCAGATAGTAGCTGGAATCATCAGCAAAGGCCAGCCGGTTCGCCCGGTCATTGATAAGACCATATTTTGCAGAGAAGCTGTCATAGAGCCGGTTCAGTTCGGCCTGTTTGTCCTGGATGGCGCTGTCCGGTGTGGCGGCGTCCATTTGCAGATCAATGAGCTGCTGGACACATTCTCGCAGACCCACCAGTCCTTTCACACGGGCTTCGGCGGTGGCATTCAGGTCAGGCCGTACCATACAGCTGTTTTCACGGTAATACACATCGCCGTCCACAACGGTGTAGGAGTAATTTTTCACATTGGGGTCAGCAGGGATAGAAGTGTCGATGGCTTCGCCCTCGCCCAGCTCCGGCAGCTCGGCCTCCTGGTAGGTGCCGCGAATGTACTTCACGGCATCATGCAGCTGATCGGCAAGCTCCAGCCCCTCGATGGGGTTCACGGTGTAGTCCATGCCGTGGGCGGTGCTTTCCGGTTCCTGTCGGCCCAGCACCATTTCCGGGTGGTCCAGGAAATAGCGGTTGATGGCAAAGCCGTCCTCGGTCTGCCCGGTCTGCGTCCACTCCGGCACGATGTCCAACGGACGGTCACGCTTTTGCAGGAAGATGATGTCCGAAACGACCTCGGCACCTGCGTTCTTTTTGAAAGCGTCATTGGGCAGACGGATGGCCCCCAGCAGTTCGGCGCGCTGAGCAAGATACCGGCGCACGGTGGAATCCTTGGCGTCCATCGTGTAGCGGCTGGTGACAAAGGCCACCACGCCACCGGGACGAACCTGATCCAGAGCCTTGGCGAAAAAGTAGTTGTGAATGCTGAAATTCAGCTTGTCATAGGCTTTATCCCGAACCTGATACTGGCCAAACGGTACATTACCCACCGCCAGATCGTAGAAATCCCGCCTGTCGGTGGTCTCAAACCCTGCCACGGTGATGTCGGCCTTGGGGTAGAGCTGCTGGGCAATACGCCCGCTGATGGAATCCAGCTCCACGCCGTAAAGACGGCTGTTTCGCATTTCCTCCGGCAGCATACCGAAGAAATTGCCTACACCACAGGACGGCTCCAGGATGTTGCCGGTCTCAAATCCCATGCGGCCCACAGCCTCGTAAATCGCTTTGATGACCGTAGGGCTGGTGTAGTGCGCGTTGAGGGTGGAACCTCTGGCAGCAGCGTATTCCTCCGGGGTCAGCAGTTCCTTCAGCTGGGCATATTCCTTGCTCCAGCTTTCCTTGTCGGGGTCAAAGGCATCGGCAAGGCCGCCCCAGCCCACATACCGAGAAAGGATTTTCTGCTGTTCCGGCGTTGCCTGCTCGGTGGTTTCCTCCAGGTATTTCAGCAGCTTGATTGCCTCGACATTGGCCTGGAACTTAGCCTTGGGGCCGCCTTCGCCCAGGTGATCGTCAGTGATACGGAAATTCTCGGCGGTGCGACGCAGATTGGCCTTGTATTCCTCATAAGAGGCTTCCTCGGCAGCTTTGACATTGGGGAAGGTCTGCCACTCGCCGTTTACCTGAATGGAAACGGGGTGTTCGTCCAGTACCTCATCCAGAGTCTTTTCCGGCTCGACAGCAGGCGTGGGCGGCTCCGGCTCATTGGTTCGCAGGGTCTGAACAACCACATCATAGGGCAGATTGTTCTTATCGCCCGGATAGACAGCCACAGTCTCGGCTTGGAAGGCCGGGGTTTCGGCAGCCGGTTCGGGGCGTTCCTGCTCAAAACCGTCCAACTGACGGGCATACATCCCGCGCAGCAAAGGCGCAACCTCGCTCCACTGGAAGAACAGCATGGCCAGACGCTTTTCATCTGCATCCAGCACTTCCAGCTCGATACCTTCCGGCATCGTGCGGTAATCGGCGGTCTCGCCGGTCTCCAGCTCCATCGTTTCCACGATGTTGGGATAGGCCCGGCTCAGCCACAAGGCTACCTCCTGGTTACTCTTGCCGTTGCGAAGAAGCTCGGAAAGCTCCGCCTTGTCCGCCTCACCAATCAGGCCATGGGCCAGCACATCCCGAAGGTCCTGGTCCACCGTATCCAGATTTGCAGGCAGGAATTCGGTATAGAAGTCGTTGCGGTTATCCTCCCGCAAAAGCTGCTCAAACCGTTCCCGGCTCTCAGCCCGGTAGATGGGATATCTCATGCAGGTGGGCAGCAGCTGCACCGTGTCATCCCGCAGCTCTGTGATCTGATGGGGCCGGTCATCCAGATAGACAATATCACCCACATTGTAAGGAGGAACCGCTGGATCGTAGGAGGTTCGCTCCCGGAGTGTGCCACGAGCCGCAGCGTATTCCTCATCTGAAACCAGAACACGCAAATTATGGGGAGAAGGCTGTTCCGGCTCATCTGCCGGGACGCTCTCTCTGGATATGGCCTCCACATCCGCCATAACACGCTGGATGAATGGGTCATTATCCAGTTTTTCCTCATCCACCAGTTCACCATTCACAATGCCGCGCTCGGCCAAAGCCTCCCGAATGGCGATGGGGTCGATGTTGTCGAACCGGTCCTGTTCCGCTTCGGTGTAGAACCGGTCCTCCTTGATAAGCTGAGCGATCCGGCGCTGTACCTTGGGCCAGGGCAGCACCGTTCCTTCGGGGCTTTCCGGGCGAACCGAAAACGGGGTTTTGCCATCGCCGCCGTCAAACTCATGGGCCAGCCATGCAGCGGTATCTTTTTCCCGCCCATGTTTCTCCATGTAACGGACAACGGCGTGTTTACTTTCGATTTTGCCGTTCCAGTCCTGGATAGCCTTGTCGATGTCATTGTCCGTGAGAGGGTGCAGCAGCTCATGGAGCTTGGGATAGGTCTCGTCGATGATTTCTCGATGAAGGCGCTGGCGGAACTCCGGTGTGTCGGAATAGAGGCGGAGCAGCTCCATGTTGCCAGATCCCAGGACAGCACGGCGAATAGCGGCATTGCCCTCGATCACGGCGTTCTCATGGTCACTGTGACCGCAGGCATTGCGATATGGCACATCTTCCATAACAGCGGCAAGTACAATGGGCTTGTATTGCTCATGCAGTTCTCGAATCGTAGGGGCTGCGGCTGCTTCGGTCTCCTGAAATACTCTGGTCCCGTCTGCGCCAAACTCCGCTTCCTGGGCATTGATGTGCTGTTCCGCCTCATGGTCGATAGAGGGCATGGAATACTCCTGCCGCTCCCTGCCGCCCTTCGGGACAGCGGAAATGGTCACATCATGCTTATCCCGCAGCTGTTCCACAACCTGCTCCAGCCGGTTTGCCGGAAAGCCGCACATTTCCACACGGCCACCGCCGGGGATAGCGCGGGTCGTGAGATTGAGGTCCAGTTCCGCAGCAGCAGTTTTGGCGTCCTCACCGTACAGCTCAAAAAAATCCCCCATTTGGTAGAGGATTATATCATCCGGGTGGCGCTCCTTGACGCCGTTGTATTCCCACACAGCCGGGTCCGGCTGCTGGGCTTGCAGGGCATCTTCTTCCGCCAGGGCCTTTTCTGCCTGGATTTTGTCATACTCCGCCTGTTCCTGTTCTGTGAGATAGCGTCCCTTCTGGATCAGGTCGGTAATCCGTTTGGCGACTTTCTCCCAGGTGAAATGCACATCCGGGCAGCCGTCTTTTTTGTAGTGCAGACCTTTTCCGTCGTGGCTTTCATCGCTTTTCATTGCACCGGACAGGGCATGGGAGTGACCGCCAATACCATACTTATGTTTGAGAAAATCCACCTTTTCCTTATCCGTATGGGGTTCCTGGAAAAAGGTGAAAACTCGGCCCTTACCGCCCTCAAATCCGCTGCCTCTGGTCATGGCGGCGTCGATCTCGTCCTCAGAGATAAACTGCTTGACCGAAGGTACTTCCGTCAACTGAGAGGTAAAGGTGGTGCGAGGCAAGGACAGATCTTGCAGGTTCTCCCAAATTTCTTTGGGTTTATGGTAGTGGAAGCGCAGCAAATCCCGATCCTGCTGGTAGGCCGTCCAGAAGGCAGCATATTCTTCCGCAAGGTTCTGGCGAAACTCCGGGCTTTTCAGCTGTTCGGTGAGCCATGCAGATTCCTCCGGGAAACCGCGCCCCGGATTGTTGGAAAGGATGGGCAGATACCCAGCTTCTCTGGCTTCCTCGCTGAAATCGTGGTACAGATTCCAGAACTTTTCCGCGAGGAGGGAGCGTTCATAGCCCGCAGCCTCAGCCAGCTCCACATTGGTGGCAAACTGGCCGTCCTGCAAAAGCTGGCCGATACGCTCAGCGGCACTCTCCCAGGAAATGACCTGGGCGGACTTATCGTAACGGGCAGTTTTGCCGTGGGAAAGATGGATTCCATCCTCGGCATACCATGCAGTGATGCTGCCAATCCCGTTGCCGCCATGGTACAGGGTTTTCAGGGTGTCTGCGATCTCGGTGGTGGACTTCTGCTCCTCAAAGGCCGCGACAATGCGCTCTCTCTGGCGATAGGTGTTGCCGCCCAGCCGCAGCACATGGTCGATGTCAGCCTGGGCAAAAGAAAAAGCAGAGGATGTTTTCACATTCTCTGCTTCATCTATGATTCTGATTTGTTCTGCTTCGGAGAGGAAGAAACTCAGCTGTGAATAAGCTCCGCCATCAGAATCTCCTCGGCCTGTGCTTTGCAGGTGTTCATCAGGCCCACCCAGCGCATCGGGTCGCTGGCTTTCAGCTGCTCCGTCGCGCCCGCGTCTTTCGCCAGCTGGGGCATCATCTGCTCCAGACGGCTCTGCGCTGTCTCGTCGATCTCGATGAGGTGCGGGTACAGCTTCTCGGTCAGCAGCAGCTGATTGTAAATCAGGGGCCGGTGTTCCTTCAGGTACGCTTTCCGCATCCTGCCGTACTTGCCCAGGGGCTTCTCCGGCTGTTCGGTCAGCTTCAGGTCGGGAATCTGATAATCTCCGTTCATCGTGTAAGTCAGGCTGTTCTCCATGTGTAACGCTCCTTTCCGCGAGTTGCTCGCGCTCATAGATCTGGATGGTGACGCCGATCTGCCGCAAAACCTGCTGGTTAATCTGGCTGACCGCCGCGCCCAACGCCCCAACCGTGGCCGGGGTATTGAAATCGAAAATCGGCATGAAGTCCTCATGCTGGAAATATTGTTCCGTATCCAGCCCACAGCGAGACATCAGGGCATAGGCGATACTGACGGTGGCGGCGGACTTAAATTGGACTTCGATGTTGTAATCATCGTACTCCGCCAGGAACGAACCGTCAACGATATAGCGGAAATCTCTCTGATGATCGTCCCAATACTCACTCGCCAGCTTTCCGGCTACATCCGTGAGCTGCTGGGCGAGATTGTCACCGGCAACGCCGTAGTTTTGCTCCAGCATGGCCGACACAGGCCCAATGTGCTGTTCTTCCAGCTGCCACAACCAGGGTGTACGGGAATGTTCACGGGTGCCGGTATCGGAAATATCGAACACATAGCGCAGGCGAAGCTTGTCGCCGGAATCGTCCACCAGGGCAATACCCTTGGAGCCACGGCGCACATACCGTCCCATTTTTTCATTCCACAGGTCATACTCGGCGCAGGCGGTGGCATCCGGGCGCTGGGCGTAAATCATCATTTGCTCGTGGAATGGGTATTTATAAAGGCGGGCGGCGGTGGTGAGAAAAGCCGTCCACTCCTTCCAGCTGCCTACAAGCTGGGTCGATACCTGTTCGGCCATCTGCCGGTAAAATTCAGCTTTGGATGGCATGGTTTTCTGTCCTCCCTTCATGTTGAATAGAAATGGGACGGCATATCAGGCCGTCCCATCAGGTCTTTATGTGTGTTTTTTACTCGTCGAAATCTGGGTACAGCTCCAGTTCGGCAAACTCGGTGTCGTTCATAGCTTGGAGTTTACCCAGGGCGCTGTCCGTCAGTTCCCGCAGCTCGGCTTCCTCCGGCGAAAGCTCACCGCGCATCTCCGTCAGAGCGTCGATCAGCCCGGTGCGGCTGCCGGTGTTGTAGATGCAAAGAAGGTTCGTTTCCTCAAAGGTGAAGTTGTTCATATCAAAGCTCCCTTTCCGCGCTCTTTTTTTGCGCTGTCTTTTTGTGTTCCGTCTTGGGCTGGCTTTTCAGCTGCTCCATTACGGACTTTTTCTTTTCCCGTTCCTCTCGATGGACGGCTGCTGCCAAGTCCATAAGAGAAATGGGCTGACCACTGCGGGCCTGTTGTTCCAGCTGGGCCACTGTCGGCTCCTTTGGGCCGTTATTGATGATACCGTCGATCATGCCGTAATCATCTTCCACCGTCATTTCCGCATTTCTCAGCGAATTTTCCGGCAAGAAACCTTGCACCTGGGTGAAACCAACACTGTCGCAGTAATGACAGGATACCTGACCATTCTGCTTGATGGCAACGATGTCACTGACGCTCATAGACGGGCTGTGAAAATCCACCGGCTTTTGCAGATTGAACTGCTCATACAGCCTTTCCAGCTGCTCCATAGTGCTGCCGGAACCGTCCAGAGGGGCGGTATAGATAAGGTCATAGTTACTCCGCTCTACGGACAGATTGTGCGATTGCAGCCAATCCAGATTCATAAAACGCACATTCTGCGGGTCATCCTTGCTCACCTGATAAATAGCAAAACAATTTCCCTCATGGGAAAGAAACGCCTGTTCCCGTTCCAACTGCCGATCCTGTCGTTCCAAAACTTTTTCGTGAAAGTCCGGGCTTTGCTCCCATTCCTCGCGGGACACAGCAAAGATACCGTCATGGGCGTCCAGGTCGGCAGTGTCAAAGGCCATTTCCGGGTTTTCACCCTCCTGGACGATATAAACGGTCAGGTCTCGCTCCATCAGCTCATAGGCTCGCTCTTTGGAGAGGGGCAGAAGGTCACCGTCCAGGTAGCCGCATTTCTCCAGATCATCCTGAGTCAGTGCCGGGTCCGGCATGGGATACTCGTCCAACGCCTGCTCCTGGGCATCCGGCAGCTGGGTGGCGGCAGCTTCTGTGGTCTGCTGGCTGACCTGTTCCTGCATCTGGTGGTAAGCCGCCTCCTGCAAAGTCTCGATCATGGACAGCGGCGCATACTTGATGGACTTGCCGCCCATCCCCAGGTCCTCGCAGATATGGCTAACCGCTGTGGAACGGCCCATATCCGGCCCGTCCAACTGGCCGCCGTCCATCTGCTTCATGGTTGCCACATCGTAGAGCGTGTAGTCCCAGCCGGTGTCGCAGGGCTGAACATGAAGGTAGCTGGTATCATCCAGCACCAACAGGGCCTCCCGGTACTCGGCGCTGGGCTGGACACTTTCGGTATTTTCCGGCTCGGTCAGCTGTTCCGGTTCAGTCATCGGCACCAGCTGATCCAAGCGTCCCATAAGCTCGGCAGCTTTTTGGGTGGTTTCATCCGGTTCATCCTCGTTCACGATATTCTGGAGCCATTCGCGTACACCGCTGGCATCTCCGCTTCGGAGTGTGGCAGTCAGTTCGTGCAGTGCGTCCTCACGGCTATCTGCATTGTTCCGATACTCATAAGGGTCATAATCGAAAGTGAACTGGTCGATGTCTGCTGCCAGCTGCTCGATAGAGTCCTGCTGCGGTTCCGTGGCGGCAGTCAGGTCAATGCCGCGCTCCTTGCAGATTTCCTTGTAGTTGCGCTCGATGTCGTTAATCAGCTCGCAGGAAGTCTTGTTGATGGTCTCCAGACTGGCCCGCAGCTCCTTCAGCTCCTTGTCCTTCGACCAGGAAGCGATGTAGCCAAAACTGTTCTCGCCGGTCTGGATGCCGAAATACTGGCAAACCGCATAAGAAATGCTCTCGGCCTCCACTTCCTCGGTGTTGCGGTTCTTGGCGGCCTGTTTCACCGCCGTCAGATCTTCCTCCACTTCCAACCGCCACTCAAACCGATTCTCGTCCACATAGCGCCAGCCTTCCTCGGCGGCGGCCTGTTCCGCCTCTGCTTCGGTGGCGAAGTCCAGACGGAAGTCATGCTTGGTGCCGCCCTCGCTCACCATCACGATCTTCCAGGTCGGCTCCGCTTCGTACTTTTTGGGGTCGTGGAGCTTACTGTGCGCGGTCTCATGGACAGCGGCGGAAACAGTCTGCACCTCGCTCATGCCTTCCCGGATGGCGATCCGCTGCTGGTCAGAGGAGAAATAGCCGTCCATGTTCTCGGCCATCGGCTCAAACTCGATGGGAACCGGAGCCGAGCGGCGCAGAGCTTCCATGAAAGCCTCATAGTGCGGCACCGTCCCGGACAGGCTGGAGGCCAGCTCTGGCAGGGGCTTTCCGTCCGTCTGGCTCACATCGAACACCTTCACCGGACGGAACATGGGGATTTCAATTTCTTTTTCCTCCATGACCGCCTTGCCATCCGCGTCCAGGATGGGTGCATGAGTATCCGGGTCGCGCTTCATTTCCTCGATCTTCTTTTTGTAGGGCGTGGGGGCAATGATGGTGATACCATGCTCACCCTTTTTCACATGGCGCTCAAACTGATTTTTCCACTTGTTGAACCCGGCCACCAGGGTGGCGTCCGGGCGCTGCATATAGATGAGCATGGTGTTGTTGACGGAGTAGCGGTGGAACTTGGACATGACGGACAGATAGCGCATATACTTCTCGCTCTCAAACAGTTCCTTGATACCCTGTTCAATGCCCGCTGTGATCTCTTGTAACCGTTCTCGATTGGTGGTCTTATCAGCCATGAATTTCACTCTCCTTTCCAATTTGGCTATTTCTGATTGATGTTCGGCAATCCACAGCTTTTGCTCCTCCGGGCTGTTCTCCAGAAAAAAATCCAGCAGATAGCCCACATAGTCCTTTTTCTGGATTGCCTCCATGAATCGGGGATGTGGATTTTCCTCCGGTGTTTTGGGTGTGTAGTCCGTTTCCCACTTGCGGAGCAAATGAAAGTAGTCGGCCAGGACACGAAAGGCATGGTCTCGGTCCTCCTTGAATTTCTGCGCCTCGGATTTCTGGCGGACATGGCGTCGCCGGGGAGGGGCCTGACTGTCATAAGCCAGGCCAAAATCCTGGGCCAGCTTCTCGGCGGCCTCTTTGGGGGACAGATTGTAGAGCCTCGCTGTGAAGTCAATCACATCGCCGGTGGCTCCGCAGCCAAAGCAATAAAAATATTCCTCGTTCAGCTTCATGCTGGGATTTTTGTCATCGTGGAAGGGACAACAGGCCATGCCGCTCCGGTTGACCTCGATTCCGTACATCTGCGCTGCTTCTCGGACGGTGATGGACTGCTTGACAGCCTCAAAGACACTTTCAGCCATGCTTACTCATTGCCTTTCTTGGGGGTGGGCGGCCTGTATCCGGCAGCCTTGGCCAGTTCACTGGCTGCCTTACGGCGCTCGGCGCTGTAAGGTTCCCGGACGGACACACAGCGTTTGGGAACGAGAAAGGTCTGGCGGTCCTTTTTCACAATCTGGTCCGGGTATTTCTCTGCCAGTCGCCGCAGCTTCTCCAGCAGCCGGGGGTCATGGGTATAGACCTCGGCGGTGGCTTCGGCCTGGTTGTAGAGGATGATGGTTTCCTGTTCATAGCGTGAGAGCTTCATCGTTTGCCACCTTTCTGCTGGTCAAACTCCAGCTTGAAGTTGGCGTACTGCCCATCATCCGCCAACACCACAGTGGCATCGTAGGTCTTGCCGGTTTTCTCGGAGTACAAGCCCCTCACATGAGCGCGGCCATCTTTGAGCAGTGCCGTTACGATGGCTTTGGTAGGTTGCTTGTGCTTCATCTCCCACCACTTGTTGTTTTTCCAAATTGCAAATTTGCAAGATTCTGTCTGACAGAAGAAGCCTTTTTGCATTTCTGCAACCTCTCCGCCACAGCGGGGGCATTTGCCCACCACTTCGTGGGAAGGGCTGAACAAATACTCCGTTCCCTTGATAGCTTGATAGGTTCCCACAAGTTCTTTGAGCATGGCACTAATCCCAGCCATGAAATCCTCCGGGGCCAGCTCGCCACGCTCGATCTCACCCAGCCGGTACTCCCACTCAGCAGTCAGAAGGGGCGATTGCAGCTGCTCCGGCAACACGGTGATAAGGGATACCGCGTCATGGGATGGCATGAGCTGCACGGTTTTCTTGCTCTTTTTGCGCTCCAAAAAGCCGGTGGAAACCAGCTTTTCCAGAATCCCGGCGCGGGTGGCCGGGGTCCCCAGGCCCTTGCGCTCGGCATCCTCCGGCATATCGTCCTTCCCGGCAGTCTCCATTGCGGAGAGTAGCGTATCTTCGGTGAAGTGCTTGGGCGGGGTGGTCTTGCCCTCCTTGACGGTAGCACCAGAAAGGGGCAGCGTCTGACCTTCAGACAGCTCAGGCAGAGCCTTGTCCTCGGGTTCTTTGTCCTGCTCCACATTCTTCAGCCCTGCGCGATAGGCAGCGTCCAGCGCCCGCCAGCCGTAATTTTTCACTGTGCGGCCTTTGGCAGTAAACTCCGCTCCGGCGCACTCGACAACAACGGCGGTTTCCGCAAAGGTATAGGGCTGGGCCACGGCGCACAGCAGGCGCAGAGCCACCAACTCCAGCACCGCCTTTTCGCCCACCGGCAGGCCGGACAGGTCCGCGCCCTGGAGGTTGCGGGTAGGGATCACTGCATGATGGTCGGTCACTTTCTTGTCGTTGACAATCTGGGCGGCATTGCAGGCAATCTCCATGCCATTGGAAAAGGGCATCGCCCCGGCAGTGAGCTGGACCAGCTCCGGTAGACTCGCCGCCATATCCGAAGTCAGATAGCGGCTGTCCGTCCGAGGGTAGGTACAGAGCTTCTTTTCATACAAATTTTGCAGGTAGTCCAGGGTTTGCTGGGCGGTGAACCCCAGCAGCCGGTTGGCGTCCCGTTGGAGGGTGGTCAGGTCATAGAGGGCGGGCGGCTTCTCGGATTTGTTTTTGCGCCCCACTTTTTTCACTGTGGCAGCCGCACCTTGGCAGGCCGTTTTCAGCTGTTGGGCGGCAGCCTTGTCTGCCATGCGCTCCCCGGAAACGGTGAAACCGGGCAGCTCCAGTGTGACCGTGTAGAATGGCACCGGCTTGAAGGTGTCGATCTCGGCTTCTCGCTGGACAATGAGGGCCAGCGTCGGGGACATGACACGTCCGATGTTGAGGGTCCGGTGGTACAGCACGGAAAACAGCCGGGTGGCATTGATACCCACCAGCCAGTCCGCTTTGGCGCGGCAGAGGGCCGCATCCCGCAGGCCGTCATAGTCTGCACCGGGGCGCAGGTTTGCAAAGCCCTCCCGGATGGCGGAATCCTCCATTGAGGAAATCCAGAGCCGCTTCATGGGCTTCTGGCAGCCCGCCAGCTCATAGACGCTGCGGAAGATCAGCTCCCCCTCGCGTCCGGCGTCGCAGGCGTTTACCACTTCGGTCACATCCGGGGCGTTCATCAGCTGCTTCAGCACATCAAACTGTTTCTTCTTGTCCTTGCTCACCACCATCTGCCAGGGTTCCGGCAGAATGGGCAGATCGTCATAGCGCCACTTGGCGTAGTCCGGGTTATAAGCGTCGGCGTCGGCCAGACCAGCCAGATGGCCCACACACCAGCTGACCCGCCAGCCGCCGCCCTCCAGATAGCCGTCCTTGCGGGCGGTGGCCCCAATCACGGCGGCCAGACTTTGGGCAACGGACGGTTTCTCAGCGATCACCAGCTTCATGGTTTTTCATCCTCCTTTCCCGCAGCCATGCGGTCAGCTGCCGGTGGCAGAATCCCACGCAGGGCTGACCGTCACGGTAATTTCCGCAGCCATAACAGGGGTGGCCGGGAGATAAAGTAGGAGGACGGGAAGTTTCCTTCCCGCCCTCCGGCCTGCGTGTCATCATGCGTTCATAGGGGCTGTCGGTGAAGCGGGTCAAACCGTCTTGTCCTCGCTTTCCTCGTCGCCGCCCCCGTCAGCGTCCGGCTCGTCAGATTCCTCGGTCTCCCAGGAGTCCTCGTCCTCCTGATCGGTATCATCCTCGCCGTAGTCATAATCGTCCAAATTGTCGTTGCCCTTGGTCTTGGGTCTGCTTTTTACCAGCTTAAAGTAGGCAAAAGCGCCGCCGCCACCCATCAGAGCCAGCACCGCCAAAAGAATGGCCGGATTCAGTCCTGCGGGTTTCTGCGCCGGTTCTTCCGGTTCCGGGGTTTCTTCCGGGGTCTCCGGTTCCGGCTCCTTACCCGTGCAGGCGCTCATATTGGTGGCACACACCGGGCAGGCCGTATTCACCGCACCGGCCACACATTTCTCCGTACAGGTACAGGTGGCGGGCTGCTCCTGGGTGGTCTGACCGTCCTCCATCAGCGCCATCAGGTCCGCCTCGTCCACCTGGTTTAAGAAGTGGACAGCGGTTTCCTTGTCCTCGTTGGCCCGGTCAATGAGGATGTAGAAGTAGTTGCCTGCCTTGGTGGTGACGGTGATGAGCTGCTTGTTGTCGCCGAAATCATCCACCAGGGCGGCGTTGCCATCCGGGGTCAGGGCCGGACTGTCCTCGGTTTCCTCCACGACCACATTGCTGTCGTTGGTGGCATCCTCCGCCGGAAGTTCTTCCGTTCCCTGGGCAAAGGCAGTCACGGAAAGGCCCATCATCAGCACCAGGGCGGCGCAGAGGGCCGAAAGGGTTTTGAAAATTTTCTTATTCTTCATGGTCGGTATCCTCCTGTTCGTTGTAGTTGGCGGAGGCAGCGGCCATGCCAGGGACCGTACCACCGGAGAGCATGGCGTTCAGCTGCTCCGGGGTCAGCCGCAGGGCGCGCACCATCTGAACGATTTCCAGGTTCTCCGCCTCGGTTTTCTGCGCCTCCAGGGTTTTCAGCTTGTCCTGGTACTCCGCGATCTTCTCGCGGACCTTGGCAATCTCCTGGTCAATGCGCTGGATTTTGTTCTTAGCCATTTCAATCACTCCTTTTCTCATAAATCGGCCTTACCAGTTCATCAGGCCGTAGCCCTTGATGCACTCGTAGGACAGGGAATAACTCTTGATCTTGCAGGCGTCGCCAGAATTGCCCTCCACGGTGTAGACCCGGCTGCCGTCTGTGCCGACCACAAGGCCCACATGGTCGGCGCTGCCATCCAGGTCCCAGTCAAAGAAGATGGCGTCGCCGGGGGCGATATTGGCGTAATCACGCCCGCCCCATTGTCCGTGAGACTGGAACCACGGAATACCCTGGGACTGGCAGGCGGCAAAGCGCGGCTCGGACAGCCCCATCTGGCCGTAGCACCAGGACACGAAGCAGGCGCACCATTCCACACGGGAATTGAAGCCGTACCAGCTCCAGTAGGGCTGACCGCCCACATTGCCCACCTGACTTTTGGCTATGTCCACCACGGCCTGATTGCCGGGGCGGGTGCCGCCCACAAATACCACGCCGGTCAGGTCCTCGGAGTTGCTCGTATCCGGGGAGCCGCCGCCGAAGATCAGCGGCTTGTTGCCCAGCGTCTGCCGGTACACCTGGTACATTTCCAGCTGTTCCGGGGTTAGCAGCTCCGAAGCCACGGAAGATATGGGCTTGCTGGTGAGCTTCACATTCAGAATGTAATACTCATACGGGACTTCCTCGGTGGTCGTCTCGCCGGTCACGGGGTCCGTGGAAGTTTCGGTGCGGTATCGTATCTCCACTTCCTCGGTAAGCGTCAGTTCATACTGTGCGTCGAACACGCGCTCCAGCTCGGCCTGGGCGCTCTGCCGGGTATAGCCTTGCAGCACGGCGGACAGGTAGGCTGCCAGCTCATGGGGGTCATGCCCGATCATATCCAGGTCATAGCGGTACTCGTCATACCCCGGATGGCTGCTTTCGATGTTGTCGATCTCGGCTTGCAGCGCCGTTTCTTTGGCAGCGTAGTCGGCCTCCACCGCCACCAGCTCAGGATCATCCGACGGGTAGGTGGTGCCGGACACCACGGAACCGATACTCTGCGCCATCATGGAGCAGGAGGACATGGTGTTGAGCAGCATACAGACCAGCAGGAAGATCGCACCCGCAATCAAAAAGCCCTTTTTGTGGCGCATGACAAACGCGCCCGCTTGCTGGGCTTTCTCCTTGACCGCCTTGGCCGCCATGCCGGTGGCCTCCGCAGTCTTGGCGGTGTTCCCGACAGCTTGACCGGCGCGCTTGGCGGCAGCGTATTCCTTTTTGATGGCCTGTTTCTGCTGCCAGCGGGAGATGGGGTTGCTGGCAAGCTGGGGATTTTCCCGCAGGGACTTCTGATACAAGGCGTTCACATTGGCCTTCTCCAGCTTCTGCTCGGCCTGGGCCGCCTTGCGGTAGGGCTTCAACTTGTGGCTGCGGTAGCCTTCCCGTGCAAGCCTAACGCCGGTCTCGGCAGCCTCCTCGGACTTGTGGGCGCTCTCCACGCCCACATTGTCCTGTTCGGTCTCCCGGATTTCCTTGTGGAGCTTCCCCAGAGCGGCATTGGCGGGGGTATCCCGCACCGCATGGGACAATTTGGAGGGCGGCTTCTTCTTGTCCTCCAGCACCAGCTTGGTGGTCACTTTGCCGGTCTCCGGGTCCACCGTCTTTTGCCGGACCTGCTTTTTGGGGATTTTGGCCTGCGCCTTGTCTGCTTTGGCGGCGGCCTTGTCCGCCTTACGGATGGGCTTCTCCAGAGCCGGGTCAGCCCGTTCCTCGTCCGTAAAGCGCAGGCGCGGTTCCTTATTCAAACCATTCCCCCAACATGAGGGAGGCCGTCATGTAGCGCAGCTCCACATAGACGGCCAGCCCCACAGGGTCACGGGAGGGGTGCTGAAGCAGATGGGCGTAGATCTGCGCCACCACATTGGCCAGCAGCTCGGACTGCCCGCCCTCGAAGATGACGATGGCCGGGACGCCGTTCATGGCGCACCAGATTTCCGTCAGGCGCAGCAGGCCCGCTTCGCCGTCCTCGTTCAGCTCCGCAGCCTGATCCGCCGCCGTGCGGGTCTCGCTGACGGCATCGGCCAGCTCGGTGAGCAGCTGGGTGCGCTCACCCTCCAGGGCATCGTCAAAAAACATCATGGTATTCAGTTCGGTGTTGGGTTTCATGGTCATTCATCCTCCTTTTTCAGTTCCTGGGGTTTGGTGGTCATAATGCGGTACAGCTCGGTGTTCTTGGGGAAATGGTCCACGAAAGGCAGGATCGTGGAGCCATAGAACAGCAGGCCCTCGCCCTCGCTGGAGTGGGTCACATAGGAAAGCTGGTGAGGGGAAATGCCCAGCTGCTTGGCGAGAATCTGCCGGTCCCCGCCCGCCTGGTTGAGCATATACACGAAGTCGGAGTTCTCAAAGATGTTCTCCACCTCGCGGGAAGAAAGCAAGTCTTTGACATTCTGCGTGATGCCGGTGGGGATGCCGCCCCATTTTCTGAACCGCTTCCAAATCTCCACCGTGTAGGCGGCGGTCTGTTCCTCTTTCAGCAGCAGGTGCATCTCGTCGATGTAGTAACGGGTGGATTTGTGGGCAGCACGGTTGATGGTAACGCGGTTCCACACTTGGTCCTGGACCACCAGCATACCGATCTTTTTCAGCTGCTTGCCCAGCTCCTTGATGTCGTAGCAGACGATACGGTTGTTGATGTCCACATTGCTCTGATGGTTAAACACATTGAGGGAGCCGGTCACATAGATTTCCAGCGCCGTGGCGATGTACTGCGCCTCTTTCTCGTCCTGCGCCCGCAGCAGGTTGTAGAGGTCCTCCAGGATGGGCATATTCTCCGGGCGGGGGTCATTGAGATAGTCCTGATACACCAGCCGCACACAGCGGTCAATGATGGTTTTCTGAACCGGCTGCAAGCCCTCTTTGCCGCCTACGATCAGCTCGCACAGAGACAGGATGAAGTCGGACTTGAGAGACAGCGGACTTTCATCGTCCGAGTAGTCCAGGTTCAAATCCATAGGGTTAATGTAATTGCTGCTGGTGGGCGAAATCTTGATGACCTGCCCATGCAGGCGCTCCACCAAGGGCGCGTACTCGGCCTCCGGGTCGCAGATAATGATGTCATCATTGGTGAGCAGGAAACAGTTGGCGATCTCGCGCTTGGCGCTGAAGGACTTGCCGGAACCAGGGGTGCCGAGAATCAGTCCATTGGGGTTTTTCAGCAGCTTGCGGTCCACCATGATGAGGTTGTTGGACAGGGCGTTGATACCGTAGTACAGCGCCTCTTTGCCGTTCTGGAAAAGCTCCTGGGTGGTGAACGGAACAAAGATAGCCGTGGAACTGGTGGTCAGCCCCCGCTGAATCTCGATCTGATTGAGGCCCAAGGGCAGCGCAGACATCAGCCCTTCTTCCTGCTGGAAGTCAAGCCTTGTCAGCTGGCAGTTGTACTTCTGTGCGATGGAACTGGCCTGGAACACATTGTTGCCCAGCTGCCGGGGATTGTCCGCCGTGTTCAGCACCAGGAAGGTCACAAGGAACATTCGCTCGTTTCGGCTCTGCAAATCCTGCAAGAGCTTCTTGGCCTCGGCACCGTAGGTGGCAAGGTCGGAGGGAATGATGTCCATGTCATATCCGGCGCGGACGGCTTTTTTCTGTTCCTCAATTTTGGATTTATCCAGGTCGGTGATTTTCCGCTTGACCGTCTTGATGGCCTTGATCTGATCTACGGACTGGATATGCAGGCTGACGATCAGAGAGCTTTCCATATCCAGAAAATCCGCCAGCATCCGGTCATTCAGCTCCGGGGCGAGGATCTGCAAAAAAGAAACAGCCCCGTATTTTTTACCCATACGGAACTGTTTGCCGGTGCGGAACTCGAAGCCGGACGGCGCGATGAAATCCTTGGTGGACAGACCGGACGGAGCCAGCCAGTCCCATTCAAAGCGGAACGGCACCTGTTCATCCATGTGGAAAATGCCGTGAAGCTGTGCCAGCCGCGCCTTGCCGTCCAGGGTCTCGGCGGCCACGCCCAGGCGTTTGAAGTTGTTGAGAATGTCGGTCTCAATGCGCTCCAGACGGGGCTTGGCGGCCTTGAGGCTGTCGGCGTCGATGCCGAAAGTCAGGTACTTAGTCTTGATAAGGCCATTGTTGCCTTTTGCCAGCTGGTTTTGCAGCATGGTGGTGTACTCCACCCGGATGCTGTCAAAATCATCCCCCTGGAGAGGAATGTTGATGGCGCGGGCAAAGGTCTCCTCAGAGGCTGCCAGGTTCAAAAAGGACAGCTGGAACTGAATGGAGCTGTCGAAGTAGTTGAGGAAATCGCACCAGCCCTCGAAGATCGCTGTCTTGTCCTCGTTCTGCGAGAGCTGATAGTTGATGTCCTGGAATTGGATGGTCTTTGTGTAGCGGCTGCCTGCCACACGGCAGATGCCGTCCGGCCACATCCGTTCATAGGGGATACTGTCCTGAGCCGATTTTTTCTTTTTGTCTGTGCGATTGGCACGGGCAATGGCAGCCTCGATCTGCTTTCTGTCGGCGCGGGACAGCTTTTTCATCTTTTTCTGATTAACCGGCTGCGCGGTCTTTTCGTCTTTTCCGAACAGCCGGTGCAGCCAGCTTTTGATTACCGTGAACAATGTCATACACCTCCTTGTCGAGTTTTTCCTGCCGTTCCAAAACGGCATAGAAGTTGTTGGTCTGATACGGGCGCTCCTTGGGCCGGATGACGGCCACCTTGATGATATTGCCCACGATCTTTTCCAGGGGCTGACCGTGTTTTTCATACATCGCCAGCATGAAGAAGGGCAGCATGACCAGCATCATACACATGGCAGCCACGCTGTTTCCCACAGGCCCCCGGAGCAGGAAGAAAAGCGGTACGCCGATCAGCGCACCGCCGCCGAAGCAGACAAGCTGCCTCTTGGTTAAGTTGAACGCGACCTTGGTTTTGACTTTCGTAAGATCCTTGGGTACAGGTACATAAGCCAAAGGGATTACCTCCTTCCTGGTTAATGTGCATTGAAAACGGATTTTGCGAGGCTGCCGGTCTTAAAGAGCGTAAAGCACAACAGGACCGTATAGCCCACGCAGCTCCAGATGGCCATAATGATGTCGGATTCGGTGGCAATACTCTGCACCAGCACGGCGTAGATCGCCACACAGACGATGATGAGAAATGCCTGGAAGCCCAGGGCGATCAACGAGCGCAGATAGTTCTGGCCCATACCGCCCCATTCCTTGCCCATCATGGTGGCCATAGGGATGGGAGCCACCGAGGTCACAAGGTAAATCTCAATCATACGGCCATAAATCACGATAAAGATACAAATGTAAAGCGCCCACATGGTAATGCCGATAAAGAGCGACTGGAACCACAGGCCGAACAGCGGCCCCAGGTCCATATCCATCAGCCGGGACTCCATATCGGTCATGACAGAGGAGATGTCGATGGAAGCGTCGGAACCGATGATGCCCGCCGCCTGCGCCACCACACTTTGAGCTGCGTCAAACACGCCCATCACGATGTTCCAGGTGTTTGAGACGATGAGGATGGCAGCGGCAGATTTGAACACCCATTTGAAGATCATCCAGGTGTCCACATCATGCAGGTTGTTCTTGTCGGTAATCATCTGAATCAGCTCCAGCGTCATCACGATAGCCAGGATCACGCCAGCAATCGGCACCATGATGGAGTTGGAGAGATTTTGGATCATGCTGAAAATACTCCCGTTCCAGCCCTGAGGGGTCTGGCCCACCTGTGTCGCAATGTCTGCGACCTGCTGGTTCACGCTATCGAACATCCCCGATAAGTTGCTCATAATGCCGCCTACCAACATTTCCTTGAGCCAGTCAGTAAGGGCATCGAGTAAGAAATCCATACGGTGTCAACCTCCTTTCAGCCGCCCCCGCTTGGGGGCAGGGGCGGCAAGGATTTCTTATGACAGCTTAACGACGGGAGCGATCAGACGGTGAACAGGCTGGAGAGCAGGGGTACGAGGACCATGCCGACCACGGCGACGCCAGCGCCAGCCATGAGCTGCTTCATGCCCTGGGACTTTGCTTATGTGTGATAAAGAAGCAATAGAAGTGCAAAAAATTTTGCCGTTCCTATCCGACACTTGGCCATTGTGTCGGATAGGTCGGGCGGTTATTCGGGCAAGTCAATCTTGCCGACAAAGCTGTAATAAATCTCAATGTCCTGCCTGCGGGTGCCGTTCTCATCATAGCTGCACTCATGCACCACAATTTTCTCGATCATTTCCCGCAAGAGAGTGGGGGTCAGTTCTTCAAAGGCAAGGTGCTTGCGGACAATGCCCATAAATTTCTCGGCGTTGACGGTAGCTGCCTGTGACTTGTCCAGTTCGGCTTGCAGGGCGGCGGCTCTCTTTTTCAGCTCCGCTTGCTCGGCTTCGTAGTCAGCCGACAGTTCCATGAAACGCTCATCGCTGATTTTGCCGTTTACATTGTCCTCATACAGCCGCTTGATAATGCGGCTGATTTCAGAAATGCGTTCCTGCGCCTGTTCAAGCTGCTTGATGGCTGCGGCGGTCTTTCGCTTGCCGCCGATCTCGTTCTGCTGGACAAGTAGTTTCACAAACCGGCTCTCATGCTTGGCTGCGTATTCGGTCACTTGCCGGAGATTTGCCAGGACACCAGCGGTCAACAGATCGGTGCGGATAAAGTGCGCCGTACAGTTGCGGGTGCGCTTCTTGTAGCTGCCGCAGATGTAGCAGTCCTGTTTGCGGTCTTTGTTCTGATACCGCTGCTGATACAGCACATGGCCGCAGTCGGCGCAGAACAAAATCCCGGAGAACAGCCCCACTTCATCGTAGCGGTTCGGGCGTTTGCGCTGTTTGCGTAACTCCTGCACCCGTTCCCATGTTTCCTTGTCGATGATCGGCTCATGGTGGTTCTCGAAAATGGCCTGCTTCTCGACGGGGTTCTCTATGCTGTGCTTGACCTTATAAGAAGGCTTTTCCGTTTTGAAGTTCACCAGACATCCGGTGTACTCTCGGTTTTCGAGGATATGAACGACGGTGTTGGTCGCCCATTTGCACTCATAGCCTGGGTGATAACGGCGGGTGCTGCCTGTCCGCTGATATTCCAGCGTCCCCGGCGTGGGGATTTGCTGCTCCGTCAGCATACGGGCAATCTTGGTCGGGCCGTTCCCGGCAAGGCAAAGCTGGTAAATCTGCTGCACCACCGGGGCGGCTTCCTCGTCTATAATAAAATTCTCGTCCTCGTCCATCACATAGCCGTAAACCGGCTTGCTGGTAACAGGCTTGCCGCTCATGCCTTTTGACTTTTTCACTGCCTTGATTTTCTTGCTCGTATCTCTCACCAGCCATTCATTGAACAGATTTCGCAGCGGGGTAAAATCGTTGTCCATGCCCTCGCTGGCACTGTCCACATTATCGTTGACAGCGATAAAACGCACACCCTTTTGAGGGAACAGCATTTCCGTGTAAAACCCTACCTGCAAGTAGTTTCGCCCTAACCGGCTCATGTCCTTGACGATGACCGTACCCACTTTCCCGGCTTCAATGTCCGCAAGCATGGCTTGAAATCCGGGCCGCTGGAATAATGAGGTGTGATAGCGATAGCGGCAAAAAGCTAATAAAATCAATGGTTTTGCGGACAGCGGATAGACAGGGAATGTGTTAAAAACTGAATACGCACACAAGCGGCGTTACCTTAACCCCTTTTGGGGAGAAAGTAACGCCGTTTTTTTATGCCCGCAGGAAAGGAGGTACAGCCGGAATGTATTTCATAAAAGGCAAGCAGCGGGCATTTGAACTGCTCATGCAGCAGAAGCCGGGATTTGACCGCTATCAATCCGGTTGTGCCGGAGATGATGAAGATTGCGGCACTTGCCGTTTCTACCGCCCCGGGTGGAAATATGAGTTTTGCGTTTTCAAAGAGTGTCCCTATTGCCCCGGCAAAAGGACGCGGAAAACGCCCGCCAGCATGGACAAATAGACGGGCAAAAGCCCTTGTGTCATGCGGCTTTGCAGACGCGAAAACGGCAAAGGGCATATTGCAATACCAAAACAGCCGAAAACGGCTTTCTAATTGTCCACGCAGACCAAGAGAGGAAGTGAGGAAAAATGGCAGTTTTCAGAGTGGAGCGAAATACGGGATATACCGTTATGAGCAACCACCACTTGCGAAACAAGGAATTGTCCTTAAAAGCAAAAGGCTTGCTTTCGCAAATGCTGTCCTTGCCGGAGGATTGGGATTATACCCTTGCGGGCTTATCCCATATCAACCGGGAGAAGATCGACGCAATCCGCGAAGCGGTAAAGGAACTCGAAAAAGCCGGATATATCGTGCGCAGCCGGGAACGCGACGAAAAGGGACGCTTGCGGGGCGCGGATTACGTCATATACGAGCAGCCGCAGCCGCGAGAGCCGGAAGCAGCTACCAGCGTCGGACAGCCGCCTATATTGGATTTACCTGCGTTGGAAAATCCAACATTGGAAAATCCAACGTTGGAAAAACCTACGCAGGAAAAACCTACGTTGGAAAATCCAACGCAATTAAATAAAGATATATCAAGTAAAGAAAAATCAATTACTGATTTATCAAGTACCCATTCCTTTCCATTCCATTCCCTAAATCCCTTGCCCTTTGAGCAGGGCGAAGCGGCTTCGCCGCCGGAAAGGAAAAGAACGGAAGCGAAAAGCAATAGCGCAGTAGAGATTTACAGGGAGATTATCAAGGACAATATCGAGTATGACATTCTCATTCAAGACCCCAAAATGGACAAAGACCGCCTAAATGAGATTGTTGACCTCATGCTGGAAACCGTCTGCACAGCGCGAAAGACAATCCGTATTGCCGGGGACGACTACCCCGCCGAACTGGTGAAATCCAAATTTTTGAAGCTGAACAGCAGCCATATTGAGTTTGTTTTGGATTGCATGAGGGAGAACACAACCAAAGTGCGCAACATCAAGCAGTATCTAAAAGCGGTGCTGTTCAACGCGCCGAGTACCATTGACAGCTACTATACCGCCCTTGTCAATCACGACTTATACGGCGGCGAATGAGCATAGCCGCATTTTACCGGGAAAGGAGTTGATACCTTGCAGGAGGAAGTAACCCAAAAAACGATTGCCCTATACGTCAAAGTGGGAAAAGGCGCGGCGCGGCTTACCGAACAGGCGTTGCAGAAAGCAATCCAAAAGTTTTTGGAGCAGAAAAGCAAGCCCGCGCATGGGAAACAGACCATGCGGCAGCTTATGAAGCAGAACGCGGGTGTTTCCAACATCGAGATCACCGACAGCAATATTAAAGCCTTTGAGAGTACGGCGAAGAAATACAACATAGATTTTTCGCTGAAAAAGGTTAAGGGCGAGCAGACCCGCTACCTTGTGTTTTTCAAAGGCCGGGACGCAGACGTTATGACCGCAGCGTTTCAAGAGTTTTCCGCAAAGAAGCTGAACAGGGAGAAAAAGCCCTCTATCCGCAAAGCCCTTGCCGCTGCAAAGGACAAGGCAAAGCAGCTTAACGCCGCCCGCGACAAGGTAAAGAAAATGGACAGGGGGCGCGAGATATGAAGCAGATTAACTACAAAAAGCTAATACTTCCGAATATCCCCTATGTGTTCTTTGTCTATCTCTTTGATAAAGTCGGACAGGCGGTGCGGCTTGCCCCCGGCGCGGATATTTCCGCAAAGATACTGAATATCACGCAGGGATTTTCCGCAGCCTTTGAAAGTGCCTTGCCGAGCATTTACCCGCTGGATTTGCTTGTCGGCATTGTCGGCGCGGTGATTATCCGCTTGATTGTCTATGTCAAAGGGAAAAACGCGAAGAAATACCGCAAGGGCGCGGAGTACGGCTCTGCCCGATGGGGAAACGCCGAAGATATTAAGCCCTACATAGACCCGGAGTTTCAAAACAACATCATTTTGACACAGACGGAACGCCTTACCATGAACAGCCGCCCGAAGCAGCCGAAGTACGCAAGAAATAAGAACGTCGTCGTGATCGGCGGCAGCGGCAGCGGAAAAACAAGGTTTTTCGTCAAGCCGAATTTAATGCAGCTTCATTCCTCTTACGTCTTGACAGACCCGAAAGGTACGGTTTTGATTGAGTGCGGGAAGCTGCTGCAACGGGCGGGCTACCGCATTAAGGTACTGAATACGATTAACTTCAAAAAATCTATGCACTACAACCCCTTTGTGTATATCCGCAGCGAGAAAGATATTTTGAAGCTGGTAAACACGTTGATAGCGAATACCAAAGGCGAGGGAGAAAAAAGTGCGGAGGATTTTTGGGTAAAAGCGGAAAGGTTATTGTATTGCGCATTGGTTGGCTACATCTGGTATGAAGCCCCCGCCGAGGAAATGAACTTTATTACCCTGTTGGAACTTATCAACGCCAGCGAAGCCCGCGAGGACGACGAGGAATATCAAAGCCCCGTCGATCTGCTGTTTGCCGACTTGGAAGAACGCGACCCCGACCATTTCGCGGTGAAGCAGTACCGAAAATATAAATTGGCGGCGGGCAAAACAGCAAAATCAATCCTCATTTCTTGCGGTGCGAGGCTTGCGCCTTTTGATATTAAGGAATTGCGCGATCTCATGTCCTACGACGAATTAGAACTTGACACGTTAGGCGACAGAAAGAGCGCACTTTTCCTCATAATGAGCGATACGGACAGCACGTTTAATTTTGTTATCGCTATGCTGCAATCGCAGCTTTTCAATTTGCTTTGCGACAAAGCGGACGACGAATATAACGGCAAATTGCCTGTTCACGTCCGCTTTTTGCTTGACGAGTTTGCGAACATCGGACAGATACCCCGATTTGATAAACTGATTGCCACAATCCGCAGCCGGGAAATGTCCGCTTCTATCATTCTGCAATCGCAGAGCCAGCTAAAAGCCATTTACAAGGACGCGGCAGAAATCATACTTGATAATGCCGACAGCACCTTGTTTTTGGGAGGACGTGGGAAAAATGCAAAGGATATTTCGGATAACTTGGGACGGGAAACAATTGACAGTTTCAACACTTCCGAAAATCGCGGCACGCAGGTTTCTCATGGACTTACTTATCAAAAATTAGGAAAGGAGTTGATGACACAGGACGAAATAGCAGTTATGGACGGTGGGAAATGTATTTTGCAGCTACGCGGTGTACGTCCCTTTTTAAGCGACAAATACGATATAACGAAACACCCGAACTACAAATACCTTTCCGACTTCGACAAGAAAAACGCTTTTGATGTGGAACGGTATATGTCTACCCGCCCGGCAATAGTAAAGCCCGATGAAGCCTTTGACATATACGAAATAGATTTGTCCGACGAGGACGCAGCCGCCGAGGAATAACGGCGGCATTTTCATTTTCAACAACATTTTTTGAGCCGCAAAGCGGCAGAAAGCGAGGTTTATATGGATTTCTTTAACAGCGCAGTTGGTGTATTGCAGACTTTGGTTATCGCGCTTGGCGCAGGTCTTGGCATTTGGGGGGCTATCAACCTCATGGAGGGTTACGGCAACGACAATCCGGGCGCAAATGCTCATGTGTCATAAAGAAACACACAAGAGATTGATAGACAGCAGCCTACTATTCCGTAAATTTTGTTTCAGGACTTTCTTTTTCAATGCCGATATGCTATAATATTTCTATTCCAAGTAAGGAGTTAAAAATATGCGGCAAGGTATTCTTAATTAACTATAATCAAATAGTGGGAACAAAGAATTGTAACCGTCCCTTGCAAGGGGCTTAGTTTTTTGTACCCTTTTTAAGAATACTTTTGCCTTATATATTTGACATATCAAAAGAGCGACCGCTGCTTGCAGTGCGTTGTATGTATGTGTATGTCTATTCGCTATATCCCCAGCGGTAAAAGTATTTTGCTGCTGGGGATTTTTATGCCCTTTGGGGGCTGAATGGAGGACAAACACATGAAAATAATCAATATCGGCATTCTTGCTCATGTAGACGCAGGAAAAACGACTTTGACAGAAAGCCTGCTCTATACCAGCGGAGCCGTTCCGGAATTAGGGAGTGTAGATAAGGGAACAACGCGGACAGACACCATGCTGTTGGAACGCCAGCGTGGGATTACCATTCAAACGGCCGTCACTTCTTTCGGCTGGAAGAATTATAAGATCAATATTGTCGATACCCCCGGCCATATGGACTTTTTGGCGGAAGTATATCGCTCACTTGCTGTTCTTGACGGAGCAATTTTAGTAGTTTCCGCAAAGGACGGCGTGCAGGCACAAACACGGGTACTGTTCCATGCGCTCCAGAAAATGAAAATCCCAACGATTATTTTTGTAAATAAGATAGACCAGGAGGGCATTGACTTACAGAGCGTTTATCAAAATATCAGAGAAAAACTTTCTGATGATGTCATGGTTATGCAAGATGTTTCGCTCACTCCGGAAGTGTCTCTGACAGACATTGAGGATATAGAAAAATGGGATTCTATTATTGCTGGAAATGATGAACTTTTGGAAAAATATATTGCGGGGGAACCTTTGAAAATACAAGATTTACAGAGGGAGAAATGCAGAAGAATGCAAAACGGTTCCCTGTTTCCTATTTATCATGGGAGTGCAAAGAACAATATCGGAACTGAAAAGCTGATTGAAGTGATTGCAGAAACATTTACTTCTGGTGCGGACAACGATCAATCCGAGCTATGCGGAAGCGTTTTTAAAATCGAGTACACAGACCAGAAAAAGCGGCTCGTTTATTTGCGGTTATACAGCGGGACACTTCATTTACGGGATACGATTCTCCTGCCCCAAAATCAAAAACTAAAAATCACAGAAATGAGGATTCCGTCAAACGGAGAGATTATACCGGCGGACACAGCCTGTTGCGGAGAAATTGTTATTTTGACCAATGACACTCTGAAGCTGAATGATACTCTCGGAAATGTAGAACTTTTGCCGCGCAAGGCATGGGAAAAAAATCCGATTCCTTTGCTTCGGACGACGGTGGAGCCGCAAAATCAGGAACAAAGAGACCTCCTGCTGAATGCCCTGACGGAAATTGCAGATACAGATCCGCTGTTGCATTACTATGTGGATACGATAACGCATGAAATCATCATTTCTTTTTTAGGAAAAGTCCAGTTAGAGGTTGTATGCTCTCTGTTAGTAGAGCGATACCATGTGAACATAAATGTGAAAGAACCTACGGTCATTTATCTGGAAAGGCCATTAAAAACAGCCAGTTACACGATTCATATTGAAGTGCCGCCGAATCCGTTTTGGGCATCCATTGGCTTAACTGTAACGCCACTTCCTGCCGGAAGTGGAACCCGGTTTAAAAGCAAAGTATCTCTCGGCTATTTAAACCAAAGTTTTCAAAATGCCGTTATGGAAGGGGTGCGTTATGGAATGGAGCAAGGCTTATACGGTTGGGAAGTGACAGATTGTGAAATTTGTTTTGACTATGGAGTTTATTACAGTCCAGTTAGTACCCCCGCAGATTTTCGTTCCCTTGCTCCTATCGTGTTAGAACAGGCATTGAAAAGAGCAGGAACACAATTATTGGAACCATACCTTTCCTTTACCCTTTTTGCACCGCAGGAATATATTTCACGGGCTTATAATGACGCACCGAAGTATTGTGCAGTGATTGAATCAACCTTGCTTAAAAATGATGAAGTTATTTTTACGGGAGAAATCCCCGCCCGCTGCATCGGCGAATATAGGAATGATTTAAATTTTTATACAAATGGGAGAAGCGTCTGCCTTACCGAATTAAAAGGGTACCAAGAAATTTCCGGGGAGCCTGTATTGCAGCCACGCCGTCCTAACAGCCGTTTAGATAAGGTTCGGCATATGTTTCAGAAAATAACGTAATATTTTGTGCGTTATCACGGATAAAAATCTTTGAATATAAGGAGAGTCTATGTTAGTTTTGTTTTCAAGTCGGTTTTGTGTAAACTTATATTGAGCAAACGGCCTTTATTTATAACCCGACTAATTTTGTATGCTAATGTCGAGCATATCTTTCTAAATTGTGATATTCATATTCGGAAGGAGGGGCAATGTGTTAAAGAAATTGAATGACGCGATGGACTATATTGAAGCGCACCTGGAGGACGAGTTTTTACTTGAGAAGATTTCTGAGCATATAAATGTTTCAGATTATCATTTTAGAAAAATATTTTTTGCGCTTACCAATATGACGCTGAATGAGTATGTAAAAAACAGACGACTTTCAGAAGCTAACAAAGAATTGTTGCAGGGGGCGCAGGTAACAGATGTCGCTTATCAATATGGGTATCAATCCGTAGACGGATTTACACGTGCCTTTAAAAAATGGAGCGGTATCTTACCGTCACAAGTCGCAAAGTTGAAACAATGTAAATCATGCCAAAAGTTACAATTTGTTGTAACTATGAAGGGAGGAACTTTAATGGAATATAAAATTGTTGAAAAACCTGCTTTTACGTTTGCAGGTGTAAGTAAACGAGTGCCGTTACAATATGAGGGAGTAAACAACGCTATTTTGGAACTGGCACAAAGCATAACACAGGAACAGAAAGAAGAAATGCACCGGTTGCAAAACATTGAGCCATATGAAACTGTAAATGTTTCCTATGAATCAGATACGAACTTTCTTGAAGAAGCTGGTGAATTAACGCATTTAATTGGAGTTTTAACAACTAAAAATGACATTAGCAGTAATCTGGACACATTTCCTGTTAAAGCTCATACGTGGGCAGTTTTTCCAAATGAAGGAATCTTCCCGTTTACTTTGCAGGATACAATGGCAAGAATCTACTCCGAATGGTTTATGACGGCAGATTATGAACTGGCAGAGCCGTTTTCTTTCTCTTTTACAAAAATGGACGACAAAAAGCCCAACTACGCATACAGTGAAATTTGGATTCCAGTAACAAAAAAAGAATAAGCAATTACACTCAAATAGGAAAGCCAGCCGAGCCAGCGGGCAGTCAAGATAAACGGCGCATATGCGCCGCTGTTGACAGCCCCGCCCGCCTTTGCTGGTAGGCAATCAAGGGGCGACAGCAAGGGGTGCTGCCGCCCTCTGATATTATAAATGAAACCCGTCAACCATACAACGCCCTATGTGGGAGAAAGGGGGAATCATCTATGCCTTGCACAGAAGCATACAAAGAACACATCATGTACACGTTCAATGGCTTTGCAAGACCGTCATACACTATGCGGCTATCAACGCATGGCGTGACAGGAGCAGACGGCGGCAAAAAGAAATATCCCTTGAATACCTCACAGAAGAAAAGTTTTACCCTTTAGGCACAACAGACGAATATTTTGAAGCACCCCATGAAGAACACCCTATAACGATATGCGGTCAGGCAGTTATCCTCACCAATGGAAAACTTGCCGCCGTCCTGTTATCCCTGCCACAGAAAAACCGGGAAATCATTTTCCCTTATTTTTTCAAAAATGGGCTTACAATGGGTGAAAAATTCGAAAACCAAAGTATGATGAGGCAGGTATTGAAATGAAAGTTGTTTCTATATTAAATAAAAATAATGATTACCAGAGATTTGAAGTATTGAAGCATAATCGAAATAAAAGATATAAATATAATCAATTTATTGTTGAAGGCGTAAGAAGTTTAAATGAAGCGGTTAAAAATAACTGGAAGATTATTTCTTTTATTTATGACAAGAATAATCTGTCAGGCTGGGCAAAACATATGATAGAAACAGTAAAAACAGAAGTCAATTATACTCTTACGGCACAGTTGCTAAAGGAATTAAGTGGAAAAGAAGAAACTTCTGAATTATTGGCTATTATTGAAATGAGGGAAGACAGGTTAGAAAATGTTGCGTTATCTTCCAATCCATTTATTGTGTTATTTGACAGGCCCTCTAATAAAGGAAATTTAGGTACGATGATACGTTCATGTGATGCGTTGGGAGTAGATATGTTGATAATTACTGGACATGCGGTTGATTTGTATGAGCCTGATGTAATTGTTTCGGCGATGGGTTCTTTTTTCAATCTTCCGGTGATTCGAATCATTCACAATGAGGATTTATATAAATTCGTTGAAAGCCTTAGAATAAAATACCCTGGCTTTAAGATCATAGGCACAACAGCCCACCACGAAAAGCCTATCTATCATGAGGACTTGAAAACCCCGGTTATGTTAATGATGGGAAATGAAACCATGGGATTAAATAAGGCATTTAAGGAATATTGTGATGTTTTATGTACGATTCCTATGGCTGAAGATTCCTATGCCAGTTCTTTCAATGTCAGTTGTGCTGCATCTATAATGATGTATGAAATAGTAAGACAACGAATGAATTAGACAGCATAACCCTTTTGAGAGTGAGCCAGAGAAAAGGGAGGAGCAGGCGTTCTACCTCAAAAGTCTGCAAATAAAAAAAGAATAAGCAATTACACTCAAATGGCAAAGCCAGCCGAGCCAGTCAACAGTCAAGATGAACGGCGCATATGCGCCGCCGTTGACAGCCCCGCCCGCCTTTGCAGATAGGCAATCAAGGGGCGACAGCAAGGAGTGCTGCCGCCCCGCACTATTATTCAGAGAGGGGGAATTTCCATGACCGAAGATGAAGCCTACAAAGTGCATATCCAGTACACATTCAATGCCTTTTGCAAGATTGTCATTCGTCACGCAGCCATAGATATAATCTTAAAGCTGCGCCGGAGGTGGGAACGGGAAGTTTCTCTTGACTATCTGATGAATGAGAAGTTTGTCCAGCTTGCCGAACCGGAGCAGCTTGAAGAATATCTTTTTACCGCCTGCGGCCAGACCGCCGTTCTGTACCATGCGGAACTTGCCGCCGCCCTTGCCCTCTTGCCGGAGCAGACACAGGAAGAGATTTTCCGTTACTATTTCCTGCGCCAGCCGCAGCGAGTGATCGGCGTACATATTGGCCGGACACGCAGCACAGCGGGGCGGCATATCCAGCTTGCCTTGCAGCGGCTACGGCGGCTCATGGAGGGAAAAGACCATGAGTAAACTTCTCCCCTATGAAACAATCGTCAAAGCCCATGAGGGCGACCCGGACGCAATCGACACCGTCCTTTCCCACTATGCCGGATATATCCGCTACTTTTCCAAAGTACACGGTCAGGTTAACGCCGAGGTTGAGGAATATGTGAAGCAGCAGCTAATCTCCGCACTATTCAAGTTTCGCTTTGACCGATAAGCCCCAAAACTGAATACCAGCCGCCCACCAGCGGCCAGTGAAAGCAGTAAGTCTGAAAAAGATTTGCTGCTTTTTTTGTTGTCCATTTGGCAAAATCGCAAAGTCACCCGTAGTAGGTAGGTGAAGCCAGAAAAAGCTGCCTGCTCCGTTTGGCAAATTTCAAAACGCAGTGTTGTAGGGAGTGAAAGGAAAAATTCTCTGCCCCGTAGGTTGCCAAAATCCTGTTTCCCGGATTACTAAGGCAAAAGAAAATTTGAAAAATCCCCGGACAGCGGGTAGCTGGCGGCCTTTTGAATGTATCTTTGGCGAAAGAAAAAAAAGACCGCGCACAGCGGGCTGAAAGCCCCGCCCCGTTCGCTCTATGTACGGAAAAGCCCGGACAGGGGCAGTCTGCGGCTTACTAAGAGCAAGTTTCTACCACGGTGCCAAAATCCGCAATTCTGCGGTTTTGCCCCTCGCGGGAAACTTGTTGGGGAGTGCCTTCCCCAAACCCTGCTATACGCCCTTACGGGCGAAAAAGCTGAAAACAGTTTTTGTTATTTTCCAAAAAGTTGCCCAATGGGAGGTATAGAGGGATTTTTCTGCCGAAATGCAAAAAAAAGTTTTTGTAATTTCCCGAAAAGTTAAGCAATGGGAGGAGTGAGAGGAAATTTTCTCCGCCCAAAATCCGAAAAAAGTCAGCAATAAGAATAGTGAGAGGAGGTTTTCAGCCTATGCGAAAGAAATACAACACGCCCCACCGCAGCCGCGTTGTGAAAACCCGGCTGTCCGAAGATGAATACGCCGACTTCACAGCGCGGCTTGCGCCCTATGGTATCAGCCAGTCGGAATTTCTCCGGCAGGCGATACGGCGCACGACCATACGCCCCGTTGTCCATGTATCGGCGGTCAATGATGAACTGCTCTCCGCTGTCGGGAAGCTGGCCGCCGAGTACGGCAGGATCGGCGGCAACCTCAATCAGATTGCCCGGTATCTGAACGAGTACGGCTCACCCTACAATGCGCTGTCCGGCGAGGTACGCGCCGCCATAGCCGACCTTGCCGCCCTCAAGTATGAAGTCCTCAAGAAAGTAGGTGACGCAGTTGGCAACACTCAAGCATATCAACTCTAAAAACGCCGACTACGGAGCCGCCGAACAATATCTTCTCTTTGAGCATGACGAGTTTACCATGAAGCCCGTCCTTGATGAAACCGGCAGGCTTATCCCCCGCGAGGACTACCGGCTGTCAACGCTGAACTGCGGCGGGGAGGATTTTGCCGTTGCCTGTATGCGGGCAAATCTCCGCTATGGGAAGAACCAGCGGCGGGAAGATGTGAAAAGCCACCACTATATCATCAGCTTTGACCCACGGGACGGGCCGGACAACGGCTTGACCGTAGACCGGGCGCAGGCATTGGGCGAGAAGTTTTGCGCCGAGCATTTCCCCGGCCACCAAGCCCTTGTATGCACCCACCCGGACGGCCACAACCACAGCGGCAATATCCATGTGCATATCGTCATTAACAGCCTGCGGATAGAGGAAGTACCGTTCCTGCCCTACATGGACAGGCCAGCCGACACGAAAGCCGGCTGCAAGCACCGCTGTACCGACGCTGCCTTGCGCTACTTCAAATCCGAAGTCATGGAGATGTGCCACCGGGAGGGGCTTTACCAAATCGACCTCTTGAACGGCAGCAAGAACCGCGTGACCGACCGGGAGTATTGGGCGCAGAAAAAGGGACAGGCTGCGCTGGACAAGCAGAACGCCCCCATGATTGCAGGCGGTATCACGCCCCGGCAGACCAAGTTTGAAACGAACAAGGAGAAGCTGCGGCAGACCATACGGAAAGCCCTTGCCACCGCCGCCAGCTTTGACGAATTTTCCTCTCTGCTGCTGCGGGAGGGCGTGACCGTCAAGGAGAGCCGGGGGCGGCTTTCCTACCTCACGCCGGACAGGACAAAGCCAATTACCGCCCGGAAGCTGGGCGACGACTTTGACCGCACCGCTGTCCTTTCCGTTTTGGAGCAGAACGCCGCCAGAGCCACAGAAAAGGCCGCAGCCATACTCGAATACCCCCGGCATGGGAACACAAAAGCCCCACAAACCGCCCCGAAGCAGGACGGTGTGCAGCGGCTTGTGGACATTGAGCAGAAAATGGCCGAGGGCAAAGGCCGGGGCTATGAACGCTGGGCGACCATGCACAACCTCAAACAAATGGCCGCGACGCTGAATGTGTATCAGGAATACGGCTTTACTTCCCCGGAGCAGTTAGAAGCCGCCGTTGATACCGCCTATCAGGAAATGCGCCAGACCAGCGGCGAACTGAAAGCACTGGAAACGAAGCTACAAGGGAAAAAGGAGTTGCAGCAACAGGTACTTGCCTATGCCAAGACCAAGCCCACCCGCGACGGGCTGAAAGCGCAGAAATCCGAGAAAGCCCGCGCCGCCTACCGGCAGGCAAACGAGAGCGATTTTATCATAGCCGAAGCCGCCGCCCGGTATTTCAAGGCGCATGGCATCACCAAGCTGCCCGCCCGGAAAGCGTTGCAGGCCGAGATCGAGCAGCTTATCTCCGAGAAAGACGGCCTGTATAACACCTACCACGAACAGAAACAGCGGTTCAAGGAGTTGCAGACCGTCAAGCGGAACATCGACCAGATTTTGCGCCGGGAGGAACCCCACCGCAGAAAGGAGCAGAGCCATGAGCGATAACCTGCCCCGCATGGACTACCGCCAGCACCGGCGGGCGCGGCGGCTGGTACATGAGTGCTGTAACTACGACGAGGGAAACTGCCTGCTGTTAGACGACGGGGAGCCTTGCGTGTGCGTCCAAAGCATTTCCCTTTCCCTCATGTGCCGCTGGTTCCGTGTGGCTGTCCTGCCCCTTGACGGGGAACTGGCCGCAGCCCTCTTGTACCGGGGGAGCCGGAAACGGTGTGAGGTCTGCGGGGCGGCATTTGTCCCCAAATCCAACCGGGGAAAATACTGCCCCGACTGCGCCGGACGCATGAAGAAACTCAAAGCCGCCGAGAGAAAGCGGAAACAAAGGCAGAAATGTCACGCTTTAGAGCCTTTCAAACCCGCATGAATCAAGGTTTTTTTCGTGAGTGTCAAAGGGTACGCGATACATTTATCCTTTTCCCCCGGAAACGCCGTTCTAAGGCGTGACAAAACACCACAATCAACCCGAACACAGGGAGGTGATACTATCGCTGATTATATCATGGCAGACACGCCGCTGCCTATCTATCTGCCCTACCCCCGTTTCCTGCTGAAAATGGAGATTTCCCAGACCGCCAAGCTGCTGTATTCGCTGCTGTTAGACCGTTCCACACTCTCCCAGAAGAACAAGTGGCAGGACGACGAGGGCAGGATATATATTATCTATCCAATCGCGGAGATAGCCGAAATACTGGATAAGGGCAGCACCACCATAAAGGGGGCGCTTAATGAACTGGACATGGCGGGGCTGCTGGAACGGGAACGGGGCGGCTTCTCCGCACCGAACCGGCTTTATGTCAAAGTGCCGCGAGTGCCACAGGTACAGTTTTCCGACCAACTGATGGCCGGAAATCCGACCCTCATAGAGCCGGAAAACCGTCCTACTGATGGTCAGAAAACCGACCTTATGATGGTCGGAAAACCGTCCCCTAACCAAACTACTATAAACAACCTTACAGAGAGCCAAACAAAGGGAGTGAGTGGGGAGCCGCCCGCGCCCTATGGCCGATACCAGAATATTTTTCTGTCGCAGACCGAATACGACGAGTTGCAGGCAGAGTACCCCGACAGGCTGGAACGGTTCATCGAGGAAATGAGCCGCTACCTTGCCGCCAACGGGAAAAGCTACCAGAACTATGCCGCCGCCCTGCGGATATGGGCGGGGAACGACAAAAAGAAAGCCCCGAAAAAGGGCATACCAGACTACTCATGCAAGGAGGGCGAGAGTTTATGAAGAACGAAATCAACGCTGTTTTGGAGAATATGACGACCACCGCCCCGGAGCCGGAGGACTACACCGGCGAGGACGGTTTACTGTACTGCGGCAAGTGCCGCAAGCCGAAAGAAGCCTATTTTGCGCCGGATAAGGCCGCTATCTTTGGCCGTGACCGTCACCCGGCAGAGTGCGACTGCCAGAGAACCGCCCGCGAGGAACGGGAGGCCGCCGAGAAGCGGCGCAGGCACCTTGACACCGTGGAAGAACTGAAACGCCGGGGCTTTACCGACCCCACCATGCGGGACTGGACTTTTGAGAACGACAACGGCAGGAACCCGCAGGCCGGGATTGCCCGCCGGTATGTGGAGCATTGGGCGGATATGCGAGCCGACAATATCGGCTGCCTGTTCTGGGGCGGCGTGGGAACCGGGAAAAGCTATCTTGCGGGCTGTATCGCAAACGCCCTCATGGAGAAAGAAATCCCCGTCCACATGACGAACTTTGCCCTTATCCTCAACGACCTTGCCGCCAGCTTTGAGAACCGCAACGAGTACATTTCCCGCCTTTGCCGCTATCCGCTGCTTATCATTGACGACTTCGGCATGGAGCGCGGGACGGAATACGGGCTGGAACAGGTTTTCAATGTGATTGACAGCCGTTACCGCAGCAGCAAGCCGCTGATCGTCACGACCAACCTCACGCTGGACGACCTGCGGAACCCGGAGGACACCGCCCATTCCCGGATTTATGACCGCCTGCTTTCCATGTGCGTCCCGGTACGCTTTACCGGCGACAACTTCCGGCAGGAAGCCGCGCAGCGGAAAATGGAGAGCATGAAGAAACTGATTACCGACTGAAAGGAGTATTGCCTATGGCAGATAACAAGCAGCCCGACACCCGCACCACCCGCCGCCCCGACTGCGTGACGGAAATCCGCATGGGCAATTCCGTCCTTGTCGTGTCCGGCTATTTCAAGAAAGACACTACCACCACCGCCGCCGACAAAATGGCGCGGGTACTGGAAGCGGAAGCCGCTGCTACACAAAAACCGGCAATTTGACAAATCATAAAGAAGCAGATTTTACACTTTTGCCGCTATACAGCCCGCCCTATTCCGTGGTACAATGAAACCACGGAATAGTGGGGCTGGCTGTCGGAAACGGAGGATTTTATGTTAAGACAAGCCACCCAAAACCTCATTACCGCCCTTTATCCGAGATTGTCCCATGAGGACGAGTTGCAAGGCGAGAGTAATTCCATATCGAACCAGAAAAGGATTTTGGAAACCTACGCCAAGCAGAACGGCTTTACTAATCTGCGCTGGTACACCGACGACGGCTTCTCCGGCGCGAACTTTCAAAGACCCGGTTTTCAAGCCATGCTTGCAGACATTGAAGCCGGGAAAGTCGGAACCGTCATAGTCAAGGACATGAGCCGGTTAGGGCGAAACTACTTGCAGGTAGGGTTTTACACGGAAATGCTGTTCCCTCAAAAGGGAGTGCGTTTTATCGCTGTCAACGACAATGTGGACAGCGCAAACGGCAGCATGGACAACGATTTTACCCCTCTGCGAAATCTGTTCAACGAATGGCTGGTGAGAGATACGAGCAAGAAAATCAAGGCAGTAAAACGAGCAAAAGGCATGAGCGGCAAGCCTGTTACCAGCAAGCCGGTCTATGGCTACCTCATGGACGAGGACGAGAACTATATCGTTGACGAGGAAACCGCGCCGGTTGTCCAGCAGATATACCAGCTTTGCCTTGCCGGGAATGGCCCGACCAAGATTGCCCGTATGCTTACGGAGCAGCAAATCCCCACGCCGGGGACGCTGGAATACCGCAGGACAGGCAGCACACGCCGCTACCACCCCGGCTATGAGTGTAAATGGGCGACAAACACCGTCGTTCATATCCTCGAAAACCGGGAGTACACCGGCTGTCTGGTAAACTTCAAGACGGAAAAGCCCTCTTACAAGGTCAAACACAGTGTAGAGAACCCCGTGGAGAAGCAGGCCATTTTTGAGAACCACCATGAGCCTATCATAGACCGGGAAACATGGGAGCGCGTGCAGGAGTTACGCAAGCAGCGCAAACGCCCGAACCGCTATGATGAAGTGGGGCTGTTCTCCGGTATGCTGTTCTGCGCCGACTGCGGCCATGTGATGTACCAGCAGCGGTATCAGAACAAGAACCGCAAGCAGGACTGTTACATCTGCGGCAGCTACAAGAAGCGCACCCGCGACTGTACGGCGCACTTTATCCGCACCGACCTGTTGACCGCCGGTGTCCTCTCCAATCTCCGGCAAGTGACGGAGTATGCCGCCAAGCATGAGAGCCGCTTTGTGAAGCTGCTTATCCAGCAGAACGAGATCGGCGGCAAGAGAAAGACCGCCGCAACCACCAGGCAGCTTGAACAGGCGCAGGAGCGCATTGCCGAAGTGAGCCGCATTATTAAGCGGCTGTATGAGGACAATGTGAACGGCAAAATCAGTGACGAGCGTTTCATGGAACTGTCAGCAGACTATGAGCAGGAACAGCGGGAACTGAAAGACCGCGCCGCCGCTTTGCAGGCCGAACTGGACAAGTCGCAGGCCGCCACCGTCAACGCGGAAAAGTTTATGGGTATCGTCCGAAAGCACCTTGCCTTTGAGGAATTGACCCCCACCCTCTTGCGGGAAATGATTGAAAAAATCGTCGTGCATGAGTGTAGCTATGACGAGAACGGCACCCGCAGGCAGGACATTGAGATTTATTACAGCTTTGTCGGCAAGATTGACTTGCCCGAAGCCTAACGCCCGACCTATCCGACACAATGGCCAAGTGCCGGATAGGAACGGCAAAATTTTTTACATTTCTATTACTTCTTTATCGCACATCAGTAAAGAGCCAGGGCATGAAGCAGCTTATGGCGGGCGGTGGCGTCGCGTTGATCGGCGGCACCCTTGTTCCGCTTCTTTCCAAACTTTTTGGATAATGCCTAAAACAAATACCACCCGCCGCGCCCTCTCGGAAACGGGAGGGCGCGGGAAAGGAGGGATTAACTTTTGATATGGCAGATGATTGAAGATTGGTTTCGCGGCATTTTGACAGACGGGATTTTATCGAACCTCTCCGGCTTGTTTGACAGCGTAAATACAGAGGTTGGAGAAATTGCAACGCAAGTCGGCACGACCCCCGCCGGGTGGAACGCGGGCATATTCAACATGATACGCAGCCTTTCGGAAAACGTCATTGTACCGATTGCGGGCGTTATCATTACCTTTGTCATGTGTTATGAACTAATCCAGCTTGTAATTGAAAAAAACAATCTGCACGATCTCGACACTTGGATTTTTTTCAAATGGATTTTCAAAACCTTTGTTGCGGTGCTGCTGGTAACAAACACTTGGAACATCGTCATGGGAGTTTTCGACGTTACGCAGAGCGTCGTCAATCAGAGCGCGGGGGTTATCATATCCGATACAAGCATAGACGTTACCACCGTCATTACCGACATTGAAGCAAAACTCGACGCTATGAGCGTGGGCGGTCTTTTGGGGTTATGGTTTCAATCCCTCTTTGTAGGGCTTACCATGAAAGCCCTGTCAATCTGCATTATGCTTGTGGTGTATGGGCGCATGATTGAAATATATCTTGTAACGAGCGTTGCCCCTATCCCGATGGCAACAATGGTAAATCACGAATGGGGCAGCATGGGACAGAATTACTTAAAATCTTTGCTTGCGCTTGGTTTTCAGGCGTTTCTGATCTTGGTGTGTGTCGGCATTTATGCGGTGTTGATACAAACAATCGCAGCGACCGACGACATTTCCGGCGCGATCTGGGCTTGCATGGGCTATACCGTCCTCTTGTGCTTTACGCTTTTCAAAACGGGAAGCCTTGCAAAGAGCGTCTTTTCGGCACATTAAGGGGGTGAGTTATGATTTGAAAATCGGTTTAATCGACGTTGACAGCCATAATTTCCCCAACCTCTGCTTGATGAAGCTATCCGCGTATCATAAAGCAAAGGGGCATACGGTGGAATGGTGGAACGCAAAGGGGCGGTACGACCTTGTATATAAAAGCCGCGTCTTTACGGACACCTATTCCAAAGACACGATAACCGTTACCAACGCGGAACAAGTTATTTTCGGCGGTACGGGCTACGACACGAAAAACCGCTTGCCGCCGGAAGTGGAACACAGTTACCCGGATTATTCTATCTACCCGCAGTTTTTCGGGATTGCCTACGGCTTTTTAAGCCGGGGTTGTCCAAGAAATTGCGGGTTTTGCATTGTCAGCAGTAAAGAGGGACGCAAAAGTGTTAAGGTTGCGGATTTGTCCGAGTTTTGGAAATGGCAGCCGGAAATAAAAATCATGGACGCTAATCTGCTTGCCTGTCCCGACCATGAAAATCTCATTGAGCAGCTTATACGAAGCCGCGCATGGGTGGATTTTTCGCAAGGGCTGGATATTCGCCTTGTGAACAGGGATAATGTCAGCCTGTTAAATCGGGTACGGATAAAAGCGGTACATTTTGCATGGGATAATCCCGACGAGGACTTAACCGGGTATTTCCAACGTTTTTTGGATTTGACCGCCATTAAGAGCAGCCGCCAGCGGCGCGTGTATGTTCTTACCAACTACGGCAGCACTCACGAACAGGATTTATACCGCGTGAACACCTTGCGGGCTATGGGCTTTGACCCGTATGTGATGATTTACGAGCGTCCAACCGCCCCGCCTGTTACCCGCCATTTGCAACGGTGGGTAAATAACAAACGGCTTTTCTATGCTGTCCCCCGTTTTGAAGATTACATTCCGGGCAGAAAGGAGGTTTGAAATGGCGTATGTAACCGTCCCAAAGGACTTAACAAAAATCAAAAGCAAGGTAATGTTCAACCTTACGAAACGACAGCTAATTTGTTTCAGCGCGGCGGTAGCAATCGGACTGCCGCTGTTCTTTTTGGTAAAAGACAGCGTTGGAACAACCACAGCGGCATTGTGCATGGTGCTTGCCATGCTGCCTATGTTTTTGCTTGCCATGTACGAGAAAAACGGGCAACCGCTGGAAGTGATTATTCGGCAATTTGTGGAAGTGAAGTTTCTTCGCCCCAAAGAGCGACCTTATCAGACCAACAATTTTTATGCCGCCCTTGCGCGGCAAGAGCGATTAGATAAGGAGGTACGGGCGATTGTCAAAGGAAAAGGGAAAGACCCAAAACGAAAAGCGTAAACTTACGCGGCAGGAAAAGAAACAGATCGACGCGCTTATCCGGCAGGCAAAGGGCGACGGGAAGCCCCATACGGCGCAGGACAGCATACCGTTTGAGCGAATGTATAAGGACGGGATTTGCCGCCTTGCAAACGGGCGGTATTCCAAGTGCATTGAGTTTGAGGACATCAACTATCAGCTTGCGCAGCCGGACGACAAAACCGCCATTTTTGAAGCCCTTTGCGATATGTATAACTCGTTCGACGCTTCTATCAGCGTGCAGCTTTCCCTAATCAGCCGCCATGCGAACAAGGACGATTTCAAGAACAGTATCACGATTGCGCCGCAGAATGATGACTTCGACAGTATCAGAGCAGAATACACCGAAATGCTTAGAACGCAGCTTGAACGCGGAAACAACGGGCTTATCAAGACCAAGTTTCTCACCTTTACCGTTGAAGCAAAGGACATTAGATCGGCGCGGGCGCGTCTTGCCCGCATTGAAACGGACACCCTCAACCATTTTAAGGTGATCGGCGCGGCGGCGCGGGTATTGGACGGGAAACAGCGTCTTGAAGTGCTGCATGGGATTTTCCACCCGGACGGGGAACGCTTTAACTTTGCGTGGGAATGGCTACCCGCAAGCGGTCTTTCTGTCAAAGACTTTATCGCGCCGTCCTCTTTCCGATTTGGCGACGGGCGAATGTTTCAAATGGGCGGCAAGTTTGGCGCAGTTTCCTTTTTGCAGATCGTCGCGCCGGAACTCTCCGACCGTATGCTTGCCGACTTCATGGACGCGGAAAACGGGATTATCGTCAATCTGCACATTCAGAGTATCGACCACAACGAAGCAATCAAGACGATTAAGCGCAAGATTACCGACCTTGACCGTATGAAAATCGAGGAACAGAAAAAAGCAATCCGCAGCGGCTACGACATGGATATTATTCCGTCCGACCTTGCCACCTACGGCGGGGAAGCAAAAAACCTACTCCGCGATTTGCAGAGCCGCAACGAAAGAATGTTTCTGCTTACGCTGCTTGTCTTAAACCTTGCAGATACCAAGCAGAAATTGGATAACGAAGTATTTGGAGCGGCGGCAATCGCGCAGAAATACAACTGCATTTTGACCCGCCTTGACTACCGGCAGGAACAGGGGCTTATGTCCTCTATCCCGTTGGGGGAAAACCTTATCCATATCCAGCGCGGCTTGACGACCAGCAGCACCGCCGTTTTCGTTCCCTTTACGGTGCAAGAGCTGTTCCAAAGCGGCGAAGCATTGTATTACGGCTTAAACGCCCTTTCCAACAACATGATTTTGTGCGACCGAAAGAAGCTGAAAAATCCCAACGGCTTGATACTCGGCACACCGGGCAGTGGCAAAAGTTTTTCTGCAAAACGCGAAATCACAAACGCTTTTCTTATCACGTCCGACGACATTATCATTTGCGACCCCGAAGCCGAATATTACCCCCTTGTCGGACGTTTGAAAGGACAGGTTATCAAGGTTTCGCAGAACAGCACGCAGTACATTAACCCTATGGATATTAACCTCAATTACAGCGAGGGCGACACGCCCATAGCCTTAAAGAGCGACTTTATCCTTTCCTTTTGCGAACTCATTATGGGCGGCAAAAACGGGCTGGAAGCTGTCGAAAAGACCTTGATTGACCGCGCTGTTATCAGCGTGTACCGCAACTACCTTGCCGACCCGAAGCCGGAGAATATGCCGATTTTGGGCGACCTCTACGACGAGATCAAGAAGCAGCCGGAAAAGGAAGCGCAGCGTATCGCGGCGGCATTGGAACTCTATGTAAACGGCAGCTTGAACATTTTTAACCACAGGACAAACGTTGACATTCATAATCGCCTTGTCTGCTTTGATATTAAGGAACTCGGTACGCAGCTTAAAAAAGTCGGTATGCTTATCGTCCAAGACCAAGTATGGAACAGAGTAACGGTAAACCGCAGCGAGGGCAAGGCGACGCGGTATTACATCGACGAATTTCATTTACTCTTGAAAGAGGAACAGACCGCAGCATACAGCGTCGAGATTTGGAAGCGTTTTAGGAAGTGGGGCGGTATTCCGACAGGTATCACGCAGAACGTCAAAGACCTTTTGACGAGCAGAGAAGTTTCAAATGTTTTTGAAAACAGCGATTTTGTCTATATGCTCAACCAAGCCCAGGGCGACCGGGAAATCCTTGCAAAGCAGCTTAACATTTCGCAGCAGCAAATGACCTATGTAACCCATTCCGAAGCGGGCGAGGGGCTTATTTTCTACGGCAACGTGATTTTGCCCTTTATTGACCGTTTCCCGCAAAATACAGAACTCTATCGCGTCATGACGACCAAACCCGGCGAGGTGTCGGCATGAGGATAGAAACGGACAAAATCTATTGCGGCGACAGCTTGCAGGTACTTCAAACCTTGCCGGATAACTGTATGGATTGTTGCGTAACGTCCCCGCCCTACTATGCTTTGCGCGATTACGGCACAGACGGGCAGATCGGGCGGGAAGCAACGCCGGAGGAATATGTTTCCCGCATTACGGCGGTTTTCCATGAGGTAAAGCGGGTGCTTACGCCGGAGGGTACTTGTTGGCTGAATATCGCGGACACTTATTGCGGCACAGGCAGCAAAGCCGACCACCAAGACCCGAAATACCCCAAAGGCAGGAACGGGCAGCAAGTGGCGGTAAACCACCGCGCCCCCGGCTGCAAGCCGAAAGACCTAATCGGTATTCCGTGGCTTGTAGCCCTTGCCTTGCGGGGCGACGGTTGGTATTTGCGCAGTTCTATCATTTGGCATAAGGGGAACCCCATGCCGGAAAGCACGCGGGACAGGCCGACCCGCTGCTATGAATATGTGTTTCTGCTTACCAAGTCAAAGAAGTATTTTTACGATTGGCAAGCGGTAGCCGAGCCGATAGCCCTCACAACGGCGGGTCGGCTGAAAAGCGGAGTTAGCAAAGGAAACAAGTATAACGTTACTGTTCCGGGGCAAAACCAACCGCAGAAAATCAACCGCCCCCGCGAAAAGGGCGCATACGCCGATGAGTTGATATGCCCCGTCCGCAGCCGCCGCAACGTTTGGCAGATCAACACAGCTTCCTATCGCGGCGGGCATTTCGCAGCTTTCCCGCCGAAACTTGCGGAAACGTGCATTTTGGCGGGCTGTCCCGTCGGCGGGATTGTCCTTGACCCGTTTTTAGGCAGCGGAACCACCGCAGCGGCGGCAAAAAGCCTTGACCGCCGCTATATTGGTATTGAGATCAACCCCGAATACTGTAACCTTGCGAAACAGCGGATTGGAGGTGAAAGCCCATGAGCAAGGAATGGAAAGCCCCGGACAAGGTAACGCAGAAAATGACCCGCGACGGTGCGGTTGCGGAAAACCTCACGACGGGCGAAACGTCCAGTATCAGCGAAAGGCCGCAGGAGGAAAACTATTCAGCCCCCGCAGGCGCGGCAGCGGAAAAGGTTGTGCAGCATATCGGCGCAGAGATTGAGCGACACGCAGCAAAAGGCGCGGAGAAAAAAGCCCTTGACGCGGCGCAGCCTAAAACCCATTCTTCCCGCTTGCAGTTTTCCGAAGCGGAACGGGCAACGCCGGACCTGCAAAAGGCAATCAAAAAATCCGATACGGCGGCTGACCGTTTAGACAAAGCGCGGGCAGCTATCCCCAAACAGACCAAAATCAAGAAAGAGCGCGTTTTTGACGAAGCCAAAGGCAAAGCAAAGACGCGCCTTGCTTTTGAAAAAACGGATAAGCCCCCAAACGGCAAGTTGCGTCATAACCCGTTATCCCGTCCGGCGCAGGAATTGGACGCCGCCGTACATGGAAAAATCTATGAGGTGGAGAAAGAAAACGTCGGTGTGGAAAGCGGACACAGGATAGAACTTGTGGGCGAGAAAGCGGGCGGCATGACGACGCGGGCAGTAAAACGCGGCATACGCAGCCATAAGCTGAAACCTTACCGGGCGGCGGCAGCAGCCGAGAAAAAGGCAGCAAAGGCAAACGCCGATTTTCTCTATCAAAAGGCGCTGCATGATAACCCCGCCCTTGCGCACTCTAACCCGATTTCCCGTTTTTGGCAAAAGCAGCGCATTAAAAAGCAGTATGCAAAGGCGTTGAAAACGGGCGGCAAGGTGAAAAAGACCGCCGAAGCCACCGCAAAGGCAGCAAAGAAAACGGCGCAGGAAACCAAACGGGCGACGTTCTTTGTCGTCCGGCATTGGAAAGGCTGTTTGATCGTGGGCGGGATTGCCTTTATCGTGCTTCTGTTTTTCGGCGGTTTGTCCTCTTGTTCCCTGTTCGGCGGCAACAGCGGAAGCGGCTTGATTGCGTCGTCCTATCTCTCCGAGGACGCGGATATTACAGGCGCAGAAAGCGCGTATGTCGCTATGGAAGCCGAGTTACAGGATATGCTGGATAACATCGAAAGCGAATACCCCGGCTATGACGAATACCGGGTAACGGCTGACGAGATCGAGCATGACCCGTATGTGCTAATCTCTATCCTCTCCGCTTGGCATGAGGGCGTGTTTACTCTCGATGAAGCGCAAAGCACCCTTGAAATGCTCTTTGATAAACAGTATATCTTGACGGTTACGGAGGAAGTCGAGGTACGCTACCGCACCGAAACGCGGACGGACAGCGAGGGCAACGAATACGACGTTGAAGTAGCCTATAACTATTACATTCTCAATGTGGATTTGGAAAACTTCAACCTCTCCCATGTTCCCGTTTACATTATGGGCGAGGAACAGCTATCCATGTACGCTATGTATATGTCGTCGCTTGGGAACAGACCCGACCTTTTCCCGCAATCCGGCTATATTTCAAAATACTATGAAAACCCGCCAGCGGATTATGAAATCCCGCCCGCCTATCTGGAAGATGAACAGTTTGCGCGGCTCATTGAGGAAGCGGAAAAGTATGTCGGTTTTCCTTATGTGTGGGGCGGCAGCAGCCCGGAAACCTCTTTTGATTGCAGCGGTTTTGTTAGCTATGTGCTGACGAACAGCGGCCTATACAATACGGGCAGACTTGGGGCACAGGGGCTTTACAACATTTCAACCCGCGTTTCCAACCCGCAGCCGGGGGATTTGGTTTTCTTTACGGGTACATACGACACACCGGGCGTATCTCATGTGGGTATCTACGTTGGCGAGGACGGGGACGGAAGCCCCGTCATGCTGCATTGTGGCGACCCGATACAATACGCAAAACTTGATACAAGCTATTGGCAATCCCATTTTTACGCCTATGGGCGGCTACATTACAACTGACTTTGAAAGGAGTTTATTTCTATGGCAAACACGAAACTTGACCGTATCGAACGGGATATTGAGAAAACGAGGGCGAAAATCCTTGAATACCAAAAAAGACTGAAAGACCTTGAAGCGCAGAAAATCGAGGAAGAAAATGCGCAGATCGTTCAAATGGTGAAAGCGGTACACCTTGACGGGGCGCAGCTTGCCGCGTTCCTCTCCGCTTACGCCAGCGGCGAAATTGCTTTGCCGCAGCCGGACGCAGACTATACCGACGAACAGGAGGAAACCGAAGATGAAGCATAAAAAACTGTTCCGCAGCGTTACCGCTTTGCTTGCCGCCCTTGTACTCATGGGCGGCTTTTCTGTTACCGCTTTTGCGGGCGGCGGTGACGTGAGCGACGAGCCGCCTACCCCCGTAACCGAAACCGAGCCGGAAGAAACGACGGGCGGCTATGAGCCGCAGCCTTTAACGCCGGAGGGCAACATGAGCCTTGTGGACGACATAACGGGCGAAGCGTCCGGCGATAAGCAGTTTATTACCGTCGTTACGAAAAACGGAAACTATTTTTACTTCATCATTGACCGCGCCGAGGACGGAGAAAACACCGTCCATTTCCTCAATCAAGTTGATGAAAAAGACCTTTTGCAGCTTATGGAGGACGAACAGACCGAAGCCCCCGCTTGTAGCTGTACTGAAAAATGCGTTGCCGGAAGCGTCAACACCGATTGCCCCGTTTGCAGCGTCAATATGAGCGAGTGCGCGGGCAAGGAAGCCGAGCCGGAGCCGGAAGAAACCGAGCAGCCGGAGCCGGAGGAAGATAAAGGCGGCGGCATGGGCGGTGCTATTCTGCTTGTCGTGCTGCTTCTTGCCGCAGTAAGCGGCGGCGCGTTCTATTACTTTAAGATTATGAAGCCCAAAAAGGACGCGGCAAAAGGCAGCAGCAACCTTGACGATCTCGATTTTGACGAGGACGACGAGGAAGAATTAGAAACCGAGCAGGAGGACGAGGAAGTATGAAACTTGTAATTGCAGAGAAACCGAGCGTCGGGGCGGCGATTGCCGCCGTTATTGGCGCGAATGAAAAGCGCAGCGGATATTTTGAGGGCAGCGGCTACCTTGTGTCGTGGTGTATCGGGCATTTGATTAGCCTTGCAGACGCGGCAACCTACAACGAGCAGTACCGAAAATGGAAGTATGACGATCTCCCCATTGTCCCGCAGGATTGGCAGTTTACCGTTGCCAGCGGCAAGGAGCAGCAGTTTTCCGTACTCAAAGACCTTATGCAGCGCAGCGACGTTTCCGAGATTGTCAATGCGTGCGACAGCGGGCGCGAGGGAGAACTCATTTTTCGATTTGTCTACGAACAGGTAAATTGCCAAAAGCCCTTTTCCCGCCTTTGGATTAGCAGCATGGAAGAAAGCGCAATCCGCGAGGGCTTTTCAAACCTCAAAGACGGGCGCAGCTATGACAACCTCTATCAATCCGCGCTTTGCAGAGCAAAGGCAGATTGGCTTGTCGGGATTAACGCGACCCGCCTTTTCTCTATCCTCTATCACAAAACGCTGAATGTCGGCAGAGTGCAGACGCCCACCCTTACCATGCTGGTAAACCGCGACTATGCGATCAGCAGCTTTAAGAAAGAAAAATATCATGTTGTCCGTCTGGACGCGGGCGGTGTTTCGGCTTTGTCCGAAAGGCTGAACGAAGAAGCGGCGGCGCAGCAGATGAAAGCGGCTTGCGAGAAATCGCAAGCCGTTTGTACTTCCCTCAAAAAAGAGAAAAAGACCGTTGCACCGCCGAAGCTGTTTGACCTTACCGCGTTGCAGCGCGAAGCCAACCGCCTGTACGGGTTTACGGCGAAACAGACCCTTGATTATGCGCAAGCCCTCTACGAAAAGCGGCTTTTGACCTATCCCCGCACCGACAGCAAATATATCACTTCCGATATGCAGCGCAGCACAAAGGAACTCATTACCGGGCTTTGTTCGCTGCTTCCCTTTATGCGGGACGTGAAGCTGCAAGCAGACCTTACAAGGGTTTGCGACAACAGCAAAGTAACCGACCACCACGCTATTTTGCCGACAGCCGAGTTTTTGAAAACGGGCTTTTCTTCCCTTACCGACAGCGAAACAAAACTTATGACCCTTGTATGCGCGAAGCTGCTTTGCGCCGCAGCCGCGCCCTATGAATATGAAGCGGTTACGGCGGTTATCTCTTGCGGCGGTTATACCTTTACCGCAAAGGGAAAGACGACGCTTTGCGAGGGGTGGCGTGAGATTGAAAAGCTGTCCCGCGCCGCGTCCGAGGAACAGGACGAGGACGCAGAGCCGGAAACCGTTTTGCCGCCGCTTGCCGAGGGGCAGACCTTTGACAATCCGGCAGCGGAGATCTCCGAGCGTTACACGCAGCCCCCAAAGGCATTTACCGAAGATACGCTTCTGTCCGCTATGGAGAACGCGGGCAAGGAAGAAACGCCGGAGGACGCAGAGCGCAAAGGGTTAGGCACTACCGCAACGCGGGCGGGTATCATTGAAAAACTCATTAGCGCGGGCTTTGCCGAGCGCAAGGGCAAAAAGCTAATCCCCACAAAGGACGGGTATAACCTTGCCGCTATCCTGCCCGAAGTCCTTACGTCCCCGCAGCTTACGGCAGAATGGGAAACCCGCCTTACCGGGATTGCCAAAGGCAGCGACAGCCCGGACGATTTCATGCGCAGCATTGAGGAAATGACAGCGGGGCTTGTCAAGACCTATTCCGCGATTTCCGAGGATAAAGCGAAGCTGTTTACCCCGCAGCGGGAAGCAATCGGCACTTGCCCCCGTTGCGGCGCGGCGGTTTACGAGGGCAAGAAAAACTTTTACTGCTCCGACAGGGCTTGCAGCTTTGTGATGTGGAAGAATGACCGCTTTTTTGAGCAGCGCAAAAAGGCTTTCACAAAGGCGATTGCCGCCGCCCTTTTGAAAGACGGAAAGGTAAAAATCAAAGGTATGTACTCGACCAAGACGGGAAAGACCTTTGACGGAGTTGTGCTGCTTGCCGACACAGGCGGCAAGTATGTAAACTTCCGCGTCGAGCAGAACCGAAAATGATAAGGCTTGATGAAAAGCAATACCGCGCCGTAAAGAAAATGACCCGCGCCGCTTGTGCAAACAACGATTGCGGGAATTGTCTGCTGCTGGACGACGGGGAAACTTGCGTTTGTGTGCAGAGTATCAGCTATTCGCTGCTATGCCGCTATTTCCGCGAAGCGGTATTACCCGCCGACAGGCAGCTTTGCGAACAGATCACCCGCAGCGGGGAAACCGATTTGAAGCGTTGCGCGGTATGCGGCAGCACGTTTGCGGCGGGCAGCAACCGGGCGAAATACTGCCCCGATTGCGCGGCAAAGATACGCCGCAGACAGAAAGCCCAAAGCGAGAGAAACAGGCGTTTACGGATAAAAACAACTACATAGCAAGCACAGCAAACGAGTACCCGTTTGCGAGAAATGCCCGCGCTTCCCATAGAGAGCGCGGGCATTTTGCTTGTTGGGATAGTCCCAAACCCTTATATGACCGAGAAAGGACGTGATGAAAGAATATGCCGTATTCCTCATACGACCATGACAAATTGGAAACCGCCGAAACCATGCGGATAGAACGCCGGATATATTTTGAAGCAAAGGACAGGGAGATTGCCCCTTATGCTTCCTTGCCGATTGCGCAGCTACTTTCCATGCGCAGCGAAAGCGCGGCGGCAGAACAGGCGATTTTTGACGACCTTAAAGAACGCGCCGCCGCATGGGAAGAACAGGCGGGAAGAACGCTTTTGCTGGATAAAACACTTGAATATGTGAGAACGCCGCACGTCCAGCACACCGCTAACGAGTGGCAGACCACCGAGCATAACCGCCATATTCGCAGCAACCGGGTATATCAGATGAATTACTACATTTACGAGAATACCCGCTACGACAAAGAAGCGCAGAAATCTATCCCGTATTCATGGACGCTTACATGGAGCGTGCGCACCAACAGCCCAAGCAGAACCCAAGCGAAGATTGCCGGACAAGATAGAAAGGTTTTCACCGACAAGGCAGCTATGGAAAAGTATCTGAATGGGCGTATCAAAGCGTATGACCGTCTGTTTACGGAAATCTCCCCGCCTATCCCGCAGGAGTACGCCGACTATTTCAAAGTAAACGGTATGCTCATGCCGGACTACACCATAGAGGGCGAAGAACCCCCGCAGCAGCAACAGGCGGCAGCTATCCCCGAAAATACCGGGCAGGAAAAGGAGCGTGAACACATGAGCGAACAGTTTTCTATTATGATAGGCAACCGCAGCCGCTTTGACGCGGGCGACCCCGGCGGCTATTGGCTGGATATGCCCGCCACAAAGGAGCAGTTGCACGAAGCTATGCGGAACGTCGGCATTACCGCCGACAACCCGCAGGATTTTTCCATTCGCGGCTATTCCGACGACCCGGAGAAACATATTGCCTTGCCTTATGAAATGGTATGCGCCGCCGACGTGGACGAACTCAATTTTCTTGCGGCGCGGCTCGAACAGCTTGACCCCGCCGAGGTTGGCAAGCTGAACGCAGCCTTGCAGCAGAAAAACGGGCTTGCAAATATTGGACAGGTAATTGACTTCACCTACAACGTGGATTTCTACGTCCATATCCCCGAAGTACATAACTACCACGATTTGGGCGACTATTACTTAAATCAATCCGGCATGGTACAAATGCCCGAAGAATGGAAAGGCGGCATTGACCTTTCTACTTTTGGCAGGAACGCTGCCGCGCAGGAAAAAGGCGCGTTTACCGAGTACGGCTATATCGTGGAAAGCGGCGACGAGTGGGAACGGCAGTTTGAGGGGCGCGAAGTGCCGGAAGAATACCGCATTATGAGTTACCCGCAGCCGGAGCGCGGCGAACAGGACAAAGCCTATATGGACGCAGCCGAAACGCAGCAAGCAGACGCACAGGCCGCAGAGCCGCAGCAGCCCCGCCCCGTCGTCCCCATTATCCTTACTTCCGAAAAGCCCGCCGAAAAGGTAAAGGAGATCACCGCGCGTTTGGAACAGGGCGTACAGGCGATTTTTGACAGCGACCGCTACAAAGAGTTTCTTACTGCCATGTCGAAGTTTCACGATTACAGCTTGAATAACACTATCCTAATTGCCATGCAGGGCGGCAATTTGGTAAAGGGCTATTCACAATGGCAGAAAGAGTTTGACCGCCATGTAAAGAAAGGCGAGAAAGGCATTAAAATCTTTGCCCCCGCGCCCTACAAGGTGAAAAAGCTGGTTGATAAAATCGACCCCGAAACGAGAAAGCCCATGCTTGACCGCGAGGGAAAAGTGGTAAAGGAAGAAAAGGAAATCACCGTCCCCGCCTTTAAGGTTATAACCGTCTTTGATATTTCGCAGACCGAGGGCAAGGAGTTTCCCGACCTTTCCGTTAAACCGCTGCTTGCCGATGTGGAGCAGTACGAGGATTTTTTCGCCGCCCTTGAAAAAGCGTCCCCCGTCCCGATTGCATTTGAGCAGATCACAAACGGCGCAAATGGGTATTTCAGTTTGACCGACAAGCGTATTGCAATCAAAGAGGGCGTGAGTGAATTACAGGCGGTAAAGACCGCCATTCACGAAATCGCCCATGCGAAGCTGCACGACGTAGACTTAAACGCCCCGCCGGAGCAGCAAAACCGCGTTGACCGCCATACCTGCGAGGTAGAAGCGGAAAGCGTCGCTTATACGGTTTGCCAGCATTTCGGCCTTGATACTTCCGATTACTCTTTCGGCTATGTGGCTGGTTGGAGCAGCGGCAAGGAAATGACCGAGTTAAAAGCGTCCCTTGAAACAATACAGACCACCGCAAAGGAACTCATTACCGAGATTGAGGGGCATTTTACCGAGTTGCAGCAGCAGCGGCAAGCCGAGCAGGAGCAGGGCGATACCTTTTCCATTTATCAGTTAAAGCGCGGGGACGAAACAAGGGACTTGCGCTTTGAGCCTTATGACCGTCTGCAAGCGGCTGGACTTACCATTGACCGGGTAAATTATGAACTCGTCTATACTGCACCGCTTACAAAGGATATGACGCTGGGCGACATTTGGGAAAGGTTTAATATCGACCACCCCGCCGACTTTAAGGGGCATAGCCTTTCCGTTTCCGACATTGTTGTGCTTCATCAGAACGACGAGGACACCGCCCACTATGTAGACAGTATCGGTTTTCAGCAAGTGCCGGAGTTTTTGCAGGAGCAGCAGACCCCCGTATTTGACAAGCTGCCGCCCGAACAGCAGCAAGCCTTGTCCGACACCGTACAAGACACTTTGCAAATGCTGGTTGACGCAGACAAGCGGATTTATGGCGACGTTACGGGCAAGACCCTTGAAGCAATCGCGGCGCAAGGATATTCCTACAAGGACGGGCAGCTTGAAAAGCAGCAGCCGGAAGCGACCCCCGACAGCCTTTTGACGGGTGAAACCGTTAGAACGCCGAGGGGCAATTTTCATATTACCGATATGAGCCGTGAACAGATCGAAGCGGCGGGATTTGGTTTTCACCATGCGTCGGAGGACGGGAAGTATCTCATTATGGGGAATGGCACACAGGCTTATGCCATAGCCGCCGAGCAGCCGCAGCGGGATAATCCCTTAAAGCACGTCGAGGACACCATAGAGCAGAACGACAACAATTTTGACGGGCTTATCAACAATACGCCGCAAACGCCCACCGTTGCAGATTTTGAGCAGCGGGCAAAGGCGGGGGAAGCGATTTCCGTTACCGACCTTGCAAAAGCGGTAAAAGCCGAGAAACGGGAACAGCCGCAGAAAAAACCGTCCATTTTGAAGAAGCTGGACGAATACAAGAAACAGGCGGCGCAGCAGCCGAAAGATAAACAGAAAGAGCATAAAAAGGATTTGGAGGTTTGATAGCATGAATACCCGCTTTACCATTGAGGAAGAAAACATTGTTGCGATCTACGCCGAGGACAGCCGGGAAACAACGCTTGAAAATATCCTTGCCGCCATGCCCTACATGGACGAGGATATGCGCCAGCTTGCCGCCGCAGCGGTGAACAAGCTGCAAGCCATGACGGACAGCGAGTTTTCCGAAAGGGAGTTTATCTTGACCGACGAGGAATAGCCCATAGAGAACAGGGGCGCGGTTGCCGATTTCCGGCACCGCGCCCCTGTTCTTTTTTTGTCCTTGCGTGGACAATTAGAAAGCCGTTTTTGCGGGTTTGAATATACTTTATCGTCTATGTCGTTTTCATGCGCTGGAAGCCGCAGAAACACAGGCGTTTTCAGCCCTTAACATTCCACTTGCCACCCCATGTTTTGCGCCTTATCGCTCCTGCTCCCGCGCCCTGCTTTGGGACGGGTAAAGAATACTATCGACGTTCTTTTTGACAACGCCGTATTCCTGCATTTGCTTCTTGGCTTGCCGATAATCTTCATACAATTTGCTTTTTCTGTCGTTTAAGCTGCTATACTCCTTGCGCAGCGCGGCGAGATCGGGCAGCTTCTTTATCTGCATTTCCTTTAATGCCCTTGCCGCAGCTTCAAACAGGATAATTTCGCTTTCATGCCCCCGCAGATACTTTTCCTTGTCCGGCGATTTTCGGTATTCATCGTAAATCGGTTTTAACTGTCGGTATGTGGTGGTGTGCTTGATAAGCAGCGACAAATCAGACATACGCTGTTCCACTTCCTTAACCGCCTTTGCCGCCGCGTCATGAGCGGTCATAATATCGGCTATCTTGCTTTCAAGTTCGCTATAATACTCAATCTTGTTTTCGGTTAGGAAGTTCATGCTTTTAGCAGCCTGTTTCAGATTATGGATTTTTGCCCACCGTTCATAGCCCGCCGACTGTTGGGCTTTGATACTGTTTTCAAGATCGACGATAAGCCGGATTTTCTTATCTTCCCGCAGCGTTTTTGTTTTGGCAACATACACGCCCTTGATACGCTCCTTTATCGCTTCTTCCGTATAGGCCGCGCCGAGCGTCTTTGTGCGGGTAAACCGTTCCTGTCCGGCAGCGCGAAAGGAAATGTATTTGCCCTGTTTGATTTCATACCCCATTTCCTGCAAGCGGCGCAGCAGTTCGTCAAAATCTTTCACTTGGGGAATGAGAGTATCTATCGCCGTTTTCAGCTTTGCTTTGTAGCTTGTCCCTTGCTTTTCGGCGGTGTATTCTGCATAGCTTTTTCCCTTGTCCTGTCCCGGTACGACGACGGATAGCCCATGCTCTTTACATATCCTGTCGCTGGTGCGCCGGATAAAGTGATAGCTTTGCTTGTTGGAATGGTACTTTTTGTAGTCAACGAAGCTAACCGCGTTGAAAATCAAGTGATTATGCAGATGGTCTTTATCGACGTGAGTTGTCAAAACAAACTCATACTTGCCGCCTAATACCGCCCCGGCAAGTTCCATGCCGATTTTGTGCGCTTCTTCCGGTGTGGTTTCTCCCACCGCAAAGGATTGTATCAAGTGCCGCCCTAAATGTGTGCCGCGATCTCCGGCAGCTTCCCGCGTCCATGCAAACTCAATATCGGCGGTTTCCAGCCCGCAGCCGAAAGAGGACGCAAGCAGCTTCCCGTCTGTCTTTTCGGGATTTAAGATATAGTCTATCGCAGCCTTTAAGGTTGATTTAATAGGGTGCGTCTTTGTAACCGCCATATCTCGTCCACCGCCTTTTTAATGTCCTCTATATCCTGCCTGTAAACCGTCCCCGTCGCATTGGCGCGTTTTGCAATCTGGTTGATGTTCCGGCTCACCGCTTGCAGTTCCCGGATATATGCTTTTGTGTCGCTTCGGTCAACGACAAGAATATACCCGTCTATCGCCATTTTACGGAAGTATGCCCCATACTGCTTTATGGGAAGCTGCTTCATCTTCTCGTCGATCAGCCGCTTTTCTTCTTCCGTAACGTAAAACTTCATCTGTATATTTCTCTTTCGGTTTTCCATTTCCGCACCGCCTTTCGGTATAAGGGTTTGGGATTATCCCAACAAGCACTTTTCGCAAACGGGTACTCGTTTGCTGTGCTTGCTATCTACTCCTTATCCCGTTTCAAAGGCAGCGTTTGTTGCACTCTCTTTCTAATTTGGCGCAAAAAAAGATTGCAGCCCCTATGCGCTGCAATCTCCTGCTTCCCATATTGTGAGGTTAGTCCTCTGCTTGTTCGACTTCTGTTATCTCCCTTGCCGTTGCGGTTACAATCCGTATGCCTTTATCGCTCATACCGTCCAGCAGCGCGTCAAGCTGCCGCCGCCCGGTGGATTTCTCCGCATTGCTGTTCGGGAAGAAAAATTGATCTACCGAAATATGATACCGGGTTACAAGGTCATAGAATACCTGTAAACTCGGCTGTTGTCCCTTGTTCTCGATATTCGCAAGGTAGCGCGGGGAAATATATAACTCGTCGCTTACCTTTTTGCGGCTCTCGCCGTATTCATTTCTCGCGGCTTTTATAGCTGCCCCGAAAGCCTTAAAGTCGTACAATGGTACGGGTCTTTTTGCCATTTTCATTCACCCTGTTACATTTTACAGTTCACCTTTCTTTTTGGATATGTCCACACAATTCATATCATTAGGTTAAATACTTCCTGTTGTGTATTGACAGTAGACTGATTTTCTGATAAAATAAAATTTATGTAAAAGGAGGCGGCGTTTATGTTGCATAGCATGCGTATTAGATAAGCATTGAAAAAAAGGATTTTCCCATTTTCAACATGGGCTTTTTTGTCATGCTTATTTTGCGGATGCTATACAAAAAACTAACGACGTATAGATATAGTATAGACATAGTGCAAGCTATGCCTTAGTTTTGTTGTACTGCTCTGTGCATTATAAATGCAGGTCAATGCTCATGTTGAGGATTGACCTGCATTTTTTTGTGTAAAAAGGACGAGTGAAATATAATGCTTAAAAAATATTGGATAAAATGTCCGATTTGTAACGGAAAGACGAGAGTTCAAGTATTTCATAATACTGTATTAAAAGATTTTCCTCTTTTCTGCCCTAAATGCAAATTGACGCATATCATTGATGTAGAAAAATTAGAGATTGTAATCAAAAATACAGAAAAACAAACTTTTATTATTTAGAAGAAAGGATATAAAAATGAAACGTTTACCTAAATATACGCCTGCGGAAGTACGGAATGATCCATACGGATTTACTTACAAAGAAATGTCGGAAGTTATTGGCGAGAATGAAGCAAAAGCCTTATATGAAGAATTATATAAGCAATTACCACGCAAAAAAAATCTATCAATGTTGGTAAAAAATATTTGCAAAAGCAGTGATACTGAAAAGTATGTTTACGAACTGAAAGACAACAAATACATTGAAACGGTTTTTATCAAGCGGCGAGATGGTGGAACTGTTTGCGTGAGCACACAAGTCGGTTGTCCTGTTGGTTGTATTTTTTGTGAGTCCGGGCGAAATGGCTTTGTTCGTAATCTAACATCGTCAGAAATCGTACAACAGATTATATTGTTGCGTCGAAAAGTAAACCGTATCGTTTTTATGGGTATGGGAGAGCCTTTATTCAATTATGACAACTTGATAAAAGCAATCCATATTCTCCGAGATAGATATGGGCTCAACTTTCCAACCGACGGCATTACCATATCAACAGTTGGTCCGGTCGATCAATTAAAAAAATTGCGCGAGGAACATCTTAAAATTCAGTTGACAATATCTTTACACGCAGCAACACAATCTGCAAGAAATCGTATTATTCCTCACATGCGCATATATGCTATTGAAGATGTTGTTAAGCAAGCCTTATCCTATTCTGAAAGGCATAATCGCAAAATTGTCTTTGCGTATTTGCTTTTACCGGGTATAAATGACCGGCCCTCAGATGTAAGACAACTTGCAAAATGGTTTCGGGGCAAAAAAGTTATGATTAACGTGTTACAATACAACCCAACAAGCAATTCAAGAATTAAAGCACCACAGAAACGGGAAATAGTTGCATTCAAACATCAATTAGAGCAAGCAGGACTTGAAGTTACTATGAGAGTTTCTCATGGCAGAGAGATTAACGCGGCTTGTGGACAGTTAGCTAACACATATAATAAATTCAAAAAAAAATGATTAAAAGTGCCAGACGCATAGACGCAGAGCCGATAACGCATTAGGTCAAAAAACCTATGTGTTATCGGCTTTTTTATTTAATATTGCGCAAAAGCCGCTGTTCCCTATTATAGAATGGATTGCGGGTAGTGTATTAAAGTCGCCCTTTTTTAAGGATACGGCGGTATCGGGGAGGTATCGCCGTGTCCATTTTTATTTACTGTAACCCGCCTAATGCTTTGCGGTCAAAAAAAGCTATGCTCCGCAAGCGGGATATTCCGGCTATGAATGTGAACTGTCAATACATTTAGCTACTGCTTACATTTCCTTTGCGCCCGTCCGCGTCTTGCGGACGGGCGCATTTTGCTTTTTTCAACTTTTTTCTGAAAAGCGCACTCAAGAGCCATCTCCCGAACGGGTACGGAGCGAAAGGGGCAGAGAGGACAAGCCCTTAACTCCCGTCCTCTACTCCACGCGGGAAGGAGGTGAACTCTATGGAGCTATCTTCTTCCGACAAGGAAAGAATACAACATCAGTACGACGCATTAGCAAAGAAAACTTTGGTCGGCGAAGCGAAAAGCCACCGCCGCACTCTTGCGAAACGCGCAGCACGCGAAGTTACTTTTTCGGATTTGAGCGAAAGCGAACTCGCGCAGCTTTTCACAACGGACGAATACGAAAGCGATTATTTCCGTTTTCAAGTGTCCGGCTTTGATGTACTCGTCAAAAATGAACTGCTTGCCGAAGCCCTTAACGCTTTGCCCGAAAGGAAACGCGACATTATCCTTTTGTCCTACTTCTTGGATATGAGCGACGCGGAAATTGGCGAACTGCTGAATGTTGTACGCACGACGGTTTTCCGGCACAGGAAATCCGCGCTTGCGAAAATCAAACAGTATTTGGAGGGAAAAGCAGATGATGAATACCGTTAGGAAGTCTGAAAATCTGTTGCCGTTCCCTGTCATTTCCGCAGCGGCAAACGGCGACACAACCGCCATGTGCGCGATCTTGAAGCACTACGAGGGTTACATAGCGAAACTTTGTACCCGCACGCTGAAAGACGACGCGGGCAATACCTATTCCTATGTGGACGAGGAAATGCGTAACAGGCTGCAAGTGCGCCTTATTACCCGCACCCTTGCTTTTCATGTAGGATAATCTTTTAGCCCATGCGGGGAGCGTGTCCCCTTTCCACGCTTCCCGTTATGGGCTATTTGTCGTTCCGCAAAAGCATATCCGCTGTTGATGTGCTTTTGCAGGCCGACAAAGCCTATTGTTCTTTGACAAAGAAAGCGGCCTTTGGTGCGCAGCATAACAGGCAAACGGGTACATTCCGTCTGTACCGAGCCAGTCGGCGGGTACGCCATGACAGCTTTTCCCCATAGGGGAAAAGCCGAGCGAGAACTACCGCGCCGTAAAACAGGTTTAGCAGCTTGTGGGCGACGACATACAAGGCGGCACAATGATACTCCCGCGTTGAACACCCTCAAAGTATTGCGCGGCGCACCCATAAGCATGGGCCGGGGTGAAACTCCCGTGAGGTTGCAGCTAACAACCGCCCGTTTTTGCCTTTTGACGAATATAGTTTATCCATACAGGAAAAGGAGGTTTTTCTAATGGATAAAAAACAGACAATTACAACCGAACGCAAAATAGGGAAAATCACCTATCTTGTTCAAGCGTTGCCGAGTGAAAAGGCAACCGATACAATCCATAAAAAGATTGAGAAACTCATTGTAAAGGATTTGCAGAAAAAGCCCGGAAATCCGGGATTTTTAGCGTCCGAGTAGTGCATTAGGCGGCGGGATATGGTATAATGATAGCAACACATTATACCTGTTTATTCGGCTGTCGGAAAGGAGGACTAATGTTACAGTCGAATAAAATCACCGCCCTTTACTGCCGTTTAAGTCAAGAGGATATGCAAGCCGGAGAAAGCGGAAGCATACAGCACCAAAAAATGATACTTCAACGCTATGCGGACGAACACCATTTTTTGAACACAAAGTTTTTTGTGGACGACGGATTTTCCGGCGTGAGTTTTGAGCGCGAGGGGCTGCAAGCGATGTTGCAGGAAGTGGAAGCCGGACGAGTGGCGACGGTCATTACCAAAGACCTTTCCCGTCTTGGCAGAAACTATCTGAAAACGGGCGAACTCATAGAGATTGTATTTCCCGAAAACGGAGTACGCTATATCGCGATCAACGACGGAGTTGACACAGCGCGGGAGGATAACGAGTTTACCCCCTTGCGGAACTGGTTTAACGAGTTTTACGCCCGCGACACAAGCAAGAAAATCCGCGCAGTTAAACAGGCACAGGCGCAAAAAGGCGAGCGCGTCAACGGGGAATATCCATACGGCTATATCCCAGACCCGAACAACCGCCACCACCTTATACCCGACCCGGAAACCGCGCCGATTGTCAAACAGGTTTTCGCTATGTTTGTTAGCGGCGTGCGTATGTGCGAAATCCAAAAATGGCTTGCGGAAAACAAAGTCTTGACGATTGGAGCGTTGCGCTATCAGCGTACAGGACAGGCGCGGTATCAGCGGGCAATGATCGCCCCCTATACTTGGCCGGACAAAACGCTCTATGACATATTAGCAAGGCAGGAATATTTAGGGCATACCATAACCGCGAAAACTCACAAGGTATCCTACAAGTCGAAAAAGACCCGGAAGAACGAAGAAGAACAACGCTATTTCTTCCCAAACACCCATGAGCCGCTTGTTGACGAGGAAACCTTTGAACTTGCGCAAAAGCGGATTGCTACCCGCCACCGCCCGACAAAAGCAGCGGAGATTGATATTTTTTCCGGCTTGCTGTTTTGCGCTGGTTGCAGACATAAGATGTATTACCAACAGGGCGTAAATATCGAGCCGCGCAAGTTTTCCTATTCTTGCGGCGCATGGCGCAACAGGGCAAGGACAGGCAGCGAGTGTACCTCTCATTATATCCGCAAAAACGTACTTCTTGATTTAGTGCTGGAAGATATGCGGCGGGTTTTGCGGTATGTTAAGGAACACGAACAGGACTTTATCTGTAAAGCTACCGAGTACGGCGACATGGAAGCGAGAAAGGCATTAGCGCAGCAGCAAAAGGAACTTTTCAAAGCACAGGCGCGTATGACCGAACTTGACACGCTTTTCCGCAAGCTGTATGAGGACAACGCATTAGGCAGACTGACAGATGAACGGTTTGTGTTTCTAACTTCCGGCTATGAGGACGAAAAGAAATCCCTTGCCGCAAGGATAGACGAGTTACAACAGCAGATCGCAACCGTTACCGAGCGAAAAAGGGATATATCAAGGTTTATTCAGATTGTCGGGAAATACAGCGACATACAGGAATTGACCTATGAAAACGTCCATGAGTTTATCGACCGTATTTTGATACATGAATTAGACCGGGAAACCAACACCCGGAAAATCGAAATCCATTATAGCTTTGTCGGACAGGTTGATACCGAGCAGGAGCCGACGCAAGTTGTCAACCATGACCGCCGCAACATGGTAGATGTAAAAAGTATCGCTATCTAACCCCAGCAAAGTTCGCGCCGGAAAAACCGTCGTCGGTGTACCAGCGCAGATTGGTAAAGCCGTTCTGTTTTGCGTAGGTTTCGAGTATCCTTTTTTGGTTCGATATGGAATTACTCTCGCCTTGCAATTCATCCTCGTGGGACAATCTCGGATAAAGGGCGGTAATGAGGTTTTGGGTGGCTTGTCTTAACATAAAATCCTCCGTTTCCGACAGCCAGCCCCACTATTCCGTGGTTTCATTGTACCACGGAACGGCGGGGGCTGTACAGCGGCAAAAGCGTTAAATTTGCTTCTTTACAGCTTTTCAATTTTCCGATTTTTATGGTATGGGTTGTCGTCCCATATTTGCAGTAGAAAAGTTCATAACTCCGTGGTATACTCTGATTTAACAAAAAAATCAGAAGTTAAAGGAGAAAACATGAAGTATACAATAGATGAATTAACCGCGGCCAAAAGGCAAATTGATTCAACTCTGCACAAGCTAAGAGAAACAGTAAAAACATTTGAATCAAAGGATAATTCCGAGCGTTATAAATCACAAATCACATTGGCAAAGAGAAGAATAAAAGCCTTTGAAATTGCAAATTATTTTATAGAGAATGAGATTAAGAATTGCTAAAGCACTTCCGATTTTCGTTCCAGCGGTCATGCTCCCTGGCATGGCCGCTTTTCCATGCCCCGGTTCACGCCGGATAAGTCGGCTCCTGTGTAGCAGCGGCTTCCGCTTCCAGTACCCGCGCCATTTTGTCGGCGGCTGTGGTTGTGGTGTCTTTCTTGAAATAGCCGGACACGACAAGGACGGAATTGCCCATGCGGATTTCCGTCACACAGTCAGGGCGGCGGGTGGTGCGGGTGTCGTGCTGCTTGTTATCTGCCATAGGCAATACTCCTTTCAGTCGGTAATCAGTTTCTTCATGCTCTCCATTTTCCGCTTGGCGGTTTCCTGCCGGAAGTTGTCGCCGGTAAAGCGTACCGGGACGCACATGGAAAGCAGGCGGTCATAAATCCGGGAATGGGCGGTGTCCTCCGGGTTGTGCAGGTCGTCCAGCGTAAGGTTGGTCGTGACGATCAGCGGCTTGCCGCTGCGGTAACGGCTGTCAATCACATTGAACACCTGTTCCAGCCCGTATTCCGTCCCGCGTTCCATGCCGAAGTCGTCAAGGATCAGCAGCGGATAACGACAAAGGCGGGAAATGTACTCGTTGCGCCCCTCAAAGCTGGCGGCAAGGTCATTGAGGATAAGAGCAAAGTTCGTCATGCGGACGGGGATTTCTTTCTCCATGAGGGCGTTTGCGATACAGCCTGCAAGGTAGCTTTTGCCGGTGCCTACGCCGCCCCAGAACAGGCAGCCGATATTGTCTGTCCGCATATCTTCCCAATGCTCCACATACCGGCGGGCAAGCCCGGTCTGCGGGTTCCTGCCGTTGTCGTTCTCGAAAGTCCAGTCCCGCATGGTGGGGTCGGTAAAGCCCCGGCGTTTCAGTTCTTCCACGGTGTCAAGGTGTCTGCGCCGCTTTTCGGCGGCTTCCCGTTCCTCGCGGGCGGTTCTCTGGCAGTCGCACTCTGCCGGGTGGCGGTCGCGCCCGAAGATAGCGGCCTTATCCGGCGCAAAATAGGCTTCTTTCGGCTTGCGGCACTTGCCGCAGTACAGTAAACCGTCCTCGCCGGTGTAGTCCTCCGGCTCCGGGATGGTGGTCGTCATATTCTCCAAAACCGCGTTGATTTCATTCTTCATAAACTCTCGCCCTCCTTGCATGAGTAGTCTGGTATGCCCTTTTTAGGGGCTTCCTTTTTGTCGTTCCCCGCCCATATCCGCAGGGCGGCGGCATAGTTCTGGTAGCTTTTCCCGTTGGCGGCAAGGTAGCGGCTCATTTCCTCGATGAACCGTTCCAGCCTGTCAGGGTACTCTGCCTGCAACTCGTCGTATTCGGTCTGTGACAGAAAAATATTTCCATATCGGCCATAGGGCGCGGACGGCCCCCCACTCACTCCCTTTGTTTGGCTCTCTGTAAGGTTGTTTATAGTAGTTTGGTTAGGGGACGGTTTTCCGACCATCATAAGGTCGGTTTTCTGACCATCAGTAGGACGGTTTTCCGGCTCTATGAGGGGCGGACTTCCGGCCATCAGTTGGTCTGAAAACTGTACCTGTGGCACTGGCGGTACTTTGACATAAAGCCGGTTCGGTGCGGAGAAGCCGCCCCGTTCCCGTTCCAACAGCCCCGCCGTGTCCAGTTCATTAAGCGCCCCCTTGATGGTGGTGCTGCCTTTATCCAGTATTTCTGCTATCTCCGCGATGGGATAGATAATATAAATCCTGCCCTCGTCGTCCAGCCACTTGTTTTTCTGGGAGAGGGTGGAACGGTCTAACAGCAGCGAATACAGCAGCTTGGCGGTCTGTGAAATCTCCATTTTCAGCAGGAAACGGGGATACGGCAGATAGGCGGGCAGCCGCGTGTCTGCCCTGATATAATCAGCGATAGGATCACCTCCCTGTGTTCGGGTTGATTTTGGCGTATTGTCACGCATTAAAACGCCGTTTCCGGGGGAAAAGGATAAATGTATCGCGTACCCTTTGACACCCACGAAAAAAGCCTTGATTTATGCGGGTTTGAAAGGCTCTAAAGCGTGACATCTCTGCCTTTGTTTCCGCTTTCTCTCGGCGGCTTTGATTTTCTTCATGCGCCCGGCGCAGTCGGGGCAGTATTTTCCCCGGTTGGATTTGGGGACAAAGGCCGCCCCGCAGACGGCACACCGTTTCCGGCTTCCCCGGCACAAGAGGGCTGCGGCCAGCTCCCCGTCAAGGGGCAGGACAGCCACACGGAACCAGTGGCACATGAGGGAAAAGGAAATGCTCTGGACGCACACGCAAGGCTCCCCGTCGTCCAATAGCAGGCAGTTCCCCTCATCGTAGTTACAGCACTCATGTACCAGCCGCCGCGCCCGCCGGTGCTGGCGGTAGTCCATGTGGGGCAGGTTATCGCTCATGGCTCTGCTCCTTTCTGCGGTGCGGCTCGTCCCGGCGCAAAATCTGGTCGATGTTCCGCTTGACGGTCTGCAACTCCTTGAACCGCTGTTTCTGTTCGTGATAGGTGTTATACAGGCCGTCTTTCTCGGAGATAAGCTGCTCGATCTCGGCCTGCAACGCTTTCCGGGCGGGCAGCTTGGTAATGCCATGCGCCTTGAAATACCGGGCTGCTGCGTCGGCTATGATAAAATCGCTCTCATGGGCCTGCCGGTATGCGGCGCGGGCTTTCTCGGATTTCTGTGCCCGCAGCCCGTCGCGGGCGGCCTTGGTCTGGGCGTAGGCCAACACCTGCCGCTGCAACTTCTTTTTCCCTTGCAGCTTCGTTTCCAGTGCTTTCAGTTCGCCGCTGGTCTGGCGCATTTTCTGATAGGCGGTGTCAACGGCGGCTTCTAACTGCTCCGGGGAAGTAAAGCCGTATTGCTGGTAGACGGACAGCGTTTTGGCGGCCTGCTTCAGATTGTGTATCTTCGCCCAGCGTTCATAGCCCCGGCCTTTGCCCTCGGCCATTTTCTGCTCAATGTCCACAAGCCGCTGCACTCCGTCCTGTTTCGGGGCGGCTATCTCGGCTCTGGCAACCTGCAAGCGGTCTTTTATGGTGCGTGGGGGATCGGGGGATCTGGCTGGCGCTTCGGCTGCTCTGGCGGCGTTTTGCTCTAAAACGGCAAAGACAGCGGCGCGGTCAAAATCGTCGCCCAGCTTCCGGGCGGTAATTGGCTTTGTCCTGTCCGGCGTGAGGTAGGAAAGCCGCCCCCGGCTCTCCTTGACGGTCACACCCTCCTGCAGCAACAGAGAGGAAAACTCGTCAAAGCTGGCGGCGGTGGCAAGGGCTTTCCGTAGGGTCTGCCGCAGCTTCTCCTTGTTCGTTTCAAACTTGGTCTGCCGGGGCGTGATACTATCGGCAATCATGGGGGCGTTCTGCTTGTCCAGCGCGGCCTGTCCCTTTTTCTGCGCCCAATACTCCCGGTCGGTGACGCGGTTCTTGCTGCCGTTCAAGAGGTCGATTTGATAAAGCCCCTCCCGGTGGCACATCTCCATGACTTCGGATTTGAAGTAGCGCAGGGCAGCGTCGGTACATCGGTGCTTGCAGCCGACTTTCGTATCGGCCGGCCTGTCCATGTAGGGCAGGAACGGCACTTCCTCAATCCGCAGGCTGTTTATGACGATATGCACATGAATGTTGCCGCTGTGGTTATGCCCGTCCGGGTGGGTGCAGACAAGGGCCTGGTGGCCGGGAAAATGCTCTTTACAGAATTGTTCCCCCAACGCCTGCGCCCGGTCTACGGTCAGGCCGTTGTCCGGCCCGTCCCGCGGGTCAAAGCTGATGATGTAGTGGTGGCTTTTCACATCTTCCCGCCGCTGGTTTTTCTGATAGCGGAGATTGGCCCGCATACACGCAACGGCAAAATCCTCCCCGTCGCAGTTCAGCGTGGACAGCCGGTAGTCCTCGCGGGGGATAAGCCTGCCGGTTTCATCAAGGACGGGCTTCATGGTAAACTCGTCATGCTCAAAGAGAAGATATTGCTCGGCGGCTCCGTAGTCGGCGTTTTTAGAGTTGATATGCTTGAGTGTTGCCAACCGCGTCACCTACTTTCTTGAGGACTTCATACTTGAGGACGGCAAGGTCGGATATGGCGGCGCGTACCTCGCCGGAAAGGGTGTTGTAGGGTACGCCGTATTCGTTCAGATACCGGGCAATCTGATTGAGGTTGCCGCCGATCCTGCCGTACTCGGCTGTCAGCTTCCCGACAGCGGAAAGCAACTCGTCATTGACCGACGACACATGGACAACCGGGCGTATGGTCGCCCGCCGTATCGCCTGCCGGAGAAATTCGGACTGGCTGATACCATAGGGCGCAAGCCGCGCTGTGAAGTCGGCATACTCATCTTCGGACAGCCGGGTTTTCACAACGCGGCTGCGGTGGGGCGTGTTGTATTTCTTTCGCATGGTGTGACCTCCTTTCTCGCCCGTAAGGGCGCATGAGCAGGGTTTGGGGAAGGCACTCCCCAACAAGTTTCCCGCGAGGGGCAAAACTGCAGAATTGCGGATTTTGGCACCGTGGTAGAAACTTGCTCTCCGTGACTGCAAACTTTCTCTCACTTCCGTCCGCCACTTTTTTGGAAAACTGCAACCACAAAAGTTTGTTTCTCTTTTTCTGCTACTACTAATCCTGTAAAGGGCATTCCTGCCCGCTTTCGCTAAAATGACACCGGACGCAGTGGTTTCTACCCGGTGTTGGAGAAATCCTTTCTCTTTGCCCTCTACTACGGGTAAATGCTCCAAATGCCAAACACCAGGGCAGAAAAATTCCCTCCTCGCTTACTACTACAACCGGCAGGGGGCAAAATGGCCGGGAGCGGAGCCGGACAACAAAAAAAGCAGTAAATCTTTTTCAAGACTTACTGCTTTCGCTGGCCGCGTCGGTGGCGGCTGGTATTCAGTTTTTATGACTTGTCCGGTGGTTCGTCAAGCCGGAACTTGAATTGACAGTCAATTAACCGCTGCTTTACATAGTCCTCCACCTCGGCGTTGACCTGCCCGTTCACTTTTGAGAAATAGCGGATATATCCGGCGTAGTGGAGCAGGACAGCGTTCACGGCTTCTGGGTCGCCCTCACGGGCTTTGAGGATTGTTTCATAGGGGAGAAGTCTACTCATACCGGCTCACCCCCATTTCTTCGCGTAGCCGCTGCAAGGCAAGCTGGATATGCCGCCCCGCTGTGCTGCGTGACCGGCCAATACACGCGCCGATCACGCGCTGCGGCTGGCGCAGAAAGTAATAGCGCAGGATTTCTTCCCGCGTCTGCTCCGGCAAAACAGAGATCGCGTCGGCAAGGGCGGCGTTGCAGAGCAGGACGGTCTGACCGCAGACGGTAAATGGGTATTCCTCGTCCGGCTCCGACGCGGCAAACTGGACAAACTTCTCGTTCATCAGATAGTCAAGGGAAACTTGCCGTTCCCATTGCCGTTTAAGCTTCAAAATCTTGTCCAAGGCGGCACAGCGGATAACAGTCTTGCAAAAGGCGTTGTACCTGCGCTGGATATATTCTTGATAGGCTATCTGGTCGGTCATGGAAATTCCCCTTTCTGAATAATAGTGCGGGGCGGTGGCACTTCTTGCTGTCGCCCCTTGATTGCCTACCAGCAAAGGCGGGCGGGGCTGTCAACGGCTGCGCATATGCGCCGTTCATCTTGACCGTTGACTGGCTCGGCTGGGTTTGCTATTTACCCGACAAACTTGAATTTATTTTAAGCTATCACGTTTTACCTTCTTAAGCCTTACTATCATTACCATAGGAATTTCTTTGTTGGTTTTAAAACATTCTTCATAAAATCCATCAATGACAAATCCAGCTCTAAAACAAAGGTTAAAAATATCTTGTATGGAACGATGATAATAAATCTGCTCTTTCGGTTGCCCTTCAATCGCTATATCATAGTAACTGTGCGGTGTCATATATTTTTCAGTCAACGTGACAAAACAAGGGTGTTGCGTTGCAAAGACAAAAATTCCGCTTTCCTGCAACAGTTCATAAACAGCCATAAGAAGTGGTTCAATATCCGTAATATCCATAATTGCCATATTAGAAACTGCTTTCGTAAAGGCTCGATTTCTTTTTAATTCTAATATACTTTTTCTATCGGTCGCATCCGCCACACAAAATTCAATTTGTTTTGCATATTGTGATTGCCGTCTTTTAGCCAATTCTATCATTTTTTTGCTGTAATCAAAAGCGACAACCGAAGCGCCTCTTTGTGCAAGATACGAAGAATAATTTCCATTGCCACACGCAATATCCAAAATGTAATCCGCAGGATTAGGAGATAGAAGTTCCGTTACTTTGGGACGCACTACCTCTCTGTGAAATTCATTAGATTCGTCACCCATTGCATTATCCCAAAATTGTGCGTTCTCCTCCCAGATTTTTTTACTTTCCTCTGTTCCCATGTTCTCTCCCACTCCCCAAATTTGCTTTTTTGCTTCCATTAAATCTTCCTTACTATATTCCATTGTTACCCTCCATAACTTCTGATTGTTGCCGTCTTGACGATTATGTATCTTTACATTACCTTCTGAAACATATGGCGCACCTTGTCCAGGCGGCTGTTTGGACGGCGGGGCTGGATGACCGGCTGACCGACAGCGGCCTGATATCCTTTCAGCTCTGTAAGGCATACGCTCCGCCCGTTGGTGTAAAAGGCCAGATCAGTACGGTATGCCTGTATACAGCGGGCGGGAATCTCGCCAGTAAAGACAACTTCATCCTTTTTTACCTGGGCCGTTTCGATGGTGGCACAGTATTTCGGTGCATCATGATAAGCCCTGGAAAGGTATTCCTGGGGCGCATAGAGGATGAAGGAGAGATAAGGTTCCAGCAGCTGCGTCCCCGATTCCTTCAATGCCTGTTCCAATACAATCGGGGCCAATGAGCGGAAGTCCGCCGGCGTGCTGACCGGACTGTAATAAAGCCCGTATTCAAAGCAAATCTTACAGTCCGTTACGTTCCAGCCGAACAAGCCCTGCTCCAGCCCGTAACGGATACCATCCCTGACAGCGTTTTGAAAACTCTGGTTCAAGTATCCCAGCGAAACCCGGCTCTCGTATTGTACACCGGAGCCAAGCGAGAGTGGTGTAACAGACAGTCCTATGGATGCCCAAAACGGGTTGGGCGGCACCTCGATATGGATGGTGTGGCTGGCTGCTTTGAGCGGCCGCTCCATATAAATGACGGAGGGTTCCTTTACCACTGTTTCAAGCTTGTATTTTTCCGACAGCAAAGCGGAAACAACCTCCAACTGCACCCGGCCCAAAAAAGAAAGAATGATCTCATGGGTGATGGAATCCACTTCGCAACGCAAAAGCGGGTCAGTATCCGCAAGTTGCGTAAGAGCGTCCAGCAGCCGTTCTCTTTGCGCTGCCGTTTTCGGCGCAATCGTCGTCCGCAGCATGGGGAGGGGGTCCTCGCGCCACCTTTTACGAGGGAGCCGGGTTTGGTCCCCTAATACATCGTTTAACCTCACGCTGTCGCTGGGAAGGATAACAATTTCACCCTGATAAGCGGTGTCTGTCCGAACAATTTCCCCTTTGGATGGAATACGCATCTCTGTGATTTTCAGCTTTTCTCTCCCGGCCAGGGCCACCGTATCCCGCAGGCGCAGCGTTCCGCTGTATAACCGTAGATAGACACGCCGCTGGCCGCAATCGGTGTACTCAACCTTGAAAACGCTGCCGCATAGGGCGGCGCCCCCCTGTTCCCCAATCGGTTGGAACAGCCCTGTCACCGCATCCATCAACGGTTGAATGCCAAGGCCATTTTTGGCGCTGCCATGATAGACTGGGAACAGGGAGGCGTCTTGAACCCGCTGCTGTTCCTCCCGCGCAAGTTTTTCCCGGCTGATTGGTTCTCCTGCGATATACTTTTCCAATAATTCATCGTTATTTTCGATGACCGCATCCCATGCTTCTATGTCGGTATTTTCCTCCAGGACTATTTCCGGGGACAGCGACACCGTCTGCTTGATGATAATATCGGCGGAGAGCTTATCCCGAACAGACTGAACCACGCTCTGCAAATCAACGCCAGCCTGGTCGATCTTGTTGATAAAGATAACGGTGGGAATGTTCATTTTCCGCAGGGCATGGAACAGAATACGGGTCTGGGCCTGCACGCCATCTTTAGCGGAGATCACCAAGATGGCCCCATCTAAAACAGCCAAAGAGCGGTACACCTCCGCCAAAAAATCCATGTGGCCGGGCGTATCCACAATGTTAACTTTACATCTGTGCCACTGGAAGGAAGTGACTGCCGCTTGAATGGTAATCCCACGCTGCCGCTCCAAAAACATGGTGTCCGTCCTCGTTGTCCCTTTTTCGACGCTCCCCGGTTCTGAAATGGCTCCGCTGGCATATAGCAGGCTCTCCGTCAAGGTCGTCTTTCCAGCGTCTACATGGGCAAGAATTCCAATATTGATTATTTTCATGTGATTGTCCTCCCTTTACAGCCCCAAAGGGCATAAAAATCCCCAGCAGTAAAATACTTTTACCACTGGGGATTATAAGTTGCGGACATACACATATACAGCATACACCTGTTTGTGATTGCTGTTTTTGGGGATATGTCAAAATTGATAAGGCAAAAGTATTCTTAAATTGGGTACAAAAAACTAAGCCCCTACAAAAGGAGCTATCATAATCCTTTGTTCCCACTATTTGATTATAGTTTTATTTAAGAATACCTTGCCGCATATTTTTTACTCCTTTTCTGGTTTAAATCATTGTATCACATCAGTTTTAGGAAAGCAAGTACCTAAAAGAAATTTTTCTTCCCCTTATATGTAACAATCATACCGGCTTCCTAGCGTTCAGAATGTTTTCTGCTGTCTGCTGTGGTGTTTGGTTGGAATTGTCCAACCAAAAGCCGATCCGTGGTGTTGTCTGCATTTTACTAAATACAAATTCAATGTATACAGAAAGATATAAGGAGTGGGAGGGATTCCGCCGTAGTTGGCATTGTAGGAAAATCCAAAAGTTTAGATTTTCCCACAATGCTTATCTTTTGGTCTTTGGTTCGGAATAGTGTAGTGCTGGCGGTCTATCTCTTGTTTTCGGTTGCTTGCTTCCTTACCGTACATGAGCATTCGCACCGGGGTTGTCGTTGCCGTAACCTTCCAGCAGGTTGATGACACCCCAGATGCCGAGACCAGCGCCCAGAGCGATAACGAGGGTCTGAAGAACGGTGATAGCCTGATTGAAAAATGCCATAAATTATAGTTAGCCGGAATCATTTGAAAAGTTTGATTTAGTCATTCATAGGCATACAAAAGCCGGAACAATCGGCACCCGGTTTCCGGGGCCTGATTCCGGCTGTCCTCCTTTTTTCATTATTTTTTGGTGATTGTCCGCTTTGTACGCCGATGGCCCCATCCGGGGCGGTTGAGGCGGGTAGATAAGATCACTCCTATTACAATAAATTTGGACAGGAAAGCCGGACAGCCAGTCCGGCTTTCCCTCCATCTCGTGCCTAAGCTACAATGAGAGGAGCAACTGGCTGACCAATCACTCCTTGGGCTTGTATGTCCGTGTGAAAGACTGTTAGCCATCCTCTCGTTGCAGCGTTCGATTTAAGCAGGTTGAACCACCGGATGTCGGAGAGTTCGTGTCACACAATAGATTGAATCGGCAGCGAGAAAAGATGGATTCCGGTTGCAGATTCTTTGTATTGGAGGAATGTGAATGAACTGCGTTGGCATCGATGTTTCCAAGGGTAAGAGCATGATTGCAGTCATGCGGCCCTTCGGAGAGGTAGTGGTTTCACCCTTTGAAGTACGTCACACCGCCAATGAACTGAGCGAGCTGGCAGGACTGCTCAAAAGCCTGGACGGCGAGACCCGTGTGGTGATGGAATCCACGGGTAATTACCATGCTCCGGTGGCCTGGCTGCTCCACGACGCGGGCCTTTATGTCTCGGTAGTCAATGCAATGCTGGTGCATGACTACGGAAACAACAGTTTAAGACGGGCCAAAACCGACAAAAAGGATGCCGTAAAGCTGGCCAACTACGGTCTTGACCACTGGCTCACATTGCCGAGATATATCCCGGAGGAGGATACCCGACTCATGCTGAAAATCTGCTACCGGCAGTACCAACAGTATTCCAAAGTTCAGACCATGCTGAAGAATAACCTGATCTCCCTGCTGGACACCACCTTCCCAGACGCAAATCGCTTGTTTACCAGTCCGCCCCGCGCCGATGGCAGCGAGAAGTGGGTGGACTTTGTCGCTACTTTTTGGCATTGCGAGTGCGTTTGTGGCCGGTCTGAGAAGGCCTTTACTACCCAATACCAGAAGTGGTGCAGAAAGCACGGCTACAATTTCAGCGAGGATAAGGCGCTGGATATTTATGCCTCTGCTTGCAGACACTTCGGTGTCATACCGAAAACGGATACGGCAAAACTTTTGGTAGAACAGGCCATTTCTCAACTCCAGACAACTTCTTCCGCGTTAGCTGCTCTCAAACAGGAGATGCAATCCCTGGCAGCTTCTCTGCCGGAGTATCCTGTAGTGATGGGGATGTTTGGTGTTGGCCCAACCCTCGGCCCTCAACTCCTGGCTGAAATTGGCGATGTACGCCGTTTTCATTCCAAAAAAGCGTTGGTTGCCTTTGCGGGTATTGACGCCCCGCCCTACCAATCCGGTCAAATAGATGTCCGTAGCCGTAGCATTTCCAAGCGAGGATCTGCCTCACTGCGCAGGACGCTCTTTCTGGTGATGAGCGTCATCCTGCAATGTGCTCCAATAGACGAGCCGGTGTACCAGTTCATGGACAAGAAACGCTCTGAAGGCAAGCCATATCGTGTCTACATGATGGCCTCTGCCAACAAGTTCCTGCGCATCTACTACGCTTCTGTGAAAGCCTACTTGGAATCCCTGGAGCACGACTGATTTTTACACTCTATACCATCTGGCTGGCCGCCGTTTTAATTTTGAGATGCTCAGCGGCTTGATTTTGTATTGCATTTTTTCGCCTCCCTAAAAATCTGAAATTTCTACTTGACTTTTATTAGCAGGTCTTTCACAGCGGAACAGATTTACACGCCCTCTGCGTCTACTTCATACACATCGTAGACCTCGTTGGGCTTGAGCTTGAGCCGGGTGGACAGGAACGCCTCGATGTCAAAGGCGTTCTTGGGGTCCGCGTCGGCGGTGTACGGGTAATTGGGGTGCTTGGTGATGTCGTACTTGTCCGAGAGGAAAGGCCGCACACCGCGCAGCTGGAGGATACACTTGCCGCCGTCCATGACGGCCAGTTCATCCTGGCTCATAAGCTCTTTGCCGAGCTTTTGGTAGTTAAGAGAATGGGATGTCTCGCGGCCCCGGCTCTCGCCGGTGTTGTAGGTGTCGATGGTCTCCTTGCCCAGCACGGCGGCCAGCTCCTTGAGGGTTGTCGGCTCTTTGCCGCCCAGGAAGATGGAGGTATCCATGTTGCCGATGATGGTATCGGCGTTGTCCTTGTAGATAGCTTTGAGCTGGGACTGTGCTTGCAGCACCAGGCAGGCGGAAATCTCACGGCTTCGGATGGTGGCAACCAGCTTTTCCAGCCGAGGGATCTGTCCAATATTGGCGGCCTCGTCAATGAGGCACCGCACATGGACCGGCAGCCGCCCGCCGTACACATCGTCCGCTTTTTCGCAGAGCAGATTGAACAGCTGGGTGTAGCACATGGAGATCAGGAAGTTAAAGCTATCGTCCGTGTCGCTCATAATCAAGAACAAGGCGGTTTTCCGGTCTCCCAGGGTATCCAGCTCCAGCTCGTCGTAGGCCGTGACCTCCCGCAGCTCCGCGATGTCGAACACGGCAAGGCGCGCACCGCAGGAAATCAGGATGGATTTTGCGGTTTTGCCCGCAGCCAGCTTGTACTTTTTGTACTGACGGACGGCGAAGTGGTTGGGCTTCTCTGCCTCCAGCGCGTCAAACATCAGGTCCACGGGGTTCTTGAACTCCTCGTCATCCTCCCGGACCTCCATCGCGTTGATGAACTCGATGAGGGTGGAGAAATTCTGTTCCTCCACCGGGGCCTCGTAGTGGATATACCCAATGAGGGCGCAGTACAAAAGCGTCTCGGCCTTAACCCAAAAATCGTCCCCGGCCTTGCCCTCGCCCTTGGTGTTGGCGATCAGCGTCGTGACCAGTTTCAAGATGTCCTTTTCGGAGTGGATGTAGGCAAAGGGATTATAGTGCATGGACTTCTTGAAGTTGATGGTATTGAGGACTTTGATCCGATAAGGCTCATAGATGTCCTTGCCGTGCTTATCCTTCATGGGCTTGCCGTCCTTGCCCAGCTTGGGTGTGCCGCGCTGAAGCATTTTGCCGCACTCCACCAGGATGGTGCCTTTTGGGTCTGTCACCACATAGGAGCTGTGCATCTGCATCAGGTTCGGTTTCAGCCAGAAGCGGGTCTTGCCGGAACCGGAGCCACCGATCACCAGCACATTTTTGTTTCTGGCGGTCTTGGGGTCCTTGGGGCGGCTGTTCATGGTCAGGCTCTCGGTTTTAGTCAGAATCACATTGTTCTGGAACACCGGGTCGATGTAGGGTGCGATGTCCTCATGGGTGCCCCATGAAGCGTTTTGTCAAGTGCTTTTTTGAGTTATTGACGCAAATTCTTGTGAAAGTGCGAAAGTGCAAAGTGCAAAGGGTCTGCGTTTTGCACTTTCAGCTTGCGGGTTCGGGTGGCTGCTTCTTCTTGATGAAGTTATACCATTGACCGCCGACACGCCTTGCGCCCAAAACACCGCCCATGTTGCGCTTGGCGTTCTGTACCGTCCTCTCGGATATTCCGGCTTCGGCTGCGGCCTTTACAAGGTCCTCGCTGGCAAGCTCTTTCCCGTCTGCAAGCAGGTCAAGTATCAGCCGTTCCGCCTGTTCGGTCTTGGTGGCGGTGTTGCCGCCCGCGCCGGACAGCAGCTCGTCGGCGGTAATGTCATACTCGCCTATCCACGAAAAGCCCGTTTCCGGGTCAAGGCAAAAGGCTATGGGCTTACCCTCCGGTGCAAGAGAAGATTTGTCATGGACGATAACGCGCACATTCGGTTCCCGTTTCACGCGCCCGATCAGCAGGACGCTCCTTGCTGCGGCGCGGAAGTCGATGGAGCCTAAACCCCGGTAGGCGCTCTGTCCTCCGGCGGCTTTGTTGAGGTGTCCGATTAGGATAACGGCGCACCCGGTACGCTCGGCAATCTCGGCAAGGCGGCGGAACATGGGGCGTATCTCGTTGGCCTTGTTCATGTCGGTTTTCTCGCCCACATACGCCTGTATGGGGTCAAGGATAATCAGCCGCGCCCCGGTCTGTCGGATAGCTCTCTCTATGCGCTCATCGGACAGGGAAAGCCCCTGCTTGCTCTCGTCAATGACAAGAATGCGGTCAAGGTCTGCTTCGGCTTCCATAAGGCGGGGCTTGATGGTGTCGCCCAAACCGTCCTCGGCAGTCTGGTAAATCACATTGAACGGCTCATGCACTGCCATGTGGGGGAACGGCTTGCGGTTGGTACAAGCGGCGGCAAGGCGTAGGGCAAAGGTGGTCTTGCCCTCGCCGGGGTTGCCCTGCACAATGGTTACTTTCCCAAAGGGGATATACGGCTCCCATAACCATTCGACGGTCTGCGTGTCCACCTCGCTCATGCGGATAATCTCAACGGTTTCTTCCTGCGGCGGCTCTTTCAAGCCGTAGACCGCTTCTCGCAAATACTTCCCGTCTGTGATTTCTGCCCGGTGCTGCAATACCTCGTTCCAATCCTTGAAAAGAGGGATAAGCCGGTGGACGGTGTAGCCCTCCGGCATGAGCTTCACAAGGCGGCTGCAAGCGTCGTTTCCGGCTTCGTCGCTGTCAAGGCAGAGATAAACGGTCTTGATGTTCGGACGGTCAGAGAGAAAGCGGAGCAGGGCTTTTTCTCCCACGCCGCCCAATGACAGGTAGCTTTGCTTCTGCCAATCCTTTTTGAACAGGCAGAGGAAAGAGAGCAAGTCAACGGGGGCTTCAAAGACAAACAATCTTTCGCCCTCGCCCCGGTAACAGAAGTTAAAGGCTTTGTCGCTGCCTTTCACATCAAGCCGGAAGTTTCCCGCCGTTCCCTTGCTGTGGGCGTAGCGCGGTATTTCGTCCTCGTCCCGCCCCACAAATACGGCGTTGTGGTGGGCTGCGTCCTCATAAATATCGCCGCGGGCAAAGAAAAAGCCCGTCACATCTTCATCAATGCGGCGGGCTGCTGTAAGGTAGTTCCTCGCTGTTCGGTTGTCGCTGTTTGGGGGTGGTAGCCGAAAGTCGGAAAGGGACGTGGGGCAAGGTCTGTCCGGCGGCGGTGCGGCTCCCTTTTCTCCTGTGAGAAGTTCCACGGCTTCGGTGAAGCTCTTGCCGAAAAACTCCATGACAAAATCAATGGGGCCGCCGCCCTTGCTCTGGCTGTGGCGATACCACTTGTTGCCCCGGACGGTCAAGCTGTCGTGCCGTTTCCAGCGGTATTCATTCCCGGCGCGGGTAAGCTGCTCGCCCTGTGATTGCAGGAAAGAAACAAGGTCGGCTTGGTTCGCCCGGTTTATCTGTTCTTGGGTGTAGTACAAAAATCTCAACTCCTTTCATCGTTCTAAGTCGTGCTGCTTGGTGCGGGTCTGCTCCGGCTGGTCGGCTTTCAGCGCAATATCAACGCACTTGCGGATATTGTGCAGCTCGGCAACCTCGGCGCGGGTTTCTTTCAGCTTGGTATATTCCGCTGTTCTCTGCCCGCTGAGGGTGGCGTACTCTTTTTCCCATTCAGCGATAGGCAAGCTCTTTGTCCCTTTCGGCAGATTTGCATGGAGATAGCGGCTCGCTGCGTTCCATAGCGTAAGCTCGGCGCGGTGGGCTTCCTCGTACTTGTCGCGCTTGCTCGTCCAGCCATTTTTCAGCTTTTTCAGCTCGTCGTGAATGGGCTTGTACTCGGTGTAGTTCTTCCCGTATTCAATCAGCTTTTGTAATTCTTTCATGCGCTTCTCGGCGGTTTTCATGCCCGCCCGGATAGCGTCGGCTTGGTCGCTGACAGAGGAAAGGGTAGCGTCCAGCTCCGCAAGGGTGGAAATGCCATGCTCGGAAAGATAGCCTACTGCCTTTGCAACGGTTTTCAGTTCATCGGCGGCGTGCTGCCTTTGCCAACTTTGCGAATACTTCCGGCTCTTTTCTCTCTGAACGCTCAAATACTTCATCAGCAGATTTGCAAGGCCGGGGGATTGTTGCGGCTGTTCCGGGGCGGTTTCCCACGCTTTGAACAGGTCGGCAATCCATTCTTTGAGCTTTCCAATCTGCGCTCGGATTTCCCGTATAAGGCGGTTTGCCTTTTGGATATTCCGGTTCAGTTCGCCTTTCTCGGTGGCAATACCTTTCTTCTCCATCTGGCAAGCCGCCACGCCCATGTGGACGGTGGGTATCTCGCCAATGCCGCGCTCGGCGTTGCTGCGGTGGTCGATACGCTCCGGGCTTCCGGCTCGTTCAAGGTAGGCGTTTGAAATATCCGCCCATGCCTTACGCCACAAGAGGGCGTTGCCCTTGTCGTTCCAGCCGGTCAGGTCAACTTTGTGCGTCTTGTATCTGCCGCTTGGCAAGCGGATACGCTCGCCGTTTTCATCAAGGTCATATTCCTTTTGGGACTTTGCCGCCCATGCGCCGCGCTCGTCAAGGGGGCGCATGGTAAGCATGATGTGACAATGGGGATTGCCCTTGCCGGTGTCGTGAATGGCATAATCAACGCACATTCCTCTGGAAACAAATTGAGAGGAACAGTATTCCCGGACAAGCCGGATCTGTTCCTCTCTGGATAACTCTATGGGGAGCGCCGCGTCAATCTCTCTGGCAAGCTGGGCGTTCCCGGCTTTCTCGTAAAGCTCCACGCTGTTCCACAAGGTTGAACGGTCAGAGAAAGAGGGCGGGGCGTGGGGTGGCAGCATAATTTCCGTATGGACAACACCGCCTTTGCGGGTGTAGTCGTGTGTCATTCCGTCCCACTCATTTGTCAGCTTTTCGCCGCTTCGGTAGGCGGCTGCGGCAACGGCTGATTTGCCCTTGCCCCGGCTGACAATGCTGATATTACAATGATAGATGGCTATGGGTATCACCTCCCGGATAAAATGAAAACCCGCAAAAATGGTACAGACGCCAAAGGCGGGTATACTGTTTTTGTGGGTGTGCAGGGATAGCCGCGTAAGCGGCGCAAGGGGTGCAGCCCCTTGTTGCGGCAAAGCCGCCAATGTCGGTCAGAGAGGGAAGCAAGCGGCTTTCTCTCTGTGCCGACAAGCCCTCGGCAGAGCGCACGCACCCGTAAGGGTGTATAAGTGCGCCCTTTGTACCAAAGGGATTATTCGCTTTTCCCGCCCTCGGTGCGTTTTTTCAGATAGCCCCGCGCTTCCTCGCTCGTCAGGGCAAGCCGGAGAAAGGCGGCGGCTTCTTCGTCGGTCATGGTCTTTGCTTCTGGCACAATGCTCTCAAAGACCGCACCCCGGACGATCAGCCGATGGCTGCGCGTCCTGCGTTCCTCTTGGGATAACTTTTGCCGCAACACCTTTTCCCGATTTTCAAGCTGCCGGATTTTCTTCTTCCCGTCCTCAATCTCGGCTTGCAATTCCTCGCGTTTTTTTCTCTCGGTTTCGTCATGGGTGGTCACTCCTTTCTACCTGTCGGCACAGAAAAAGGACAGTCGATTTCCTCGGCTGTCCTTTTGATTAGGGTGTTTGGTTTACTCCGTTCTGCTCAATAAATGGGAATATTAAATATCAATACGCCCTTTAATACATTCCTATTAAAACATCAGCTTCGATTGTCAAATGTGTGAGAGTACGCCAATCAACGCAATCTTTTTCAACGCAAAAGAGAAGCGGCGTCATTTCAATAAACGACATTCTTTGTTCTGATGACAACTGTACGGTGGCTGAAACCGTTTCTCTTGAAATGGTTTTAAGATATTTCTCAAAATATTCAACGACAGACTCATTTGAATAATCTGGATTTTTCAAGTGTGCTTGCACTTTAGTCCTGATTTCCCTCAAATGATTTTTCGTAGGAATTACTTTCACAACATATCCGTTAGGAGATAGCAATCGCTGAAATTCTTTGTAGTGTGCAGGCGAAAATATGTCTAAAATACAATCCATACTTCCGTCTTTCAAAGGGATTTTTGATAAGTCAGTAACAAACCACTTCACTGCTTTGCGCTTGTCTTTTTTTGATGCAATCTGTATTGCCTCCCTTGACAAGTCAAAGGCAAAGATGTTTCGTTCTGTTCTTTGCTGTATCTGCCTTGCATAGAAACCCTCGCCGCAACCAACATCTAAAATGTTTCTTATAGATGGCGTATCAGAAATAAACTGTATGATTTTCTCCAACACAACATCATACATGCCATACTCCAAAATTTGGTGCCGGTTGTCAAAAGACCGCTTGCTGTAGTTGGTTTTGGGCGATGATTTTAACAACAAATTTACATACCCATATCTTGAAATATCAAAGCAATGTCCATGTCTACAAATTAGGCTATTGCCTTGTATATCCATTGATTTTGTGCAAATTGGGCATTGAAAATAAACCTTGCTGTCTGCAAAGCGTGATAAATTATTATTCATTTGTTTTTCCTCCGTAATTACATCTCTGCTTCAATAAGCGAGTTATGCAATACGGATAACCGCAACATAACTCGCGGTTTTATCTTAATCTCATAAATGTAACCATTGTGTTGTCCTCCAATCAATTCCGCAGTATTACTCTGCTTTTAGAAAAAGTATAGCACAAAACTATGAACATTTCAACTCTATTTCAGCCTGTCGGCGACGTTGCTCTCTCTGGCATACCGCCGCGCCGCTTCCCGCCGTTCCTCGCTGTATGGGGCGGTCAGACGGAAAGAGAAGCGGCCTTTCTCAATGTCAAACTCCATGCAGCCCGTTTCCGGGTCTGCGTCGGTCTGGCGGCACACATCGGGGTGCTGCTCGGCATAGGCGGCAAGCCGCTTCTTCAAGTCGGTGTTGTGGGTACGGATATGGATCAACGGGTCTTTCTCATCAAACCAGATGTCTGTGACCTTTTTTTGCTTGGGAAGCCCTGTTCGCATAAACTCTCCTTTCTGCGCCCTCGTTTGGAGAGAGGGGCATTTTTGAGGGAATTTTCCCGGCTCTTGACTTGGGGAAAATGGGGATTTTCAAATAGAAACCGCCCCGGCGAACCATTCTTCGTCCGGGCGGTTCCTATCGCGTGATTTTCGTTTTTTCCGGCTCTTGACCGTCCTGCAAGCTGTCGGCAAGTATCACTTTGAGCAGCTTGTCGCGGAATGTTTCTGTGCCGCTGTGGTTGAAAAACAACTCCGCAACGATGGTCTGTCCGTCCCTCTGTGTCGTGATAACACTGTCGGGGGATTGAGGTGTCCCGTTCTGTTCTGCCATAGGCGGCTCCTTTCTCTGGGTGCAAAAGAGGGATTTCCCGTAGCCCGGAAAATCCCTCTTGGTTGTCAGTATTCGGTTTTACTGTGCGGGTGCTGCGGCGGCTTCCTGTGCCTTTTTCTTTGCCCGGTATTCCCGTGCTTTCATGCGGTCATACTCCCGTCGCTTTTCAAGGTTACGCGCCCGGTACTCCCTTGAATACTGCCGGTGGTAGGCGCGGCTCTTTTCCTTTTGGGCTTCCTCGATTTTCTCCCGCATTTGCCGGATTTCCTGCTCCGTTGGCTCTGTAAGCTGTGTCACTTCGCTCTCAAATTTGCCGATATAGTTGAAATATATCCCGATGTGCTGAATGGCTTGTTTTGCCCTTTTCTTGTCGCGCTCATGCACTTCAATCCGGCTGATAAACTCGTTGAGAATGGCGGGGGTCAGGTCGGTAAAGGCAGCGTAGCGTTCCGTCAGCTTCAAAAACTTCTGCGCCCGTCCGCCCGCGTTCTCAAAAGCGGATAGCTGCTCTTGCAGCTCGGCAAGCTCCGCTTTCAGCGCATAGTATTCTTCTGAATACTTCTGCGACATTTGCTCATAGCGGTCTTGCGGGATCGTGCCGAGGGCGTTGTCCTCATAGAGCTTGTTCAGCACCTTGTCAATCTGTTCAAGGCGCGTCGTGATTTGCGGGATACGCTTCTGCTGTTTCTTGGTCTTGTCGGTCTGCTGCATGGCAAGGTTCTTTTTCACTAAGGCTTCAAACTCCGCCCGGTTGCTGATAGAGTAGTCCTCGATTTTCTTCAGCACTTCCGCGACGGTCTGCATGAGCAAATCCGCGTCAATGATGTGTGGGGAATGGCACTTGGGGTTTTTGGCTTTCCCCTTGTGGTACTCGCTGCAATAGGCAACGTGCCGCTTGCCGCCGTTTCTGTAATCTATGCGGATGTGCATTTTTGCGCCGCAATCCTTACAGAAAAGCAAGCCCGACAAAGGGTGGATTTCCCCGTCCCCGTTGGGGCGTCTGACGGGCGCGTTTTCCAAAATCCGCTGTGCGGTTTCAAAGTCGGCGCGGTCAATAATCGGCTCATGCACATTTTCGGTTATCTGCCATTGGCTCCGGTCTACATAGTGGTTCCGCTTGTCCCGGAAATGCTTTGTAGTCTTGAAGTTGACTACATCGCCGCAATACTCCTGCCGCGTAAGGATATGGGTCAAGGTGGCTTTGTTCCACTTGTAGCGGTTATCCTCATTGAGCGCCTTGTTTTTACACGTTCCCCGTCCCCGGTCTTTCATGTAGAAAGTGGGGGTAGGGATTTGCTCGTTTTTCAGATATACGGCGATTTGGTTGCGGTTCTTCCCGCCGATAAACAAACGGAAAATAAGGCGCACAACCTCGGCGGCTTCCTCGTCGATTATCCAAAAATCCTTGTTGTCCGGGTCTTTGACATAGCCGTAGGGGGCTTCGGTGGCAATCGGCTTTCCGCTCATGCCTTTGGTCTTAATGCCCGTTTTCACTTTCTTGCTGATGTCCTTTGCGTACCACTCCGACATGATGTTGATAAAGGGCGCAAACTCCAATGTGTCGGGCTTCTCGCTGTCAATGCCGTTGTTGACCGCGATAAAACGCACGTTGTTCCGTCTGAATATCTCCATAGCGTTGCCGACTTGGAGATAGTCGCGCCCCCAGCGGGTAAGGTCTTTCATAATGCAAACGCCGATTTTCCCGTTTTCAACGTCCTCCATCATGCGGGAGTAGGCAGAACGGTCAAAAAATCTGCCGCTTTCATCGTCGTCGATGTAGTGCCGGATATTCGTCAGCCGCTGCCCTCTGGCGTAGTTCTCCAAAAAGATTTTCTGGTTCTGTATGCTGTTGCTCTCGCCGCCGTCCCTGTCCTCGTCCCCTACGGAAAGACGGGAGTAAAGGGCTGTGATTTTGTTGTAATCATTCATGTGCATATCCTCCTGTGCGTCCATGTAGAGTTCCTTTACACTTAAGATTATGCACTCCAGCGGGCGCTGCCATACTCCATACCGTGCCGGTACTTCTTGGCGTTCTTGCTTTTGAGATACACGGCCAATCGCAGGCCAGCGCCGCAGCACAGCCCCACCAGCAGGTCCAAAGGGTGCAGGCTGGGCCACCAGCTGGCCAGCGCCACCGGCAGCGTGGAGAAGAACGAAAGCATTTTTGCCGAAGCGTCCGCACCCACGGCCATCCGCCATCCTTCACCGAAGTTGGTTGCGAACAGCCCCATCAGGATATAGGGCATATTCAGCAAAAGGAGCTTTTTGATGTCAAGTTGCTTTTTCATCTTCATCGTTCCAGCTCCTTCCGCTTGTTCCGGTCCACAACGGCGTGTTTCACCAGCTCTTTGAACTGGCTCAGCTTTGCCAGCACGGACGGACGCTCTGTTTTCTGCGCCTTTCTGACCTTCTTGCCGGTGTACTCGGTAAAGGCAGCGGTCAGGGCATCCGCATCGCGGCCTTTGAAAAAGATCAGGTACTTGGGCGGGGAGCTGCTGCGGTCCTTCTTCACCGCATAGTCAACGCCGTATTTCCGGGCGATCTTTTCAAACTCCTTGATGGAGGGGTCGGTGATCTCGATGTTGGAAACGCCCTGATTCTGGCCGATCAGCTGCTTCACCGTCTGTTTGCCGTGGGGAATCACGGGGGTATCCCGGCTTTTCTGCTTTTGCAGCTTCTTTTCCTTGCGGTGGGCAAGGTACTTGGTGATGGCGGCCTTAAACAGCCGCCCGGTAAACTTTGTTCCGCTGACTACCAGCGTCAAAGTCCTGTTTTCCACTTCCTCCTGCATAGGTCATCGCCTCCTTTCCACGGATTTTGCAGGGGTGGCGCTTGATACTAAGGCGGGACCACCAGCCGCCGCAGCAGGTATTTCATCATGGCAGGCTCCTTTCAACGCAGCTGATCGGAGCGGTCATAGTACAGATGTCCCTGGCGCACCTTGGCATGGCTGAGAATCTTGATGTGGCCCTTTTCCTGGTTCTCCAGGCTTTTCTGGTATCCGGCCTCCGTCAGAAACAGGCGGGTCCGTTCGCCTTTCCAGCCCACCGGCGAATCGTGGGTCAGCACATCGAAGATAATCATGTGCCGGGTGTCCTCGGCAAACCGCTCCAAATCCATGTACTCATGGCCGTGGTAGTTCTGCGCCCCGGCCTTGAGCCGCATTTCCTCCATCAGCTGGCCCACGGTCTTACGCTCAGGCATGGCGCGCACCTCCTTTCCCGCGTCCCTGGCCTTTCACAGTCAGGATACCGTCCAGGGTGGTAGCGGTGATCCGCAGGCGCTCAGCGGTGGCGATGTCATTCTTCACGGTCTCGTCGATGCCGTGGCCGCAGACCACCAGCACATGGGACCGGCGCAGATAGTCTCGCACCATATCCAGCCCGTCCTTGTGTTCCTGGGGAATCTCGTCCTTGAGGAAGGTGGACAAGAACAGAACCGGGCAGATGGGCGAATACCCGGCGTCGTACACCTGGCGGCAGTAGGTGGCAGCGTTCTCGGCGTTCTCATACTGGTTGTTGCTCCAGGGAGCCGTAATGTAGGCAAGAGGTCGTTTCATGGCAAAATCCTTTCTCCCGGTATTGCCGGGCAACAGAAAAGCGGCTGTTTACCAGCCGCCTGTGTTCATATCGTGATTGACTTGTACGGTGTAGTGATTGCTGATCGTGGTGGGCGCGTTGAACAGCACTGCAAGCAAATACTGTTTCATATTGCGGACCTCCGTGGTGTTTTTCTGCATACCGTCCATGACAAATCGGATATGCTCGCTATCCAGCTTCAAGAACCGGGAGCGCACGACTTCATGGGGAAAGTCGCTGCCAGCGATCCGAGTGGTTTTACGTTTGGCACAAACGGTCTCCACCATCAGCTCCACAATCTCGTCCAGGTCCTCACGGTAGGTCGAAAACTCTCTGCACAGATAGTCATACTCGATGTTCTCCAGAATCAATTCCCGATAATTTTCTATCTCTGAGACAGACATCGCATCCCTTCCTTTCCGTTCCGGCAGCTGTGCTGCCGCTGTTTCCCGGAAGGGAATGGAATCGGTACTTGCTCCATGAGTATTTTGTTTTTGAGTATTTGGTTTCTCTATATTTAATTCTGCGGGCTTTTCCGTATCCGGTTTATCCAGATACGGGTTTTCCGTATCTGGTGAAGCCGTATCTGGTACAGCCGTATCCGGCCTTGGCGTTTCTGGCTGCCTGGGCTGGGGTTTCTCATAAATCACATACTCGGTGTCGCTGATCCGGCCTTGTTGGTCCCGCAGCTGGTTCCGCACGATGTAACCGGCGGTTTCCAACTCCCGCAGCGCACTGCCGATGGCATCAACGCCCTCCTTGCAGATTTTCGCAAGTCCACGGGTAGTATAGTTCCAGTCATCAGGCAGGGATAACATCATGGAAAGAAGCCCCTTTGCCTTGAGGGATAGTTCGTGGTTCCGCAGGTGATGATTGCTCATCACGGTATAATCTTTGGTCCGTTCAATGCGAAAAACGGCCATTGACTTCACTCCTTTCTAATTTTAGGGCATGAAAAAAGCCACAATCCTTCGTGAAAAAGACTGTGGCTTTCAGCTGTTTTTGTTGTTCTGCCAGGGCCGGTAAGGACGCTTGTACTTCGGCGGATGACTGAACATCGGCTCATGCTCCGAAAACGGGAGGGTCTGCAAAACCCGGTCAATGTCGGTGGATTCCATATCATACTGGGACTGGCAACTTTCCCGGATGGCATCTTTGATGCTCTGGACAGTACACATATTCATTCCTTTCCTTTCGTAGTGATAATGAGTTTACGGGTGGCGGCGGCGCTTGTCCGGTTTGAAGTCGAGCACATGGCCCTCGATCACACGGGCATACCGCTTGATTTTGATTTCCCGACGCTTCTGGCTTACGAGGGCGGCCTGATACCCGTCCTCCGTAAGAAACAGCCGCATATCATCGCCGGGGCAGCCGTAGGAACAAGGGCGCTGAACGGAAAACTCGATCATCCAGCGGGTGCTGTCCTGAAAACGCTCTACGGCCAAGATATTGTGTCCTTTCAGCTCACGGGCTGAAATATCCCTCATAGGCGGCTCCTTTCATCGTTCCTGGTCTCTCTGGCGCTTCTTCTGCCACGCCTCCAGCAGTTTGATAATGGTTTCCTGCATCCGCTGGGGCGTATAGCTTTTGGGGAAATACTTCCGCAGGGTGTCGGAGGTGAAAGTCACTTTGTCGAGATCACTTTTCTTTTCCTCACCCATGATGACGCGCATCATATCGAGGGTCAGATGTCCCTCCTGGCTGTATTTCTTGAGTCGCTGAGCCTGGGAGAGAGAGGGGGTAGCCTGTTCGCTGTCCATCGCGTCCAGCAAATCCCGCTGTTCTTCTTTTTTGAGAAAGGACAGCTCATAAGCCGGATTGAGGGCGATTTTCTTTTCATCGACCATATCCAGCAGTTCGGGAATCAGCTCCGTCAGGCGGATATAGCGCTGCACCTGGTTCCTACTCGAACCAGCCTGCTGCGCCAACAATTCATCTGCACGCAACTTCGTCCCAAGTTGGGACGAAGTTAAGTCCCCCCGTGCGCCTTGGTGTTTCATAGCCTCCAGCTTCATCTTGTAAGCAAAGGCCCTTTCGCTGGGGAGCAGGCTTTCACGTTGTAAGTTGCTGTCCACCATGATGATAGTGGCAGCATCATCGTCCAGGTCTCGGACAATGACAGGCATGGTTTCTTTCTCGGCCAGCTCACTGGCCCGGTGCCGCCTGTGACCGGCAACCAGCTCATAGCCGCCCTCCGGGTCCGGGCGGGCGATCGCCGGAACCAGAACACCATACTGCCGAACGCTGTCGGCGGTCTCCATCATGGCCTCGTCATCCTTGACTTTGAAGGGATGCCCCTTAAATGGGTGCAGCTCAGACAGCGGAATTTCCTGTATCTTCTCCAGCTTGGCATCCTGGCGGCTTTCCTCGGTGGAAAACAAATCATCGTATGGAGCCAGCTCTACTTTTTTCGCGCTGCTTTTCAAGTTTTATCACCTCCTTGGTCAGATTCTTATAGCCCTCGGCCACCTTGCCATTAGGGTCATGGGCAAAAATGCTTTTGCCCTCGGCGCTGATCTCCTTTGCCCGGACAGAATGGGGAATCTCGGTGCCGAACACCTTGATTTTGCTGCCATAGGTCTCCCGCAGCAGGGCGGCAATCTCCTTGGCGAAGTTGGTGCGGTTGTCCACCATCGTCAGCAATATGCCGTCGATCTGGAGCTTGGGGTTGATCTGCCGCTTCACCTTGTTTACGGTCTGGAGCAGCTGTTCCAGGCCCTTGGCGGGCAGGTACTCCGCCTGAACGGGGATTATGACCCTGTTGGCGGCGGCCAGGGCGTTGACCGTGAGCATACCCAGGGATGGCTGGCAGTCAATCAGGATATGGGAATACTGTCCCTTGAGCGTGTCCAGATACTGCCGCAGGATGGTCTCTCGGCTCATGGCGTTCACCAGGGAGACCTCCATGCCGGAGAGCTGGATGTCTGCGGGCATCAGGTCAACGCCCTCCGGGTGGTGCAGGATACCCTCGCCGGGGCGCAGCGGCTCGTCCATCAGGATACGGCCCATCGCGTCGGACAGGGTAAAGGGCAGCTTGTCCGGCTGGGGGTGGCCCAGGCTGATGGTCAGGCTGCCTTGCGGGTCCCCGTCGATCAGCAGCACTTTCTTTCCGGCCTGCGCCAGCCCAATCCCCAGGTTCGCGCAGGTGGTTGTCTTGCCAACGCCGCCTTTCTGGTTGGCGATGGCGATGATTTGCGTGTTCAATGACTTCACCTCATTTCTGAATTGTTCTATGGCTTCTGGAAATAGAAAAAGCCGCCACTTCAAAAATTGAAAGTGACGGCCTTTTCTTATCCCGGAATGAAATTCCCCGGAAACGCAAAAAGCGCCCAGTAGAAAATACTGAGCGCTTGGCGATTAGATTTATTCTCTTTTGTTCAAATTAGGTCAAATTCAGACAAACCGTTTTCACGAAAAAGGTCTCTTGGAGATGTATAAATAAACATCCCCTTGGCATCCCAAAATCGCGTCTCGGTTGTCCTATTTTTTAACCCATAAGCCCTCTTTTTGGGGTGGTTGTCCACCATTTAACCCATAGAAAACGGGTTAAAAGAGGCTTCGTTCTGTCAAATTGCGTCAAACCATTTGAAAAGGAAAAACCCCGGAAACCGCGTAGTTCCGGGGTTTTTGACCACTTTTGATAAAGTTTAGCGCTTGCTGAACTGCGGAGCGCGACGAGCTGCCTTGAGACCGTACTTCTTACGCTCTTTCATTCTCGGATCACGTGTCAGGAATCCTGCTTTCTTAAGCACCGGTCTGTAATCATTGTCTGCTTCCAGAAGTGCTCTTGCGATACCGTGACGGATTGCTCCTGCCTGTCCTGTGTAACCGCCGCCTTTTACGTTTACGATTACATCGAATTTACCTTCGGTCTCTGTTGCAACCAGAGGCTGACGAACAACAACCTTTAAGGTTTCCAGTCCAAGATACTCATCGATATCTCTTTTATTTATTGTAATCTTACCAGTTCCTGGTACTAAATATACTCTTGCTACTGATTTTTTTCTTCTTCCTGTTCCATAAAATCTTGCGTTAGCCACTGTAATTTCCTCCTTTCAAAACCTTTCCTTAAAATTTCAGTTCTACTGGCTTCTGAGCCTGCTGCTCATGATCCGGACCAGCATATACATGAAGTTTCTTGATCATAGATCTTCCTAAAGGTCCCTTCGGAAGCATGCCTTTTACAGCAAGTTCGATAACTTTTTCCGGCTTCTTGTCCATCATCTCTGCCAGAGTGGTCTCTTTCATACCGCCTACATAATCAGAATGACGGTAGTAAATCTTCTGATTTAACTTCTTGCCTGTAACAGCAATCTTCTCTGCATTTACAACGATCACATAATCACCTGTGTCGATGTGCGGTGTAAATTCCGGCTTGTTCTTTCCTCTTAATACCTTAGCCACTTCTGATGCCAGGCGTCCTAATGTATATCCCGAAGCGTCAACTACATACCATTTTCTTTCAATCTTATCTGGATTTGCCATATAAGTTTTCATTGGTTTCCCTCCTGTAAATATCAACATTCCACATGCTCATTTTATCAGAATCAGTAAGGCTCCGGGGCTTTGGTTCCTCACTGTTTCTCCTTTTGTCATACTGCATTATTATATTATACGCATCCTGGCGTGTCAACCACTTTCAGGGAATTTCCTGCTGTTTTTTATTGCACCTGAAGTGAAAAGTTTAT
>NZ_MIEH01000029.1 GCF_001754075.1 Merdimonas faecis | reverse complement strand
GCCAAAAACTCTGCCGGCAAGGAAGTTATCTTTTACGAAGCGGATCAGGCGCTCCACCTTGCCTTTGGTGAAAGGATGCCTTGGCTTGCAGAGCTTTGTCTGGAAACCGATCGTTTCCATGAACGTTTTATAATCTTTCTGCCAGATAGGATGTCCTTCTGGATCGCGTCGGATCACGACACTTTTCATGTTGTCTGTCAGTATATAGTGCGGGATTCCCATATAAGTAAACGCATGGATCATCCCAATAAAAAGATTTTCCTGTCTGGCATTGGGGAAGAATTCGATGTATCTTTCCCCGCAATGATGGCAGATCATAGCAAAACATGCGACCTTATAGGAAGCATCGGTATTTGTATCTACCTGGACAAAGCCCCAGTCCATCTGATAGGATTCCCCAGGGGAAGTTTGATATCTGCGTCCCCGGTTTCCCTGAGGGGCAACGAGCTGACGCTTGGGCGGGACAAGATCCCGGTGATCAGCGATATAAGTTTTTACGGTTGTTAATCCGCCGGTATATCCAGCTTCACGCAGCCGCTCAAAGCATACCGAAGAATTCGTGACGCCTTTTCGGAGCAGCCCGTCAATAATGCCGCTATATCCGGTCAGAACTGTAGATGTGGCTTTTTGTCCTGTCCTCCCATGTGGTGTAACAATAAAGTTATTCTCTTTTAAGTGCCTTAGCCGGGATCTGCTGATTCCGGTCCGGCGTTCCAGTTCTGCAAGATTAATTTTGGCAAGGCTGAAATTTTCGCCTTGTTCCTGCTTTATTTCGTTGATTGCTTGTGTTATGATTTCTTGTAAGTCATTACATGTAGCATCTTCGTGCATAAATCCTCCTTTTCTGATGCATTGGCTTATCATCAGTATAAGAGGATGAAGACCTGTATGTAATGGCTTTTTTAATTTGACTAGGATTGGCTATTTTAGTCTGACACTAGTATAGTTGTCACTAATT
>NZ_MIEH01000028.1 GCF_001754075.1 Merdimonas faecis | reverse complement strand
GAACCTATTTGGCGCTTACGGAAAGTCCCGGATATGCTAGGGAAGTGAAAAATGTAGCTCTTGTATATGTTAGGAAAATATAAATATTTTCCGATGGAAGAAGAATCCTCTTGACTAAAGAACATATGTTCGACATAATAAAGGAAAAGGAGGCGAATAGTGTGAAAGAAAGTAGAGGCCAGCCGAAAAATGGCGCACTGAAACAAGCTATTGAAGAATAGCCATTTGAAACAGGGTTGATTTTGTTGAGATACGCTAAGAAGCAAGCTGGGACTCTTTTATAAGTCCTTCAGCAATTAAAAGTTTCATAGCCTGCGTGACAGCCTTTTCCTTTTGTCTGTTTTTCAGAGGTTCAGGCATATCAATCTTGTAAAGGTCGGTTGGATTCCATGCTTCTCCCGTAGACAGCATGTGGTAGATAGCCGTGAGGATCATCCGGGCGACCGCAATGATGGCACGTTTTTTACCACGGCGTTTCATGATGCGTTCATATTTGGCTTTGTAGTAAGGAGATTTGTTGGATTTCACGGCTGCATGGGCAACTTGTACCAATGTAGGTTTGAGGTAGACGCCGGCACGTGTGATCCGAACAGATTTCTTCTTACCGGCTGACTCATTATTACCGGGAGTCAGGCCAGCCCAGCAGCATAAACGCTTGGAATTGGAAAACTGTGTCATATCCGTACCGATCTCGGAGATGATTGTAATCGCACTGTTACGATCGACTCCGGGGATGGTACACAGTAACTGGACAGCATTTTCATAAGGTTCGACCAACGAATCGATCATTGAGTCTATATCAGAGATCGTGGATGTGATATAATCCATATGTGCGTGAACGAGACGCATACGATATTTTTGGGATTCAGTCATCTGATACCCCTCGATAGACTCAATGACACTTTCGGACTTCTTTTTGAGTGAACGAAGCAGTCTGGAGGATATTTCTTCGTGGTTGATGGAATTGTCAGACTGTTCGAGAAGGTAATCGATCACAGAGGTGGCTGATTTCCCGAAAATATCGGAAACCACCGAATCTAATGCGACATTACAGACGGTAAGCGCATTCTGAAACCGATTCTTCTCACTGCTTCTGCAGGAAGTCAGTTTATACCGGTATCTCGTAAACTCTCTGAGAATACGGATTGGTTTGCACGGTATATAGCTTCCCGGCACAAGCCCCAGTCTGAACAGATCCCCAATCCATTTGGAATCCTTGGTATCATCCTTGTTTCCTTTGACAGCCTTTACCCATTTGGGGTTGGCGATGGTGACGTTTAATTCATCTTCCAGAAGATTAAACACAGGAACCCAATATTTACCGGTAGATTCCATACAGACATCACGACAGGAGTTATCCAACAGCCATTGCTTAAACTCAAGAATGGAATTGTTGAAGGTGGAGAAGCGTTTCTTCTGATAAGAAGGCTGAACTTCGGAAGTGGTTTTGATGATGGTGGCAACGAGAAAAGATTTGTGAACATCGACGCCACAGCAGGTTTGATAAACAACTTTCATAGGCAAAGCTCCTTTCTGAAAAATAGAGAGAAGCCATTGACTGTTCCACCACACATTTAACAAGAGTTAAAACAATTCTTAGTGTACGGTCTTAGAGAGCCACTTATTTGTGCTTGAAAGGTGAAACTTACACTGATTAATATGCTGTCTAAAACGAGAGAGTTTTTACGACTCGCCTCCCCGTGCTTTGTAGTATAGCTTCTCACTTTTAGTATAGGGCAAAACGTGGAGGAAGTCGAAACTTTCATTACTATTTGTGCCGCCAACTGAAAGGCGGCGGAATGGAGATTAATATGAGCAAAATACAAAAAGTAATCTTTCACATAGATGTTAATTCTGCGTTTTTAGCTTGGGAAGCTACCTATCGTCTCCACCATTTGGGAGGAAAAACAGATCTTCGCAAACAAGTGTCGGTGGTTGGTGGAGATATGGCAATGCGCCATGGAATCATCCTTGCAAAGTCAATTCCGGCAAAGAAATATCGTATAAAAACAGGAGAGACGATCGTAGAAGCAAAACAAAAATGTCCGAATCTCATTCTGGTTCCACCCAATTATGGACTTTATGAACAATGTTCAAAGGCATTTATGGATATATTACGTCAGTACTCTCCAGATGTAGAGCAATACTCGATAGACGAAGCATTTGTTGATATGACAGGGACGGAAAAATTGTGGGGAGATCCAATAACAGCGGCCAATGGAATGAAAGATCGAATTCGTGATACATTGGGGTTTACAGTCAATATCGGGATTTCTGAGAACAAGTTATTGGCCAAAATGGCATCAGATTTCCAGAAACCAGATCAGGTGCATACACTTTGGAAAGAGGAAATCCCGAGCAAAATGTGGCCGCTTCCAGTCAGTGATTTGTTTTTTGTAGGAAGAGCAACGACGAAAAAACTCTTTAAGTTGGGGATTCAAAGTATTGGAGATTTGGCTCATTCAGATCCTGCGTTGCTGAAAATTCATCTGAAGAAACACGGCGAGGTCATTTGGGCATTTGCGAATGGAATGGATGTTTCTGTTGTACAGCCGGAAGCTCCGGCGAATAAAGGATACGGGAATTCCACCACCATTGCTTTTGACGTATCGGATGCATCTACTGCAAAGCTAGTACTTCTTGCCTTGGCAGAGACCGTGGGAACCAGACTGCGAGCAGCAAAGGTACGAGCTGAAGTGATCGCAGTAGGAATCAAGTCTCACGATTTAAGTTACGCCAGTCATCAGATGACCCTGCAGAACGCAACAAATATCACTACCGAGATTCATCGCTGTGCCTGCCGGCTTTTTGATGAATTATGGGATGGAACCGCAATCCGACATTTAGGAATTCATACCAGCAGGGTGAAAGATGGAATGGATATGCGGCAGATTGATATGTTTGATACAACGGATTATGTAAAATTGGAGAAAATGGATGCTGCCGTGGATCAGATTCGAAAAAGATATGGAATTGATTCCGTCATGCGGGCAGCATTTGTAGGGAGCCCGATTGATCATATGTCTGGCGGGATATCGAGGGAGAAAAGGACTGTTGATTATAAAAAAATTGGGGTAGAATAAAGAGGTGGTAAGTATGAGCATGGGGATTGGGACAAATACTCAAAAAGCGGATGAGGGGAAACTGAAAAGAACGGTAGAAGAAATTGCTTGTGGAGTTTGGTTTACAAGTACCGGAGTTGTTATGCCAAAACTGGTCAAGTATCAGGATGAAGAAGGTCTGCTTCATACAATCAGCCAGATTCATGTACTGACACAGGAAAAGAAATATTACTGCGGTATCCCTATCCAGGAATACCGATGTAGTACGGTTTTGGGGAATCAAGAGTATTTATTCCGGCTGTATTACTATTTGGAGAAAAATTGCTGGAAGATTAGTTGGGAAGAGCGATGAAAGAAAAGAGAATTTTGAAATTTTCTGAAGAGGGTTTGCGACAACTTCAGTTTTTTATGGAAGGAATGAGTTTTCCGGTAGCTGTTGCCGCGTATTCGGAACAGGATGTAGGTAAGTTGGAATATTTAGTAAAAATGGTTGATCAGGGGATTATCAAGGGGACAGGAGCACTGTGTGTCTGGTGTATTAGACAACGGATTTCATATCAAATTTTATTCCGAGTATCGATACGTTCCATATTGAAACATCCGGTGCGTAGCTATGACGATTTCCGCCTTCAAAAAATACTAAAGAGATATCAGCAACAGATGATAGGTGAGTAGTGAAATGGAGGAAGAAAAATTGTGCGGAAGATATTATGTGGATGACGAAACAGCAAAGGAAATAGAAAAGGTGATTCGGGATCTGGACCGGAAATTAAAGCTGGAACGCATAGGAGATATAAAGCCCTCCCAGAGAGCCGGTGTTATCCGGGGAAGTGGAGAACATTTGATAATGGATCAAATGAGCTGGGGATTTCCGCGATTTGATGGGAAAGGACTTTTGATTAATGCCAGGGCTGAAAGCGTTTTGGAACGTAAGACTTTCCGGGAGAGTGTGCAGCATAGGCGGTGCGTGATTCCGGCCAAAGGTTTTTATGAATGGGATAAAAGCAAAGAGAAATTCGCATATGAACGGAGAGACGCTTCGGTGCTTTTTATGGCAGGGTGCTATAATTGGTATGAAGATAAGGAGCGTTTTGTAATCCTGACTACGGCGGCAAATCCTTCTGTTGCGCCCGTGCATGACCGGATGCCGCTGATCTTGGAAACAGAAGAAGTGAAGGACTGGGTGTTGGATGATAAGGCAACAGAATTCTTATTACACAAGACGCCCGTATTGTTAAGTGATGGTACGGAGTATGAGCAGATGACGTTGTTTTAATGAGAGCAGATGACGTTGTTTTAATGAGGGTTGTGGTGGGGATGGAAAGAATTTGATATAATTTAGAGAAGCGAAAATTGGAAATTATCGTGTGATCATTGTTAGTATTCTGAAGTGTAAATTCAGTATATGATTTGCAGTTCTTGGAGGATAGAGTATAATAAAGTTAATTAATTATATGAAAGCGCATGGAATTTTATGAAAAACCATGATAGAGCTGAATTAACTCCAAATGGTTCTGTGTATATAAATCTGTTAAAGGAGGAATAAGAAATGGCATTTAAACCGCGTATATTTATAAGCTCTACTTTTAGTGATAACCAAAAAGTGAGAGAACGTATAAAAAAACATTTTAGGGAAATGGGTGCAGAACCGCTTTTGTATGAAAGTAACCTTACGCCATCCACCAAACCTATGACATATCGGAGAGATATATTAGATGCCGATTTTGTAATTCTTATAATGAAAGCTAATTATGGAACAGAAACAGATAGGGGAATATCAGGAACACATGAGGAGTATAGGATTGCTAAAGAAAATCAAATTCCTATTCATGTATATTTAATGTCAAGCGGGGCAACAGATAATGAACTTATCAAGGAGTTGAAAGCAGATCAGGTTTCTTATTACTACTTTAAAACGGACGTTGAATTACTAAAAAGATTAAAAGAAACAAGTTTTATAATAGCTGAAGAAATTTTTTTAAAAAATCTTGCACAAAAAAAGCTTCCTCATTCTACGGTTTGCCAGCTTGCGTACAATGCTGATTATCAACGAGCAATAGATTTGATCCGTACGATTGAGTGCATGAAAAGATATCACATACGATTAAATTATGACTATATAGGAACTACAATTTTTTCGGATTTTATCGAACCAATAATTCGCTATTTTGATCAACAGGAACATGTATTTATAAATTGGAAATTGGATGACGCTTTATCTGGAATGGTTTCAATTGCTGATAAATTTATATTTAATCATGGGCTGGATTATACTGCTATTCCGAAATCATATACTACGTTGCGGGATGAAGTTTTAGGGGAAGTCCCAGTTTGTCGTGTTGAATACATGCGAAATACTGAATTTGGATACGAGGACTACAAGAAGTGGTTAATGGACTTTTTTAAGAAATATGAGGAGTTTAAAAATCTAGTAAAAGAACTTCGGCTTTTTGCCGACTATAATTAATAGGATTACAAAAGTATATAAGGTTTAGCTTCTAAAGGTATTATACAGGGAGAAACTCTTTGTATTTCTGGCGAATGTTTAAGAAGTGGATGCCACATATCTGGTGCTACTTCCAAAATATGAACATCTGGTGGAAGAATTATTTGAAAAGTAGTAGTGCAAATGTAGAAAGTGCCGTCCAAGTGTCTTTCAGAGATGGACGGCATTACATTATGTAAATAGGAGGACCTACGGAGCCGTAGCATATGTATAAGTTGTCTTTGGAAGCGGGAATGATACAATAGAGAAATGGATTAGGTTTACATTATAGCAAAAGGCAAGATAGATATGTTAAAATGCGATGTGGCTCGATTTTGCAAAAGAAAATAAATTGGAAAATAGTAATGATAAAATATAGATAAATATTCTTGTATTGTATTGCACTTTTTGAGAATTCCTTTTATAATGAAAAAAAGAAAAGAAATGAGGTGTTAATGGTGGCAAAGGCAGCAAATATTCTGCATAGTTTAATTCCGATTTCTCAATTTAATAAAGGAAAGGCAGCGCAGATCTTTGACAGACTCCGTACAGAAAAAGAATTAGTCGTATTAAAAAACAACCAGCCTTCCGCTGTGATTTTATCACCGGAAGAATATACACGGCTTACGGAAATCGAAGAAGATTATCGGTTGCTTCTTGAAGCAAACAGCAGGCTTGCTGAAAATGGGGATAAACCGACCATTTCTTTTGAGAGTGTAATTCATGATTTAGGTATTACGGAAGAAGAACTTGATTATGCGGAGGAAGCGGAAATCGAATGACCTGGAGTATTGAATTTTTAGAAGAAGCAAAAAAAGATTTGAAGAAGCTGGACCATTCTGTACAACTCCAGGTTTTAAAAGGTATCCGCAAAGTGGCGCAGAATCCTCTCCCAGTGCAAGAGGGAGGATATGGAAAACCTTTGGGTAATAAGACAGGAACAAATTTGACAAACCTTTTGAAAATCAAGTTCCGGGATTTGGGGATTCGAGTTGTATATAAGACCATGCGGGTGGATGGGATTATGAAAATCATTGTGATTTCTGCGCGATCAGACGAACAGGTTTACAAAGAAGCTGGCAGACGCAGGGAAAAGCATGATATATAAGAGGTAGAGATAAGGAGCAAACATGGAAAGAGCCGTCCAAGATGATTGGGCGGCTCAAAGTTTTTTTGCATGACACGTTAGTGCCTTGTTGTTAAATATGAACATTTGGGGTTATTCTGATGCAAGTCTATTTTTCATATGAGGTTTTTCCGTTGAAACATAAGATTTCCTTCTCTTTTTGATTCTTTGCGAAGTCTGTAATTTCCTGTACAGAAATCTCCCATTCATGCCAGTCTCCACAGACAACAGCCGTTGCCGAAAAGGCTCTCAGATAGCTACACTCTTTTTCATCTGGAGTCTGGTGTTCACCGTCTAGGGTTGCTTCGTATGCAGTTTTCATTGCTTCATATACGACAGGATATTCCAAAGAGACGACGGGATCAATAAGCCCATCGGCATATCCGTGTAAAATCCATATTTTCATATCTAATCTCCTTTTAAAAAGGGATTGCAACCTTAGCAATCCCCAGAAATAAATGTTATTTTAGTATTCATTTATGGACAGGTGTTTGGTTTGGTGCTCTGAACAGGAATGGTATCCTCATAGGGCCGCGGAGCCAGATATTGGATAAATTTCCATCCCAGATCCAGTTCTCGGTGGATCCAATTCCCATCTGTAAAAACCTGTCGTGTAATCCGGTTGTAAAGAATGGGCTCCTGTTCTGGGTGCTCCAGATCATAGACCAGACAGGTTTCAAAATCAATGTAAGGCCAGAGTGCTGTTTGAATCTGTTCTTTCAGATCCATAACAAGAGGATACAGTTTGTCCACAGAATACGTCTGGTTGATACAGCGTGACATTTCGGGGACGAGCCCGGAGTCCTGTATGGCCCGATTGATTACATGGATCTGTATTTCATCAGATATGTAGGGGTTTTTAAGTAGGTTCTGGGACAGCAATGTGCAGATATAGGTTTTTGCTGTCTGGCTGATCTGCATTTTCAGACGGAAATAATCGTCACGATATCTGGACCAAAGCAATTCACGAGGAACACATTCCCGATTCTTCTTAAGTGTGGAGAGCAGCTTTTGCAGGCTGCTCTCTATTTCTTGTAATTGATTCAAGCGCGGATCACCTCAGCTTTCGGGACAAGATTCGTTACATGATAGATGGAATTGCCGGTTTCAAATACGATACTGGTTTCAGAGACTTCCCATATCGTTTGTACAGCAGATGTTGTAAGAAGACCAGTTTTGCATGAAATCCAGGCACGGTCTCCGACTCGTAAAGGAAGACACAGATGACCGGTCAGTTCTCTTCGCCGTTTCAAAGTTTCAGGGAAGTGTATGATTTTTCGTTCTTTCATAGGCGGCCTCCTTTCATGCGATATGCATGTCATGACCTGTTTGCCGCGGTGCCATTAAGCGAAGACGGTACCGGGCAATGGTTTTACGGATATGCGCCATACTGGTTTGAAGCTGTGCTGCAATTTCTTTATAGGAATATCCGTCTGCCATCATGAGTAAAATACTCCGGTCCTGAGCGGTCGCGTAAGATAGCAATTCACAAAGAATTTCATGATCTAGTAGCTGGTCTTCAATCGTTGATGTCCGACCTGGCAGCATCTGGTTCAATTCTGCAATGTGATTTTCATCCTGAAAAGCAACCGTAATGGCTTTCCGCTTGGAACGGTTCACATAGCGGTTATATTCGGATAAGGAATGTAGCATCCTTGTCCATGCAATCGTAGAAAAAGAGTAATCCTGTAAAGGTTCCAGGGATACGTATTCCTGGACTGCCAAAAGATAACCAAAGACCACAACATCGTAATAATCGTCTTCACTGAGATGAAAGTGGGTCAGAAACCGGTAGATCATATCGTGGTGTACTTCTGCAAAAGATCGCTCTTGCTCTGTGAGTTTATGGATTTTTCTCATATTTTTCTCCTTTTTTGTTTGAATAGTATTTAGTTTTCATTCGGGGTACTGATTAATTTAGCGATCAGTCTGGCGCAGGCCCGCTCCGATTCCGTGATTTTACGCCGGCCTTTGATGATTATAAGCGCACAAGGCTGCCAGAATTTCTCTGACACAGGCAGCGGAATCAAGGTATCTACCATTGAAACAGGCGTGTTGGTGAGATAGACGGCGGCAGGAAAGATCTGCTCCTTGCCGGAACGGATCTGTTCTTGAAGCGTCGCTGATACTGCAGCACCGTCGGAAAGAAATACCCCTTTGGAAGCAATTACCTGATCATCCGTACAAAGAACTACGCCGCAGTGGATGACAGAGTATAAGAGATTCAGGTACTTTTTAACAGTGAGATCTCCAAGTGCGGTATCCTGATACTTTGTCAAATAGAGTCCGTTATCAACGGTGCGGATTTCCAGCATATCGCCGTTGGAGAGGCCCATTGTCTCGCGAATCTCATGAGGAATGATAATACGTCCTTGGGAATCCATTGTTCGAGTCATTGCTGGTTTCATTTCTTCCTCCTTAAGCCACGTGAGGATTTTGGTTTAATTCATTGAGAGAAGTATGATTTTGACGCTGGCTGATTGCATCCTGCAGGGCGTGTTTTCCGTTGGTAATCAAAGAAGGGCCAATGGTTGCCTCCCAAGTATGGATATAACGAACAACACGGTTCAGTAGATGAAACATGTCGGAATCGGTAAGGTAGATTCCGATTTTTGCTTCAGACTGAAAAGAACCTTTCTGCATGTAGGTTCCGCCGTTGGCGTTATTTACCGGGATTCCACGGCCGTTTTCTATGGAGATGATCCAAGGGATCCGCTGGGGTTTCCCGTCATAGGTAAGAGTCGCCCTCACAATGCTTAATTTCGTCACTTTGGCAAAACCATTTTGATCCCGCTCCCCAAAGATTTTGTCCTGGGAGAAGGAGAACTCCGGTATTCCTGCATAGAGACGGGAATAGATAAATTCCAGATCGTCCGGAGAGAGATTTGCCGATGCAGTAATCGTTCCAGCACCCTTGCCATTGGAATAGTCCAAAAGGCGAAGTCCGATCAAAGAGCGAACCTTCCGGTTGCGTTCGTAATACTCTCCATTTGCATGTAATTGTGCGTAATTGGCGACCGGGGCAATTTTAAGTTTGTCGTAAAAAGCCACTAGCTTGCGGTCAGTTTTGACGACACTGATCTGTGTCGATATGTAAGATTCATTCATAATTTCCCTTCTTTCTAGGTAATGTACTGTGTGATAAGCTGTGGTAACAGTTTTGGTAATTTGTTAAGGTCCGTAATATCCAGAAAGCCATCCCCGTAGATCCGTTTGATCCGTTCCTTGTCTGAGCCGATTGCGGCGGCAAACAGGATAATACCTTTTTGGTGGTATTCTTTTTTGATCGCCCGAAGATCAGCCTCCGCATCCGTGCCATAATATCTGGTACCGGCAGGTTGGCCATCAGAGATGAGGATTAAGAGTTTCAATTCTTCCGGACGTTTTCGCAGATGTTCTGCCACAAAGCGGAGTGCAGCACCATCCCGGTTTCCGGATCTGGGGGCCATATCCATCAGACGATAGCGATCCTGATTATCTACGGAGTTATACTCAGCATAGGAATATAACTGTACGGTATCGCAATCATCTTCCGTGTGACCATAAATGGTGATCGGAATATTCAGGGACCGGCAGAAATCGTAAAGGATAATTGCTGTTTGGTTCGCCATTGGAAGTCGTGCTGCGCTTCGCATAGAGCCGCTTTCATCAATGAGCAGTGCCACCGCCAGTTCTGAGGGATCACCTGGCAGCCGGGTGCGGGAAAAATAACCTCCATCGTTGTGATAAAGGTTCCTTGGTTCCAGACGCCTTCCATATACCAGATGATTCAGTTTTTCACCGTTTCTCTTCTTGTCCAGGATTTCTTTGACGGATTGCTGTAACCGGCTGGAGATATCAAGAAGTGGTGCTGCTATTGCTTCGTAGTTTTCTATGAGATGTTGGGGAACTTGAGTAATCCGGTTGATATGGATATGAATTCCTTTATGAATATTGCCATAACGGATTGCATGAGACTCTTTTTGGAGTTCTTCTGAAAGAGCCTCCTCGTACTCCAATTCAGCAAGACTTTTTGCAAGTTTGGTCAGTACGTTTTGAATGTCTTTTGCGGCAGTTTCATAACCAGAACCGGCGTAATCAAAATGATAAGAGATTCCCGGATGACTGCCGACGGATGAGTCGGACGTTTTTTCCAGGGCAATGCGCCCGGTTTCTTCCTGGAGAATCTCTTGTACTTCATCCCGGCCTTTCTGAAGTGTGGAGTCACTAATTTTTGCCTTCTTTTTGTTTTTGGGACGTCCCTTTTTTTGAGATAAGGGCGGACCGTTTACGATCTGTTGATCGAGTGTTTGGGATAATTCATCGCTGAACTGATCGAAATTACCGGAGCGGTCACTTTCTTTGGCCGACTGGATCAAAGGTTTGATATAGTCCCAAAGGACAACAAGAATTTCATTTGCAGCCTGAAAGCGTTTCAGTGGATCCGTTTCATATATGCAATCGGTAACAAAAGTAAGACACTCATGGAACGCATCCAGATATTCGCCCTGATAGCCTGTGACATTATTGATGTCCCCGGCTTTGCAGTATTGGATGAACAGGTTGGCAATGATCGAAAAGCCCTGGTAGTTATCGTCCATCTGCTTTTGAATCGAAGGGATCTGTTCTGCAAATCGGTCGTTGTTCAGATTAATGCCCTGGCGGATACTGCCCGGATACTCCTGGCACATTCTGGCTTCGATATAAACATCCTCGAAGATATTGATAAGCTGGGCCGCCAATTTTGCTAAGGTTAAGCAAGCGGCCTTCTGGTCAAAGGCCTCCGTTAATTCTTGATAATTGGAAGTGTGACTGGATACAGAAAGCGTTGGTTCGCCCGGATAAAAGCCGCCATTTTCCAGTGTTTGGAGATAAAGTGCTGCGGCTGTAAAGTCCGTAAAAAGCATATGTCCACATTCATGTCCGGTCATACCAGTGAGGCTTAGAGATTTTAAAAGCCGAGTGGGAAAACTGGAGGTGATGGTGTTCGCTGCATTTATGTGAATGGTGATGTTGTTTGTATATGCCACATGAGCCGTTTCACGTTCATCCCAGTCCATGACAACATGAACGCCAGTCCGGTACCGCCTGGTAATTCCTTCCGCAATCCTGCTCTGATAATCAGCATAGGCGCTGGAAGCAAACAGTGCCTGATCCGTAATTTCGCTGGATTTTTCTAAAATCCGTTTTTTCAGCAATCGATAATCTGCACGCAAGATGAATCTCCTTTCGCTAAGTCTTTGGTGAGCAGCCGTTCCATGGGGATCCCAAAGTAGCAGGATACCTGATAGACCGCATAAGCAGTCGGGGCTGCACGGTTCGATTCATACATACTGACAGCATACTTAGAAAGGCAGAGCCTTCTCGCGAGCGCTTTCTGGGAAAGCCGATGTTTGCGTGTGCGTCGTATATATGAAAGATTCTTTGAGAAATTTGTCTGGATTTCGGACTCTGATAATGGATGCATAGAAACCCTCCTTATGCTGCGAGATATGGCGTTATGCAGGCGGTTTCAATTTCACTTCGACAGGACGAATCGGAAGAGGCGGAGGATAAAACCGTGTATTTTGCTGCCTCGGAAATGTCTTCGATGATCATGTAAGACTGTACCCATGCGATCAGCTCACGAACTCCACAACAGCCATCGCGAATCGCGGTTTCCTGGCAGTATTCATGGATTTTACGTACAATCTGTGCCATCTTTCGTACCGCAGTGGTATCCTTACATCCGGTAATGCCCATGACACGTTTGACCAATGTTTCTTCATCTGGCTCCTCCAGGTCAATGACAAGATTCATTCTGGAGATGATGGATTGGTTCATCGCACGGCAGCCGGCATAATCCACGTTGGTTGTGATGACGATGACGGTATCTGGATGCCGTTCTACGGTTTCACCGGTGGGAAGCGTGATCGATTTGCACTGATCCAAAAGGCCGTTTAGCCCTACCAGGACTGCCGGGTTTGCAATACAGCTGGGTTCCTGCAGTTCCAAGACATACCCGTTTCGGATCGCTTCCACAAGAGGGGTGTCCACATAGTGAAAAGAATGGGTTCCATTTCCTGCAGAGACAGAATGTTCTCCGTCTTGACGCACTTTTTCCAGTAAGGTTTTATAGACGGTAAATTCGTCAATCTCATCTTCATAAGTCCCGGTCAGCATATAATAGGCGCTTGCCGGATCCATCTGAAGGTCTGTAAGAGATGGATAAGAAACGTCGCCGTCTTCCTGGGGTTCTTCCGTTGCGGGCAGAATCTGACCTATCAGGTCAAAGACTTCCGTGTTTGCAGAACAGGTAATGAACCGATAAGGAAGATGGAGGGCTGCGGCAATTGCTTTGGCGCCTTCGGTTTTTCCAGTGCCTGCCGGACCACGCATCATAAAGTTACGCATGGCATGAGCGGTCCCGGTCGTTTTTTTGGCATGTTCACAGATCATTTTGATCGCCGGAGGAATCAGATACCAGTCCGGGAGATCCGGCACAGAAAGTTCTTCCTCTGGTGTGAGTACCCGTGACTCATCCAGGATATACTGGCCGACAAATTGATTCTTGGGGATGGCGACCGCTTGGGTACCCGAGCTATTTCCATCCGTGAGGATTTCAAACGTTCCGGTCAGAATATTTGTTGGTAAATAGGTGCCGTTCCTGACATCCAAAGGCCGGATGGGAGGAATGGTTCCGCCTGCCGGAATCTGCACATGTACACCGGCAGCACCAAGACGATCCGCATATGTGATGCGTCGATACATATTGTCGCACATTAATGCGGCGGCCCGGCTGGTCTCATCCGGATCCGAAAATCCAGTATTCGCCTGTTCCTTATAATCCTGGTAAGCTTGGTTGAACTCAGCATCTCCAAGAAACGTTGGGATCAGAGCGAAAAACAGGGCCGTGCCGTTGTTTCCGGTTTCGCTGTAAGAATAAGCGGTGGGCCTACTGGTTGGGATAATGGGATCGGAATAGCGGCCGGCTTTAAAGGTGCCGGTATTTCGATTGTAAATGACAACCTGTACCTCGCCATTGCTGCTGGGATATTCGGCAATTGTAAAATCATTTCCTTGGCTGCCGATGGCCCCTTGATGTGTGCGCCCTATTGGCGTATTGCCCTGTTCCAACTCCAGATAAGTTTGAATGGCCCGCATTGCCAAGGGGTGAATCGTTGACCTTCGGACACTGCCCTGAAAGTAACTTGAGGATACGTCAGACCGCTTTAGTAAGGATTCGTCGAAAGAATCAAAAGGCGGGATATGACGCCGCTCCCAGGACCATCTTTCATATAAGTTACTCATTTCATATCACCTTCTTTCTTAATTTGGCCAGGATAATACCAGGGTATTTCCGGTACTATTGACACGTAATTCATTCTGTTCAAAGATTTCCGTAAGCGTATCCCAATACTTTCGGGAGGGGAAATTAGAAAATCGTTCCTTAATGATGGGGGTGTCCTGATCCATAATGTATACATCCCCATTTTCATTGATGGAAAGGCTGGTATAACCTCTTGCGTTCAGATCCGTAATGACTTCCTGCAGAACGTTTTTTCCGATTAGTTCATACCAGGATGCACAGTCAGTTGCGGGTTCCGGCCTGCTTTCCTCCTGTTCCGGGCCGGATGAGCCGGTCAGATCTTGGATGATCAAAAGCTGGAATCGGATGCTGCCGTAAGTATCCAGATGTATCTCCGCATGGGTATAATCGCCAGCTTGTATTAGCTGAATACGGATTGGCTGTCCGGATAGAAGCCGGCTGATATTGGGTTTCTTTTCCCAGTCCCAGGTGGCTTGAGGATACGCAGATCTCAATTTGTCGGTAATCCGATGACTGATCTGACAGATGAGAGCCGTCGCAAGGGGATCTGCTTCATTCCTAACAGGCAGGTGCCTTTTCTTTGGATCATTTAAGAAAAACTTCTTCCACCTTGCAAAAGGAATCCGGGGAAGAACTGAAAGGAGTAGAGTCCCCAGAAGCCCAATCAGAATAACAGCAAGAAGAATTCTCTGGTCCAGATTTGACGCAAATAGCACCAGTGCGAATACAACACCCACAAAGATTTTAAAAAATGTCATACTTTTCATACGTTTCATTCTCCTTAAAAAAAGAGGAATTGTTTTGGGCGAGCCCTGATCCAATTCCTCTGTGATAATCCATGATTCTTTTTGGTTTAGTTAAACGGTAGATGTTCCTGGGGAACCCCGTCAAAGCCGCCGGAATAGTACTCACTACTGCCATTGGGAGCATAGCCATAATTGTTGCTGAAATTCTGATTTGGATTTCCATAGTTATTTCCGGGAGCAGTAGTACCAGACGCACCGTTGGGATAGCTTCCGTTCATAGTCTGATCGCTGCCGGAACGCCCATTTGGTCCGTTATGACCTGTATAAGCGCCGCCAGACATATTTCTGTTGGGATTGCTATTGTTGTGTCCATTCCCATTTGTGTAATTGCTACTTTGAGTGTTCCCATTTTGCCCTTGATTTGAGTTCTGCCCGGAAGCCTGCCGATTCGAAAGACTGAATTCCCAGCTTTCTACGTAGCAGTTCAAATTCAGACCCGGCTGGCCGGCCTTTTCGCCTTGCTGATATGTAAAGGCGTTTGCCTTTAAGTCTCCACGGATCTGCAGGCAAGAGCCTTTTACTACTTTCGCTTTGAGCAGTCGGTCGGCCAGGGCCTTGTTAAAATAGCACTGCACGAAGATGGCGTTTTCTTCTCCGTCCGGGCTATACTGTGGCACAGCGATATCAAGCGAGATATATTCTGTACCGGCTCTGGACTGTTTCATTTCTGGGTTTGTTGTAGGCCTTCCTGAAAAAATAGTAAATAGTGACATACTGATTCTCCTTTCTGCCTTCTGGCAATCAAATATTTTTGTGAAATAAAAAAAGTGCCATAAAAGGCGAATTACGCCAATTTATGACACTAATTTCCAAACATAAACTACATGTGCCTGGGCCCCGGATAAAGGGGGCAGAGTCCCTTTCGGGAAAGCACAAGATCTTGATATATAATAATAGTAACACAATATATAGATGCGGTCAACAAGTATAATTCTATATATAGTGCGTGGTGAAGCCTGGAAGGAGGCGGCAGTAAGGGGGAAAGGTTCTATCAGCATCGTTACGTTCTTATTGTTGATATTTGTATAAGTTAATCTTCTGCCATTAGGGAATGCCCATCGGCAGTTGTAGATAAAAGGCTAATTATGCATAAAAAAGGTCGATTTGTGTAGCCTGGTTGCGATTATTTGTGAGAAGCTCTTAGTCTTTAATGGGAAAAGAGGGATAGGGATGGAGTGAAGTATTAGCAATTTGATTTACACATACAAAACAAACAGAAGAGAGAGGCGATTTTGGCTTAATGATCAATAAAGATAAAATATATCATTGGTGTGGATTAAAAGACAGTTAGACGGCTTCTATCGAATGGGTTGTTTATAGATTTTTGGCGATATTACAAATAAGAGTTAGAAAACATAATAAAAGTGTGTTCAATAATAGAAATTTATAGTATAATGAAAAAAATTGTAATGATGGAGAAGCAGAATTAAAATTTAGAAAAATAAGACGAAGAAAATAAGGGCAATATCAAAATACGAGATGTTATGTAATGAACTATATTAGAAATAATAACAATATAGTAGTTACGGAAGATTTCTATAGTAACAGAAAACTAATTTATTAGCTAAAAATAATGGAGGTATGAAATTTGAATGCGAAGGAAATTGAAATAAAATTGCAAATAGATGAAGAAAAATACTGTAGATTAATAGAACTATTAAAAGAGTGGGGAAATTTAACTGAGGAAAAACATCAAATTGATATTTATTATTCTCCAGAAAAAGAAAGTTTTTATAACGCTGGAGATCGCTGTCTTAGAATTAGGACGGAAGGTATAAAATCCATTTTAAGTTATAAGCAAATTTATGATGAAAATACTAGCAAACAATTTATTGAAGAATTTGAAACAAGTATCGAAAATCCAAATATGATGGATAGAATTTTAAGAGCTCTAAAATTTCGGAGTGAAATTACAATAGATAAATATCGAATCGAATATCTCATAGATACAAGATTTAAGGTTGCATTAGATAAAGTTAAAAATTTGGGATGTTTTATTGAAATTGAAAATATTAATGAAATTGAAACATTGGAAAAAAGGAACCAAGCTTTGATAGAATTTGCCAAAGAGCTTTCTCTAGATATTTCTCAACGTAACATAGAAGGCTATTCTAATATGATGTTTAGAAAAAATATTAAAAATGAGGACTGAAGTAAATGTTTAATTTAGCTTTATCGGCATTAGTTGGTGTTCTTGCGGCAAAGATATTTGATGGCGGTAAACGGCAAAAAAAGCCACTAATTATATATATATTTGTGATTATAGTTGTTGTATTTTTAGCGATAATATATGAAATGCTAGGAAAACTCAAAAATGTACCCGCTTTTTATGAAAGAATATCTCTGTTAATTGCTGGCTTTGAAAATAACATTTTGCTTCAAGGTTTTGTGTGCGTAGTTCTTATAATAAGTATAGTTTATGTTGATGCACAAGATTCTAAGGTTTTACCTTTTGAAAAGTATAGCAAAAAAATTATAGAATTTACTAAAAGAGCACAGGAAAATAGTATCATTAAAATAGCTGCAGGTGATATGGATTTTTTTGGTAGCACTGAGTTTAAGAACGCAAAAAGCGCACAATTAATGGATAATAGTCCGGAATACAAACAGTTGCTTGAATTACAGAAAAATTTGAATGGATTAAAGCTAGAAATATTATGCAGTCATGGACTCGATAAAGAGCCAGAATTATTTCATGCAATTGTTAATAATTCAACAACTCCAAAGCTATTATATAGTAAATATAGAAATGAAAATCGATTGGCTAATTCAACTTTTCAGCAGCTTCTTAGGATAGGAAGAATAAAAAAAGATTTTAGAAGTTCTGTTGAAATTCATTTTTATAGCGAAACAAATCAAGATAGGGGGTTTAGAGCTCGTTTTGTCGATAACGCTGGAATCGTTTACCGGAAAGAAGTAGAACATTCAAAAAAAACATTCATAAGAAAATCATCTTTCCCTTTTGTTGCTCGTGTTACAACATCAGAGAATTTATATTCTATTAATAATTTGAATGAGCAAGAATATGCATACTATGAAGAAATGTTTTCTTTGAAATGGAAATCATGTGATATAAATATATGTCAAAAAATTGTGTCATTTTGTGAGGCATTATATCGATTTGTTACTAATAATGCACCTCGCTTTCATATGGCACTTGTTTATGTTAATTCCTATGAAATAGCGCGTAAAGGGAAAAGAAGGAAAGAATTTCCTCCTTTCGGAGTTATGTATTTAGCAGCGTGTGTCAGACAAAATCCAGATTGGGATGTTAAGCTTATATCAGTTGATAATAATACTACGCCAAAGGAATTAGAATCTTGGGTTAATTATGATGTGATAGGGCTCAGTATTATTTCATCATATTCATATGACATACTAAAACATTGCTATAATGCAAGTCATAAGAAAATTGATGTAGTGACAATTGTAGGTGGATATCAGGCAGAAATATTTGTGAATAATGTTTTTCAAGACTTTGATGCAGATATAATCTTCAAGGGAGAGGGCGAGAACAATATTCAAAAGTTTTGTGAACATTATGAAGATAGGAACTATGCGGCGATTGAAGGCATAATTTATCGCGGAACTGATAAAAATATTTATGCAACAACAGGATCATTGTGTGTAGATATAGATAAAATACCATTTCCTGCTAGAGATTTACTTCCGGAAGAAGATGTAGTGATGACAGATCGTTTGGCAGGCACCGAATTAAGAATGGTGCATATGTTGTTTAGTCGCGGATGCATTTATAATTGCTTCTATTGTGCAGCAGGTCAAGATAATAGAATTAGGGAAATTCGATACCGAAATAAATTTAAAATAGTAGAAGAACTTCAAATGCTTAAAAATCTATATTCAATAGATGGATTTTCTATTATTGATGATTGTTTTTTGACAGATCAAGAAAAAGCAATAGAGATATGTGATTATATCGCTGATCAAAATTTGAATTTAAAATGGTCTTTAGCTGCAAGAGTGGATAGTATTAATGATGAAGTGCTTACAGCTTTGCGTAAATCCGGTTGCATCGAAATAAAATTTGGTGTGGAAACGGGAAGTGATTTGTTGTTAAAAAAAATGAATAAAGGAGAAACAGTCAAACAGGCAGAAGATGCAATAAGAATGACGAAAAATTATGGGATTAATGTAAAACTTTTTATTATTACTGGATTGCCGTTTGAATCGAATGATACACATAGGCAAACAAAAGAATTTCTTGATAAAATGTATTTAGATAAACTGGTTGATCGGATTTCTTTATTACGTTTTACTCCCTTAGCAGGCTCATATATTTATAGTCAGCCTGATCAATTTGAGGTAAATAAGAGTTCATTAGGTAGTAAAAACTTCAGTAAAGTCAGTCTGTATAGAAAATCTTCTGATTGGTGGACGGACAAAACAAGGTTTAAAGATTGTGAACGTTGGTATAAAGATATGAGAAAATTTATTGATGAACGCTGGTCCGATGCATAAAAACTAAGGTAAAATGATTTGGAAGAATATTTAAACGAACTAATTTAAAGGATTCAGGGAATATAGAACCACAGGCATATCTAGGTAGTGATGGAAAAGATGTCTGTGGTTTTGTATGATTAAGGAAAGATATAGTTTTTGTATTTGTTTTATTCTGGGTTTCTCTAAAAGAATGACAACATATCTATTTAAATTTGTAAAAGATGGGGGTTAATGTTTACAGATAAACCAACAGGGAACTTGGATCTCAAATCTGGAGATGTTGAGATTTCTACTTTGAAACAGATCAATCAAAATATAGATAAAACGTGTAATACTTGATAACTTGAGAAAAGATACAGATGAGTAAATTTTCCTCAAAATATTTTTTTGGAATGAAAGAGCCGTAGTAAATTCAACCAATATCGTCCATATACTTGATTAAATTTAATGATTTGTGAAAAGATCCGTCAGTTTTTTTGCCAAAAAGTGTTAGTTATTATAGAAGGGATTAAACTTTGCAAAAGAGAAATATGCTACACTACTCCAAAAAGACATGGAGGAAAAGCATATGAATCAGACGGATCAGATAAGAAAATATCTGGAATATTGCAAATTCAGAAAAGAATTGGACGAAAAGACGATAAAGGCCTATCGGATAGACCTGGGACAATTTGAGGATTATGTTTCTAATATTGGGAAAGACAGTCCGGACAAAGAAGTTATCGAAGACTTTATTACGTTATTGCACAAGAAATTTAAGCAAAAGACAGTAAAGCGAAAAATAGCTTCTTTAAAAGCATATTACAACTATCTAGAAGAAAAAGAAATTATTGAGCATAACCCATTTAGAAAAATCAAAGTGAAATTTAAAGAGTTAAAACTCCTTCCCCGCATCATTCCACGTGAGGAAATAGAACAGCTTTTAAATTATATGTATACCCATAGAGACAAGAGAAGCGAAAGGACTTACAAATTTTGGCTTAGGGATATCGCGGTAATCGAAATGTTTTTTGCTACTGGTGCGAGGGTATATGAGATATCCAATATACGAGCCGACAATGTAGACTTAAGCAGCGGTTTGATCAGGATCATGGGGAAAGGTGGAAAAGAACGTTATATTCCGGTTGTTACAAAAGAAATATTAGAGATACTACAAGAATACTATACACATAATATAGAGGCAATAAAGGCCAGCGGATTCTTTTTCGTAAACAGTAGGGGCGAAAGGTATACGGAACAGTCGATCCGGTTAATGCTGAAAAAGTACACCAGGTTGGCCGGCATTGAACGGAACATAACCCCTCATATGTTCCGTCATTCATTTGCCACTTATCTGATTGAAGAGGGCATAGATATCAGTTGCGTTCAGAAGATTTTGGGACATAGCTCGATTAAAACTACGCAGATTTACATTCATGTTGCGGCTAAAAAGCAGGCAGAAATGTTAAAAGGGATGCATCCAAGAAATCAAATGAATATAGAAAGAGCTGCTTAGATCAACGGAGGTTCAGGATAACTGCAGAGCAAATGACCGGCTTGATTAGGGCGGTCTTTTTGGCGTATAAAAAAGAGGTATGAGTATGCAAAACAGTAGTTGATCAGATGCAGAAAAATAGTAACAAAAGCGGTATAAAGACTTGAAATTGTATGGCGAGAGATAAAATGATTTGGTACAATAAATAGTAAAGGATAATACCTTATTATCCTT
>NZ_MIEH01000027.1 GCF_001754075.1 Merdimonas faecis | reverse complement strand
GCCAAAAACTCTGCCGGCAAGAAAGTTATCTTTTACGAAGCGGATCAGGCGCTCCACTTTGCCCTTAGTGAAAGGATGCCTTGGCTTGCAGAGCTTTGTCTGGAAACCGATCGTTTCCATGAACACTTTATAATCTTTCTGCCAGAGCGGATGGCCTTCCAGATCCCGCCGAATCACGACACTCTTCATGTTATCTGTCAGTATATAGCGTGGGATTCCCATATAAGTAAACGCATGGATCATCCCAATAAAAAGATTTTCCTGTCTGGCATTGGGGAAGAATTCGATGTATCTTTCCCCGCAATGATGGCAGATCATAGCAAAACATGCCACCTTATAGGAAGCATCGGTATTTGTATCTACCTGAACAAAGCCCCAGTCCATCTGATAGGATTCCCCAGGAGAAGTTTGATATCTGCGTCCCCGGTTTCCCTGAGGGGCAACGAGCTGACGCTTGGGCGGGACAAGATCCCGGTGATCAGCGATATAAGTTTTTACGGTTGTTAATCCGCCGGTATATCCAGCTTCACGCAGCCGCTCAAAGCATACCGAAGAATTCGTGACGCCTTTTCGGAGCAGTCCGTCAATAATGCCGCTATATCCGGTCAGAACTGTAGATGTGGCTTTTTGTCCTGTCCTCTCATGTGGTGTAACAATAAAGTTATTCTCTTTTAAGTGCCTTAGCCGGGATCTGCTGATTCCGGTCCGGCGTTCCAGTTCTGCAAGATCAATTTTGGCAAGGCTGAAATTTTCGCCTTGTTCCTGCTTTATTTCGTTGATTGCTTGTGTTATGATTTCTTGTAAGTCATTACATGTAGCATCTTCGTGCATAAATCCTCCTTTTCTGATGCATTGGCTTATCATCAGTATAAGAGGATGAAGACCTGTATGTAATGGCTTTTTTAATTTGACTAGGATTGGCTATTTTAGTCTGACACTAGATGGTTATTTTAACCCGACGCTAATAACTAACTCTTTGATAACCTCAAAATATATCTTCTGGAGTTCGTATTCAGAAAGCTTAACATTCTGTTCCCTAATACCTTCTTCTACATAATCGTCATCTCGTGCCTTATTTAACCAACAAATTGCTTCTAAAAGTTCTTCTGTAGGTTCTACATTATTCTCCTTGAAATCATCTATTTCTCCGTACTCATCATCTGATATACACTGATAATCGATACACTGAAAAGCCAAATCAAGTAAGTCTTTTCCTATTTTCTCAGCAGCTCTATCCATATGGCTTATCGGATGTTTCTGACGATAGACATTATCAGCATATTCTCTGGCCTTTTTAATAAATATTGGAAAACTACTCGCTGTCACCAGATATTTGAATACTGCAGCATATTCCCTTGCTTCGTACTTTCCAAAATGATCAACTGATTCTCCTGAAGTAATTCCTTTTATAGCCTTTACTGTTTCCTCCTCTAATGCCATAAATTTACAGGTCTTTTCCATTTCAAAGGATTCGTAATCCGTTTCACCCGTAAGATAACCTACTGATACCTCAAAAAAATTTGCCAAATTCAACATGGTCTCATATGACGGGAATCCAATAGTCTTACCGTTTTCAATTTTACTTCCTACACGCAGCCATCTGCTTATATTCGCTTGCGTTCCGCCACCATATTTTTCCTTGTACTCTTTCAAAAATGTTTTTTGAGTATATTTTCTTTCTTTCATCAATTTGCTAAGCCGACTACACCAGCATTTTGCTACATTTTCTTTTATATTATTCATAGTATATTTTTCCACCCACTTTGTATTAAATTACATCATCTATATACCATACAAAATATTTACACTTATAACATTATGATTTAAAATAAGAATTGTCAATACCAAACAAACTTGAGTTTCCGCAGAATTAT
>NZ_MIEH01000026.1 GCF_001754075.1 Merdimonas faecis | reverse complement strand
AATCACTCCCTCCTACTCGATCTTTTCGAAGCGATTTCAAATTCTTTACGAATTCTTCAATCAAATCAAGCTGATCAGTATTTAATAATCGCTCCATAAGTAGAGAGATGTCCTGTATCGCCTGTTTTTTTAAGCTTTTAGAATATACAGCCGGGAGTCAAAGTCGCAGCTGTGTTCTGTTTCAGGTGTGGTTTCTCCGGCAGAGGAGTCGGAGGTGATCAGCCCTGCGTACATCAGCTCATCTCCGTAGTAGGAGTTTCCATCTGCCAGGCTGTGGTAACAAAGCTCCGGATCCAGCCCTTTTAGCGGGATCCTGTGAAAGGCTTCATTGACCACGTTCAGGATGCGGTACCAGCCCACGATCGCTTCCCTTTTGTCTTCGCTTACCACCATCCAGGCAGTCACATTATTTTCGAAGGGGCTGCTCAGACGGTAAAAAGTTCCGAACTGGAAGAGTTCACGGTATTGTTTCATGAATTTGATCTGTTCCTTTACCTCTTCTTGCTCTTCTTCTGTCAGCTTGTTCAGGTCCAGCTCATAGCCAAAGGTTCCAAAGTATGCCACGTTGGCCCGGGTATAGAGCGGAGTGGTCCGGTTCAGCTGATGGTTGGGGCATACGGACACATGGCTTCCCATACTGCTTAAGGGATAGCAGTAGGAAGAGCCGTACTGGATCTTCAGCCGTTCCACAGCATCGGTATCATCGCTGGTCCAGGCCTGAGGTGCATAGTAGAGCATACCCGGGTCAAAACGGGCGCCTCCGCTTGCGCAGGACTCAAATAAGATCTCCGGGAACTGGCTGGTCAGGCGCTCATATAAATCATAGACGCCCAGGATATACCGGTGGAAAACTTCACCCTGGCGGTCTGCCGGAAGTGCGGCAGAGTAACATTCCGTAATGCTGCGGTTCATATCCCACTTGATATAAGAAATCTTTGCTTCAGAGAGAATCCTTTTCATCATCTGATAGATACAGTCAACAACCTCGGGGCGTGAAAAATCCAGGACATGCTGATACCGTCCGTGAGAGGCACTGCGGTTCGGTGTGCTTAGGATCCAGTCCGGATGAGCGCGGTAAAGATCTGAGTCCATATTTACCATTTCCGGTTCAAACCATAGCCCGAATTTCATGCCCAGAGCCTCGATCTTGTCAGCAATTCCCTTGATTCCGCCGGGCAGAAGAGAAAGCGCAGGCGTCCAGTCGCCAAGTCCTGCCCGGTCATTGCGGCGCGCCCCGAACCAGCCGTCGTCCAGGACGAAAAGCTCGACGCCACATTCCTTTGCTCTGGAGGCGATTTCTACCAGTTTATCCTCGGTAAAATTAAAGTAGGTGGCTTCCCAGTTGTTGATCAGAATCGGGCGGACCTTGTCTCTCCAGTATCCTCTGGCCAGGCGTTTCTGATACAGACGGTGGCAGGTCTGGCTTAAATGGTTGAGCCCCTGATCTGTATAGAACATCACGGCCTCTGGAGTCTGAAAGCTGCTTTCGGGTTCCAGTTTCCAGTCAAACCAATCCGGGTGGATGCCAAGGAGAACCCGGGTGGTTTCATGAGTATCCACTTCCACCTGTGCCAGAAAGTTTCCGCTGTAGACAAGGCTAAAGCCTATGGCCTCTCCCTGAAATTCATCAGCGGTTTTTCGCTTTAAGATCACAAAGGGATTGTGTTCGTGAGAAGAGTGACCGCGCATACTGCCTACAGACTGGATTCCCATCTCCAGGGAGCGGATCTTCGTGTGACGTTCTCTGGACCATGCGCCGGAAAAATGCATAAGATCATAGTTGTAATCCGGCAGATCCATACATAGACTCATGGCCTTCTGCAGATGGACAGTCTTGTCTCCGTCATTGTAGAAAGCGGCACTCCTTGCAATCGCATTTTCTCCGGAAAAGATGGTATAAAGAAGCTGAAGCCGGATGCCGGTAACAGGATCCCTCAAAATTAATATCAGAGTATCAGCCTCGCTGTCCTCTTCGGTATAGGTAGCAGGGAGTCCGGCAAGCTTTGGCTTCCCGGGGGTGATCATATGATCTACATACTGAAAATCGCAGATGCGTGCGCCGTTTTCCTGCAGAATATCCACTGCAGGAGAGCGATAATCGGTAGAACCATAAACACCATATTCCTGGCGGATATGTTCCAGAGAAAACGTGCGGTCGTTCTCGAAAAGATAAGAAGCCATGGGACGGGGAGCGGTTTCCAGGAGATAGGAAAAATCTTCCCTGTGGTGGATCTTCTTTCCGAAATACAGCTGACCCATCTGGCCGCCAGGAAGGACTGTCATAATGTAACTGATATTATCGTTAAATAGATGAAATGTTTGAGTGCGTTTATTAAAAAAAATACCCATAAATCCGTTCCTCCTATTGGATAATGCTAGGTAGATTATAGAAGAAAAGGTATGGGCATTGTAGAATATCTTGTTAGAGAAAACAGTCAAAATGTTAGAAACATTTTTATTAGTAAGTTCCGAGCTCTTCGAGATACCGGTCAATTTTTTTCAGGCGCTTTTCCACACCACGGACCTTATGGCTGATGGTGTCAAGGAGAGCTTCTGCCACAAACTGCGGCCCTACCATGGAGTTAAAGAAGTTATTGCTGTCTACCGGTACGGTCAGAAGGACAGAGGCATACTCGGCCAGAAGAGCACTTGGCTTGTCCGTGACTACTACGATTCTTGCTCCTGCATCCTTTGCCATTTTTGCAGTCAGTTTATCCATAGAAGAATACCTGGGAAAGCTGAAAATGATCAGGCAGTCATCCTTGGAGATGTTGCAGATATGATCAATGGGACTGATGGAGGAGGCATTGGTCATTTCAACATTTGGAACCATATGTTTCAAATATAGAAGAAAGTAATCTCCCAGGCAGGAATTTCCGCGTGAGCATACGATATATTTGTGACGTCCGGAAATGATGGCGTTTGCTGCTTCCTCAAAGGTCTGAGGGGTGTTGCCCACGAGGACTGACTCCAGATTTTTAGCAGAGTTTTTCAAATGCCGTTTGAGATATTCAGCGTTATCGTCTAATTTTGCCCGTTTGGCAATGCGCTGGGAGGGAACGGTGATGCTGCTGGAGATACTTAGGACTTTGTCCTGATAGTCTCTGCGCAGAGCTTTCTGGAAGTCCATAAAGCCGCTGTATCCCAGAGAACGGCTGAAGCGGACAACGGACGATTCACTGACGCCTAGCTTCAGGGCGATTTCTGTAGAAGTCATGAAACAGGCGTCTGCCGAGTTGTCCAGAATGTATTTTGCAATCATTTTTTGAGTTTTTGTCAGATTTGCATTGTGGATAGTTTCCCTTAGTTCCTTCATAGCACTACCTCCCAAGATCCTTATATCTTGATTTAATCATGAATTTTGCAATTATGCAAGTAAATTGTAAAAACAATTGAAGATTTTGACATACAATAAAAAGTTTTGTGAAAAAAATAACTTTTATTGAATATTATACACTGGTGTGATACTATAAGTTTAGAGACAAATGAATAATATTCTTCAAACAAGAGATGAAAATGAAAAATATTGTTCAGAAGTGCAGGAACCGGAAAACTCCGGAGCGTAGGAACGTATTAGAAGAATCAGGAGGGAAAGAAATTGAAAGTAGGATGTGTAAAAGAAATCAAAAACAATGAATTTCGTGTAGGTATGACACCGGACAATGTGAAAATCTATGCTGGAGCAGGTCACGAAGTCTATATCGAAAAGGGAGCAGGACTGGGCTCAGGATTTACTGATGCAGAGTATGAAGCTGCAGGAGCAAAGATGATCGACACGGCAAAAGAAGTATGGGATACCGTAGAGATGATGATCAAGGTTAAAGAGCCTCTTCCGGAAGAGTACCCGTTATTCCATGAAGGACTGATCCTCTATACATATCTTCATCTGGCAGCAGATAAGCCGCAGACAGATGCTCTGTTAAACGGCAAGGTAAAAGGTGTTGCTTATGAGACGCTGTTTGATCCCAGACAGGGAGGACTGCCGCTGCTGGCACCGATGAGCCAGATCGCAGGACGCTTAAGTATCCAGGAAGGTGCAAAATATCTGGAGAAGAGATTTGGAGGCGAGGGCGTTCTTCTGGCAGGAGTACCGGGAACACCGAAGGCAAACATCGTAATCCTTGGCGGTGGAAATGTAGGAACAAACGCATGTAAGATCGCAGTAGGAATGGGCGCAAATGTTACAATCCTTGATATCAGTCTTCCGAGACTGGCTTATCTGGATGACCTGTTTGGCGCACGTATACAGACATTGGTATCCAATGATGCAAATATTGAAAAAGCAGTAAAAGAGGCAGACCTGGTTATTGGTTCCGTTCTGATTCCAGGAAAAGCGGCTCCGAAGATCTTTAAGAAGAAATATCTGAAAGAGATGAAGCCGGGAGCAGTATTCGTAGACGTTGCAGTTGACCAGGGCGGATGCGGCGAGACCACGAAGGTAACCTACCATGACGATCCGATCTTTATCGAAGACGGCGTAGTTCACTACTGCGTAGGAAATATGCCTGGAGCAGTTCCGAGAACCTCCACGATCGCACTGACAAATGCGACCGTAAGCTATGGTCTCCAGATTGCGAACAAAGGACTGGAGCAGGCATGCAAGGATAACGAAGTAATCTACTCCGCTATCAATACCTATGATGGAAAACTGACCTGCAAGAACGTAGCGGACAGCTTTGACTGCTATGAATATGTAGATATTAAGACAATCTGCTAATAGTACACTTAAGACATTTCCAAACTTAATTCCTTCAAGTTGCAAAAAGGGGCTTACAATTTCGGTTGTAAGCTCCTTTTGATTGTGTTATACTACGGATATAACAAGCGATAAAAGGATACAAAAGCAGGTGGATCATATGTTGATAGAAATTGATTTCAATAGTGAGGAAGCGCTCTATGTACAGCTGCAGAATCAGATCATCATGGGGATAGCAATGGATCTGATCAAAGAAGGCGACGCACTGCCATCGGTGCGGCAGCTGGCAGATACCGTGGGCATTAATATGCACACGGTCAACAAGGCGTATACGGTGCTGAAGCAGGAGGGATTCATCCGCCTGGACCGCAGGAAAGGCGCGGTGATCGCGCTGGATGTGGATAAGGCGGAGGCGCTTCTTAAGATGAGGGAGAATCTGAGGATCTTACTGGCGAAAGGGTGCTGTAAAAATGTGACGCGCGGTGAGGTACATGCTCTGGTAGATGACATTTTTGATGAATATGGAAAGGAATAGCAGACAACATGAACTATACAAGGCAGGCAAATGAAGTATTAAGGATTGCGGAGCGGACAGCAAAGGAAATGAACCATCCCTATATCGGGACGGAGCATCTGCTGATCGGGCTTCGGCAGGTCTATACCGGTGTGGCCGGGCAGGTCCTGGACGCCAATGGTGTGGAGGAGGAGAAGATCCTGAAGGTGATGGAGGAACTGGTTTCCCCCGTTGGGAATGTTTCTCTGGCACATCGCCCGGAAGTGAGTCCGAGGCTTGCGTATATCCTGGAGGACAGTAAGGCGGAGGCTATGCGCTTCCGTTCTGAGGAGATCGGGACGGAGCATCTTTTGATGGCGCTCCTGCGTGACGTGGACTGTGTTGCCTGCAGGATCCTCCTGACGCTGAATATCAATATGCAGAAGGTATATCAGGAGATCCTGGAGGTGCTGGGAGTAGATCCGAAGGAATATCAGGAGGAACTGGCACAGGAAGCAGGAAGAAGAGACGGTGTGCTGGAGCAGTTCGGTACGGATCTCACGGCACAGGCAGAGGAAGGAAAGCTGGATCCTGTGATCGGAAGGAAGGAAGAGATCGGCCGGCTGATGCAGGTGTTAAGCAGGAGAACGAAGAATAACCCTTGCCTGGTGGGAGAACCAGGTGTTGGAAAGACGGCGGTGATCGAAGGTCTTGCGGCGCAGATCGCGGCAGGTGTGGTGCCGGACAGTATGAAGGATAAAAGGATCCTGACTATGGATCTGGCTGCAATGATTGCCGGCTCCAAGTACCGGGGAGAATTTGAGGAACGGATGAAGCGGCTGATACAGGAGGTAAAGGCTGCCGGAAATGTGATCCTGTTTCTGGATGAAGTGCATACGATCATTGGTGCCGGCGGAGCGGAAGGGGCCATGGATGCCTCTAATATTTTAAAGCCGTCGCTGGCAAGAGGAGAACTGCAGCTGATCGGAGCAACGACAATCGGGGAATACCGGAAATATATCGAAAAGGATGCGGCTCTGGAACGGAGATTCCAGCCTATCACGGTGGAGGAGCCGACCCGGGAGCACTGTCTTGAGATTCTGGAAGGGCTATGTTCCCGTTATGAAGCCCACCATCACGTAAAGATTGAAGAGGAAGCGCTGAAGGCGGCAGTGGGAATGTCTGCACGTTATATCAGCGACCGGTTTCTTCCGGATAAGGCTATTGACGTGCTGGATGAGGCCTGCTCAAAAGTAAGCCTTAAGGGATTCAAAGTACCGGAGAAAATCTTTGATCTGGAAAAGACGGCCCAGGATCTGGCGGTGGATCTGGAAGAGGCTCTGGTAAGAGGGGACGTGGCAGAAGCGTCGCTGGTCCGCAAGGAGAGGGATGAAGCGCTGAAGAAGCTGAAGCAGCAAAAACAACGGTTCCAGCAGAAAAATGCGGACAAAAAGCTGGTGGTGACGGAAGAGGATATTGCGGAAGTGGTATCTCAGTGGACCAAGATCCCGGTGAAAAAGCTGGCGGAATCCGAGAGCGTGCGGTTGAACCGGCTGGAAGAGACTCTTCACAAGCGGGTAGTCGGTCAGGAGGAAGCGGTGTCGGCAGTGGCCCGCTCCATCAAACGCGGCAGAGTCGGCCTGAAAGATCCAAAGCGTCCGATCGGGTCCTTTCTGTTCCTGGGACCCACCGGTGTGGGGAAGACAGAGCTTTCAAAGGCACTTTCCGAGGCTTTGTTCGGAACTGAGGATTCTATGATCCGCGTGGATATGTCGGAATATATGGAAAAGCACAGTGTGTCTAAGATGATCGGATCACCTCCGGGATATGTGGGACATGACGAAGGCGGACAGCTCAGCGAACAGGTACGCCGGCATCCGTACTCCGTGATCCTGTTCGACGAGATTGAAAAAGCGCATCCGGATGTGTTCAATATTCTCCTGCAGGTATTGGATGACGGACATATTACAGATTCCCAGGGGCGTAAGGTGGATTTTTGCAATACGGTCATCATCATGACCTCGAATGCAGGTGCCCAGTCCATCATCGATCCGAAGAAACTGGGATTCAATACCAGGGAAGATGCGGCTGGAGACTATAAGCGGATGAAAAGTAATGTCATGAACGAAGTGAAGCTGATTTTCCGTCCGGAGTTTTTGAACCGGATTGATGAGATTCTGGTCTTCCATCCACTGAGCCAGGAGGAGATGAAGAAGATCGTTGGAATGATGTGTAAGGATCTTGTGAAACGTGCGAAAGAACAGCTGGATATCAGTCTTACCATCAGGGATTCTGTGAAAAAGCATATCGTGGAAACCGGGACGGATCAGAAGTACGGGGCACGTCCTTTGCGCCGTGCTGTGCAGAACCAGCTGGAAGATAAACTGGCGGAAGCAGTACTTACAGGCGAGGTTTTGAGGGGAACGGAAGTGGTGGCAGGCATGTCTAAAAAAGAAATAAAATTTATGCCAAAGACTACAAAATAACCCGGATTTGAGATATAATGAGGATACAAATGAAGAACCCAAGGAGGATATCATAATGGCAGCAGTGAAAGAGCTTCTGAGAGCTGAGGCAGACGGAACATTGAGCTTTGGAGATTATACGCTGGAGAGCAAGACCAAGCTGGAGGGCTTTGAGCATCAGGGGGACATTTATAAGGTAAAGACATTTGCGGAGATTACAAAACTGGAACGCAACGGCATGTTTGTATATGAGTCTGTGCCGGGAACAGCAGTTGAAAATTTCCGCGCATCGGAGGCAGAGATCACCTTCCAGGTGTCCGGACCAAAGGATGCACAGTTTACCCTGGAGATGGAAGCGGATACACAGTATGAAGTATATATGAACGAAGTAAGCGCAGGCGAGATGAAGACCAACTTAAGCGGAAAGCTGAGCGTCAGTGTAGAATTGGGACAAGACGAAGCAGTTTCAGTGAAGATCGTAAAAAAATAATGTGTCAATCACATATGTACCAAAGAAGAAGGGAATCTGTTTATACAGCAGATTTCCTTCTTCGGTGATAGATAGTGGCATCAGTTTCTTTAGACCTGTCAGATCAGCTTCTCAAAAGCAATCTTTTCGCTGTTGTCAAAGCAGATGGTGCCGCAGAATTGAAAGCCGTTTTTTTCTAAAAGATGCTTCATGATCTGGTTATCGTTATCCGTATCCACCTTGAAGCTGTGGATCTCCCTAGAGCGGGCGAGCCGTTCGGTTTCTTCGAATACCTGGGATGCAAGCCCCCGGCCGCGGACAGAAGCGTCCAGCGCAAGGCGGTGAACGGCCACGTAGGGCTGGATGCTGAGCCATTTGCCATCCAGAGTGTCATAGGCGGGTTCTCCCTCAAAGTCGATACAGACATAGCCGGCTATATCATGATCCAGGATACAGAGATAGCCCTTGCCTTTCCGGATATCCTCTTCAATACATGTTTGGTCCGGATAACCATTCTGCCACTGATCCACACCATTTCTTTTCAAGAAGGCTTTTGCCTGGTCAATAAGTTCCATGATTTTCCCCAAGTCTTCCGGGGCGGCTGTTCGAAGTTCCATAAGTGAAGACCTCCCTTTTCTTGACACACTGTATACCTGCGATATAATATACGAAAGGTGAATTTTATTGTAAAAAGAGTATAGCAAGGATCGTGTTTCGGGTCAATTGATTACAATGAAAGATAAATGGTAAGGAGGCTATTGTGGCAAAAGGAAAGAAGACAGTATTTTTCTGTCAGAACTGCGGACATGAAGAAAGTAAATGGTTGGGACAGTGTCCGGCCTGCAAAGAATGGAATACATTTGTAGAAGAAAAGGTAACGGTGTCGAGAGGAAGCACCAGTGCGGCTTCTGAGGCCGGAAAGGAAAGAGTGTCTAAGGTGGTGACGCTTTCCAGCGTATCGGTAGAAGAAGACGAGAGGATCAGGACTGGTATCGCTGAGCTTGACCGGGTGCTTGGCGGCGGGATCGTACAGGGTTCCCTGGTACTGGTGGGCGGTGATCCCGGGATTGGAAAGTCTACACTGCTTTTGCAGGTGTGCCAGCGTCTTTCCGATGCAGGAAAGAATGTGCTGTACATTTCCGGGGAGGAGTCCGGAAAACAGATCAAACTTCGGGCAAACCGGATGGGGACCTTTTCGGAACACTTGTATCTGCTCTGTGAGACGAACCTGGAACTGATCCGTCAGACGATTGAGCGGCAGAAGCCGGACATGGTGGTCATTGATTCTATCCAAACTATGTATAATGAAGAGGTGTCTTCTGCACCGGGAAGTGTGTCCCAGGTGCGGGAGTCTACCAATATACTGATGCAGCTGGCAAAAGGGATGAATATCTCCATTTTTATTGTGGGACATGTGACGAAAGAAGGAACAGTGGCCGGTCCCAGGGTACTGGAACACATGGTGGATACAGTCCTTTACTTCGAAGGTGACAGACATGCCTCCTACCGTATCCTTCGGGGTGTAAAGAACCGGTTTGGATCTACCAATGAGATTGGTGTGTTCGAGATGCGGAAAGAAGGTTTGGTGGAGGTAGAGAATCCTTCAGAATTTATGCTGAGCGGCCGGCCAGAGCATGCCTCCGGATCGGTGGTGGCCTGCGCTATGGAAGGAACCAGGCCGATACTTATGGAGATCCAGGCACTGGTATGCCGCAGTAATTTTGGTATGCCAAGAAGAACAGCCGCCGGCCTGGATTATAACAGGGTTAATTTATTGATGGCGGTGCTGGAAAAACGAGCCGGCCTGCCGTTGTCAAACTACGACGCCTATGTCAATATCGCGGGCGGGATCCGGATGAACGAACCGGCAGCCGACCTTGGGATTGTTATGGCGATTGCATCCAGCTATAAAAACCGGCCTGTACCGGAGGACGCGATCGTGTTTGGAGAGGTGGGCCTAAGCGGCGAAGTGCGTGCAGTGACCATGCCTGAGCAAAGAGTAGCAGAGGCGAGAAAGCTGGGGTTTAAGACCTGCATTATCCCGGAAGTGTCACTAAAGGCGCTGCAGGGGGTACCCGGGAAACCGGGGATCAATATCATGGGAGTGAAATCAGTAAATCAGGTAATCAGTATGCTGTAATGATGAAAAAGGATTGCTGCAGAACAACGACAGCCTTGACGGGTGCGGCGGCCTTGAAGACGTGGAGTCATATGAAGAATGGGTTGGTTTCTGGCGGTAAGGCAAAAGATGATCGTGTTGTTGGTATGATAGATTTTCGGCATCTATTGTCTGATATACTTTCCAAGTTTGGGGGAAATATCGGATACAGTGTCCGCCCGTCAGAACGACGGAAGGGATATGCTACAGAAATGCTCAGATTAATTCTGCCAATCTGCCATCAATTTGGAGAAGGGAAAATGAGATTGCCAGTCCGCCTGGAACAGGAGAAAATAGGATTGTGCAGAGGTATTGGATTGCGGTTTCGCACCGGCGGGACAAGTGAATTGTAAAAATGGAAACACGGCCAGACTCTCCAAGAGCCTGGCCGTGTTTTGCTAGTGCGCCTGGCGGCGCACGTTTCCTAAGGGTGCAAGTCCCAAATCCGCCTGGTAGCGGGAAGGATATAGCCGAAGGCAAGGGTGTCCATTGTGAGGTGGAATCTGAAGGAAGCCGGATGTGGGGAACCTACTAACCCACGGGCAAACCTCTGGTCTGACGAACAGAAACCGCATAGAAGGCTGTACATGAGGGTAAGTCTGCTAGCCAAGATGAAGCCCGATAGCTACACGGAATCATGTGCAGTAAATGCGGCAGATAGATGGAGGGAAGGAAACGTGTGGTACCCAGGGAGGTCTGTGCGGAACGCTCCGAGAGGAGTAACCGTTATTGTGAGATGACGCTGAACGCGCAGAAGTCAGCAGAGGCCATAGTAGCCGGAAGTTCTTCTACGGCGAAGGACCGAATCAATAGGAGTCTTTAGTACGACGGGGAAAGGAGGAATGAGCAGATGGGTACAGAAAACGAAGAAAGCTGCTCACAGAGAGATAGCGCGGAACGCAAAGGGTATGTGAGAGCGCACCGCTCATTCAACCGGATATGGAAGGAAAGAGACAGTGCAGAGCCGGACATCTTGGGTAAGATACTGGAGAAAGACAACCTGAACAGAGCTTACAAAAGAGTAAAGGCAAACAAGGGAGCGCCGGGAGTCGATGGGATGACCATCGAGGCGGCTCTGCCATGGCTGAGGGAACATAACCACGAATTGACGGAGAGGATACGGAAAGGAAAATACACCCCGTTTCCCGTCAGACGGGTGGAGATCCCGAAGCCGGACGGAGGGATGCGAAAGCTTGGTATCCCCACCGTCATTGACCGCATCATCCAACAGGCAATGCTCCAACAGCTCATGCCAATCTATGAGCCGTTGTTTTCGGATGACAGCTTTGGCTATCGTCCGGGAAGAGAGGCAAAAGACGCTATTTTCAGGATAAAAGAGTACATCGAGCAGGGCTATACAAGGGCAGTCGCCCTTGACCTGTCAAAGTATTTCGATACACTGAATCACACAATCCTGCTGAATCTGTTGAGAAAACAGGTAAAAGATGAGAGGGTAATACAGATGGTAAAGAGATACCTGAAAAGCGGAGTAATGGAGAACGGTGTAGTAACAGAGACAGAGGAAGGTTCCCCGCAGGGAGGAAATCTATCCCCGCTTTTAGCAAACGTGTATCTGAACGAATTCGACTGGGAGTTCCACAGGAGGGGCGTACCGTGTATCCGTTATGCAGATGATATCGTGCTGTTGGCGAAAAGTGAACGGGCCGCAGAGCGACTGCTGGAATCCAGTACGAAATATCTGGAGAAAACGCTGAAGCTGAGGGTAAACCGGAAGAAGAGCCGGACGGTCAGTGTATTCGCAATCCGAAATTTTAAGTTCCTTGGCTTTTGTTATGGGAAGAACGGAAAAGGAATTTATATCCGAGTCCATGGGAAGTCATGGAAGAAAGCCAAGGATAAACTGCGCAGGCTCACTTCCCGGAGCAGGTGCGGAAGTATCGTCCAAACCATGGAAAAGATAAAAGTCTACATGAGAGGATGGCTGAACTACTACGGAATAGCGGATATGAAGAATAACATTGAAAGCCTGAATGGATGGCTGTACCGCCGGATACGGATGTGTATCTGGAAACAGTGGAAACGGCCGAAGACCCGGCGAAGAAAGCTAAAGGGCTTGGGCTTGCCGGAGTGGGCAGCCTGCGAGGGGGCATACAGTAGAAAATCATACTGGAGAATGTCTAACGCAGGAGTGGTCAAAAGAGCGTTAACAAAAGAAAGACTGATAAACTGGGGCTTCTATGATATAGCCACAGCCTATCAGTCACTGCACGTCAACTATTGAAACCGCCGTGTACCGAACGGTACGCACGGTGGTGTGAGAGGACGGCGGTTAATCACCGCCTCCTACTCGATTATGCAAGCCATTGCAGACCTGTGAATTGATATAAGAATATCATGGTTTGTTCATTAATAAGTTGACAGAAAGACAAAAAACAGATATTATTTTAACAAGTATTATTTATTTTTTAAAATAAGCAGAAAATTATGGAGAATAATAAAGAAAACAGAAATTATCTGCAAACACGAAAGGTTATTGGATTAAAAGACTATCAGATTGAGATGATAGAAAAACAGGCTGCTGATCTGGGAAGTGAGAGTTCTGAACTCAAAGCGGACTGTATAACAGAGAAGAGTCAGGAACTGCCGGGTGTATTTCTGGATGATTTTGGGGATGCGAGGATTAGCCTTTTGCCGGACAGCGGATGCTTCCGGGCACAGGAGCGGATGCGAAGATATCTTCACCGGATGGATGCGGACCGGCTTCTCTATCATTTCCGAAGCGCTTCCGGGCTGTCTGTAAAAGAGGCAGAGCCCCTGGATGGCTGGGATGCATCTGAGAGCCTGCTGAGAGGTCATACGACGGGACATTTTCTGTCTGCACTTGCCCTATGCTTCAGAATCTGCCGGGATGAGGAGCTGAAGGCAAAAGCCGGATATATGGTCCGGAGCCTGAAGGAGTGTCAGGACAGCTTTTGGGCAGGCCACAGGGCGGCGGAAGGCTTTTTGAGCGGGTACTCGGAAGAACAGTTTGATCTTCTGGAAAAGTACACGCCTTATCCCCAGATCTGGGCTCCGTATTATACATTACATAAATTATTTGCAGGGCTGTTAGACTGTTATGAATATCTGCAGGATGAAATAGCGCTTTCCATCTCTGTCAGGCTGGCTGACTGGGTGTACCGGAGACTTTCCAGGCTGAGCCGCAGTCAGAGAATGAAGATGTGGGGGCTTTATATTGCCGGTGAGTTCGGCGGCATGAACGAGGTAATGGCTAAATTATACCGGATCACAGGGAAGGAAGATTATCTGTCCTGCGCAAGAATGTTTGATAATGACAAATTATTTGCTCCGTTGCTTTTGGGAAAGGATGCCCTTGGCGGACTGCATGCAAATCAGCATATTCCGCAGATTATCGGAGCACTGGAGATATTTCTGGTCTCCGGAGAAAAAAGGTATCTTATCATCGCCAGGCGTTTCTGGGAATACGTAACGACCGGACATATTTACGCACCGGGAGGAATGGGGGAGAGAGAGATGTTCCGTGACAGAGGAGTGATCGGGGGCTTCCTTACCGCGAATACCCAGGAGACCTGCGCTTCCTATAACATGCTGAAGCTGACAAGGACGCTGTGGCGGCTGGATCCGGATGCGCGTTATATGGACTACTATGAAAGAACGATGCTAAATCATATCCTGGCTTCCCAGGATCAGGAAGAAACCGGTGAAAGCACTTATTTCTTGCCGCTGGCGCCGGGATCCAGAAAGGAATATGAGTGGGAAAACAGCTGCTGTCATGGAACGGGGATGGAAAGCCAGTTTAAGTACGGCGAAACCATATATTTTCATGATGGGAAAGGAAAAGTATATGTAAATCTATATCTGCCCTCTGTGCTGGACGACAGCAGAAATCATATAAATATCATACAGAAAGCAGATGAAAATGAACCGGGGAGAATCCGCATTTTTGCAAAGGGGAATATCGACATACTGGCGTTGAGAAAGCCTGGCTGGTGTGAAGGTGGTTATAGGATCCTGGTAAATGGTGAATCCCATGAAGACAGGGCGAATGACCGTGGATATATCAATCTAGAACTTTCATTTTCAGAAGGAACGGAGCTGGAAATCGAGTTTCCTTTCCGGCTGCGGTACCTGAAAACACCGGATATGCCTCGTCTGGCGGCTATACAGGCCGGGCCGTACATACTGGCCGCGCCCGGAGAACAGAGAGAATTTCTGAAGCAGCCGGCAGATGAAGGGCAGCTGAATCAGATTTTTGAAAAAGACCCGGAGATTTTTGCATACGCATGGGAAGAAATCCGTTTCCTTCCGCTTTACCGGATCAGAGAGGGAGCATATCATGTCTATTTTGACATAGGATAAAGAAAGGAATGACAGAAGATGGAAAGATTAGAGCAGTTAAGAGCTTATATGGAAGACAAAGGGCTGGATGCTTTTTTTTGCGCAAAGCCTGCAAACGTAAGGTGGATCAGCCTTTATACCGGAGAGGATTCATTCCTTTTTATTACCAGAGAAAATCAGTATTTTATTACAGATCCAAGATATACAGAGCAGGCGTCCTATGAGTGTCCGGCTTATGAGATCGTAAACTGGAGGACGTCTCAGGGATATAATATGGGGAAAACGCTGGCGGAATGCGGAAAAGGCCAGGATATTAAGGCAATCGGGTTTGAGGAGGATTATCTGACATATGACAAATGGAGCGCGATCCAGGAGAATTGTGAGGCAGAACTGGTTCCGACGGAAAATGTGATCGAAAAGTTCCGGGCGGTCAAGACACCGGAGGAATTGTATAATCTGCGTGCGGCCTGTGAAATTTCTTCCAGGGCGTTTGAAAAAATCCTGAAAGATATCCATCCGGGAGTGACAGAAAAGGAGCTGGCATCAAAGCTTTCGCATTATATGGTGATGGAAGGGGCGGATACCAAGCCTTATGGAGGAATCTTGATATCGGGAGCCAAGACATCGCTCCTCCACGGCATTCCTGATCAGAAAGCGGTGGAATACGGAGATTTTGTACTGATGGATTACGGCTGCCAGTATAAAGGGTATCTGTCGGATATGACCAGGACTGTGATAGTCGGAAAAGCAGATGAAAAGCAGCGGGAGGTCTTTGATCTGTGCCGGCGTATGACAGAGGATACGGAACGTGCCATTCGCCCGGGCGTTACAGGAATCGAATGTTATGAAGCTTCCCTGGAGGCGATTAAAGATACAGAGTATTTTCAGTACCATTACCAGGGAATCGGCCATGGAGTCGGGATGTTTGTTCATGAGCTTCCCAATATCGGGGCAAGATGTGAGAATGTTCTGGAGGAGAACAATATTTTAACGGTAGAACCGGGGATTTATATTCCGGGCTGGGGCGGTGTCCGAATTGAGGATCAGGGTATCGTGACAGCTGACGGGTATGAAAACCTGATAAGTGCTACACATGAGCTGATAGAACTTTAAGGGAAGGGGTGTCAGCCAAATATCACTTTCTGAAAAGAAAAGGAGGAATTGTATGAAAAAGAGATTGTTAGCAGTGTTTTTGACGGCAGCCATGACGGTAACGTTGATGGCAGGCTGCGGGGTGCCCGGAGGGTCCAGCGATGAGGGCGACTCTGAAGGGCTTAAAAGAGTTACCTATTCTCTGCGTGAGGAACCGCCTACACTTGATCCTCAGCTTATGAACTCAATCCCGAGTGCGACGGCGGCAATCCATACCTGTGCCGGACTTACCCGGAACGTAGAGGGTGAGATCAGAGGTGACGGTGCGGAGGACTGGGAAGTGTCTGATGATGGTCTGGTATATACCTTCCACCTGAGAGACGGCCTGAAGTGGAGCGACGGTGAAGATCTGACGGCAGAAGATTATGTATACGGTATCCAGAGACTGATGGATCCGGCAACTGCGTCTACTTATTCTTTCCTGGGCGCGATACTGAAAAACGGGAATGCAGTAAATGCAGGGGAAATGGAAGTCAGCGAACTGGGTGTTACCGCACCGGACGAATCTACAGTCGAGATTACTCTGGAGCATCCGGCGACCTACTTTACGGCAATGACGGCCATGTCACAGTTCTGCCCTGCAAGACAGGATCTTGTGGAAGAGTACGGACAGGACTATGCGGCTGATCCGGACAAGGCGGCTTATTCCGGACCGTTCGTAGTATCTGAGTGGAAGCATGGCGATGAGATCGTTCTTGCCAAGAATGATCAGTATTGGGACAAAGACAGCATTAATCTGGATGAGATCGTACTGAAGACAGTTGCAGATGCTAAGACAGGTGTTGCAATGTGGGAAGAGGGCGAACTGGATATCACAGAAGTTCCGACGGAAATGACAGATCAGTATGCAGACCAGTCTGAATTTGTATTTGACGGGGCGAACGATTATCTGGCTCTGAACATGAGCGAGGGGCGGATCCTTCAGAATAAGAATCTCCGTCTGGCCCTGAACTATGCAGTAAACAGAGAAGAATATATCCAGCTGGCAACAAACGGCGTTTATGAGCCGAATACCAGATATGTCCTTCCGGATGTAAACGGATCAGAAGAGGGAACCAATTATGGTGAGGAATTCCCGTATGAGGCGTTCCCGGTAGCAGGAGACGTGGATCAGGCAAAAGAATATTTGAACGCGGCGATGTCTGAGCTTGGATATTCTGATCCGTCTGAAGTTGTAATCGAGCTTTTGACGACAGACACTGATCTGGCAAAGAAACAGGCAGAGGTTCTGCAGGATCAGATCCAGGAAGCGCTGGGCATCACCATCGAGATCCGTCAGGTGACCTACAAGCAGAGACTGGAGATGGAAGCAGACAAAGACTTTGATATGGTATTTACCGGATGGGTACCGGATTATCCGGATGCTTATTCTTATCTGGAACTGTGGCTTACCGATGGTTCTTATAACCATACCAGCTACAGCAACCCGGAATATGATGAGCTTGTAATCGGTTCCCAGACTGAGACAGATCCGAAGGCAAGAGCAGAAATGCTGTTCCAGGCAGAGCAGATCTTCCTGCAGGATGCGGGTGTCGTACCGCTCCAGCTCCGCCGGATTCAGCTGCTTGTAAATGACAATATTGAAAACTTTAACGTATACTTCGTAGGATACAACTATAACTTGGTATATGCAGATATTAAGGAATAATTCTGCAAACAGGATATGAGGAGATTTTCAGAGGGGGAGTTTTCTCCCCCTCTTTCAAAATGAAATTGATATAATTTAGGAGGAAAGCTAGAAAGGAGAAGCCTATGGCAAAATATATTCTAAAGAGAATCGGGCTCTCAATCGTGACGCTTTTAGTACTGACCACAATCGTGTTTGTGCTGGTACGTCTCATGCCTGGAGATCCCTTTTCCAGTGATAAAATGACTCCTGAGATCCGGGCAAATATGGAAGCTTACTATGGTTTGGACAAGTCACTGCCTGAGCAGTATATTACATATATGAACAATCTGCTGCATGGAGATCTGGGATATTCCATGAAATATGTGAATCAGTCAGTAAACAGGATCATTGCGGATGCGTTTCCGTATTCGGCAGACCTGGGAATCCGTGCACTGATATTTGCCGTGATTTTCGGCGTGACTCTTGGTGTAGTCGCATCGTTGAACCGAGGGAAAAAGCTGGATGCGGTCTGTATCATTATTGCAATCATCGGAACATCGATCCCGGACTTTATCATGGGGTCTTTGCTGCAGTATTTCTTCGGGATCCGATGGGGGCTTTTGCCGGTCGCTCAATATACCAGTGTGGCGCATACGATTCTCCCGTCGATCGCGGTGGGATTCTACACGCTGGCGATGGTATCGCGGCTGATGCGCGCCAGTATGCTGGAGGTAGTCACTTCAGATTATACAAAGACAGCCAAGGCCAAAGGTCTTTCAAAATGGAGGATCACGATCAAACATCAGATCCGCAACGCGATCATGCCGGTAGTCACTGTTTTAGGTCCTCTGGTGGCGTCGGTTCTGACAGGTACCTTTGTTATTGAAGCATTGTTTGCAATTCCCGGACTTGGAAAGCACTATGTACAGAGTATCAGCAACAATGATTATACGCTGGTGCTTGGAATGACCATATTCTTCGGGGCGTTCCTGATCCTGATGAATCTGGTTGTGGATATTTTATACGGTATCATAGATCCGAGAATCCGCTTGAGCGGAAAAGGAAAGTAGGTGACGGGAATGGCAGAGATTACAAGAGAAAAATTTAAAGTCGTAGGAAAAAATATCAGCAGCATGGAGTCTATCTCCCGGCCGAATATCGGATACTGGCAGGATGCCTGGAGGAGGATCCGGAAGAACAAGGTGGCGTTTTTTTCGCTTTGTCTGATCGGACTGTACATCATCCTGGCAATATTTGCACCTATATTGAGTCATTACACACATTATACCCAGAATGTAAATGAGATGAACCAGAGTTTTTCCTCGAGCCACTGGTTCGGGACTGACAGCCTGGGCCGCGACCTCTGGGTAAGAGCCTGGATGGGCGCCCGGGTATCGCTGACGATCGGTTTTACGGCAAGTATCATTAACGGTATCATCGGATCGCTGGTAGGAGGTATCTCCGGATATTACGGGGGAAAAGTAGACCTGCTCATCCAGCGTATCGTGGATGTGCTTTACGGTATCCCGAGCATGATCATTACGCTTCTTCTGATGGTAGTGCTTGGAAACGGTGTTCACTGCCTGATCATTGCGATGATCTGCGTGGGCTGGATCGGAAGCTGCCGTACCGTCCGAGGAGAAGTCCTGAAACTTCGGGAATCTGATTTTGTTGCGGCAGCAAAGATTATGGGAGTCAAGGATATCGTCATTATTGTAAAGCATATTCTTCCAAATGTTATGGGACTGATTATTACGAGTGTGACGATGGCGATCCCGAATGCGATATTCCAGGAAGCATTCTTAAGCTATATCGGCCTTGGAATATCTCCGCCGGACTGCAGCTGGGGTGTCCTTGCAAAAGAAGGAATCCAGATGCTGCGGGTATATCCATATCAGGTATTTGTACCGGCCTTTATGATCTGTACCACGATGCTGGCTCTGAATCTTCTGGGCGACGGGCTGAGGGATGCGTTTGATCCGAAGCTGAGAGGTACGGAATAGGAAGGGAGGAAAGGTTATGGAAAGTTTATTGGAAGTAAAAAATCTGTCATTTTCCTTCCGCACCTATGGCGGCGTCGTAAAAGCAGTAAGGAATGTCAGCTTTGATGTACGTCCCGGCGAGATCCTGGGGATCGTTGGTGAATCGGGGTGTGGAAAAAGTGTAACCGCGCAGTGTACCATGCGCCTGAATCCGGAGCCACCGGGATTTTTTGAAGGAGGAGAGATCCTGTATAAGGGTGAGGATATCCTGAAAATGAATGAAAAAGAACTCCGGAAGATCCGCGGAACAGAGATCGGCTTTATCTTTCAGGATCCGATGACGTCTCTGAATCCGACAATGAAAATCGGAAAACAGATCGAGGAAGTTTTTATTAAAAATAAAGAAATGAGCCATGCGGAGAAAAAGCAGAAAGCGATGGAGATCCTGCGGCTGGTCGGAATTTCAGACGAAGAGCGCCGCTACAATCAGTATCCCCATGAACTGTCGGGCGGTATGAAGCAGAGAGTCATGATCGCGATCGCGCTGGTAGGCAGGCCAAGCATTGTCATTGCGGATGAGCCGACGACTTCTCTGGACGTTACGATCGAGGCGCAGATCCTGGACCTCTTAAAAGAATTGCAGAAAACAACCGGAACTTCGATTATCATGATCACCCATGACCTGGGCGTAATTGCGAAACTGTGCGACCGCGTGCTTGTCATGTACGGTGGAAAAGTCGTAGAGAAGGGTCTGGTCAACGAGATCTTTTATGGTACGGCCCATCCTTATACGAAAGGACTGATGCAGTCCATTGCAAAGCTTGACACGAAAAAAGGTGAAAAGCTTCATCCGATAGAAGGAACGCCTCCGGATCTGTTTGCGCCGCCGAAGGGATGTCCGTTTGCGGCCCGCTGTGAGTATGCAATGGAAATCTGCAGTGAAATGCCTCCGGAGACTTATGATCTGTCCGAAGAGCACATGACCTGCTGCTGGCTCCAGCACGAATTTGCGCCGGATAATGATCTGAGGAGACCGGATGCGAAAAAGAGGGAGGTGGAATAGATGAGCGCGAATGAAAAACAGCCTCTCGTGCAGGTGAAAAATTTGTGTAAATATTTCCAGATCAACCGACATGCCACTCTGAAGGCGGTGGATAATATGACCTTTGATATTTATAAGGGAGAAACCGTCAGCCTGGTAGGAGAGTCGGGATGTGGAAAATCAACCACCGGACGCTGCATGATCAAATTATATCAGCCGACAAAAGGCGAGGTATTCTATGATGGAAAAGATATTTTTAAACTGTCTCATGCGGAGAAAAGAGATTTTTGCAATAAGGTACAGATGATCTTTCAAAATCCGTACTCATCACTGAACCCCAGAATGACGGTAAAAGAAATCGTCGGAGAAGGGTTAAAACAGCAGGGCATTCCACAGAAAGAGATAGATGAGAGGGTGGAAAAGCTGCTGAAGATGGTAGGACTGAATAAAGACCATATGTCCCGTTTCCCTCATGAGTTCTCGGGAGGACAGAGACAGCGTATCGGAATCGCCAGAGCACTTTCCATGGAACCGGAGTTTATTATCTGCGACGAACCTATCTCTGCACTGGATGTGTCCATCCAGGCACAGGTTATCAATATGCTGAAAGAACTCCAGGAAAGCCTGGGGCTGACCTATTTGTTTATCGCACATGATTTAAGTGTGGTAAAATACATTTCCGATCGTGTGATAGTCATGTATCTGGGCACGATGGTGGAGACAGCTGAAACAGAAGAACTGTATGACCATCCAATGCATCCGTATACACAGGCGCTTCTGTCGGCAATACCAGAGGCGGATCCGATCAAGGCCAAGGCCAATCAGAGAATCGCGATCAAGGGAGAGATTCCAAGCCCGATCAATCCGAAAAATTGCTGCCGCTTTGCAGAACGCTGCCAGTACGCGACAGAGCGCTGCTTCAAAGAAATGCCGAAGCTGCACGAAGTGTCGCCAGGACATCAGGTGGCGTGTCATTTAACGTAGTTTTTTTGTTGAAAGGGGACGGGGGATTTCT